>CABVAC010000013.1 GCA_902496275.1 uncultured Collinsella sp. | reverse complement strand
AACCCGCGACCCCAACCTTGGCAAGGTTGTGCTCTACCAACTGAGCCATGTCCGCATATGTAAAACAAAACGGGCGCCGGAGCGCCCGGATGTTACCTGGAGGCGAAGCCCGGATTCGAACCGGGGGTAAAGGCTTTGCAGGCCTCTGCCTTACCACTTGGCCACTTCGCCGAAAAAGGACCGCCTAAACGGTCCGGAAATGCAATGGAGCGGACAACGGGGCTCGAACCCGCGACCCCAACCTTGGCAAGGTTGTGCTCTACCAACTGAGCCATGTCCGCTTGCGGGTTATTAATTTACGCGAGTTGTCCAAAAGACGCAAGTACTTTTTTCAAAAAACTTGTCTGCCGCATGTTCTTAGTAGCTAAACGCGCTAAAGCGATTGGCTAGGCACACGATTCTAGCGCTCCGCTAAACAGCTTCACCATCTGCACGCGCGTGCCGGCGCCGTCCGTACGACGAGCAACCTCCACGTTATCGACGAGCATACGCATAAGCTTGATACCACGGCCGCGTTCCTCTGATGCGACCGGTTCGCTCGTTTCATCGATAGAATAGCCGGCACCTCGATCAAGCACCTCAACCACAACGCGATCGCCATAGGCCTGAACCGTCAGGACGCAGCCGATACCGCCCGCATGGTCATAGGCATTACCCAGCGCCTCCCCCGACGCCAATGCGACATCGTAGCGCTCGTCACGGCGCAACGGAAGCGATTCAAGGAGTTCGGCGATGCGATGTCGGTAGTATGGAAGATTCTCGATACCCTGACGGACCTCGACGCTCTTACTCCAGCGAGGCAGCTCCCCCACCGGAATGGCGGGAATAGACTCCCGTGCCGGCCCCGCGACATGAAGGATATCGACAAGCCGAGCAATCTCCAAAAAGCGAACAACTTCACCTGATGCATTGACGAGCGAAAGCAGGCCTTCTCGCCTCATGAGCTCACGAGCGCGCGTAAGCAGGAATGCCAAGCCCGTCGAATCGATAAAGCTAACAGCTTGGCAGTTGATGACGACACGACGCACGCCGCGGCCAATCAAAGCATCCAACCGCCGACGCAGCGCAGGCACCGTGGCGATGTCGATATCGCCTGGTGGCGTCAAAACCGCTATGTCATTCCACTCATTCATACGACCATGGTTCCCCAAAAAAGCCCACTCGATGCATTCGTTTCCCCAACCGTACGGATTCAGCCCGCCCAGCGTCGTCTATGAACGACCCCGTAAAAACTCAAGGGACACCAATGCAATGTCATCGTCCAGCGCCGATTCGGTAAATCGGTCAAGCTCGCCCAAGACCTTGCCGCAAATGCCCGATACGCCCTCACCCGAGACAGAGAGCAGAAGGTCACGAAGGCGCTGCTCGCCAAAGAAAGCACCCGAGCGGTCACGTGCTTCGATTGTTCCGTCGGTGTACATAAATAGCATGTCACCAGGAGCGAACGTAAACACGCCTGTCTCGTATACCATGCTCTCAAAGGCACCGATTACCCCCGATTGGCATCCAAGCAGCTCGACCTCCCCCCCACGGGCCTCGCCGCCACCCAGCGGCATCGACTCTGGCCTGATGACCATGGTCGGAGGATGGCCCGCCGAACAATACGTTGCGCGTCCGGCTTTAAGGTCAATCTTGGCGATAAAGGCCGTCACGAACGTCTCGACCCTCGAAAAGCCCATGAGCATGCTGTTAAGGGAGCGTGCCATGCGGGCCGGTCCAGCGCCCTCCCAGGCATATGCCGTCAGGGCCGTCTTGACGAGCGCGGACATCGATGCAGCCTCAATGCCTTTGCCAGACACATCGCCCAGAATCATGACGGCACAATCGTCAGGAAGACGGATGAGCGTATAGAAATCGCCGCCGACCAACGCCGAGTTCGTGGCCGACAGGTACACCGAATCGGCTGCGATACCCGGAACATCCCCCAGTGAATTTCTCATGCCAATCTGGAGCGTCTGAGCGATATGGCGCTCCTCACGCTTTTGAGATTCGCCTTCATAGATCAGTTCAAAGTCATGAGCCAAGTGCACCAAGTAGTCATATTCAAGGTCATCAATCGGCTCTTGGCTACCATCACGAAGCAGCAGCGCGCGCGTCGTCGGGCCCTTCGCAACAGAAGCAGGAACAATCGCGTCGTTACTGTGCTTGCCATCGCCCTTAGAGCGCAGACGCCCCGCCTCGATGCCGGCGTCGACGTAGAGACCCTGGCAAGGCAAGCCATGCGCCCTAAGCCAGCCTCCCATAGGCATCGATTCGTCAACGCGAGTTATACGGACGTGTTTAAGGTCCTCGGCACTCGTGCCGCCCAAAACAGATGCCTCAAAGCCATCAGGGCCAGCCCCCAGACGTGCTGCTGGCGCCGTCGTGGAAAAGAAAAGCTTCTCGGGATCGTCCGGCAAAGCAACGCGGCTGCCGCCTTCAAAATCTATGACGTAGGAATCCAGACTGGCGTCATACTCAATAGGGCAAAAATGGCAGTTGAGCATATTGCAGATCTCGGACGATACCGCCTGGGTAGCCGCGGCGGAATCGTCTAGAAAGGTAAACAACTCATCACGCAAGACATTGAGCGAGCGGCCAAGCTCGGCCGTGCGACGGGAGCGAAGGCTCGATGCCATGCCGACCAGCTGGATAGACAGGTAATCGCAAATGACCTCGAGCACATTAACGTCATAGGCAAGCGGTGCCTGGGGGCGTTTCCAACCAACTTCCAGCACGCCAAGGATCTGCGTACCGTAAAAAACGGGAAGACAGATTTCACTGCGGTACGGAGGCATATCTTGCATGCGCAACAGGTGCTTAGAACGATTATCCAGGTCCATGAACATACCGGAGGCGGCCTTATCGCCCTCAAGGTCCTGTTGAATCGACAAGCGACAGGCACGCGACTCGCGAAGAACATACGTCGGAATGCCAGCGCCATACGGCAAAAACTCGGGCAGGTAGCTGTCGAGCAGCTCCTTGGAAACACCGCGAAGCTTAAAGCCGCCGCTCTCAGAAAAATAGATAGCAGCACCCGAAGCATCGAGCGTTCCTACAAGCTGGTTCAAAACGGTATCAAGCAGGCTGGGCAACTCATCGGAGCCCACAGTGCTCATAATGACCGAGAGCGTGCCAGAGAGACGCTTGTTCGCCACTCTAAGCTCCGATAACGCACGCTTGAGTTGCCGGTCGTGAGAATACTGTTCCTCGATACTGTGAAGCGCCACCAGGACACGTGGTGCGCGGCGCCCAAAGATGTGTGGAGGCGTTACGGAGCCCGCACGAACCAAGACGGGAATAAAAGAGCCGTCACTCAGTTTGAGCATCAGTTCGTTCTCGGAGCCATCAGTTTCAAATGGCAGACGATGTTCCGTCGCACGTTCAAAAGCGGACGAGTACAGGACGTCTTTAACATCTCCACCGATGACGTCGGCGCGTTCCTCGCACATCAAACCAAGTAAGCGGTTATTCACATGCAGAATGGTTCCGTCGAGCTCGCAGATGATGACAGCATCGCTCGTGATCTCGACTAGTTGGGCAACGTCTGCCCACTCGTTGCGTTCAAGCGTTTCCATCGTGGACCCCACCGTCTATCGGTAACAAAAAAGCCTCCGAAGAGGCTTCTCAAATGCGATGGTGTCGGAGGCGGGACTTGAACCCGCATGACCAAAAAGCGGTCACTAGCACCTCAAGCTAGCGCGTCTGCCAATTCCGCCACTCCGACATGCTATGTTGTTGATTCGCGGTTCGTTTTGTTCGACCCGCGCGTTCAACGAGGAAGATATTAACCTATGATTCGAGAACTGTGCAAGCACTTTTTTCAAAAAAGTTTACGAATTTGTAAATGCGCAGGTAGATCCGTGTGTCCGGCCCCGAATCGGTGTTGCCTCCCGGCGCGTCCTCGGGCATGAGCGATATTTTGCTACGCACTTCGTGCTGCAAAATATCGCTCCCCCTGCGGAATGCGCCGGGAGGCAACACCGATTCGGGGCCTGCAGATACATACTTCAGGCACAGTTCTCAAACATGTTCTGGGGGCTGATGCAAATTTGGTGGCTCGGCTTTGCCGAGCCCTTATATAAAGAGGCCGGAGCTAAAGCTCCGGCCTCACTAACTTTCCTATTAGATTAAGTGAGCGATCAAGGAATCGCACCCCTCCCTGCCGCGTTGCCGCAGGGCCCGCGCTGGACTTAGTTTTCAGAACATTCCGCAGACCAGGAAACCCCCTTATCCGCGGCTCCGAAGGAGCAGGATAAGGGGGTTTCCATGGTCGAGGACGTTCTGAAAACTAAGTCCAGCACGGGCCCGGACGAGAACAACCGACTACAGGTCGATGTGCGATTCCTTGATCGGGAACGGCTCCGCGAAGTGGCAGGCGCAGCAGTGGCCCGGTGCGACTTCCTTAAACTCGGGAAGCTTCTCAGAGCAGATGCCCTGCGCGATCGGGCAGCGAGTGTGAAAACGACAACCGGTCGGCGGATCCAACGGTGACGGCGGATCGCCGGCGAGGATGATGCGCTTACGGGTCTTCTGGATATCCGGATCGGGAACCGGCACGGCAGACAGCAGCGACTGCGTGTACGGATGGTGAGGCTCGCTATAGAGCGTCTTCCAGTCCGAAACCTCAACCATCTTACCCAGATACATAACGGCAACGCGATCGGAAATGTGCTGCACGACGGACAGGTCGTGAGCGATAAACAGATACGCGGTACCGAACTTGTCCTGGAGTTCCTTGAGCAGGTTCAGAACCTGGGCCTGAATGGACACATCCAAAGCGGAAACCGGCTCGTCGCAGATGATCAGCTTGGGCTTCAAAGCGAACGCGCGGGCGATGCCGACACGCTGACGCTGACCGCCGGAGAACTCATGAGGATAACGGTTGATGTGCTCGGGGTTCAGTCCGACAACGTCGAGAAGCTCGCGGACGCGCTCAATGCGTTCCTCCTTGGTGCCCACGCCGTGAATGGTCATGGGCTCGGAGACGATCTCACCGATGGTCATACGAGGGTTGAGCGAAGCATAAGGATCTTGGAAGATAAACTGCATCTCGCGACGCATGTCCTTGATCTCATGCTTGCTCATCTCGGCAACATCTTTACCCTGGAAGAACACCTTACCGGCGGTCGGCTTGGTCAGGCGCATGATAGTACGGCCCGTGGTGGACTTACCGCAACCAGACTCGCCAACCAGACCGAAGGTCTCGCCAGGATAAATCTCAAAAGAGATGTCATTTACAGCAGAGACGACACGCTTGGAGAAGCGCTTGGCGAACATGCCGGACTCAGCGGGGAACTCCTTAGAGAGGTGCTCGACCTTCAGCAGCGGAGTACGCTCGTTGGTATCTGCCATTACGCCTCGCCTCCCTTCTTGGAATCCTTGCGCGTACGGGACGTCACAGGAGCGTTCTTGAGGAACTCGGGGTCGCCAGCGTAGTGGCACGCAGAATAGTGACCAGACTCGGTAACAAAACGCTCGGGGCGCTGCTTGCGGCACTTATCCGTCGCATAGGGGCAGCGAGGAGAGAACACGCAGCCCTCGGGCAGGTTCATGAGCGAAGGCGGGTTGCCATGAATCGGCGTAAGCGGCTTCTTCTCATCGATGGCCTGCTCCGGGATGGAGCGGATAAGGCCCCAGGTGTAGGGGTGGCGGCTCTCGTAGAAGATTTCCTCAGCAGTACCGAACTCGACGGGACGGCCGGCGTACATAACCATGATCTTGTCGGCCATATCAGCGACAACGCCCAGGTCATGGGTGATCATGATGATGGCGTTGCCGTTCTTCTCCTGCATTTCCTGCATAAGCTCAATAATCTGAGCCTGAATGGTAACGTCCAGGGCAGTCGTGGGCTCGTCGGCAATCAAAATATCGGGATCGCAGGCAAGAGCCATGGCAATCATGACGCGCTGACGCATACCGCCAGAGAACTGGTGCGGATACTCATTGACGCGCTTCTCGGGCTCGGGAATACCAACGAGGTCCAAAAGCTCGGTGGCACGCTTGAGCGCCTCCTGCTTGGAGTAGCCGCGGTGCAGACGAAGACCCTCGCCCACCTGCTTGCCGATCTTATAGACCGGGTTCAAGGAGGTCATAGGATCCTGGAAGATCATCGCGATGTCGTTACCGCGAATGTGCTGCATCTCTTCCTCGGTCATCTCGAGGATAGAACGACCGCGATAGCGAACGTCGCCGCCCTCGATCTTTCCCGGAGGCATCGAGATAAGACCCATGATGGTCATGGCGGTCACGGACTTACCGGAGCCGGACTCACCGACGACGCCCAGGGTCTCGCCGCGATCGAGCGTGTAGGAGACACCGTCGACAGCGCGAACAACGCCATCCTCGGTGTGGAAATACATCTTAAGGTCATCGACCTCGAGCAGATGCTGGCCCTCGGGAACCGGCTGGTCCTTCAGGTCCACATAGTTCTTGTTCTTCTTCATCCTTATGCGTCCTTCATCTTGACGTCGAGGGCGTCGCGCAGACCGTCACCCAGCAGGGTGAAGGCGAGCACCGTCGAGAGAATTGCCAGACCGGGCATGATCATCATCCAGGGAGCAGTCAGAAGATACTGCTGACCGTCCTGAATCATGGAGCCCCACGAAGGCGTAGGCGGAATAACGCCCATGCCGAGGAAGGACAGAGCGGACTCGGTCAGAATGGCGCCACCAATGTTCATGGTCGCGTAGACCACAATGGAGGCGACGGAGTTCGGGAAGATGTGACGCACGACGATACGAGCATCAGATGCACCCATCGCGCGCGCAGCGTCAACATAATCGTTTTCCTTGACCGTCAAGATTGCAGAGCGGAAGACGCGCGCAATCGAAGGCCAGCCAAGAATGCCGATGGCAAAAAAGACATTCTGAAGACCACGGCCGATAACGGCGATCATGGCGACAACGAAAAGCACGTACGGGAATGCCAGGAAGATATCCGCGCAGCGCATGATGATCGTATCCCAGATGCCGCCGTAGAAACCGGCTAGGGCACCCATGACCAGACCAATCACCGTGGAGATCGCAGTGGCCATAATACCGACGGAAAGCGAAACACGTGCACCGTAGATAACGCGAACGAGAATGTCACGACCAAGGGCGTCGGTGCCAAACGGGTGCTCTGCACACGGAGCCATCAGCGACGTCTGGGCCATGGTGGTCGAGTCGGAAGCCGTCGGCGAACCGAGCCAGGGCTTAGCCCACAGATCTGCGGTCAGGGCAACCACAACGACGATGATGATCCAGCAGACACCGATAACGGCGAGCTTGTTCTTACGAAGACGCTTAAAAGCGTCGCCCCACAGCGTGCGGGACTTGGCGGGAGCAGATGCGGCCTTGGTGGCGGTAGCCTGCTCCTGAGACTGAGAATCAGTTTCCTGCATGAGACGTACCTCCCTTAGGCCTTATCCGACGGACCGCCAAGGCGGATGCGCGGGTCGAGGAATGCATAGCTAATGTCGACGAGCAGGTTGATCACCATGACGACGACGACGATGAGCGTAACGCCGCCCATAACGATGGGCCAGTCACGCATGCTAATGGCGCGATAGACCTCATAGCCGATACCGGGCCAGTTAAAGACCGTCTCGGTCAGGATGGCGCCCGAAAGCATGCCGCCAAAGTCGACACCAATATAGGTAACGACGGGGATAAGTGCATTCTTAAGCGCATGCTTGATGATGATCGCGCGATTGGAGAGACCCTTGGCTTTTGCCGTACGGATGTAATCCTGGTTCATGACGTCAAGCAGCTGCGAGCGCATAATGCGGGCAGCATAAGCGGTCGAAACCGAAGCCAGCGTAATGGTCGGAAGCACATAGTGCATCCAATCCTGATACTGAGAGCTGGCACCGCCGGCACCCGAGATCGGCATGGAGAATGCACCGCCCGTGGCGTCCTTGAGAATGACGCCAAAGAACAGTTGCAGCAACATACCGAGCCAGAAGGCCGGGACGGCAACGAGGATCGACGTGGTGAGCGTTACCAAAATATCCCAGAAGGAATAACGCTTTACCGCCGAAATGATACCCGCACCGATACCCATAATTGCCTCGAGCACGATGGCGCACGCGGCAAGTTTGACCGTATACGGATACTTCTGGGCAAAGATTTCCGTAACCGGCAGCTTGCGCTGATACGAATTGCCCAGATCGCCATGAAGCAGGCCGTTCATGTAATACAAGTAACGGTCCACGAGCGACGTTTGAACGGGGTCGCCGTTCTCGTCAAGGATCGCGTTGCCGTCCTCGTCCGACTGGACCAGGTGATAGCGGACGCGAAGCTGAAGCTCCACCTCGGGGGACAGAGCCTTGTCTCCACCGATCAGCTTGATCGGATCTCCCGGCACGATATTCTGGAGGGCGAACAAAATCAGCGTAACGCCCAAAAACACCGGGATGAACTGAAGCACACGTTTAACGATGTACTTACCCATACCACTCCCCTATCTAGGGATTAACCTAAATGGGATGCCGATCGCCAGACCGGCATCCCAAAATTACCATCAGCCAGTTTACCCCAGGTTAGGGAGAACTGTATGTTTCCCATGAGGTCTACGTAAATACTTGACCCTCACGGAAGCTGCAAACTCTTAGGCGAGCTCAGCGGTACCCAGATCGGCGTGCTTCTGCGGATCGACATAGAGGTGCTTGATGCGATCGGAGCCGGCGATGGTGTGCGTGTAGAACATCACCGGGATGACCGGGCAGTCGGCAGCGACCATTGCATCGGCCTCCTGCATCTTAGCGACGCGCTCTTCGTCGTCAACCGTGGTACGGGCCTCATCGACCTTGGCGTCGAACTCGGGGTTGTTGTAACCAGAGCGGTTGTCGCCACCGAGGGAGTCGGAGTGGAACAGCGGATACAGGAAGTTGTCCATGATCGGGTAGTCAGCAATCCAACCCAGACGACCGAACTGATAGTTAAAGTTCTGATACTGCTCGAGCAGGGCAGACCACTCGGGGGTATCGGAGACAGCGGTAACGCCAACCTTGGCGAGGTCGCCGATGATGGACTCCATGATCTCCTTGTGGCCACCGTCCTGGTTGTAGGACAGAGTCACGTTAATGCCACGATCGCCGTTAGCGCCAGCGGGAGCAACCTTGTCGAGGTACTCGTTAGCCTTGTCGACGTCGTAGGCGCAGAACTCCCATGCGCCCTCCTTGTAGCCATCGATGCCCGGAGGAACAATGCCGTCGGCAGGGGTACGGGTACCCTTGAAGATGGTCTTGCAGATGGCCTCACGGTTGATGGCCAGGGAGATACCCCTGCGCAGGTCGGCGTTGTTGAACGGCTCGGCCGTGTTGTTGCAGGTCAGGTAGTAGGTGGAAGGCTCGGCGCCGAGCAGCATGCGCTCGCCGTCACCCATGGTGTAGCCGTCCTTGGACACACCGCGATCCTTCTTGGCAGCGTCGATCTGAGCAACGGGAACGTCGCAGACATCGAGGTTACCGGCCTGGAACTCCTTGTAAGCGGTCTCCATGTCCTTGATGACCTGGAAGTGGATGCCATCGATCTTGGCCTTGTCGCCATAGTAATCGTCGAACTTCTTGAGGTTGATCTCCTGACCATCCTCCCACTTGCCGTCCATCATGAACGGGCCGTTACCGACCGGTGCAAGGTAGAAGCTCTTGACATCGGACTCGGCGCACTCGGGAACCGGGGCCAGAGCCGGGTGAGAGGCAACGAAGGGGAAGTCGGCGTAAGCGGAAGACAGCTTGACGACGAGGGTCTCATCGTCGGGGCAAGTAACACCGCTGAGCTCGGTAGCGTTACCGGCAAGCAGGTCGTCATAGCCCTCGACCATGGAAAGGTGATAGGAGACCTCGGAAGGGCCGTACTCGGTAGCGATGGCCGACTTGGTGTTGACCAGACGCTCCCAACCGAGCTTGAAGGACTTGGAGGTAACGTCGTCACCGTTGTGGAACTTGGCCTTCTTGATCTTGAAGGTAAACTCGGTGGCGTCGTCGTTGGCCTCAAAGGACTCGCAAGCCAGCGGAACGATCTCGCCCTTCTCGGCGTCATAAGAGGTCAGAGCGTCAAAGAGCTGGTACTCGACCTGAGTGCCCTGGTCCTCCTGGACATTGTAGGGGTCGATGCAGACCGGGTTGTTGATGTAGAAGTTCAGCGTCGAACCGGACTCAGAACCGGAAGCGTCGCCGCCCTTCTTGCCGCATGCGGCAAGAAAAGCCATGGAGCTCGCAGCGAGGGTGCCGCCAACAAAGGCGCGACGACCCATAACGGGCTGGTGGAACATAGAATCAGCCATGCCATCCTCCTTATGAGATAGGACAAAGAAATGTTCAGTCGGACATATGTCGAGACAATCCGATCCGAACCATCAAAACGCCGCCCGCTGCTATGGCTGGTTATGCACAACGGACCAACGTTTCGCAATACAGTAGCGCATTTTATGCACGATTTGGGGCTAATTCCGGTTAACGGTCGAGAATTTCTTTAGTTGGGCGAAGTATGTGGGGATATTTTGACTCTGTTACAAATATGTAAACAAAAAGGGTCCCGCACCTGCGAGACCCATTGCAAACGTATATACGCCGATGCTTAGTAGCCGACGATGCCCTGCGGGAAGAAGAACATGCACAGGACGACGCACACGGCAAAAACAACGGCCATAATTACCGTCAGGCGATCGAGGTTCTGCTCCATGACGCCCGTGGCAGAGCTGGAGTTATACAGCGAGCTAGCGATCATATCCGAAACGCCGGTGCCCTTACCGGAATGCATCAGGACGAGAATCGTCAGCGCCACGGCAGAGACAGCCCAAACGACAAACAGAAGAATCTGGAACGGACCCATAGATAAGCTCCTTAATAGAACAGTTCAAACTCCAGTACTGTACCACAATCCCCCGCTCTCCCCTACCTGCCACTCAAGGACGGGGTGGAAATGGCAGAAATACCAAAAAGGAGGTTGTCCGGTTGTGGACAACCCCCTTACTAGAAAACGGTATTTGTTTTCTATTAGGCCTCGGTGGCGAGCACGCGGCCCGTCATCTCGGCGGAAGGCTCAATACCAGCCATGGTGAGCATGGTCGGAGCGATATCGGAAAGACGGCCGTCCTCGATACCGGTGAGCTGTGCCTTCTCATCAACAATGATGAACGGCACGCGGTTGGTGGTGTGAGCCGTAAACGGATGCTTGGAACCGTCGGAAGCAACGTCAAACATGTGATCGGCGTTACCGTGGTCGGCGGTAATCAGCGCAAAGCCGCCCTTGGCGAGAATCGCCGGGACAACCTTGGACAGAGCATCGTCAACAGCCTCGACGGCCTTAACGGCGGCGTCGAAGACACCGGTGTGACCAACCATGTCGCAGTTCGCGAAGTTCACGATGTAGAAATCAGCGCGATCCTCGTTGATGGCGGCGACAAGCTTCTCGGTCACCTCGGGAGCGCTCATCTCGGGCTGCAGATCGTAGGTAGCGACCTTGGGGGAAGCGACGAGCACGCGCTCCTCGCCCTCCTTGGGCTCCTCGATGCCGCCGTTGAGGAAGAACGTCACGTGGGCGTACTTCTCGGTCTCGGCGGTGTGCAGCTGCTTCAGGCCATTGGCGGCGATAACGTCGGCCAGGACGTTCTCGGGGAACGTCTTGGGGAAGGCGACCTCGACGTCAAACGTCGGATCGTACTCGGTCATCGTCACAAAGTGAGAAAGCTTGATCTGCTCGCGCTCAAAGCCGTCGAACTCCTTGTCCGTGAACACGCGGGTCATCTGACGAGCGCGGTCGGGACGGAAGTTGAAGAAGATGGCCGCGTCGCCCTCGTGGATGCCCTCGTTGTGGGCAGCGAAGGGCTCGACGAACTCGTCGCCGCGCGGATCCTTCTCGTAGTAGGCCTTGATACCGGCAACGGGGTCGGTATCAGCATCGGACGCGTTGACCATGACGTCGTAGGCGCGCTGGATGCGCTCCCAACGATTATCGCGGTCCATGGCCCAATAACGGCCCGAGACGGTGGCAACGCGTGCGTCGCAACCGGTCTCCTCGGAGATCTTAGCCAGGAAGGCGCAGAACTCACTCATGTAACCGGCACCGGACTGCGGGTCGACGTCGCGGCCGTCCATAAAGGCGTGTACACGAACGGTCTTGACGCCATGCTGGGCAGCCATCTTGACCAGAGCCTCAACGTGGTTCATATGAGAATGAACACCGCCAGGGCTCATAAGGCCCATGAGGTGGAGGGTCTTGCCGTCAGCCTTGACGTCGTCCATAGCCTTGACAAAAACCTCGTTCTTGGCGATGGAGCCGTCCTTGATGGCGTTGTTGATGCGCGAAAGCTCCTGGAACACGATGCGTCCGGCACCGATGTTGAGGTGACCCACCTCGGAGTTACCCATCTGGCCATCGGGAAGACCCACGTCCTCGCCCGAAGCGCCGAGCGTGGTGTGGGGGTACTTCTCGTACAGGCTATCAAGGAAGGGCGTCTTGGCAGCGGCGACGGCGTTCTCGCCATCGGCCGGAGCAAGGCCGCAACCATCCATGATGATCAGGAGTGCAGGAAGATGACGCTGTGCCATATGTCCTACTCGCCTGCCTTGACGACCATAGAGGCGAAGTCGGCAGCCTTGAGCGAAGCGCCGCCCACGAGGGCGCCGTCAACGTCGGGCTTGGCGACGAGCTCGGCAATGTTGCCGGGCTTGGCGGAACCGCCGTAGAGAACGCGGATGCCGTTGGCGAGCTCCTCGCCGAACATCTCCTTGAGGGTCTCACGGATAGCGCCGCAGACCTCCTGAGCGTCCTCGGCGGTAGCGGTCTTGCCGGTGCCGATGGCCCAGATGGGCTCGTAGGCGACGACGACCTGCTTGGGGCAGGTGATCTCAAGGCCAGCAAGGCCAGCCTTGACCTGGTTCACGACGTGCTCGACATAGGTGCCAGCCTCGCGGACCTCAAGGGACTCGCCGCAGCAGAAGACGGGAACAAGACCGGCGGCAACGAGAGCCTTAGCCTTCTTGTTCTGGTCCTCGTCGGTCTCGTGGAAGTAGTCGCGACGCTCGGAGTGACCGATAATGCAGTAGGTGCAGCCAGCGGACTTGAGCATGTCGCAAGAAGACTCACCGGTGAAGGCACCCTTGGCCTCCCAGTACACGTTCTGTGCACCGAGGGCGATGGGGGCAGCCTGAATGCGGTCATGAACCGTGGTGATGTCGATGGTCGGAGGGCAGACGAGCACCTCGACGCCAGCCGGAACCTCAGGCAGAGCCTGAGCCAGCTCGTCGGCGAGCTTGGCGGCCTCGGCGACGTCGTTGTTCATCTTCCAGTTACCAGCGATAAGAAGGGTGCGATTAGGCATCGAGAAGCGCCTCCACTCCGGGCAGGGCCTTACCCTCGACGAGCTCCATGGAAGCGCCACCACCGGTGGAGATCCAGCTCATCTTGTCGGCCAGGTTGAACTTGTTGACAGCTGCGACAGAGTCGCCACCGCCGATGATCGAGGTGCAGTCGGCCTCGGCAACAGCCTCGGCGATAGCCTGGGTGCCGTGAGCGAAGTTGTCGAACTCGAAGACGCCCATGGGGCCGTTCCAGAACACGGTCTTGGCGCCCTTGACGGCCTCGGCGTAGAGCTCCTCGGTCTTGGGGCCGATATCCATGCCCTCACGATCGTCGGGGATAGCATCAGAAGCGACAACCTCGGGGACAGCGTCCTCGCCAAAGTGATCAGCAACGCGGTTGTCGATGGGGAGCAGGATCTTGACGCCCTTCTCCTCGGCCTTCTTGAGCATCTCGCCGGCGCGCTCGACCCAGTCCTCTTCCTTGAGGGACTGACCAACGGACAGGCCCTGAGCCAGGAAGAAGGTGTAGGCCATGCCGCCACCGATGATCAGGGTGTCAGCGGAGTCGATGAGGTGATCGAGAACACCGATCTTGGAGGAAACCTTGGAACCGCCGACGATAGCGACGAAGGGGCGCTCGGGCTCGGCGAAGATGCCGGTCAGCGTGTCGACCTCCTTCTCGAGCAGGAAGCCAGCGACGGCAGGCAGGTAAGCGGCGGGGCCCACGACGGAACCCTGGGCGCGGTGAGCGGTGCCGAAGGCATCGAGAACGAAGACGTCACCATAGGAAGCGAGCTTCTTGGCGATCTCGGGATCGTTCTTCTTCTCACGCTTATCGAAGCGGACGTTCTCGAGAACGAGAACCTTGCCCGGCTCGACGGCGGCGACAGCCTCGGCAGCCTTCTCGCCGTAAGTGTCGGCGACAAAGGCAACGTCGAGACCAGAGAGCTCGGCGAGCTTCTTGGCGACAGGCTCAAGGGAGAGCTCAGGCTGGAAGCCAGTGCCCTCGGGACGGCCGAGGTGGCTCATGAGGATGACGCGAGCGTTGTGCTCAACGAGATAGTTGATGGTGGGCAGGGCAGCCTTGATACGGGTGGTGTCGCCAACGACGCCATCCTT
Organism: uncultured Collinsella sp.; assembly: GCA_902496275.1. GTDB lineage: Bacteria > Actinomycetota > Coriobacteriia > Coriobacteriales > Coriobacteriaceae > Collinsella. The sequence goes on along the minus strand of CABVAC010000013.1, from coordinate 29,893 downwards.
AATAGGCACGTTGAAGTCAACGCGGACGAGAACGCGCTTGCCGTCGACATCGATGTCGCGGACGGTCTTCTTGGTAAAGGCCATGTTTGCTTCTACCTTTCGTACGTGTCTGCCTCCCATTACGGCAGACGATTTCCTATAAAAAGGGCGCGACCCTAGGGTGTAAGCCCTATAAGGCCGCGCCCTTCTTTAGACGCTCAACGAGCTATTCGCTAAAAGCTAAATTAAGCAACGAACTTCTCGAAGTACTTGATGGTGCGGACCATCTGAGAGGTGTAAGAGTTCTCGTTGTCGTACCAAGAGGTGACCTGAACGAGGGTCTGGCCGTTGCCGAGGTCAGAGCACATGGTCTGAGTGGCGTCGAAGATGGAGCCGTGGGTCTCGCCGATGATGTCGGTGGAGACGATGTCGTCCTCGTTGTAACCGAAGGTCTCGGAGATGGTGGCAGCGTAGGCCTTCATAGCGGCGTTAACCTCGTCGACGGTGACCTTCTTGTCAACGACAGCGTAGAGGTTGGTGATAGAGCCGGTCGGCGTCGGGACGCGCTGGGCGGCACCGATGAGCTTACCGTTGAGCTCGGGGAGAACCAGGCCGATGGCCTTGGCAGCACCGGTGGTGTTGGGGACGATGTTGACGGCGCAGGCGCGGCTACGACGCTTGTTGCCCTTGCGCTGCGGGCCGTCGAGCGGCATCTGGTCGCCGGTCCAGGCGTGAATGGTGGTCATGATGCCGGACACGATGGGAGCGAAGTCGTTCAGACCCTTGGCCATCGGGGCGAGGCAGTTGGTGGTGCAGGAAGCAGCGGAGATGATGTTGTCCTCAGCGGTCAGCGTCTCATGGTTGACGTTGTACACGATGGTGGGCAGATCGCTGCCGGCCGGAGCGGAGATGACGACCTTCTTGGCGCCAGCGTTGATGTGGGCCTGAGCCTTAGCCTTGCTGGTGTAGAAGCCGGTGCACTCGAGAACGACGTCGACGTCGAGGTCGCCCCAAGGCAGGTTGTTGGCGTCGGCCTCCTTGTAGATCTTGATCTCCTTGCCGTCAACGGTGATGGAATCCTCGCCAGCAACGACCTCGTGATCGCGAGCGTAGTTGCCCTGCGTGGAGTCGTACTTCAGCAGGTAAGCGAGCATATCGGGAGAGGTGAGGTCGTTGATAGCGACGATCTCGGAGCCCTCATGACCGAACATCTGACGGAAAGCCAGACGACCGATGCGACCGAAGCCGTTAATAGCAACCTTTACTGCCATTGTGTCTCCTTTCGTAAGGCCCCCGCGAGCTACAGCGCCCGCCGTTGAGGCCCACAAACTAACCACTCGCCTAATATACCTTTTTTTTGACTTGAATTTCACGAGAATGCTCGAAATTGAAAATCAAATTTACGTTAAAACGTTTTAAAGAATAAAATAGCAGCTAAATCCGTATATAAGTCGATACTTCAAACTACTTGTTTGCTTCAATGAGCTTTTCAAGCCTCAAAACGCGATGGTACAGGGCAGACTTCGACAAGGGAGGGTCAGCCATCTCCCCCAGATCGCGCAGTGACAGATCGGGATAGCGCTCGCGCAGGTCGCAAAAGACTGCCAAGGCGTCCGGAAGCGTGTCGCGCAAACCCCGCTGTTCGAGCTCATCGATCAACGCAAGCTGATGCTGGGCGGCACCCGCACTTCTGGTCTGATTGGCCAGTTCGGCATTCACGCGACGGTTCACGTCGTTCTTAACCAACTTGACCGCGCGCGCCTCCTCAATCTCGGCAACGCTGCGCTTGGCACCAATCAGCTTTAAAAGATGCTCGATCTCCTCGGCGCTCTTAATGTAGACAGCAAAGGACCCGCGCCGCGCGTTAACGCGCGCATGGACCCCAATCTGCTCCAATAGATCGCAAAGGCCCCGTGCATACTGCTCGCCCTGCACCGCGATCTCCAAATGAAAGTCGCCGCGGGGATCGGCCACGAAACCGCCGGCGATGAGCGCGCCGCGAATGTAGGCAAGCCTGCAGCAGGGACGGGCAACGATGTGCCGGGGAACACCAGCGACGAGCCCTCCCCTGCGGTCGAGAATGCCCAGCAGCACCAGAGCCTTGTCCAGGTCGGGCTGATCGGGCAGGGTAATGAGATAGTTACGGACCTTATGTAAGACCGATTTACGAACGGTGAATTCCGTTTTGAGCTTAAGGATGCGATGCGTCAGTGTGATCATCGTGCGCGCGACGGCACCCGTCTCTGTCGCGACCGTCAAACGATACCGCCCGGAGCCGGCCAGCGAAAGTGTACCGCTCACACGCGTCAGGGCGGCAAGCGTCGACAAATCGCAGTATTCACATTCGGGTTCACAGCGCGCGAGCTCGTCACGCACCTCGGCGGTAAACGACATGCAGACCTATGCTTTCGTGTTGGCGCGCGACAGGTCGCGATGGGAAATGCTCACGTGATATTGGGCGCCTTCCAAATAACGTGCCGTGGCCTCGGCGATGGCAACGCTGCGGTGTTGACCGCCCGTGCAGCCGATGGCAATAGAAAGCTGTGGCTTGCCCTCCGCGATATAGCCGGGCATGACCGTATCGAGCAGCTGCGTCCAGGCCTTCCAGAACTCCTGGGTCTTGGGATGGTCCAGAACAAAGTCAGAGACTTTCTTATCGAGACCGGTCATGGTGCGCATCTCGGGATCGTAGAACGGATTGGGCAGGAAGCGAACGTCGATCATAATGTCCGCCTCGACGGGCATGCCGTGCTTAAAGCCAAACGAGAACACGTGAACGTCCATGAGCTGCTGGTCAGACAGCTCGGAGAACGCCATGCGCAATTTGTTGCGCAGGGCAGAGGTGCGCAAGCGGCTCGTATCGATAATCATGTCAGCTCGGTCGCGAACGCCCTGCAGCTGCAGGCGCTCGCGCTGAATCGCATCGGCCGTAGTCTCCCCCGGCTTGGCAATGGGATGGCGGCGGCGGTTTTCGCTATAACGACGGATCAGCACCTCGTCAGAGGCCTCGAGAAACACGATGTCACAGCTCATCTCGCGCTCCTCGAGTGCGGCAACGGCATCGAGCAGCTCATCGAACAAGCCTTGGCTGCGCAGGTCGCAGGTGACGGCAAGATGCCTGCCCACGCCCGTATTGATGCCGACGAGTTCGGCAAGCTGGGCGATCAGACGCGGAGGCAAGTTGTCGATGCAAAAGTAGCCCATGTCCTCGAACACATGCATGGCCTGCGTTCGGCCCGATCCGGACATTCCGGTGATGATGACGATATCGGGGATGCGCTCCGAGCGCTCCGCCGCATCCATGGCATCTCCCTTTTGCATGTGTGCCTCCTAAAACAAGCGCGGGACCCGGCCAGCGGATCCCGCGCGATCAATTGCCTTTATTGAGTATACCGCCCCAAGCGGATACGAGGCCTGTCTTACGCCTCAAGCGCAGCCTTGAACCAACTTGTAATACTCGTGGGGTGCGTGATGGCGGTGCCGACGACAACTGCCCAGGCTCCCGCATCAATCGCGGCGCGGGCCTCCTCGGGCGTGTGCACGCGGCCCTCGCAGATGATGGGAAGGCCGGGGAATTCCTCGGTCGCCTGACGAAGGAGCGGCAGGTCGGGACCATCGGCCATGGTGCAATCGATAGCGGCAACACCATGAGAAAGCGTGGTGGACACCAGGTCGAAGCCCATGTCGACAGCACGACGAATATCCTCGATGGTGGCACAGTCGGCCATCAGGAGCACGCCCTCCTCGTGCAGCGGACGGAAGGTATCCTCGACGGTCTTGCCATCGGGACGCGGGCGATCAGTGGCATCAATTGCCACGATGTCGGCACCGGCGGCAACGCAGGCACGAGCATGACGCAGCGTCGGCGTGATGTAGACGCCCTCGTGCCCATCCTTCCACAAGCCAATGACGGGGACCTCGCAGCGGCCCTTAATGGCGGCGATGTCAGCAAGACCCTGGCAGCGAATAGCGGCGGCGCCGCCAAGCTCGCAGGCGCGAGACATCTGAGCCATGGTCTCGGGCGTACGAAGCGGCTCGCCCATATAGGCCTGAACGCTCACGACGAGCTTGCCCTTCAGGGATTGAATCAAAGGATCGACGGTCATGTTCGACTCAACCTTTCTCAAAACAGCCTTCTGAGACACCGCACCTTGACGTTCAAACCGTCGCTCGCGTACCGAAGTACGCTTCGCTCCTCTTTCACGTCAATCTGCGGCACCTCAGAAGGCGCACTTGGTAGTTATGTTTACTTCAACGACGCAAGAAGGTGTTCGGCGGCACCGATGAGCGGCGCGTCGCCCTCCAGAGAGCCGATGAGAATCGGCGTGTCCTGGAGCGGGTCGAGCGCCTGGCTGGCATAACCCTCGTGCACCGAATCCTTCCACGTCTGCGAGCGCCAATCGGGACCCTGGTGAATCACACCTCCCGAAAGCACGATGACCTCGGGATCCAAGATGTTGGCAAGCGAGCCCAAGCTGGCGCCCAGCGCAAAGCCGGCGTCATGGATGACCTCGGTCGCCTTTGCGTCGCCAGCACGGCACAGGTCGTTCACGTCGCGACCGACCGAAGGACGGCTGGGGTCAACTCGACCGAAGCGCTCGTCGTACATACGGCCAATCGAGGTGCCTGAGGCTACCGACTCAAGATGGCCAGAACGACCGCAGGCGCAGGGAATGCCGGCGGCAGCCGAGCACTCGATATGGCCCATATGGCCGGCAGCACCATGGAAGCCTTGCATCACGCGGCCGTTCTCGACATATGCGCCGCCGATGCCCGTACCGATGCCCAGACACAAGACGGAGAACTTGCCCTTGCCGACGCCCCAGTGGGCCTCGCCCAGAGCATGAGCCTGCACGTCGCCCACAACGGCAACGGGAAGACCAAGGTCCTCCCGCAGACGCGGCCCCAACTGAACGCCGGACCAGCCGGGCATAATCTCGTTGGCATAGGCGATGGCGCCCGTCTTGGGATCGACGACGCCTGCGGCACCGATACCGACGCCGAGGACCTCGACATCGGGATTCGCCTCAAGAGCGGCCTTGATGGACGCCTCGATACGCTGGAAGACGGCCTCGCCGCCCTCCTGGGCCTCGGTAGGAACCTCGGCCTCAAATACGGGATGGGGCACGCTACCGTCAGCCGGATACTCCATAATGGCGGTCGCGATCTTAGTTCCGCCGATGTCGACAGAGCAGACGTACTTGTTCTCCATGTCGCTCTCCTTAGGAGATAAAAACAACTACAGGAAATGCGCCGTCAGACTAGCCGCCACAGCGCGGTAAAGGTTTTCCAGGTGCCCGAGGTTGGGGTGAAAGTGGTCAGGCGTTGACCTAATGGGTCACGCCCGACCACTTGAGCCCCAAGATCGGGTGCCTGGGGAAGCTTTACAGGAGACCGTTGTCCTGGAGGACCTTCTTAATCGCCTCGACGTTCTCGCCGGTCATGGCCTTCACCGGGCGCGGCATGGTCGGGCTGTCGAAGATGCCCATGAGATTCATAGCGGTCTTGAAGGCACCAACGCCGCCGGCATAGCCCTGAACGCCCGAGGTGACATCCCAGATGTGGGAGATCTCGTTGAGGCGATCCTGCTCGGCCTTGACGGTAGCCCAGTCGCCGGCCTGAGCGGCCTTCCACTGGCGCACGTAGCCCTCGGGCTCAACGTTAGCGAGACCCGGGACAGAACCGTCGGCGCCACCGAGGTAAGCGCCGTCGACAACGACCTCGTGACCGGTGAGGATGCTCATCGGATGGCCGTTCTTCTCGTTCTCCTGAACGAGGTAGCGGAACGAGATGTCATCGCCCGAGGAATCCTTGACGCCGGCCAGGACGCCCTCGGCGCCGAGCTTAGCAAGGAGCTTCCAGGGGAGCTTGGTGTGGACGCACACGGGGATGTCGTAGGCGAAGATGGGCAGGTCGAGTTCCTCGTGCAGGATGCGGAAGTGCTCCTCGACCTCGGTCATGCCCTGCAGGGCATAGAACGGGCAGGTAGCGACAAGCGCATCGGCGCCCAGCTCCTGAGCGACCTTGCCGTGCTCGATCATGCGTTCGGTCTCGGTGTCGATGATGCCGACCAGAACAGGCACGCGGTGATCGACGATGCGCACGGCCTCGGCGATGATCTGACGACGACGCTCGTCGGTGGAGAAGACGACCTCGCCCGAGGAGCCCAGGAAGAACAGGCCATCGACGCCGGCATCGATCATGCGGTTGATGCTGCGCTCAAAGGAGGCAACATCGAGCTGGTGGTCTTCGGTATCGGGAACAACGACGGGAGGGATAACGCCGGTGAATTTCTGAGTTGCCACAAGAATCTCCTTAGTTGTCTAGCGGGCAGCCCTATGCCGCCCACTCTTGTTGGCAGTGTCCAGGCCGTCTAGGCCAAAGAACACGGGTAGAACGTTTGGTTAAAGAAGTCGACGACTTCGTTTTCGAACGCATTGATGCGCTCGTGAGCGTATTTGGCATAGATGATATGCCTCCGGTCACACTCAAAACCGTTGAATACGGCAAACTGACCCTTGGGGTCGCTCACGGTATCCATAAGCGATGTGCCCATGAGCACCGAGCCGCGCACCCGAGACGACAGCGCCTCGAGGCCACCGGGAACTGGATTGGCAACCGCCGTGCAGGCAAAGCCCTGCTCGTCCAGAGCAGAAACCGCCAGCGCGACTCCGCCGCCAAGACCCTCACCCCATGCAAAAATGCGGTCGGGGTCCACGCCATCAAGATTGCGCGCGACCTTCGCCAACGCGCAACCCCAACGGACGCGTTCGACAAAAGCGGGCGAAGCAATCCCCCGCTGCAGGTCGTCCGCACCAGCAACATCGTCATCCAACGCGAGGACGGCATACCCCATGGCGGCAAATCTCGTCATGTGATGCCAGCCGCGCACAGGCCGATCGATGTCGTGAAACATCAGGCACAGTGGCACGCGCTCAGATACTCGGGCACGACCAACTGGCTCAATCAAACGAGCGTGGACCGCATCGTCACCGAGCTCAAAGGAAATCTCCGAGTAGCGGGCGCAGGGGTTAACAAAGTCAATCGCCGTAATGGCCAGGCCTTGAATCTCAAGATTCGAAGCGGATGTCTCTAAATCAGAAACATCTGCTTGGACATCACCGTGCCAGTCCCGATATTCTGCGAGCCTTGACGAAACCGTTCCAGGAATTCCCACGAGCCCGGGGATTATCAGCTCGTCAACATTGCTCTCGCACTTAGACATGAGCCTCCCCTCCCTTGCAGAAAAACGGAATGATCAGATCATCAAAGTCCTGAATCTCCTCGTGGCCAAAGCCCTCAAAGAACTCGTGGCGCTTCTCGCAGGACAGGTTGTTGTACACCGCAAACTGCGTTGCCGGCGGACAGACGATATCGGCTGTGCCCGTGCCAAACAGCACGGGGCACTTGACCATGGGGGCAAAGTTCTTGGAATCGAAGTACGCCAGCTTGGCATAGGCTTCCTCGATACGAGTCGAGTCCTCGTCAAACCAACGCGACCAATAGCGCAGACCCTCGTAGGCAATATCGTCGGCATCCAGATCCCAAACCAGGCGGAAGTCCGATAAGAAGGGGTAGAGGATGGCCGCGCGGTCAACCAAATCGCTATTGAGCGCGCAGGTCGCAATACCCAAACCGCCGCCCTGCGATGCGCCGTTCACATACACGCGGGTAAGATCGATGCCCTCGAGCTCGCGAACGATACGGCACAGAATGCGGATATCCTGGTGCAAGCGGACATAGTAGAGATTGGCCGGGTCGCCGTCGATACCGGCGACGATATGGCCCGCGACCGTCGTGCCCTCAAATCCACCAATATCCTCGGAGGGGCCACCCTGGCCGGGGCAGTCGAGAGCAATGAGCGCCATGCCCATGCCCGCAAACGACGCCTGCTCAAACCAGCTGCGGCTCGCACCCGGATATCCATGGAACTGAAGCACCAGCGGCATGGGCTCCTCCGAGACCGGCTTGAGGTACTTGGCATGCAGGCGTGCACCACACATGCCGGTATACCAGAGGTCGAAAAACCGACAGGTCGCGGAATCCGCAACCGAAGCCGCCTCGATCGCGTAGTCGAGCTCGACGGTGTCGGCCTCGGCCATGCGATCCTTCCAAAAGAGATCGAAATCCGATGGACGGGGCATAGCGCCTCGATATTCACCAAATTGCTGTTGTAGCTCTTGAGCACTTGGCATGGCTCGTGAACCCAACCTTTCGAAATCGCAACGGAGGTGCGCCCGGCAAGGGAACCGGGCGCACGGGAGGGAAAGCGAGGCTACTCGCCGAGCTTGGGATGCAGCAGCGACGGCGCAGCGCCGAGCAGCATCTTGGTGTAGGGGTCCTGAGGGTGCTGGAAGACCTGCTTGGCCTCGCCATGCTCGACGATCTTGCCGCCATTCATAACGATGATGTCGTCAGAGATATAGCGGACCGTCTGGATGTCATGGCTGATGAACACCATGGCCAGGCCGAGCTCCTTCTTAAGGTCGGTCAGCAGGTTCAGAATCTGCGCGCGGACCGAAACGTCCAGAGCCGAGGTGGGCTCGTCGGCGATGATGGCATCGGGGTTCAGCGACAGGGCACGGGCAATTGCGACGCGCTGGCGCTGGCCGCCCGAAAGCTGGCCGGGAAGAACCTCGGCGGCAGAGCTGGGCAGACCGGTGAGCTCCAAGAGCTCCTTGACGCGCTTCTCCTGCTCGGCCTCGGTACCCAAGTTGTGGACGCGCATGGGGTCGAGCAGTTGCTCGCGAACGACCATGCGGGGGTTGAGCGCCGTGGCCGGGTTCTGGAACACGACCGAGATGACGCGGCCCATGTGGCGACGGTCCTCGGCGGTACGTTTAGTAACGTCCTTGCCCTTAAAGTAGACCTTGCCACTCGTGGGGGCCTGCAGGCCACACATGACGTTGGCGGTGGTGGACTTTCCGCAACCGGACTCGCCGACGATGCCGATGGTCTGTCCGGGCATGAGCTTAATCGTTACACCCTGGACGGCGTGAACCAGGTTGGGGTGCAGAATCGAGCCGGTACGGGTCCTAAAGGTGACGTGGACGTCATCAAGGAAGATGATCGGCTCGACGCCGTTGACTGCGGTCTCGCTCATCTACATCACCTCCGCGTGAGGGGTCAAACCATTTGCCTTGAGCACCTCATCGGGGAGCTCGGAATAGAAGTGCTCGGTGCCGGGCACGCGCTTGAAGACCGGACGGGTGTCCAGGCCAATGCGCGGATGGCTCGAGCGGGGCGCGAAGCGATCGCCCTTGGGGAAATCGCGCGGGCTCGGAACGGCGCCGGGCACCTGGTGCAGGCGGCCCGAGCCGCTCTCGATGGACAGAACGGAGCCCAGAAGACCGCGTGTGTACTCGTGGATCGGGTTGGTGAGCAGCTCCTTGGTGGGCGCCTGCTCGATAACCTGGCCAGCGTACATAACCGTGATGTTATGGGCAACCTCGGCGACCAGAGCCAGGTCATGCGAAACGAAGATCATGGCAAAGCCGAGCTTGGCCTGAAGGTCGTTGAGCAGCTTGATGACCTGCTTCTGGACGGTAACGTCCAGAGCGGTCGTGGGCTCGTCGCAGATGACCAGCTTGGGGTCGCGGGTAAGGGCCATAGCGATCAGAACGCGCTGACGCTGACCACCGGAAAGCTCATGCGGATAGCTCTCGAGCGTACGCTTGGGGTCGAGGCCCACGAGCTCCAGGAGCTCCTCGGCGCTACGGGTGCCGCCACGCTTGGTGAGCTGCTTCATCTGAGCGGAAATGAGCATGGAGGGATTGAGCGAGGACAGGGCGTCCTGATAGACCATGGCGATATCGGTACCGCGAAGGCCGAACCACTCTTTTTTGCTCATCTTGAGCAGGTCGCGACCCTCCCAGAGAACCTCACCGGAAAGATGCTCGTCATCGTCGGTCAGACCCATGATGGCCAGCGTGGTGATGGACTTACCGCAGCCGGACTCACCGACCAGGCCCATGGTCTGGCCAGGACGTACATCAAAGTTGACATGGTCGACGACGTTGATGTCACCGTGGTGCTCAAACTGGATGCAGAAATCGCGGACCGAAAGGATCGGCTCAACGGACTCATCGGGCACATGGCGGTCGTTACGCTTGAGCTCGACATCGCGCAGGGCGCCAAGACGGGCGGACAGGGACTGAGCCTGCTCCTTGTAGGCGCGAACGGGGTCGGAGACCAGCAGGTCGGCCTCGCGGCGCTTGGAGGAATCGGTCGGATCCAGGGCGGCGGAGGGCGCAGCGGCCATGGCGTCGGTAATGCCCTCGGAGAGGATGTTGAGCGCCAGGCAGGTGATCATGATGGCCAGGCCCGGGAACAGTGCCTGCCACCAACGGCCGGCGAGCACGCCGCCGCGGGCGTCGGCGAGGATGTTGCCCCAGGTAGCGGTGGGCTCCTGGATACCAGCGCCGATGAAGGTCAGCGAGGCCTCGAAGATGATGGCGTCGGCGACCAGGGTAACGGTGAAGACCATGATCGGGGCGATGCAGTTACGCAGAACGTGCTTAATCAAAATCCACGGAGCCTTGGCGCCGGAAACGATGACCGCGCGGACATAGTCCTCGCCGTACTCGGACACGATGTTGGCGCGCACGATACGGGCAATCTGCGGGGTGTACATAAAGCCGATGGCGAAGATGATCGACGGCACGGAATTGCCCAGGATGGAGACGAAGACGGCAGCGAGGGCGATGCCCGGGATGGACATGATGATGTCCAGGATGCGCATGATCGCCTCGGAAACGGACTTGCGCGAAACAGCCGCGAGGGCGCCCACGACCGAGCCGCAGACCAGAGCCATGGCAGTAGCACCGAAGCCGATGATCAGCGAGTAACGGCCACCGTAAAGCATGCGCGACAGGATGTCGCGGCCCTTATCGTCGGTACCGAAGATAAATCCATTGCCGGGAGCCTGGCGAGCAGTGAAAATCTCGACCGGGCTATAGGGGGCAAGAAGGGGCGCCAGAATCGCGGTCAGGGCGACCAGCACCAGCACGACGGCGGCAATCTTAGAAGACAGCGTCATCTTCTTCCAGCCACCGAGCTTGAGCCCCTTGGAGGCAGCCTTCTCGAGCTGCTCGGTTTGCTTCTCTCGAATCTTTACCATAATCTACACCGTCCTGATGCGCGGGTTGATGAGCAGGTAGAGCATGTCAACCACGATGTTGATGATGATGAAGGCAAGAGCAACGACGATGACGACGCCCTGAACCAGGTTCGCCTCGTTGCCCTGAACGCCCTGCAGAATCGCAGTACCCATGCCGGGGAGGTTGAAGATGACCTCGATGACGACGGCGCCGCCCATAAGGTAGCCGATCTTAAGACCGAGGGTGGTGACCGGGGTAATCAGCGCGTTGCGCAAAACGTTGATGCCGACGACGACCTTCTCGGGAACGCCGGCGCCACGGGCCATGCGGACATAGTCCTTATCGAGCTCCTCGACCATGGCCGTACGCACGATACGAGTCATCTGACCCGTCAGCGGGAATGCCAGGGCGATGGCGGGCATGATCATACGTCCCAGATAGCCAGCCGGGTTGGTGGTGAAGTGAGGCAGAGCACCGGACGCCGGGAGCACCTTAAGGTAGGAAGAGAACAGCAGAATCAACAGAACGGCAAGCCAGAACGACGGGGTTGCCAGGCCGGCGATGGAAAAGACGCGGATCACTTGGTCCGGCCATTTATCGCGGTACAGTGCCGCGATGACGCCGAGCAAAAACGAGACGACCGCGCCGATGGCAAGACCGATGAAGGTCAGCTGCATCGTGACGGGCAGGGCCGTGGAGATGCGCTTGGCAACGGAGTTGCGGGCAGCACCATAGGTGCCCATGTCACCATGGATCAAATCGCCCATGTAGCGCACGTAGCGCACGGGCCAGGGGTCGTCCAGACCATACTTCTCATGGTACTCGGCAACCGCCTCGGGCGAGGCACCGTCACCCAACGCCGTATAGGCGGGGTCGGTCTTGGAGAACGACATAAGGAAGAACACCAGGACGGTGACGCCCAATGCCATGATCGGCAGCGCCACGAGACGCCTTCCAATCAAACGTAGAAAGTTGTTCACGTTCTCTCCCCTTTCTTTTGTCGGTAGGACCAACTGGTATATGAGTATGGATACTCATTACAAGACCCGAGCGACATCGAGGCCGCCCGGGTCTTTGTTTCAACTATGAGGACGTTGCCTTACGACCGACGCCCTACATATGACTCAAGCGAGTCTTAGGCCTTGACGGTCGCGACGCCCCTGAAGGACATGCTCGTCGTGCCGATGCCCTTGAAGCCATCGAGGGCCTCGCCGTTGGGCGCGGTGGACGGATCGTCCCAGGAAGCGGAAACGGTCTTGACGTGGACAACGGGGTACAGAACAGCGTTGTCGGCGATGATGTCGAAGCACTCGTTCCACTTCTTCTGCTGCTCGTCGCCCTCGGCGGCAAGAGCCTCGTCCATGAGACCGTGGAGCTTCGCCCACTCAGCGGAATCCTTCCACGGGCAACGGGTCTGCATCCAGACGTTGTCGCCATACCACCAGTTGAGCAGCAGGTCGGGGTCGGCGCCGAAGCAGGACGGATCGCCAGGAGCGAGAAGGATATCGTAGGCCTCGCCGCCGTCGATGGCAGCGTAGGTGGCCGGCGAGGTATCGGTCTGGATGGTCACATCGAAGCCGAGGGCGTCGAGGTCGTTCTTGACCTGAGCGGCCATGCCCTTGATCTGCTCGTTGTCGGTGGTGCGCAGGGTGATGGCGCCCGGGGTGATGCCAGACTCTTCGATGAGCTTCTTGGCCTTCTTGGCGTCAGTCTTGTACACCGTGGAAGCCTCATGATAGTTGGTGAAGCTCTTGGGCAGGTAGCAGCTGGCAGCGGTGGCAAGGCCGGCGAAGGTGTTGGTGATCATCTTCTCGGTGTCGAGCGCGTACATGACGGCCTGACGGACCTTGACGTTGTTCCAAGGCTCCTTGGCAACGTTGAACATGATGAAGCGGGTGCCGAAACCCTGAACGTTATCGATCTTGCAGCCAGCGCTCTCGAGCTGGTCGACAGCGTCAGCGGTGACGAGCTCCATAACGAGCGTGGAGCCCTCCTGCTGAGCGGTAACGCGAGCGGTGGGGTCGGTCAGGATGCTGTACTGGATCTTCTTATCCTCGGCAGCATACTCACCGTTGTACTCGGGGTTGGGAACCAGGGTGATCTCGGTATCGGAGATAGAGTCGTACATCCAGGGGCCGGAACCGATCGGCTGCTTGGCGCGATCCTCCTCGGCCTGGGTGGCCGGGGTAACACGGATGATGGCCAGACGATCCTTGAGCAGGGAGAAGTTGGGGACCTTGGTCTTGACCGTTACAGTGCTGGCGTCCTTGGCCTCGATGGACTCGAAGGGCTGGAAGAACGGAGCGTAGGTAGCAGAAGCGGCGCAAGCGGTGTAGGAAGCGACGACGTCGTCAGCGGTGACCTCGGTACCATCGGAGAACTTGGCACCCTTGCGGATGGTGACCTCGAAGGTGGTGTCGTCCACGGACTTGGGATCGTCGGTGGCGAGCTCGTTGAAGGTGCTGTAGTCGTGGTAATCGATGCCGTAGAGGCCCTCGATGACGTGCCAGTTAGCACCCAGGCCCACAGCGGAGCCGGTGCTGGCGGGGTCGAAGCTGGACGGAGCGTAAGCGGAGCCAGCGGTGATCACGCCGCCGCCACGGTTGGCGGAATCGGTGGAACCGGAAGCGGAACCCTCGTCGCTAGAGCTGCCACCGCAGCCGGTGAGACCAAGCCCTGCGACAGCAGCGACGCTGCCGGTGAGGCCGAGGAACGAACGCCTGGACATACCCTTGTTGATGATGGCCATGTCTTCTCCTATCAATAGAGAATCTTACCCGGGAGCACCTAGACTTGCCCCCGCGCAACTTGCGGACGATATATACCTTACCTACCGACGAACCCAACTGAGGTGCCGCGCTCGGCGACCGATACATACATACGCTTGAACGGTATTTACTACCGTTCACCGAATTCATTGACAAATGATTCGACAGACAGTATCTATCGACGAGGTGAGATATCAGTCTTCGTCAACCCGCAGGATAGCAGTGTTGTTCACCATGGCTAGTCAAACGTTTTAGCGTTAATAAAACCCGAAATCGGCAGGTAATCACCGCGAAACAAATGATTGAAAATTGACCAATCATGTATATCAGTTGTTTAGAAGCACGTTTAGTTTTCGGATCGGTTGGCCGATGCCTGGGCGCGCTCGGCATTCCATGCAACAAGTGCCTCGTGGACCGCTTTGGCGACATCGGCCGGAACGCCTCGAACTTCTGCAATCTCCTGCTCGCTTGCCGCGCGCAAACGCTTCATCGAGCCAAAATGGCGCATAATGGCACGTTTTCTGGTGGGTCCCACGCCCGGAACGTCGTCAAGCACCGAAACCGTCATAGCCTTATCGCGCAACTCGCGGTGGAAGGTAATCGCAAATCGGTGGGATTCATCGCGAACCTGCTTGATCAGATAAAGCGAAGCGGAGCCGGTCGGCAGCACGACGGGAGTCTCGTCCCACGGCACGAAAACCTCCTCATCGGCCTTTGCCAAGCCACAAACTGGTATATCGAGGCCGAGTGCCTCAAGTTGCTTAATTGCAGCGGTCAATTGCGGCTTGCCGCCATCGACAACGAGCAAATCGGGGCGCGAGCCAAAGCGCTCGTCCGCCATGCGCTCGGGAGCATAGCGACGCCCCAGGACCTCGGACATCGATACGAAGTCGTTCGCCTCGTCCAATTCGGCCTGAATTTTAAAGCGACGATACTGGCCCTTGTCGGCACGACCGTTGGTAAATACCACCATCGAAGCGACGGTAAAGGTGCCGTGCAACGTCGAGATATCGAAGCACTCGATGCGCAACGGCGGCGCAGGCAGCGCCAGTGCGCTTTCGAGCTCCAGGAGCGCCTGATTGGTGCGATCGTCAGCATACCCCGTGCGCATCATGTAGCGCATGAGGGCATGGCGGGCATTTTTGGAAGCCATATCGAGCAGGCGGTGCTTTTCACCGCGCTGCGGCCTATGGAGATGGCAAGAGCGTTCGCGCTTGCCCGCAAGCCACTCCCCCAACGCTTCGGCATCCTCAAGCTCGACAGAGAGATTGATCTCGGCTGGAATATCAGCCGTCTCGTCGTAATAGCGCTTAAGAAAGCCCGATTGAAGCTCTTCCTCGTCGACATCCAGGCCTTTATCGAGGATGAACTCACAAGTTCGAACCGTTCGGCCCTCGCGAACGACAAAGACACAGGCGGCAGAGATAGTCTCTTCGCGATAGAAGCCGATGACGTCGATATCGACGCTTGATGGAAAAACGACCTGCTGGCGATCGTCCAGTCCCCTAATGACTTCCAGGCGACGCTTGACGCGCGCCGCACGCTCAAAATCGAGCGTCTCGGCTGCCTCCGTCATCTCGGACGTAAGCTCGTCGACGACATCCTTGCGATGGCCCGACAAGAAATGTTCGACACGCTTGACGTTCTTGGCATAGTCGGCAGGGGAAATCGCGCCGACGCATGCGCCCGGCCCGCGCCCGACATGGTAATCAAAGCAGGGACGCCCGTTTTGCGCGCAAATCATATTGACAATGTCTTCTTCGCCCTTATGAGATTCGACGATGCGGCGGCAGCGGCGCCATTCCGCACAGGATGCCGAGCAAATAGGAATAACCTTGCGTAGCGTATCGATGGTCTCACGCGCCGCACGGCTATCGGTATAGGGGCCAAAATAGCGCGTTCCCGGTTTATGACGCTCTCGCGTGTATTTAATAGCCGGAAACAAGTCGCTCTTGGTAATGGCGATAAAGGGATAACTTTTATCGTCTTTGAGATCGACGTTAAAGTACGGATGGTACTGGCCAATCAGATTGCGCTCGAGCACCAATGCCTCGTGCTCGGTCTCCACCACGATATAGTCGAAGCTCGCCACCAGCTGCATCATGAGCGGAATCTTTTGACGCTCATCCTGCAGCGTCACGTATTGACGCATACGGGCACGCAAGTTTTTTGCCTTGCCCACATAGATGACATCGCCCTTGGCATCTTTCCAAAGGTAGCAACCGGGTTGCGTGGGAACGCGCGAAACCTGTTCGGCAAGTGTTGGAATGTTGTCGTGACCTGCCACACGTACCTACTTGCGACGAAGCAGCGCCGAGACCTCGGGCATCTTAAAGACGAAGGCAAGACCAAAAGTCACAGCGAGCGAGACGACGCCTGCGACACAAACGTAGCCCAGGGTAATGAGGATCGAGCTGCCAAGCACTCCGACAAAGTGCTCAAGTGCCCACATGATGCCGGCGCCCGCGGCAGCGCCCAAGCCACCGAACAACAGGCCGAAGAAACCGCCGTGCAGGATAGACTTGACCTGAAGGCCATGCAGACGACGGCGCAGCCACCACAGTGAGCATCCGACCAAGACCACGTAGTCAACGACGTACGAAAGCGCAATTGCCGGCATACCGTAGCCCAGCACCACGCCAAACAGCAGCACCGAACCGGCCTGACCGATAGCAGAGTACAGGCAATAGCGGCTATAAGGTTTCATATCGAGCAGGGCCGAGAAGCTCTTCTGCATCAGCACGACCACGCCGTAGAGCGGCAGGGAAAGTGCCAGATAGATAAGGAACTCCGACACCAGCGCCACACCGGATTCATCGAACTTGCCGGCGCAGTAGATCATGTTGAGCGGACGGGCGAAGACAATCAGGTACATCGCAAACGGAATCAGGAAGAAGAGCATCTGGGCGACACCGTGCGAAATGCCCGTGCGGACGCTGTCGTAATCCTTCTCCTGCGCATCGTGAGAGAGTTCGGTATAGAGTGCCGTCGAAAGCGAGGCGGCGATCAGCGCATAGGGCAGCGTGTACCACAGGCGCGCATATGCGATGACGGAAGGGCCGGTCTCGGGCTGCACCACCAGTGCGGCGGCATTGGTAATGGAGGTCGAGACAAACATGCACACCGTGGCGAGCAGCGTCGGGATACCAAGCGCAATCGTCTGTCGCAGCGCGGGGTCCTTAAAGTCGATATGGATATGAGGATGCACGCCATGCTTGCCAAGCGCGGGAATCTGGCAGGCCATCTGGACAAAGACGCCGAGGGTCGTACCGGCTGCGATCAAGATAATGCCGACCCGCTCGCCAAATTGTGCAGACACGGGAGCAAAGCCCATAAAGCTGGCGATGACGATGACATTGTTGAGAACCGGGGCAAACGTCGACCAGAAGTAGTCGCGGTGTGCGTTGAGAACACCCGAGAACACCGAGCCCAAGCCATAAAACAGAATTTGGATAGCAAAGAAGCGGAACATGAACGCAGCGGTATCCATGCTGTCGCCATTACCCGAAAGGAACGACTGCGTCCAAATAAAGCCGGGAGCAAACACGGTGCCCAGCAGCGAGATGCCGCCCAGCACCAGAAGCAGAATACCGAGCAGGTTGCCGACATACTCGTTCGATGCCTCGCGGCCCTGCTCGCGCCTCACGCCCATATACACCGGCAAAAACGCCGTAACGAGCATGCCGCCCATCACGAGCTCGTAGAGCATGTTGGGCAGGTTGTTGGCAACCTGATAGGAGGACGAGAGCAGCGACATGCCGATGGCGGCCGCCATGGCCCACGTGCGGATAAACCCGGTGACGCGCGACACGATGGTCAGCACGGTCATGAGGCCAGCAGAACGACCAACCGTGGAGTAGTCCGAAGAACCCATATCGTCTACGTCGTCCTGAGAGTCCTCATGAACCTCATCTTGTGGCAGCAAATCGTCCACGACGGCAAAGGAGCCGGTCATCGCAAAGGGATCGTCAACCAAAACGGCGTCATCAGCAGGTGCGGCGTCATCGCTGTTCGGCATGTTGTTACCGGATACGGCATCATCATCGAATATGGCATGGTCGCCAAACACCGTGTCAACTTCTTTGGCGGCGACGGTTCGGGCAGAAAACGACAGAGGGTCCCAGTCGTCATCACCGTCGATGGCCACGCCCTCGACGGGATCGGTCGAACCAAGCGGCGACCATTCGTCATCCGAAAGAAGCGGCTCATCATCATGAGCCGCGGGCTTGGCGGAACGAGCGGCGGGAGCGCTCTGCGGCGTGCTCTTTCCCTGGGCTGCCATCAAAAACACCGCCGTCTCATCGGGACGCGGCACACGGGGAGCCTCGGAGGCGACCGGCGTCACGCTGGCGCTCGATTGAGCGGCGGCCAAAAAGACAGCCGTCTCATCGGGACGAGCCGAAGAAAGAACCGTACGGGGAAGCGCCGTGCCGGCACCGGCGGCACGCAAGTACACGGCCGTCTCGCCCGGGTCGGCGGCAGCGGACCAGGCGTTTCGAATCTCGTTATCGAACGAAGCAGCCTCGGGCGCGGGCGCCTGAGGAGCCGACCCTTTTGCAAAGTGAGCTCCGCGCTTTGATTCTTCCTGCGGCATCGCTCAGTCCTCTCTCGTGATCGGGGCAACCGTCGCCCCGCAAAATGCAACTAAGTCATCGGGAGCAAGCTCAAGCTGATAGCCGCGCTTGCCACCCGAGATAAAAATGGTATCCCAAAGGACGCATGTCTCATCGATCAGCGTCCGGAAGCGCTTTTTCATACCGACCGGGCTGCAACCGCCGCGGACATACCCCGTCGCGGCAAGCAAATCTTTGACATGCATCATGGTCAGCGACTTTTCGCCTGCGGCGCGCGCGGCGGCCTTGAGGTCGAGCTCGTCGGCAACGGGAATGCAGCACACGACATGGTCGTTGGACGGCGTCGTGCAGACCAGGGTCTTAAATCCTTGACCGGGCTCCTCGCCAAGCTGCTCGGAAATCGCGACGCCCAGACCTGACGATTCATCGCCATCGTCTTCGTACGTATGGAGAACATAGGAGATGCCGGCGCTTTCCAGCTCGCGCATCGCATTGGTTTTTGGCGTCTTAACAGCCTTTGCCATGGCACATCCTTTCCCTCGCAGAGCGACGCAAGGATTAAGTATAGGGCCAATTCCGCCGCATATGCCATCTCGACACACAGAAGCGCCACCGAATCAGAAGGAATCGGTGGCGCGTCGGTACTACAACGTCTCTTTACTGTGCGTCGAGCTGCGCCTGACGCTCACGGTCACGCTTGAGCAGCGGCGCCAAGAACTTGCCCGTGTAGCTCTGCGAACATGCCGCGACTTGCTCGGGCGTGCCTGAGACCACGACGGTTCCGCCGCCATTGCCGCCTTCGGGGCCCATATCGATCAGGCGGTCGGCAACCTTGATGACATCAAGGTTGTGCTCGATCACCAGAACCGTGTTGCCCGCATCGACCAGGCGCTGCAACACGTCGAGCAGCTGGCGAACATCCTCAAAATGAAGGCCGGTTGTGGGCTCGTCCAAAATGTAGAACGTCTTGCCTGTCTGACGACGATGAAGCTCCTTGGCGAGCTTCACGCGCTGCGCCTCGCCGCCCGAAAGCGTCGTAGCGGGCTGACCCAAGCTCACGTAGCCCAGACCCACGTCATATAGGGTCTGCAGCTTGCGCTTAATCTGCGGGATATTCCCAAAGAAGGCCAGTGCTTCGGTGACACTCATGTCGAGCACGTCCGAGATTGTCTTGCCGCGGTAGGTAACCTCGAGTGTCTCGCGGTTATAACGTTTGCCGCCACATACCTCACAGGGGACATAGATATCGGGAAGGAAGTGCATCTCGATCTTGATCTGGCCATCGCCCTTGCACGCCTCGCAGCGACCGCCGCTTACGTTAAAGGAGAAACGTCCCGGCGAGTAGCCGCGCGCCTTCGACTCAGGCGTGCTTGCAAATAGCGCACGCAGATCATCCCACAGGCCAATATAGGTCGCAGGGTTCGAGCGCGGCGTGCGACCGATCGGTGACTGGTCGATATCGATTACCTTATCGATGCACTCGATACCCTCAATCTTCTTGTACGGCCCCACGGGACGCGTCGAACGATGGATGGCATTCGTAAGCGCGGGTGCAATCGTATCGGTGACCAGGGAGCTCTTGCCCGATCCCGAAACACCGGTAACGACTGTGAGCGTACCGAACTCAATCTTGGCGGTAACGTTTTTGAGGTTGTTAGCACGGGCGCCCGTGATCTTAAGACAGCCGCGGCCGGGCTTGCGGCGCTCATCGGGCACGCGGATCATCCGCTTGCCGGTCAAATAGGCACCCGTCATGGAATCGGGGCACGCCATGATATCGGCAGGCGTTCCCGCGGCGACCACGTGTCCGCCGTTAACGCCCGCGCCGGGACCCATATCGATCACGTAGTCGGCAGCGCGAATCGTATCTTCGTCGTGCTCGACGACGATAACGGTATTACCGATATCGCGCAAGCGCTCGAGCGTCTTGATCAGGCGCTCGTTATCGCGTTGGTGAAGGCCGATCGACGGCTCGTCCAGAATGTACAGAACGCCCATGAGGCCGGCGCCGATCTGCGTTGCCAGGCGAATGCGCTGGGCCTCACCGCCGGAAAGCGTCGCCGAGGCGCGATCGAGCGTCAGATAGTCGAGTCCGACATCGACCAGAAAACGCAGGCGCTCCAGGATTTCCTTGACGATGCGCCCGCCGATAAACTGCTGACGCTCGGTAAGCTCCAGGCCCTCAAAAAACTCGAGCGACTCGCGACACGACAGGCAGCAGACATCGTAAATAGACTTGCCGCCCACGGTGACGGCAAGCATCTCGGGACGCAGGCGAGCACCGTGACAGCTCGAACATGGCTCTTCGCGAATGTATTTCTCCAAGCGAGCCCTGGTGTTCTCGTTCGTCGTCTCGTTGTAGCGCTCGTACAGGATGTTGCGCACGCCCGAGAACTTAGTGTCCCACTGGCTGCGACGCCCATCGAGCTTTTGATAGTCGACCGAAATCTTCGTGTCGCCCATGCCATCCAAAAACGCACGACGCACCCGCGGGGGCAGGTCCTCCCATGGCGTATCGGCACTCACCTTAAAGTGTTTGCAGACCGCAGCAAAAATCTGCGGATAATAGTTGGAATTGCCGAACAGGCTGCCAAAGACTCCGTCGGCAATCGACTTTGAGGGGTCTTCAATCAGCGCCTCGGCATCGACTGTCTTTTTAAAGCCCAGGCCATCGCACTCGGGACATGCACCATAGGGCGCGTTGAACGAGAAATCGCGCGGCTGCAGGTCGTCGATGGAATGCCCGTGCTCCGGGCACGCCAGTGCCAGCGAATACTCCAGCAGCTCGCCCTCGGTTCCCTCGGGAGCGTCGCGGTCGGGCAGCATGTACACGTTCACGTTACCGTGCGCCAGTGCCGTCGCCTGCTCAACGGACTCGGCAATGCGACCCAGGGAGTTCTCTCGAATCACGATACGGTCGACCACGACCTCAATGTCGTGTTTGAACTTCTTGTCCAGGTCGATAGGGTCGTCAAGCGAGCGCACCTCGCCGTCGACGCGCACACGGCTAAAGCCCTCCGCACGCAGGTCCTCAAACAGCTTGGCATATTCGCCCTTGCGTCCACGAACCACCGGCGCCAACACAAACGCGCGACGGCCCTCCCCCGCCGCCAGCACCTTATCGGCGACCTGATCGGTCGTCTGACGCTCAATGACGCGACCGCACTCAGGACAGTGCGGCGTTCCCACGCGAGCAAACAGCAGGCGCAGATAGTCGTAAATCTCGGTTACGGTGCCCACCGTCGAGCGTGGGTTTTTGGACGTCGTTTTCTGATCGATCGACACAGCCGGCGACAGGCCGTCAATCGAGTCCAGATCGGGCTTGTCCATCTGGCCCAAAAACTGACGCGCATAGCTCGAAAGGCTCTCGACGTAACGGCGCTGGCCCTCGGCATAGATGGTATCGAACGCCAGTGAGCTCTTGCCCGATCCGGAAAGACCGGTTATGACCACGAGCTGGTCACGCGGAATGGAAACATCGATATCGCGCAGGTTATGCTCGCGCGCGCCGCGAATAACGATAGAAGAATCAGACATGGAAGCTCCTTGCCTCCTACAACTTCAAATCACACTGACGATGAGTTTAGCGCACTCGACGCGCACAGATGTTCGTAATACAAGATTCGCAGACCTTTTGCGTTGTCTGACGCCGCAGGCCGCACGCTCGGTCCGTACTTTCGAATACTGTCGATCGCCTACCACGCATCATAAATGACTCCCGCTCGCAAACGAGGGTACAATGACGCTCGTGTCACACCGCGGGGCTCCGGCCCCAACATATACAAAGGAGTCAAACATGGGTTGCGAGCACGCACAGGCAGCCGGCGGGCAAACGTCGCCGTCGCAATTTGAGGAAAATACGCTGTCCGAGGTCAAGCGCGTTATCGCCGTGCTTTCCGGCAAGGGCGGCGTCGGCAAGTCATTCGTCACCGGCGCCATCGCCACGGAGCTTTCCCGCCACGGTCACAAGGTCGGCGTCCTCGATGCCGATATTACCGGCCCCTCTATCCCTAAGATGTTCGGTATGAGCGGACGTCACGTCCACGCCCTCGGCAACCTTATGCTGCCCGAAATCTCCGAGCACGGCGTCAAGGTTATGAGCTCTAACCTGCTGCTCCAAAACGAAACCGACCCCGTCCTCTGGCGCGGTCCGGTTATCGCGGGTGCCATCAGGCAGTTCTGGAGCGAAACCTCATGGGGTCCCATCGACTACCTGCTGGTCGACATGCCTCCGGGAACGGGCGACGTCGCCCTCACGGTCTTCCAGTCGCTGCCCGTCGATGGCATCGTCATCGTCACGAGCCCGCAGGATCTGGTCTCGATGATCGTCGCCAAGGCGGTCAACATGGCCGAGAAGATGAACGTCCCCATTCTGGGCATTGTCGAGAACATGAGCTATATTGAGTGCCCCGACTGCGGCAAGAAGATCGAGGTCTTTGGCAAGAGCAAGCTCCCCGAGGTCGCAGAGCGCTATAACCTCGAGATCCTAGGGCAGCTTCCCATCAATCCGGCACTCGCCGAGGCTTGCGATAAGGGCGAGGTTGAGACCGCATTGCCCGACGGTATGCTGCCCCAGGCCGTCTCCGCCGTCGAGGCCATTGCCCCGCACGAGACCGCCGAGGCCTAAGTGAACACAAACGCCTCCTATGACGTCTTGGTGATCGGCGGCGGGGCCTCGGGGCTCGCCGCCGCCATTACGGCCGCACGCGCAGGCAAAAGCGTCTGCATCGTTGAGCGCGATGTCGCCTGCGGCCTTAAGCTCCTTGCGACCGGCAACGGCCGCTGCAATCTTTCCAACGAATCAATTGATTTCCAGCGATACAACCACCCCGCATTCGTCGAATCCGTCATGGGTCCCCAGCCTGAGCAAGAGCTCAGCAGTTTCTTCTCCTCGCTGGGCATCATGACGACCTCCGAGAAGGGTCGGCTGTATCCGCGCTCCCTTCGTGCCGAATCGGTGCGCGATGCGCTTCTCAACGCTTGCAATCACCTGGGTATCACCTTGATCTGTGGAGCAAACGTCGCCTCGGCATTCAAAGCCCCCGAGGGCTGGGCACTCAAAATTGACCGTCCCGCGCGAGCACTCAAGGCAAAAAAGCACGACGACCGAAAAACGGAGGTCCGCTCGCTTCGGAAGGCGCTCACCGACACCCCTCGCATGAACGAGACGCTGCAGGCAAAGGCCGTAATTATCGCTACGGGCGGCAGCCCTGCCGACATCGCGAAGACGTTCAATCTTCCCCTCACCCCGCAGCACCCCGTCCTCTGCCCTGTGTCGGCATCGGTCTTCGGCGACCAGACTGCGCTCAAGACGCTGGATGGCCTGCGCATCCGCGCCCGTTTGACGCTCACCCGCAATCACGAGGAGCTCTGGCACGAAGACGGCGAAGTGCTCTTCCGAACCTTTGGCATCTCGGGCGTTGCCGCCTTTAACCTCTCCCGTCGCGTCCAGCGCGGAGACACGATTCTGCTCGACGTTTTCCCCGACCTCTCCAAAGACGAGTTGCTCGATATGCTCAACCAGCGAGTTGAGTTGCTCGGCGGCTTTTCACCCCGCGACCCCCGCTGGCTCGACGGCATGCTCGCCCCGCAGTTCTCTCACGTTGTCTGCACCGCATTCGAACAGTGCCACCCCGGGTCGCACGACGTCATCCATCTGGTCTCAATCCTCAAGCACTTTAAGCTGCTCGTCGAGGGAACGACAGAGGAGCGTTCGGCCCAGGTCACGCGCGGCGGCGTGCCCATCGAGAGCGTCTCAGCTCCCAGCCTCTGCGTGAGCAACGCGGCAGGCGCCCCACTTTACATCTGTGGCGAGGCAATCGACATCGATGCCGATTGCGGCGGTTTCAACCTTGCGTGGGCTTGGGTCTCGGGTATTCGCGCTGCAAGCAGCCTGTAGCCGCGCAGTCTATAATCAAAACGCATTCGGGCCGTCTGGGACACCGGGCGGCCTCTTTCTTGCATCTAAGGAGACCTCGATGATCGAAATCACCCAAGTCCACGCGTCACTCGATGAGGCCGGCGACGAAACCGCCTGCCTTGCTATTGGTAGACGCGCCGTCAATCGAGCCCTGCGATGCGAGGATTCCCAGATTAAAGCCATTGAGCTCCATCGCAAGTCAATCGACGCCCGTAAAAAACGAGATGTCCATTTTATTTTGAGCTTTCGAGTTGAGCTGACAAGCTCTCGACTCGAGCAGGAGGTGGTCGACCGCGTCGCCGAGCGTAACCGCTCGCGCATCCGCATGGTAGACAGCGAGGCTCCTTCATTTCCCAGCCCTGTCCCGAATGTACCCAAGGGGCGTCCCGTCGTTGTCGGCGCCGGTTGCGCCGGTCTCTTCGCCGCCCTGACCCTTGCTAAAGCGGGCCTTAAACCCCTGCTCATCGAGCGCGGCGACCCCGCACTTCGCCGCTCGGAAGCGATTGATCTCTTTCTTAAGGAGCGTATCCTCGACCCCGAAAGCAATATCCAATTTGGCCTGGGCGGCGCAGGGACCTTCTCGGACGGCAAGCTCAACACGGGAACCAAGAATCCTGCCCATCGACTGATTCTTGAGACCTTCGTCAAAGCGGGCTCACCTCGCGACATCCTGTGGGACGCCAAGCCGCACATTGGCTCCGACATCCTACCCACCGTCGTCACCAACATTTCTCAGCGCATCGAGCAGCTCGGTGGAACCGTCCGCTATCGAACAAAGCTCGTCAATATTCGAACCGATGAATCTGGCGCCATCACCGGCGTCGATGTCCAACCGCCCCAAGAAACCACAAGCGAGACAATCGCCACAAAGCACCTCATTCTCGCCTGCGGCCATTCCGCCCGCGACGTATTCGAGCTTCTCAAAGAACATGACGTTACCCTCGCGCAAAAGACCTTTGCCATGGGTGTGCGCATCGAGCATCCACAGCATGACATCGACCGTGCCCAATATGGCCCTTCGGCGGGACACCCGTCACTCGGAGCAGCCCCCTACAAGCTTGTCGCCCATCTCCCCAACGGCCGCAGCGTGTTCTCATTTTGCATGTGCCCCGGCGGACAGGTTGTCGCGGCTTCTTCCGAGCAGGGCCATCTGTGCGTCAACGGTGCCAGCCTCAATGCCCGCGACGGGCGCAACGCAAATGCCGCCCTACTCGTCAACGTCACACCCGACGACCTTCCCGGCGATGATCCGCTCGCAGGCATTGAGCTCCAGCGCGCCTGCGAGCGAGCCGCCTATCGCCTAGGTGGCTCTAACTGGAACGCGCCAGCACAGCTCGTCGGAGATTTCCTTGCGGGGCGCGCCAGCACGGCACCCGGAAAGGTAAAACCAACCTATCCACTTGGCGTGACCTGGACGGCGATCGACGATGCCCTCCCGCAGCATATCGTCGAATCGCTTCGTTTGGGAATTCCCCTGCTCGGTAAGAAACTGCGTGGCTATGACCGCCCCGATGCGGTCCTCACTGGCGTGGAGACGCGTTCGAGCTCCCCGGTTACGGTCATCCGCGATCGAACATGCCACGCCGTGTCGACCCCGGGCCTTTACCCTTGCGGCGAGGGTGCCGGATATGCCGGCGGCATCATGAGTGCCGCCACCGACGGCATCCGTTGCGCTGAGGCGCTGATAGCAGACCTCTAGTGCACGAACTCTCGCGTCCGAACGACACAGGCCCCGAGCTCCACAGGGAACTCGGGGCCTGTTCACTACTTCCTGAATCGTGCACCCTGGCGTTTTCTGCCCGAAGCAAAGGTAGAGCCCTTGCGAGCCTGCGAACGCAAACGCTCGATCGTTTCGTCCTCAGATGCGCCCTCAAGCATCGCCCGAATCTGAACGACGGCATCGCGCAGACGTGCCGCCTCCTCAAAGTCCATGGCGGCGGAAGCGTTACGCATGTCTTCCTCCATGGTTTCGACGATCCGCACGAGCTCGTCATGCGGTAGCCCTTCCAGCTGCTCGGCAAGCGTTTGCTCGGGTGCCACCGTCTCCGGCGCGGCGCCCTCGCCGTTTTCATCGGGCGTATAGAACGCACCATGGCCCAGAGAGTCGCCCTTCGAGCGTCCCTTCGAGCCCACAGTCTTTTCGGCCTCGGCAATAAAACTCGAAATGTCGTTAATGGCCTTGCGGACCGTCTTGGGCACAATGCCATGCTCTTCGTTATATGCCATCTGAATCTCACGACGGCGCTGCGTCTCCTCGATGGCTTCTTTCATCGAATCGGTCACAACGTCTGCATACATGATGACCTCGCCGTCGGCATTGCGGGCCGCACGGCCAATCGTCTGAATCAGCGAACGGCGGTTGCGCAAGAAGCCTTCCTTGTCGGCGTCGAGAATTGCCACCAGCGAGACCTCGGGAAGGTCTAGACCCTCGCGAAGCAGGTTAATGCCAACGAGAACATCGATCTTTCCCTCGCGCAGCGTTCGCAGGATCTCGACACGGTCCATCGTCGCTGTATCGGAGTGCATGTAATTGACCTTAATGCCGGCATCAAGCAGATGGTCGGTCAGGTCCTCGGCCATGCGCTTGGTGAGCGTGGTCACCAGCACGCGCTCCTTGCGGGCAACGCGCTCGCGAATCTCGTCCTCAAGATCGTCAATCTGCCCACGAACCGGACGCACATCGATCTTGGGGTCGAGCAGGCCGGTCGGACGAATAATCTGCTCAACGTCGTTCTGGCTAACCCGCAGCTCATAGTCGCCCGGCGTGGCCGAAACGTAGATGAACTGGGGAATCCTCGCCTCAAACTCATCGAAGCGGAGCGGGCGGTTATCGAGTGCCGAAGGCAGACGAAAACCATGCTCCACCAGCGTCACCTTACGCGAGCGGTCGCCTTCGTGCATGCCGCGGATCTGCGGCACCGTTACATGACTCTCGTCGATGATACAGAGCATGTCCTTAGGAAAGTAATCGATCAGGGTAAACGGCGGCTCGCCCGGTTTTCGACCGTCCAGATGACGCGAGTAGTTCTCGATGCCGTTACAAAAACCCATGGTCTCGAGCATCTCGAGATCATAGTCGGTGCGCTGCTGCAGACGCTGCGCCTCGAGCAGCTTATCAGTCGCCTTGAGCTCGGCCACACGCTTCTCACACTCTTCGCTGATTGATTTCAGAGCCGCTTTGACCTTAGGCTTCTCAGTCACGTAGTGCGAGGCCGGCCACACGGGAATGGCCTCGTACTCACGAAGCATCTCGCCGGTGACCTCGTCGATCTCGGCAATCAGCTCGACCTCGTCGCCAAAGAACTCAAACCGCAACGGATGCTCGGCATAGGGCGGATACACGTCGACGACATCGCCGCGCACGCGGAAGGTGCCACGTGCCAAATCATAGTCATTGCGATCGTACTGGATATCGATAAGCGCATGGATAAAGTCATCGCGCTCGAGCGGCACCTTCTTGTCGACGTTCGGAGCTAGGCCCGCATAGTCCTCGGGGGAGCCAATGCCATAGATACACGAGACCGATGCGACGACGATCACATCGCGTCGAGATAGCAGCGATGCCGTCGCCTGATGGCGCAGCATCTCGACCTCTTCGTTAATCGAGGAATCCTTCTCGATATACGTATCACTCTGCGGTACATATGCCTCGGGCTGATAGTAATCGTAGTACGACACAAAATAGACCACGGCGTTGTTAGGGAAGAATTCCTTGAGCTCGCTCGCGAGCTGAGCGGCAAGCGTTTTATTGGGAGCCATGACCAGCGTCGGCTTCCCCAGGGCCTCAATAGTCTTAGCCATCGTGAAGGTCTTGCCCGAACCAGTCACGCCCAGCAAAACCTGATAGCGATCTCCGTCCCTCACACCCTGCACAAGCGACTCAATGGCCTTAGGCTGGGAACCGGCGGGCTCGTATGGAGACACGACCTCAAACGGCACCTCAGAGCCCTCAACGCCAAAACGTTTGAGCTCTCCTCCAACACGCTCAACTTCAAATTCCGCCATGGATACTCCTAACTCATATATCTGCAGTATACGCAGGCGGCAGGCATAGTCCTATACGAACCGATCGGGATAGAGGGTCTTGTAGCGAACCCAGGCATTATTGACACGAATCAGATACGCCTGCGTCTCGGGAAAGGTGATTGCATTATGAAGCGACGTGCTCTGCTGCGCCCATCCGTCGACATTGCCCATACCGGCGTTATAGGCGGCAATGGCACTGTCAGTCGACCCGTTAAAATACGTTAGAAGATACGAAAGATACGCACAACCAAACTCGATGTTCGTAGCGGGATCGTTAAGGTCGCCGGCTGAATACTCGCTGCCATCGACAAGACCCTTGGCAATCATATCCTGGGCAGTCTCGGGCATCAGCTGCATCAATCCCCGTGCGCCTTGATTCGACTCAGCCTCGGGATCCCAATTCGATTCCGACTTTATGACAGCACATACCAGATACGGATCAAGATTGTGCGAAATGCTAGATTGCTTTACGTACGCCTCATAGTCAATTGGATACAAGGGCTTAAAGAAGGCGGCAGGGGCATACGAGTAGACGAGCGAAATAAGGCCGAAGACGAACACGACGGCAAGTGGCGCCACGCGATACCACGTAAAGAAACGTGTCTTAGGCATCGGCCTCATCCTTATCCACTACATCCCCGAAGCCATGGCGCGCAAGCCATGCGTCCAGTTGTTCAAAGAGCGAGTTATCGCCTGCCGCATTATCGATTACCGTCGTAGCGAGATTGCAAAGCGAAGCCTCATCAGGTTGGCATGCAGAGCGCGCATCAAAATCAGAAGACTCCATACCACGATGAATGGCACGCTCGCGACGAACTGCTAAAGGAGCGCTGATAACCAGAATTTCATCAGCCAGGCCAAAAGCATCCTCAAAACCAGTCGGGGCAGAAACCTCGACAACCGCAAAGGGGTAACGGGGGGACGAAACCGTGCAGCAAACCGGATCAAGAATCCTCAGTGACAGCTGCTCGATGAGAACCGGGTGAACGATGCCATTGAGCCGCGCAACTGTATCAGGAGAGGCGAAAGCTCGAGCAGCGAGGACATTGCGGCGAATGCCGCCCTCCCCGTCCAGAATGTCCCAACCGAATTCTTCCGCGAGGGCATTGACGATATCGGAGCCTGGCACATACAGCGATTTGGCAAGCTCATCCAAATCGATAAGCATGGCGCCATGAGATTCGAGATAGCGGCAGGCAGTCGACTTACCCGAAGCAATATTGCCTAAGACAAAAACGGTAAACATCAAGTCCTCCCTAACGCCAATGGGAGTTATTATCGCGCAAATACAAAAGAAGGACTCAAAATACAGCCAAACAGTAAGACAAGTTAAACGAAGGCGAGTTCGTGTATTACAACCCTCTATTAAACGCAAAAAGGGGGAGGCCGCGAGGCCTCCCCCCTTCTTCAGTCCGTTGCGACGGCTCGGTGCCGTCCACCGGTCAGCGGCGCCCTGGCCTCCCACGGGCTGGCCCCGCAGTACTCTCGGCGCGATGGGGCTTAGCTTCCGGGTTCGGAACGGGACCG
>CABVAC010000012.1 GCA_902496275.1 uncultured Collinsella sp. | reverse complement strand
AAATCCAAGGGTTATACCCTAAGAGCAAACCACCCCTTTTAGGGGTGGTTTTGATTTTCAAACAACCGTCTGCAATTCCCGTTTGAACCAGAGCTTTGCGTTCTGCCTATGGCCCTTACGGGTACAATATCCAAGATATTTTGACTGTTAGAAGGAGTCTCATGACGGAGTCCTCTCAGCATACGTCTAAGCCCCAGGTCGAGGTTGAGGCCTCGGGCGGAGATGACAATAAGAGCGCACGCCGCGGCGCCATCTTTATTGGCGTCGTGCTGGTAGGTTATATCGTCTATCTGGTGGTAACCGGGCAGATGGGGCAGTTCTGGGCCGCTATGTCGAGCGTCCAGGCGTCATGGCTCGTTGTCGCGTGTCTTTGCATGTTCATGTACCTGTTCTTTGGCATTGTGGCCTATGCGATCGCCGTCTGGCTCGATCCCAATTCGCCCGTCGGCATCCGCGACCTGATCTCGGTCGAGGCGAGTGGCATCTTCTTTGGCAACCTGACGCCCATGATGATGGGCTCCACCCCGGCTCAGATCTAT
The DNA here is from genome assembly GCA_902496275.1 of uncultured Collinsella sp. GTDB lineage: Bacteria > Actinomycetota > Coriobacteriia > Coriobacteriales > Coriobacteriaceae > Collinsella. The sequence goes on along the minus strand of CABVAC010000012.1, from coordinate 44,446 downwards.
CGCCTGACCAAGGCCGGCCAAAACGTGGGCGAGGCCGGCGCCACGCAATTCACGCGTTTTATCGTGTACCAGTTTGGCCTGGTCGCCTGGGGCGCTATCCTGCTGCTCGCCCGTATGCCGTTTTTTGCCGAACGCTACGGCGACATGACGCTGCTGTGCGTCTTTAGCTTTGGTGGACACTGCTGCATCTTGCTTGGCATCTTCGCCGTCGCGCTCATGCCTAAGACCGTCACGCGCGTCGCCCATTGCATCATCAATTGGCTCGAGCGCATTGGTGTCTCGGCCACTAAGATCGAGAGTTGGCGCACGTTTGTCGATGGCGAGATCTACTCCTTCTCCGAGAAGTTCAAGCTTTCGGCCGGACATTTTTCTTCCATGCTGCTCACCGTGTTTATCACCATGCTGCAGCTCGCGTTTTTCTATCTGGTTCCGTATTTCCTGATGCTTGCCTTTGGCCACCACGAGGTCGACTTTTTCTCGGTCATGGCCGCGAGCGCCTTTGTCCAGCTGTTAAGCTCTGCGGTTCCCTTGCCCGGTGGAACTGGTGGCGCTGAGGGCGGCTTTGCATTGTTCTTGGGTCATTTCTTCGGTTCGGCCTCGACCGCCGGCTATCTGCTGTGGCGTCTCATTACGTTTATTGCGCCTACCATTTTGGCTGCGCCCCTGCTGGGACTTAAGAGCGCCCACAACGAGAGCATCCATGCGCGCTGGGATCGCGTGATGCGCAAGCTCGGCCGCACGCCTCAGACGCCCTCTGCGCCCACTAAGCCGCACCCCACGAATGCTGTTACCGTTGATCCCAAGAAGCACGCTCAGAAGGCTTCTGGGACCGCAAAGCCGGCTCATAAGGCCTATGTGCGTCAGACGGGAGACGGTATTCGCGTATCTCCGTCGGCACTCAATAAGAAGAAGCACCCTAAGTCGCAGTAGAGCAGTCGTGCGTTCTTCATGACGCGGGGCATATTTGTGCCGTATGGGGGATAATCCTCTTACGTAGATTATCTCTCATCTGTTGATGAATGCTCGCATATCGAAGGGACACGCCCATGGCAACCAGCAAACCGCGTCTTGACCGCCGCATCGTTCGCAGCCGTAATGCCATCCTTTCGGCTTTCGAGCGCCTGCTCATGGAAAAGCCGCTGGCAGACATTACGGTGAGTGCCATCGCGCGCGAGGCCAATGTCGACCGCAAGACCTTTTACGTTCACTTTGGTACGGTTGACGGCCTGCTCGATGCCATTGCCGTCGATGTGGTGGAGATGATTGTCGACTCGGTCGAGAAAACGCTTGCTTCTATGGACGGTGACACCAACGAGCGCGCTCTTGGCGCGGCGGCGACCTTCTTTAAAACCGTTAACGAGGCACTGTGCAACAACTTGGTGCTCAATCGTCAGCTGATCGAGAACATTCCGCTCGATGATTTTATGGCTCGTCTTCGTGCGCCGCTCGAGCACGAGATTGCCGAGCGCGATCTGCTGCCCCAAGGTCTCAAGGACGAGATGTTCGACTACTATCTGGCGTTTTTGCTGTCGGGTATTATCGGTATTTATCGCACGTGGGCATTGTCTGATGGCTCGGTTCCTATCGAGCGCGTCTCGGAGGTTGCCAACGACCTCACGCTCAACGGCCTTTCGAGTCTGGAATCTCGCTTGGATTAGGCCTAGTTGGGCTCGTCGGCGTGGAAATTCCTGTTCACGAGGTTCTCCGGCGCCTTGGAGACCTCGCCGGCGTAGGAGCTGTAGCCTGAGGATCCTTAAAAAAAGTCCAGTTTATCCTTCCCACTCCAATTGGGAATCCTCCGATGCGCCTTCGCACGCTCGCATGACCTCGATACCATGCGAGCGTGCGAACTCGACGAGCTCTGCGTTGCGGGCGTTTATGGTGCCGAAGGCGGCGGGGCACACGATAAGGCGCGTGCAGTGGACGAGGAGCTCTTTGGCGCGGGCTATGGTTTTATCCCCGATCGGCTCGAAGGCGCGCTCGGCCACGCATTCCGTCGCCAGGTCGCGCGCGAGCTCGCAGTCGATGTCCCCTTCGTGCAGAACGCCCGCGTAGAACGCCTTGCCCTGCCGGATGAGCTGGCGAAACACAGCCGACCCCGTACCTGCGCCGGCGATGACGAACGTGTGCGCATCGCCGTGCGGGCGCCCAATTTCCACGCTGCCGAAGCGCTCGTTGAAGGTGCCATGTTGCAGGCCGTAGAGCTCGCCAATCGTCTCGCGCGTGAATATGTCCTCGGGTGCGCCGGCGCGGAAGACCCGGCCGTCCTTCACGCAAATCACCTTGTCGGCGCTTTTCTGCGCGAGCTCGAGTTCGTGGATGGACATGATGACAGCAACATTCCGCGATTTCGCAAGGTGGCGAAGTATTCGCAGCAGGTCGATCTGGTAGCGGATATCGAGATACGACGTGGGCTCGTCGAGCACGAGCACGCGCGGATCCTGCGCGATGGCGCGTGCGAGCATGACGCGCTGGCGTTGCCCGTCGCTTATCTGCATGAAGTCGCGCTCGGCAAGCTTTTCCACATGTGCGGTTTTCATGGCCTCGTCGACCCGATTATGGTCGTCGGGCGTGAGTGTGCCCATTCGCCCGGTGTAGGGATGCCTTCCCGCCTCTACGATATCGCGGCAGGTGAGGAGCTCGGTCCGGGGGCGATCTGTCAGCATAACGGCAAGGTTCCTTGCGAACTCCGCCGTCTTCCATCGGGAAATCTCCCGCCCGTCGAGCTCGACCGCGCCGGCAAGCGGTGCCAGATGACGTGTAATGGTTTTCAAGATGGTCGACTTGCCCGAGCCGTTCGGCCCGATGAGCGCCACGACGTCGCCCGCGCGAACCTCCAGCTCGACGCCTTCGACTACGACCTTCTTGTCGTAGCCCGCCGACAGGTCGCTTATGCGGAAAAGCGGCGCTCCGTCAGCCTGCGTTTTTACCGGGGTTTCGAGGTTCGACTCCCCTCCGAGCGTTTTGGGCCGCGGCATGAATTCCCCCATCTACCTCACCCGCTTCTTCAGCATGAGCGCGATAACCACCGGCGCGCCGAAGATGGCGGTGACGGCGCTGATGGAAAGCTCGACGGGAGAGAACAGCGTGCGCGCGATCAAATCGCAGCCCGCGCAGAAGATGGCGCCTCCCAAGAAGCACGCAGGAATCACGCTGATGGGCTTCGACGACTTCAGCGCCGACTTCACGAGATGTGGAACCGCGATGCCTACGAACGACACCGGACCAGCGAACGCGGTCACGCAGGCGGAGAGCATGCTCGCTAGAAGGACGAGCACCATGCGGAAGCGTGCGACGTTCACGCCGACGCTTTTCGCGTAGGCTTCTCCCAGCTGGAAGGCGGAAAGGGGCTTCGATATTGCGAATACGCATGCGCTCACGGTGATCACCACGACCGCGATGACCGCGACGTCGTCCCAGCTTGAACCCGAGAAGCTACCCAAAGACCAGTTGTGCAGGTTCACGATGGACTGGTCGTCGGCGAAGGCGATGAGGAAGTTCGTCGCCGCCGAGCAGATGTATCCCACCATGACGCCCGCCACGATGAGCATGGCCATGGAACTTATGCGCCGTGCGATGAGGAGCACGAAGCCGATGGTGATAAGCGAGCCCAGAAACGCTGCGACCACCATGGCCGGCGAGGACATGGCCTGGTTCGCGCCCAGAAGTACGATCATCGTAAGCGCGACGACGAACTTTGCGCCCGAGGAGACGCCCAAGATGAACGGGTCGGCGATGGGGTTGTTGAAAAACGTCTGCAGCAGGAACCCGGAGAGGGAAAGCGCCCCGCCGAGAAGCACGGCTGAAAGCACACGCGGCAGGCGAATCTCCCAGATGACTTGGCTTTCCATGGAATTGGCCGCGCCGCCCGAAAGGATACCGGGGATGTGGTCTGCGGGCACGAGCACGCTCCCGATGCACAGGTTGGCCCCGACGAGCACGATGAGGGCAACAGCGAGCAGCGCCGTCACGACGCGACACCGCGCGGCGCGCCCCGATTCGTCGTATGTCATGGAAAGCCGGCTTCTCATGACGCTAGCCAAGCTTCCTCAGATAATGGAAGTCGCTCGCGTCATCGCCGGTGAACGCCCCATGCAGCTCGTCGATAATGTCGGCGGTAGAAGTCATCTGCTGGTACATGTCGGCGCTTGTGACCCAGACGTTGCCGTTCTTCACGGCTTTGAACTGCGACAATAGCGCGTTTTTGCCTACGAAGTCTTTCAAGGTGGCAACCGATTCGTCGATGGTGCCGTTGTAGACGATGATGTCGGCATCCTTCGCCGTCGCGTAGAAGCGCTCCATTTCGAGCGTTACTGACGAACCTGACGTCGACGCCGTCTGCGCGTCATCGAGCGCGTAGCTGCCGCCTGCAAGCTCGATCATCTGCGCCGCGTAGTCGCCCGCCCGCCGCGTGACGGCGGCCCCGTTCGAGTTAATGTAGAAATACGCCACGGTTTTACCTGACGACGCGAGCCTCGACGTTTGCTCGACGCGGGCCTTCTGCTCGTTGAACAGGTGTGCGGCCTCGTCTTCCTTGTCGAACAGGACGCCGAAAAGCTTAATCCACTCGACGCGCCCGAGTGCTTCGGGCTCGCTCGACGACTGTTCGGTGAGCACGACGAGCCCGAGCTTCTGCAGCTTTTCCTTCACATCGGGCGTGTGGTTGATCATGGTGTTCTCGATGGCGAGCGTGCAGCCCGAGGCCGATATTCGCTCGTAGTCGGGCGCGCTGTACTTGCCGCCGTAGGCGATCGCCCCACTTTCGAGCGCGCTTTTGAAGCCCGCGACCGAGCAATCGTCGGCCTTCGTGCCCGACATAATGATATTGTCGTTCGCATCGAGCGCGTCGACCAGGCACATCGTCGCCGACGACACGAGGTACACCTTGTCGGCGGGGCGCCTTATGACCGCGATGTCGGAGCTCAACCCATCAGGTACCTTTGCATTTTGCGGCACCACGAGGAAGCGCTCCCCGTTCGAAATGCAGATAAGCCGCAGGCCGCCTTCGTACTCGTCGACAGTGAAGTGCTCGGCGTATTCAAGCTGAAGCGTCCCCGTCGGCTTCCAGCCGCAGCCCAAATCGGCGTTGTGGAAGTCGGCCGCGGCGCTTGAAGCCGTTCCCGCAGGGGAGCCGCCGCTTGCTTCGTCGCCCGATTTCTCCTTCATGGTGGATGAGTCGAAGTGGAGCGTGTAGTCGATTGTGTGCGGCGTCGACATGGCGACGGTCTCGGCCGACACGGCGATGTCCTCGTCGAGCGTGACGGGTATCTCGAACGTGGAGTTGCCGCCGTCGTTTACGGGCGCGTAGTCCACGCCGTTGACGGTCATTTTGTCGTAGTTCGAACTCGACCAGGTGATGGTCGCGGTGTAGGTGTCGCCATCCTTCACAATTGTGGTGGGTGAGGCGATGCTTGCACGCCCTGACCCACCGGAAAGCGAGACGCTCACAGTGTATTCCTGAGAGCCCGCCGTGCCACCGGTCGCGTTCGGGCTCGCACTGCACCCCGCGAAAGGAAGCGCGAGCAGGGCGACGAGAACGCAGACAATCGCGCGCGCCGCGATGCTGTGGCGCTTCCTGTTTTCCCCCTTGGGATGAATCGACCGCATGGCGTTACTTCAGTGCGTCGGCGCGCAGATCGACGCCGGCGGATTCGAACACGAGCGTGCGGTCGTACCACTGCTCCCTTTTAATGCTCCACGCGGCGCAGGCGGTGTCCTCGTCGAGCGCATCAACGGGCACGTCGTAGGTGTACTTGCCTTCCGCGTTTTCCACATAGGGGATGAAGTCGGCCTCGCTCGCGGCGGCAGCCTCGTCGCCCGTGCCCATGAAGAGCTTGCCGTAGCCCGTGCCGGAAAGTGTCATCACGCAGTGCATGGAGCCGTTTTCCACGATGAGCTGGGCGTCCACAATCCTGAACATGTTCGAGCTGGAATCTACGGTGATCGGATAGGTGCCGTCGGCCACCTTGTCGGCGGTGATGGGGGCAGCGCTTGCGTCCTCGGGCGCATCGGCCGCCTGTTCGGTTTTTTCCTGGGAATCGGCATCGCTTGCCTTTGCGCTGTCGATTGAATTTCCGCCGCAGCCGGCGAGCGAGAACGCGAAAAGCGCCGCCGAAAGGGCGAAGGCGAGGGTTTTCTTCAACATGGAGGGGGTTCCTTTCAATCGCTTCGACCGCCCGCGCCGTGCGGTGGGCGGGCGGGATGCGAATGCAACGGGCATGCGCCGTCGGTCGGGGAAGGCGCATGCCCGTTGCACGGGGACGCGACCGGCGCCCCCGTGCGCGGCGAGTTTACAGCTTGGCGATGGCGTCGTCCACGTGCGAGACGTAGATGTCGTCGACCGCGGCGTTCTGTCCCAGACCCTGGAGCAGGCACGTCACTTCGAAGCCAGCGGCCATGAACTTTGCAGCCCAGCTGTCGGGGTCGGTCTCGTCTGCCATGTCGTTGTTCGCGTGGTCGCCCGCGACCACCATGAACGGCGCGAGCACGGCCTTCTTGTACCCTGCGGCGCTCGCGGCGGCGATAACATCCTCGCAGGTCGGCTCAGCCTCGACGGTGCCGACGAAGAACTGCGTCAAGCCCTCGTTCTTGAACACTTCCTGCATCTTGGCATAGTCGGCGTTGGAATCGGCTTCGGTGCCGTGGCCCATGAGGCACAGCGCCGTCTTGCCGTCGTCGAAGGACGCCATGTTCTCCTTAATGGCTGCGGCCACCTTCTTGTAGTCGTCGTCGGAGGTGAGCAGCGGGTCGCCGAGCGAGATCTTGTCGAACTTGTCGGCGTACTTGTCGAGCTCGTCTTTCACGTCGGCGTATTCCAGGCCAGCCATGAGATGCGTCGGCTGCACGACAATTTCCTTCACGCCGTCTTCCACGCAGCGGTCGAGCGCCTCGGTCATGTTGTCGATCGTGATGCCGTCGCGCTTCTTCAGCTTGTCGATGATGATCTGCGCGGTGAAGGCGCGGCGGATGTCGTAGTCCTGCCAGTACTTCTCGCGGATAGCGTCTTCGATGGCGCCGATGGTGATGTGGCGCGAGTCGTTGTAGCTCGTGCCGAAGCTCGTGACGAGGATGACCGGCTTCACGGCCTTCTCCTTTTCACTCGATTTCTCGGAACTCGCGGAGGTGTTGGAGCAGCCCGCGAGCGCGACTCCGGCGAGCGCGAAGGCTCCGGTTGCTGCGGCGCCCATGAAGCCGCGGCGTGACATCTGGTCGGACATGGTTTTTCCTTTCCTCGGTTTGCCGGTCCCCCGGCGACAGTTGCTTGTCGGCACAAGCGAAAGAAAAGCGCGCCCCTCGGGGTTCACAAGGAGCTAACGCCACGGCGATGCCGTGAGGAAAAGGCGAAGCAGTCTGGCTTGGGGCGCGAGACGGTTCGCCTGCGCGTCCTACACAGTAATGTCCCTTGCCCAGGATTCCCACCTGGTTCCCTCCGCAAGCCAGCGCGGGCTGTGCGGGCGCCGCGCCGGTCATTTCCTTTTATCCGATTGTCATATGCTCGTTGCCGAAACTTTTACTATGATAGTGGGCACTTGTGAACGTGTCAAAGCCAGGGCGGGCGGCATTGCGCCTCCTGCCTGCGTATTTGCGCCGATTGCCGCTGCGGGCGCCGTGTTTTGCCCGCTGCGCAAATGGCGGCGTAAACGGTTGCGATGAGAAACGGGAAGGGAAGGCTCGGATGATTCATATCGTTGGCGCAGGCTCGGGCGCCGCCGACCTTATCACGCTGCGCGGGGCGCGCCTTCTGCGCGCGGCCGACGTGGTCGTTTGGGCGGGAAGCCTTGTGAACCCCGAGCTGCTCGCTGAGTGCAAGGAATCCTGCATCGTCTACGACAGCGCGCATATGACCTTGGAGGAAGTGCTCGACGTGATGTGCGCGGCAGATGCGCGGGGCGAGGAAGTGGTGCGCCTGCACACGGGCGACCCGTGCCTGTACGGCGCCATCCAGGAGCAGATGGACGCGCTCGACGCGCGCGGCGTGGACTACGAGGTGGTGCCCGGCGTGTCGAGCTTTTGCGGTGCCGCGGCGGCGCTTCGCCAGGAATACACGCTGCCGGGAATCAGCCAGTCGGTCGTGATCACGCGGCTTTCCGGACGCACCCCCATGCCCGCGGGCGAGGGCATGCGCGCCATGGCGGAAAGCGGCTCGACTATGGTCATCTTCCTGAGCTCGGGTATGCTCGCCGAGCTTTCCGCCGAGCTTTTGGCCGCGGGCCGCAGCTCCGATGAGCCGGCGGCGCTCGTGTACAAGGCGACCTGGCCTGAGGAGCGCGTGGTGCGCTGCACAGTGGGCACGCTCGCCGATGCGGGCGCGCGAGAGGGCATCGACCGCACGGCGCTCGTGGTGGTGGGCCGCGTGCTCGGAGCTCGCGGCGGGCTTGCGCACAACGGCGCGCAAGCAGAGTCGTACGAGCGCAGCAAGCTTTACGACCCTTCGTTTGCCACGGGGTATCGGAAGGCGAGCAGCTAGCGTGGCCTTCGAGCACTACATATATACCGGGACGACCCGCCTGCGCTGCGGCTACACCACGGGGAGCTGCGCCGCGCTCGCGGCGAAGGCGGCCTGCGAGATGCTTTTGTCACGAAAGCCCGTCGGCCGCGTGTCGATCGTCACCCCCGGCGGGCTGCCCGTCGAGGCGAACGTGGTCGACGCATGCATCGGCGAGGGGTGCGCCCAGTGCGCCGTGCGAAAGGACGCAGGCGACGATGCCGATGTGACTGACGGCGTACTCGTGTACGCGCACGTGGAACATGCGGGGTCGGGCACGGGTGCTGCGGGCAGCAAGGACGTGCCCGCGCGCGAATCGGAAGTTTCCGTCGATGGCGGCGTGGGCGTGGGGCGCGTGACATTGCCCGGGCTCGAGCAGCCGGTGGGGGCGGCCGCCATCAACGCGACGCCGCGCGCGATGATCACTTCGGCGGTGCGCGAGGTGTGCGCCGCGCACGGCTTTTCTGGAAATATTGCTGTGACGATTTCGGTACCCGAGGGTGTTGCCCTTGCCAAAAAGACCTTCAACCCGCATCTGGGGATAGAGGGCGGCATCTCCATCCTGGGCACGACGGGCATCGTCGAGCCGCGCAGCCTCGCTGCCTTGCGCGACAGCATCGAGCTCGAGATCCGGCAGCATGCGGCTATGGGGCGGCGCGGAGTCGTGCTCACGCCCGGCAACTACGGCGGGCAGTTCATCTCGGGGCATTTCCACCTAAACGGTGCGCCGGTGGTCTTCATCTCCAACTTTGTGGGCGATGCGATTGACTGCTGCGTTCGCGAGGGATTTACCAATGTCCTTCTTGTGGGACACATCGGCAAGTTGGTGAAGGTCGCGGGCGGCATCATGGACACCCATTCGCGTATCGCCGACTGCCGCGCGGAGATTCTGGCCGCCCACGCGGCCATGGCCGGCGCGGGCGCGAAGACCGTGCGCGAGATCATGTCGTCCGTCACGACCACGGCGGCGCTCGAGGTAATCGAGGCCGCCGGCGTTGGGGACGCTGCGCGCGCCTCGCTCGCTGCGGCAATCGAGGACAGGTTGCGCCGCCGCGCGGCGGGCGCATGCGACATCGCCGCGGTCGTGTTCGACGCCGAGCGCCGCGAGCTTTTCCGCACGTCGGGCGCCGATGCAGTTATCGGGGAATTGGGGGCGACGTATGAGTAAAGGCGTGCTGTACGGGGTGGGCACGGGGCCTGGCGACCCCGAGCTGCTCACGATCAAGGCCGTCCGCACAATCGAATCGTGTCCGGTCATCGCCGCACCGCAGACGGCGGACGGGGTCATGGTCGCGCTCGACATCGTGCGCGGCGCCGTCGACCTTACAGGCAAGACGGTGATCCCCGTGCGATTTTCGATGACGCGCGACGCCGAGCGCCGCGCGGCCGAGCATGCCTCGCTTGTTCGCGAGCTTGTCGCGCACCTGGATGCGGCCCGCGACGTCGCGCTGCTGAACCTGGGGGACCCGAGCATCTACGCCACCTTCCAGCGCATAGCGCCCGATGTGCGCGCCCGCGGGTTCGAGGCGCGCGCCATTCCCGGCGTGCCGAGCTTCTGCGCGGTCGCCGCGGCGCTCGAGCGCGACCTCACGCCCGAGATGTCGTCGCCTCTGCACATCGTGCCCGGCGGCTACGACGACGTACGCCGCGCAATCGGCTGGCCGGGGACGAAGGTGGTCATGAAGGCGCGCCGCTCGCTTGCGGACACGAAGCGCATCCTTTGCGAGGAGGGCGCCTTCGACGGTACCGAGCTCGTTGAGGACTGTGGGCTTCCGGGTGAGCGCGTGTACCGCTCGCTCGACGATGTGCCCGATCGGGGCAGCTACTTCTCGACGATGGTGGTGCGCTAGATGAGGGTTTCCTGCATAGCGTTCACCGAGAGGGGATATGCGTTTGCGGAGCGCACCGCACGCGCGCTTTCCGATTGCGCACAGACAGGTGAAGATGACCCTGGCTGGGACGTTTCCGTTTCGCGCGGGTTCGGCGAGGGGAAGGCCGACCTGCGCGCATGGACGGCGCTCGCGTGGGAAGCGTCGGACGCGCTTCTGTTCGTGGGCGCGGCGGGCATCGCCGTGCGGGCGATCGCGTCGCATGTCGCCTCGAAGACAAACGATCCCGCGGTTGTGGCGATCGATGAGGCGGGGCGCTTTGCCGTCCCGCTTTTGTCGGGGCATTTGGGCGGTGCGAACGAGCTTGCGCAAACTGTGGCACGCGCGGCAGGGGCCATCCCCGTCATCACCACGGCGACCGACGTCCGCGGCGTGTGGGCGGTGGATACGTGGGCGCGCTGTGCGGGGCTCGCCGTTTCGAATCCCGAGGCCATCAAGCGAGTGTCGGCGCGGCTGCTTTCGGGCGGGCGCGTGGCGCTCTATTCCGACATGCCGATTTCGGGACAGCCGCCTGAGGGGGTTGACATTGCGTCCGACCGCGCTCGGGCCGATATCGTCGTGTCGCCGTTTGCTGGCGCGAATGCAGGTGCGTCCGTTCGCGCGGCGGAGACAACGGGCAAGGTCGTGCCCGCCGGTGAGACGGGGAAGCCGGCGTGCGTGCGGGCACAGGCGCCTGCGCCCGAGCCGCTTCGCCTTGTCGTTCCCTGCATCGTTGCGGGCATAGGGTGCCGTCGCGGTGCGTGCGCCGAAGCGATCGAGGACGCGTTTCTTCTCGCGTGCGGGCAGGCGGGTATCTCGCCTTCGGCCGTGCGCGAGGCGGCGACGATCGACGTGAAGGCGCACGAGGAGGGTCTGCTCGCCTTCTGCCGCGCGCGGAATATCCCGCTCGCGACGTATTCCGCAGAGGAGTTGTCGCAGGTCGAAGGCAGCGTTTCGCCATCTGATTTCGTGCGCGCGACGGTGGGGGTCGACAACGTGTGCGAGCGTGCGGCGCTCGCGGACGGGGGCAAACTTATCTTCCCGAAGCTCGCTCACGGCGGCGTAACCGTCGCGTTTTCCAAGGTAACTATCGAACTTTCGTTTAAGGAGCGGTGATGGGAAAGCTCTTCGTGGTGGGGATCGGCCCGGGCGGCCCCGACGGCATGACGATTGCGGCTCGGCGCGCGCTCGAGGCGGCCGACATCGTTGTGGGGTACACGAAATACGTGGAGCTCGCGCTCGCCGCCGTGCCTGACGCGGCGCATCTCGCGACGCCGATGATGCACGAGGTCGAACGGTGCCGCCTGGCGCTTTCTCGCGCGCAGAGCGGAGAAGCCGTGGCGCTCGTGTGCAGCGGTGACGCGGGCGTGTACGGCATGGCGAGCCCCGTGCTGGAGCTTGCGGAGGACTACCCCGATGTAGACGTGGAAGTTATCGCCGGGGCCACCGCGGCTCAGAGCGGGTCGGCGGTGCTCGGCGCCCCGCTTGCCCACGACTTCGCGGTCGTGTCGCTCTCCGACCTGCTCACGCCGTGGGAGGTCATCGAGCGCAGGCTCGCCGCCGTGGCGAGCGCCGACTTCTGCATCTGTTTGTACAACCCGCGCAGCAGAAAGCGCGCCGACAGGCTCTCGCGCGCGGCGAAGATTATGCTCGAATGGAAGGCCCCCGACACGCTCTGCGGTTGGGTACGTAACATCGGGCGCGAGGGGCAGCAGTCGGGCATGTGCAGGCTCTCCGAGCTGGGGGAGCTCGATGCCGACATGTTCACCACCGTGTTCGTCGGCAACGCGGGCACGAAGCGCGTAGGCGGCCGTATGGTCACGCCGCGCGGGTATCGGGAGATTCCATGCGAAAGGTAACGATCATCGGGGCGGGGCCCGGAAACCCCGACTTGCTCTCGCGCGCGGCGCTCGACGCGATCGACATCGCCGACGTGGTCATCGGCGCTCATCGCGCGCTTGTCGGCATCGACGTGCCGCCCGACGTGGTGAGATGCGAGCTCGTGAAGACGGCGGACATCGTCGCCGCGCTCACCGATGCGGCGTCGTGGCAGCGCGCCGTGGTCGTGATGACGGGCGATGTGGGGCTGTTCAGCGGCGCGCGCCGCCTGGTGGAGGCGCTCTCCGGCGACGCACAGATGGACGTGCGCGTCATTCCCGGCATAAGCTCAGCGTCGTATCTCGCCGCGCGCCTCGCGCGTCCATGGCAGGATTGGCGCTTCGTGAGCGCTCACGGCGTGGCGTGCGACATCGTGGCCGAGGCCGAGCGCGCAGGTGAGCTCTTCCTCGCCACGTCGGGTGGGGAAGACCCCTCGCGGCTTTCGGGCGAGCTTGTGCGGGCGGGCTTCTGGGACGCGCGCGTGACGGTGGCCGAGCGCCTGTCGTACCCCGACGAGCGCATCACCTGCGCGACCGCAAGTGAAATCGCAGGTCAGACGTTCGACGACTTGAACGTGATGCTTATCGAGTTCGCAGGCGGCGCCGGGTCGCCCGCTGGCTCTAGCGCAGCCTCCGAGGCGCCGGCCGGCGCGTCTGCGCCCGCGGCGGCTTCTTCCGCGGCGGACTCTGCGGGCGCATCCCGCGCCGCGAGTTCCCGCTGGCCGTACGCTTCCTCGGGCATTCCCGACGAGCTCTTCATCCGCGGCGACGTTCCCATGACCAAGCAGGAGGTGCGCGCCGTCGCGCTCGCGAAGCTGCGCCTTACCGCGACCGACACCGTGTGGGACGTCGGCGCCGGCACGGGGAGCGTATCGATCGAGGCAGCGCTCGTCGCGCGAGCGGGGTCGGTATGGGCGGTCGAGCGCAACGCGGCCGGCGTGCGGCTCATCCGAGAGAACGCGGATGCATTCGGGTGCGGCAACGTGCATGCGGTCCCCGGCGTCGCCCCCGAAGCGCTCGCGAAACTGCCCGTCCCCGACGCCGTGTTCGTCGGCGGGAGCGCGGGCGAGCTTTCCTCCATCGTGGAGGCGGCGCTCGAGAAGAACTCGCAGGTTCGCCTGTGCGTGCCATGCGTCACCGTTGAGACGCTCACCGAGGCGTGCGCGCTCCTCTCGGGTTCGCGCTTTAAGGGGTTCGAGGCGTGCCAGGTGTCGGCCGCCCGCGCCGAGGCTGTAGGCTCGCACCATCTTATGAAGGCACAAAACCCCGTGTTCCTCGTCAGCGCGCGTGGTGCAGGTGGGGAAGGCGGCGCCCGGTGAGCACGACCATCCCGCGCTTCATGGTCGCTGCGCCCTCGAGCGGGAGCGGCAAGACGGTCGTTACGTGCGCGCTCCTGCGCGCGCTCGCGCGCCGCGGTCTCGCATGCGCGGCCTTCAAATGCGGCCCCGACTACATTGATCCGCTCTTTCATCGCCGCGTCGTGGGCGCGCGCTCGGGCAACTTAGACGGCTTCTTCACCGACGCCCCGACGCTGCGCGCCCTGCTCGCACGCGGCGCCGCGGGCGCGGATATCGCGGTGCTCGAGGGGGTCATGGGCTTCTACGATGGCATGGCGCCCGGCGTGGCCGACGCGAGCAGCTACCAGGTTGCGCGCGACACGGAAACGCCGGTCGTTTTAGTGGTGAACGGGCGCGGGGCGTCTTTATCGCTCGCCGCCGTAATCCGCGGCATCGCCGAGTTCCTGCCTTGTGCGAACGTGCGCGGGGTCGTGCTGAACAAGACGAGCGCCGCTGCCTGCGCCTACGCGAAGCCTGCGATCGAGAAACACACGGGCGTCGCGGTTTTGGGTAATATCCCCGCCGACGAGGCGTTCTCGCTCGAAAGCCGGCATCTGGGGCTTGTGACCGCCGACGAGGTCGAGCAGCTCTCCGCGCGCATCGACAAGATGGCCGAGCTGGTGGAAAAGAGCGTCGACGTCGACCGCTTGCTCGAAATAGCGGCGACGGCACCCGATATCCGCGAGGAACCTTACCGGTTGGAGCCGATCGCGGGAGTGCAGCCCATCGTCGCCGTCACGCGTGACGAGGCGTTTTCGTTCTACTACGAGGAGAACCTGCGTGCGCTTGAGGACCTGGGTTGCGAGCTGGCCTTTTTCAGCCCCCTGTGTGATAGCGAGTTGCCCCGGGGGACAAGCGCCCTCTATCTGGGAGGCGGCTACCCGGAGCTCCATGCGCGGCAGCTCTCCGAGAACGTGCCGATGCGCGAGGCGGTGCGGCGCGCGGTGGAATCTGGCATGCCGACGGTCGCCGAATGCGGTGGGTTTCTGTACCTACAGCGCGAAATCGCCGATAGCGAGGGGCGGCGCTGGCCTGTTGCGGGCGCCCTTGAGGGCGCAAGCGAGAACGGGGGAAGGCTGTCCCATTTCGGGTACGTGGAGCTCACTTCCCAACGCGACGGGCTCTACGGGCCGTGCGGCACACGCATCCGCGCGCACGAGTTCCACTACTGGCAGTCCACCTGCCCGGGCGGCGACTTCTGGGCGCAGAAGCCCCGGCGCGACAAGGGCTGGCCGTGCATGACGACCACCCCGTCCCTGGTTGCGGGCTTCCCGCATGTGTACTATCCTGCGAACCCCGACGTTGCGCGCGCGTTCGCGTCTGCCGCGGCGTCGTTCGCAGAGAGGAGACGGCATGGCTGAAGCAACCGAAACCGCGCTTGCCTGTATCCGCGAGGAAGTCGAGCGCGCGTTCTCGTCGGCGCCGGGCGCCGTTCTCGAAGCCGCGCTCTCCCGGATCGCGCCCGCCGACGAGTGTGCCCGCACCGCCGCGTACGCCGCGTGGGACTCCATCGCGCACCCCTTGGGGGGATTGGGCGACTTTGAAGACGCCGTCGCGTGTATCGCCGCGGCTCAGGGGAGCGCCGAGGTGGTCGAGTTTCCCCGTGCGCTCGCGGTATTCTTCTCCGACAACGGGGTCGTTGCCGAAGGCGTGTCGCAAAGCGGGCAAGACGTGACGCGAGTCGTCGCGCGCAACATGTGCGAGGGGGCCACGAGCGCCTGCCGCATGGCGGCGTTCGCGGGTGCCGAGGTCGTGCCCGTCGACGTGGGTATGGCCCGGGGCATAGAAGACGCGCGCATGGTGCGCGCGAACGTGCGGCGGGGGAGCGGCAACATCGCGCACGGCTCCGCCATGTCTCGCGATGGGGCCGTGCGCGCGATCGAGGTCGGAATCGCCGTCGCGTGCGGGCTTGCCCGCGCCGGCGTGCGCCTTCTCGCTGCGGGCGAGATGGGCATCGGCAACACGACCACCTCGGCGGCGGTGGCCGCAGTGCTCATCCGGGCGGACGCGCGGAGCCTCGTCGGGCGCGGCGCGGGGCTCTCGGACGCCTCGCTCGCGCGCAAGCGCGACGTGGTCGAGCGTGCTATCGACGCGAACTCGCCCGATCCCGCCGACCCGATCGACGTGCTCTCGAAGGTGGGCGGCTTCGACATCGCGGCGATGTGCGGCTTCTACCTGGGGGCCGCGGCCTCGAAGGCGCCGGCGCTCCTCGACGGGGTCATATCCTGCACGGCGGCCCTGTGCGCGGCGCGCCTGTGCCCCAACGCCTTGGGCTACCTCGTGGGCACCCACGCATCAAGCGAACCCGCAAGCCAGGAGCTCCTTCGCGAGCTCGGCATAAAGGCACCCCTCGATGCTGGCATGCACTTGGGCGAGGGCGCGGGCGCCATGGCGTATCTGCCCCTTCTTGATTCGGCGCTGCGCGTGTACCGGGATGGGAAGACGTTCACGGCGACTGGCATGGCTGCTTACGAGCATTTCGAGGCTGGGAAATGACGGTGACGTTCGTTATCGGCGCCGCCGCGAGCGGCAAGAGCGCCTATGCCGAGTCCCTGTGCCTCGGGCACGACGGCCCCCGCGTGTACCTGGCAACGATGGAGCCCTTTGGGGAAGAGGGCGCCCGCCGCATCGCGCGCCATCGGGCGCTGCGCGAGGGCAAGGGGTTTTCCACCCTCGAGCGCACGCGTGACGTGGGCGCCGCAGCGTCCGGGCTTCCGCGCGGCTGCACGCTTCTTTTGGAGGACGTGGGCAACCTGGTTGCGAACGAGCTCTTCGCGGAAGGCGGCTTGTCCCCACGTGACCCCGACGCTGCGGCGCGCGAGGTGCTCGGAGGCATCGAACGGCTCGCTCAGGCCGCTGCGTATACGGTGGTGGTCACCGTCGACGTGTTCGCCGATGGGATGCGCTACGATGAGGGGACCGAGGCATGGAGGCGCGCGCTCGCGCGCGTGAACGCGGGCGTGGCGGCGCTGTCCGACCGCGCAGTCGAAGTGGTATGCGGGATTCCCGTGTGGATGAAAGGCGAAGGACCTACAAGGTGAAGATAGCAGAGGCAATCGGCGCGGCGTTCGGAACGTTCTCGCGCATCCCCGTCCCGAAATCGGCTTGGACCGATTTCGGGTCAACCCATGCTCTTGCCGCGTTTCCCCTGGTGGGCCTTGCGGAAGGCTTACTCATGACGGCGTGGGGGCACGTGGCGAACCTGCTCGGCGTGCCCGCGACCATCGTCGCGGCTGTGCTCGTGGCGCTGCCTGTGGCGGTGACGGGAGGCATCCACCTAGACGGGCTCTGCGACACCTCCGATGCGCTTGCAAGTTGGGCCCCGCGCGAGCGAAAGCTCGAGATCATGCACGACCCGCGGGCGGGCGCCTTCGGGGTCATCGGTGTTGTCGTGTACCTTATTCTGCAGTTTTCCCTGTTCACCGCGCTGCCGCTTACGGCGGGGACGTTCCTCGCGCTTCTGTGCTCGCTCGTGTTCTCCCGCGCGCTTTCGGGGCTTGCCGTTGAATGCTGGCCTGCCGCGCGGGCGGACGGCATGGCCGCGGGGCTCTCGCCTTCGAAGAAGCGCGCGGCGATCGTTGTGCCGCTTTGCGCTTTCGCTGCGGCTTCGGCTGCAGGGATGGTCGCGTGCGCTCAGGCCGTCGGCGCCCTTATGGCGGTGGCGGGGCTTTTGGCGCTCGCGTGGTACCGCCATGTTGCCCTGTCCCGCTTCGGCGGGGTGACGGGGGATTTGGCCGGATGGTTTCTACAATGGGCCGAGCTCGCGATGCTTGCCATGCTGGTGGCGGGGGGTATGCTCCTATGATTCTCGTGGTAGGTGGCGCGCATTCGGGGAAGAGGACCTTCGTGCGCGAAAAGCTCGGGTTCGCGGCGGACAATTTCGTCGACGCGGCGCAGCTTGCGGAGGGCGGCGTGCCCGCGGCTTTTGCCGGCCGTGTCGCGTACCGTGCTGAGGAACTCGTACGCGCGCTCGACGCTGACCGGGCGCTCGAGCGGCTGATCGGCTTCGACGCAGTGATTCTGCCCTTGGTCGGCTCGGGGGTCGTCCCCATGCGTGCGGAAGACGCCCAATGGCGCGAGCGCGCGGGGCGCCTGGGATGCGCGCTTGCTGCGCGCGCCGACGTCGTCGTGCGCATGACGTGCGGGATTCCCCAGGTCATCAAAGGAAACCTTGCCGATGCGCCTCGAGGGACGCAGGGCGCGGGCGCGCCTTTGGAAGTCGTCTTCGTGCGCCATGGTGCCACGGCGGGCACGGAAGACCATCGCTACAGCGGGGCGGGCACCGACGAGCCCCTGTCGAGCGCGGGCGAGCGCGTTTTGCGCGAGCTCGCGTGCGATCGTGACGTGTTCCGTGTTATCACGAGTGGCATGGCCCGCACCGACCAGACGGCACGCATCCTCTTCCCGAATGCGGAGCTTATGGCATGCCCCGGTCTGCGCGAGATGGATTTCGGTGACTTCGAGGGGCGAAGCGCCGCCGAGCTTAAAGAGGATGCGCGCTACCGCGCCTGGGTAGACTCCTGGTGCGAGACGCGCTGCCCGCATGGCGAGGGCAAGAGCGATTTCACCCGCCGCGTCGTCGCGGCGTTTCGGGAGGCGTGCGAATCGGAGCGCGCCCAGGGGAGTGGGCGCGCCGTCTTCGTCGTTCACGCGGGTACCGTGAAAGCGCTGCTTTCCGAGCTTGCTGTCCCGAAAATGGAATACTTCGACGTGCATACCGAGCCGGGCGGCGCATGGGCCGCCACCTGGGATGGGCGCTGCCTTCGCGACGTTCGCCCCGCTTCGGGGGGCGATGCCCGGTGATGACGATTCTTGCCGTCGCCGCCGGGTTCGCGGCCGACCTTGCCTTCGGCGACCCGCGCTGGCTTCCCCATCCCGTCGTCGCCATGGGGCGCGCGATCACGTGGGCCGAAGGCCGCCTGCGGGGCGCATTCCCGCAAACGCCCGCGGGCACGCGCGCCGCAGGGCTTGTGCTCGCCGTGGCGCTTCCGCTTGCGTGTGGACTTTTGACCTTGGGAATCCTGCATCTTTGCGGCATGGTTCACTCCGGCTTGCGCTTCGTGGCCGAGGCATGGGCGAGCTATCAGATTCTCGCGGCATGCGAGCTGCGCCGCCAGAGCCTGGCCGTGGCCCGCGCGTTCTCGAAGGGCGGCCTTGTCGCGGCGCGCGAAGCCGTCGGGCTCATCGTGGGACGCGACACGTCTGTTCTCGACGAGCAGGGCGTCGCGCGCGCCGCTGTGGAAACGGTGGCGGAGAACGCGAGCGACGGCGTCATCGCGCCGCTGTTCTACCTTATGATCGGGGGTGCGCCCTTGGGCATGGCGTACAAGGCGGTGAACACGCTCGACAGCATGGTGGGCTACAAAAACGAGCGCTACATCGACTTCGGCTGTGCCTCGGCGCGCCTCGACGATGCGGTGAACTGGATTCCCTCGCGCTTATCGGCCCTGTTCATGATCGCCGTGTGCCCGATCGTCGGGCTCGACGCGCGCGGGGCGGCGCGCATCTGGCGCCGCGACAGGCGTCGCCATGCGAGCCCGAACGCGGCGCAGGCCGAGTCAGCGTGCGCGGGCGCGCTCGGGCTGCGCCTGGCAGGACCCGCGGTGTATTTCGGCAAGCTCGTTGAGAAACCGACGATAGGCGACGCGTCCCGCGAAATCGAGTGGGGCGACATCGCCCGGGCGACTAGGCTCATGCTCGCCGCGTCCGTATGCGCGCTCGTCGTCTTCGGTGCCGCACGCGCGGCGGTCGTGCTCGCCGTGGGGGCGATGTCATGAGGGAAGACCACGCCGCGTCCCGGGCTGCCGGGGGAATCCTGCGCGCCCGTGCGCATGGGGGTAGCACGCAATCGCTCGGCATCGCTTGCGAAGGGGGCGCCTCCAACCTCATTGACTTCTCGGTGAACGTGAATCCGGCAGGCCCCTCGCCGCGCGCCGTTGCCGCAGCTTGCAAGGCGCTTTCTCGAATCGACGCCTACCCCGATAGGGAAAGCCTCGCCCTCGTTCGCGCCCTAGCGCGTGCCCAGGGCATTCCCGAAGATACTATCGTCTGCGGCGCGGGCGCGTCCGACATCATCTGGCGGCTCGCCGCGGCGGTGCGCCCGAAACGCATCGTCGTGTGCGCGCCGACGTTCTCTGAATATGCGGAGGCGGCATCGTACTACGGCGCATGCGTGCAGGAGTTCCCGCTCTCCGAAGCGGACGACTTCGACGTGCCCGCCTCCTTCGCCCGCGCGATCGAGGGGCCGGGAGACGTGGCATACCTCTGCAATCCGAACAACCCGACGGGGCGCCTCGTCGACCCCCGCGTAATCGATGCCGCGGCTTGCCGCTGCGAGCAGGTGGGCGCGCTGCTCGTCGTGGACGAGTGCTTCCTCGGATTTGCGCCCGACGCCCGCGAAAGGAGCGTGGCCGCACGCGCCGCGTGTTCGCGCCATGTGGCCGTGCTCTCCGCGTTCACCAAGCTTTACGGAATGGCGGGGTTGCGGTTGGGATATCTGATCAGCGGAAACGCCCAACTCATCGAGGGGATTCGCCGGGCGGGGCAGGCGTGGCCCGTCTCCTCGGTCGCCGAGGCCGCGGGCATCGCCGCCCTGGAGGACGTCGAATACGTCTCGCGTACGCGCGATGTATTGGCGGGCGAGCGAGCGTGGCTTTCCCACGAGCTCTCCTCGCTCGGGCTTTCCGTCGTGCCGTCGGATGCGAACTTCCTTTTAGTCCGCACGCCGGCGAAAGACATCTCCGAGCGCCTGTATAAACAGGGGGTTTTGGTCCGCACGTGTGACTCGTTTTCGGTACTGTCCCGTTTCTGGTGCCGCGTCGCGGTGCGCACGCGCAAGGAGAACGCCCGGCTTGCGATGGCGTTCAGCCGCGCGCTTCGGGCGGAAGGCGCATCGGGCGAATGCGAACCCGACGAACGGGGCGGCGCTTCTTGCAGCGACGCTATGGCGGGCGCGGATGGCCGAGGCTCGGCGAAGGAGGTCGATACCCGTGGGTAGGGCGAAGCCCATCATGATCCAGGGCACCATGTCGAACGCGGGGAAGAGCCTGCTTGCGGCGGGGCTGTGCCGTGTGCTTTCGCAGGACGGCCTGCGCGTGGCTCCCTTCAAGAGCCAGAACATGGCGCTCAACAGCGGTGTCACGGCCGACGGGCTCGAGATGGGGCGCGCCCAGATCATGCAGGCCGAGGCGTGCGGCATCGCGCCCGACGTGCGCATGAACCCTATCCTGCTCAAGCCCGAAAGCGACCACCGAAGCCAGCTTATCGTGGCCGGCAAGGCGCAGGGAGCCTTTGCTGCGAGGGACTACTTCGCGCGAAAGAAGGCGCTCATGCCGCAGATTTTGGAGGCGTTCGATTCGCTCGCGGAGGAAAACGACGTCATCGTCATCGAGGGCGCCGGCAGCCCCGTCGAAATCAACCTTGCCGAAAACGACATCGTCAACATGGGGCTCGCGCGCGCCGTGTCCTCCCCCGTGCTGCTCGCGGGCGACATCGACCCAGGCGGGGTGTTTGCCCAGCTCTACGGCACGGTCGCGCTCTTTGCGCCCGAGGATCGCGCTCTTTTGCGGGGGCTTGTGGTGAACAAGTTCCGCGGCGATGTGGAAATCCTGCGCCCGGGTTTGGACCCGCTCGAGAAGATGTGCGGGGTTCCCGTCGTGGGGGTCGTGCCGTATCTTACGCTTGACCTGGACGACGAGGACTCGCTCGCGCCGCGCCTATCTGCCCGCGAGGCGCGCGGTGTCATCGACGTCGCCGTCGTGCGCCTTCCGCATCTGTCGAACTTCACCGACTTCGACCCGCTTTCGCGCGTGCCCGGCGTGGGCGTGCGCTACGTTTCCTCGACGACCGATCTGGGCCGGCCCGACCTGGTGGTGCTCCCCGGCTCGAAGACCACGCTCGACGACGCGCGCTGGCTTGCGGCTAGCGGCATCGGAGCCTGTGTACGCGCGCTTTCGGGCGCGGGCACGCCGGTGCTCGGCATATGCGGAGGCTACCAGCTTTTGGGAGACGAGCTTTCCGACCTGCACGGCAGGGAAGGCGCTGGCACCGCGCGCGGGCTCGGGCTCATTCCTGCAAGTACGGTGTTCAAGGAGGAAAAGCGCCTCGCCCAATCGGAGCTGCGCATCACGGGCGCCCAAGGCGCGTTCTCGGTGTGGAACGGCATGACGGCGCGCGGGTACGAGATTCACGACGGCGAAACGACCGTCTCCTGCGCCCCTGCGGGCACGATTGGCGGCAACCCAGAAGGCGCGGCCTGCGGAAACGTGTTCGGAACCTATCTCCACGGCCTGTTCGACGAACCGGGGGTGGCGCTCGCCCTCGCGCGCTCGCTCGCGCGCATGCGCGGCCTGCCCGAGAGCGTCGTGGGTGCTGAGGGCGCGGTGTCCGCGGCCGAACACCGTGCGCGCGAGTTCGACCGCCTGGCCGACGTCGTGCGCGGAGCGCTCGACATGGAGTATGTCTACCGCATTATCGAGGAGGGCGTATGATCCACGTGTATCATGGCGACGGCAAAGGCAAGACCACGGCGGCGATGGGCCTCGCCCTTCGCATGCTCGCCGCAGGCCGCCGCGTCGTCGTCGTGCAGTTCCTGAAAGACGGCGAAAGCGGGGAGGCGCGCCTGCTCGCCGAGCATTTCGGCGTGCCCGTGTTCGCGGGGAAGGCGTCGGACAAGTTTACCTGGTCCATGACGTCGGAAGAACTTGCCGCGACGCGCGAGCTGCACGATGGGAACCTCGCTTCCGCGCTCGCCGAACTCGAGGGCGCGCAGGAGGGGCTGCTCGTGCTCGACGAGGCGCTTGACGCGCTTTCGAAGGGGCTTGTCGACGAGGCGCTCGTGGACCGCGCGCTCGATATGTCCGCGTGCGGCGTCGAAGTAGCGCTCACCGGGCGCGCGCCTTCCCGCAAGATCGTGGAGAAGGCCGACTACATAACCGAGATGCGGTGCGAAAAACATCCCTACGAGCAGGGGATATGTGCAAGGGAAGGAGTGGAGTACTAGATGGATTCCAAGGAGATGGCTCCCGGCGACATCGAGCGGCGCAGCTTTGAGATCATCACCGAAGAGCTCGGCGGCCGCACGTTCCCGCCGCTTGAAGAGCCCGTCGTGAAGCGCGTTATCCACACCACTGCCGACTTCTCGTACGCCGATTCCCTCGTGTTCACCCATGACGCCGCGCACTGTGCGCTCGACGCGCTGCGCGCAGGGGCCACGGTGCTCACCGACACGAACATGGCGCTCGCAGGCATAAGTAAGCCCGCGCTCACGAAGCTCGGCTGCAAGGCCGTGTGCTACATGGCCGACCCTGATGTCGCCGCAACGGCGCGCGCCGCGGGCACGACTCGCGCCGTTGCGAGCATGGACAAAGCTTGCGGCATCGAGGGCCCGCTCATCGTGGCCGTCGGCAACGCTCCCACAGCACTTCTGCGCCTCGCCGAGCTCATGGACGCGGGGAAGATCGCGCCCGCGCTCGTCGTTGGGGTGCCGGTCGGGTTTGTGAACGTGGTCGAGGCGAAAGAGGAGCTACTCGCGCGACGCGTGCCGGCCATCGTCGCGAGGGGTCGCAAGGGCGGCTCGACCGTGGCGGCCGCCATTATGAACGCGCTGCTCTACCAGATCACGCGCCCAGGCGGTCCGAAGTGACGGCGCCCGCATCCGCGCCGGCGCTGCGCATCTTCGCCGGCACCACCGAGGGCCGCCTCCTGTGCGAATGGGCGAGCGGGGCGGGAATCCCCGCCCGTGCCTACGCGGCAACCGAGTACGGAGGCGAGCTTTTGGGCGAGCTTCCGGGCATCGAGGTGCATGCGGGCAGGCTCGACGAGGCCGACATGGAGCGTGAGCTTTCCGGCGCGCGCATCGTCGTCGACGCCACGCACCCCTTCGCTACGCTCGCAAGCGGCAACATCCGGGCCGCTTCGCTCGCCGTGGGTGCACGATGCCTGCGCCTTACGCGCCCGGTCGAGGCGCTGCCCAAAGGCGTCGTGTCGGTCGCGTCGATCGCCTGCGCGGCGCGCTTTCTCTCCGAGAACCCGGGTCGCGCACTTCTCACGACGGGGAGCAAGGAGCTTGCTCCCTACACGCGCGTCGCCGATTTCGCGGAGCGCTTCTTCGTGCGTGTGCTCCCTCTGCCCGGTGCTATAACGAAGTGCATCGACGCGGGGTTTTCGCCGTCGCACGTCATCGGCATGCAGGGGCCCTTCACCCGCGAGCTCAACGAGGCGATGCTTCGGCAGGTGGGCGCCCAGTGGCTTGTGACCAAGGACTCGGGAACCGTAGGCGGCACGGCCGAGAAGATCGCCTCCGCGCGCGACGTGGGAGCGCGCTGTATCGTGGTCGCCCGTCCCGCCGAGGGAGGCGGGGCCCTTTCGCTTAGGGAAGTGGAAGACGCGCTCTTACGGGAGTTCGCGCGCTAGGCGCTCGCCGCGCATGCGTGCCCTCCCGCCTGCGAGGAGGAGCGCCCCGAGCAAGCTCGAACCGTACAAGACCGTCATCCGCCAATAGCTCGAGGACGACGCCCGGAACTGGCGCAAGCAGCCCTTCAATAAGTTGCGGTGAAATAGCGTCTGTTTTTGCTGCTAAATAGCATATTCAGTCCCTAATTCACCTCAACTTGTTGGTGGTGGCTTATTGGTAGCGTAGGCATTCCACCGGGTCGAGCTTTGCTGCACGGCGAGCGGGGTAGAAGCCAAAGATTACGCCGATGCCGACCGATACGGCAAACGCGATCAACACTGTTGTAATGGAGAAGCTTGGCGTGATCGTCCCGGTAGCTCCAAACTCGCTCATGATGCCCGAGCTTGCGGCAAAGAACGTGAGTCCCCATGCCAGCAGATAGCCAATCAGGACACCCAACAGTCCGCCGGTGACGCACAGCGCCGAGGACTCGGCCAAAAACTGGGCGGTGATATCGCGACGACTGGCGCCCAGAGCGCGGCGGATGCCGATCTCGCGGATGCGCTCAGTCACGTTGGTGAGCATCATGTTCATAATGCCGATACCGCCGACAAGCAGCGAGATGCTGGCGACAGCACCCATGATGAGCGAGAACGCGCCCATAAAGGAGTTGAGCGCATCGATGGCGCTTTTCATGGAGGTCGCCGATACGCTGTCGTACTCATCATCCTCCGCGATGCCCTTCATCGCGCGCACCTTGGACTCGATGGTCTTGCAGAGTTCATCCATGTCCGTGCCCTCGGCGGCAAGTGCCGTCACGCTGGAGAATGAAGGATTCTCGTCGCCAAACAGCCCGGAGATGGTTTCGCGTGGCATATACAGCGTGAGCGAGCCCATGGAGTCGCTGCCGCCGTCGATAACGCCGACAATCTGTACCTCGCCGTTGGAGACCTTAATAGTCTTGCCTACCGCGTCCTGTTCGTTGCCGTAAAGCTGATCGGCGCCGCCGCGGCTGATGAGCGCCACGCGCGAGCCTGATTGGGATTCGGCCTGGGAATAGGTGCGCCCCGCAACGAGCTTGCTGGCCCCCACGGCGTCGAGCATGTTGCTATCGACACCCTGTGCCATGACGGTATAGCTTTTATCGCCGGTCTTGTACTCGGTATACGCGCTGTCGACAATGCCGATCTGCTCAATCTGCGGCACCAGTTTTTGAAGCTTCTCGATGTCCGACTCGGTGAGTTCTTGCGACGAATAGATTTGCACCATGCGTGCCGCATTGAGGCCCAGACTGTTGACCAGGCTGTTTTGGATGCCGCCGATGAGCGAAGTCATGGCGATAACCGAGGCGATGCCGATGACAATGCCCAGGATGGTGAGCAGGCTGCGCCCCTTGTTAGCTTCGAGCGAGTGAAGGGCTTCCTGGATGAGATCGCGGGCGCTCATGCCATCTCTCCTTTCGGCGGGTTGGCGGAGGCGGAAATCCTGGGCAGGCTATCCACGGCGCTGCGCAGGGTCCGCGGTGCATGTGGAATATACGCGCCGTCGTGAATGCGACCGTCGCGGATGGTCACGGCACGGTCGGCCTCGGCGGCGATGCCGGGGTCGTGTGTGATAAGCACGATGGTTTTGCCGCGCTTCTGGAGCTTATGGAAGGTTTCCATCACAAGCGCTCCGGTAGCGGAGTCCAGGTTTCCCGTCGGCTCGTCGGCCAGAATGATGGGCGGGTCATTGACGAGGGCGCGCGCGATTGCGACGCGCTGCATCTGGCCGCCCGAGAGCTCGGATATGCGGTGGTCCCAGTGGTCGACGGGCAGCGTGACAGCCTGCAGCGCGTGCACGGCGCGCATTTCGCGCTGGCTACGGGGCACATTGGTGTAGGCCAGCGGCAGCATCACATTTTCGATAACCGACAGGCGCGGCAGCAGGTTGAAGCTCTGAAAGACAAAGCCAATGCTCAGGGCGCGAACTTCGGTGAGCTCCTCATCATCGAGCTCGGCCACGTTGAGCCCCTGCAGGTAGTAGTCGCCCGCCGTCGGCTTATCCAGACAGCCTAGGATGTTCATGAGCGTCGACTTGCCCGAGCCCGAGGGGCCGGTGATAGCGACGAATTCGCCGGGATTTACTGCCAAGCTCACGTTGTGCAGGATGTGGGCGCACCCCGCCTCGCTCTCAAAGATGCGGTGCACGTTGCGGATGTCGATAACGGGACGCATTACATGCCCTCGTCGGCAGACATACTGCCCGAATCCGCACCGTAGCCGCCGTCAGCCGTTGCGTCCGCTCCGGTGTCCATGACGAGGGTGTCGCCATCGCGCAGCTTGGTAACCGGAACGTTGGGGTTGATCTCGTTGCCCTGGTCGTCGCGCTTAACCTGTGTCTTGCCGACTACGGCTTCGTTGTCGTTTTGCGTCACGACGGTCACCTTCACGCGATGGGTTTGCTTGCCCTCGTCATCGGTTGCGACGTTGACGTAATAGCGTTCGCCGTCTTCGGTCATGAGCGCCATCGTCGGCACCATCACCACGTCGTCGAGCTGCTCGGTCACCACCGAGACCTCGGCCGTCATGCCCGGCTTCAGGCGCGCGTCGGGCGCCTCGATGAGAATGTCGACGTTAAAGGTCACGCTGCCGCCGCCACCGTTGGCGGCGTCGGAGTTTGCCACCGACGCGATAGCCGTGACGGTGCCCTGGCTCACGATATCGGGAAACGCGGGATACGTGACGTTGGCGCTCTGCCCAACGGCGATCTTGGCGATGTCCTTTTCGCCCACCTGCACGGTCACCTTCATCTTAGATAGGTCGGCGATCTGCATGCACTGCTTGCCGCCGCTCGTATCGCTTTCGCCCATGATCATGCCGCCTGTAACCGTGGCGCCCACTTTGGCATTGAGCTCCACGATGCTACCCGAGCTCGGGGCCGTGACCGTGCGACTGGAGGCCTTGGCGTTCGCCTGGTCGAGGTTTGCCTGGGCTGATGCGAGGCTGCGCTGCGCGGCCGATACGGCGTTCGTGTCCACTGATGCGGCGGAGACGCCAGCCGCTGCGGAAGCTCCCTCGACGTCCGTCGTTGGGGTGGCCTGCGCAGCAGCTGCGGCTTTCTGCGCGTTGGCGAGGTCTTCTTGAGCGGCAGCAACTGCACGCTGCGCCTCGGCAACGTTGCGATCGAGCTCGTCGTTTTTAATGGTCATAAGTACGTCGCCCTCGTTGACGGATTGGCCTGCCTGCACGTTGATCGAATCGACCGTGCCGTCGACAGAAGGGGAGACCACTGAGGACGAAATGGGTTTGAGCTGGCCTTTCGCCTCGACCGTTGTGGTAAACGTGCCCTCGGTCACTATGTCGGTCACAGGACCGCTAGCGCCCTGTGGCTGCACATTGATAACAAGGGTTGCAACAATGGCAATGAGCGCGACGGCACCCACGACGCCGGCGGCAATACCGCGACGAATCAGCTTTTTGCGTCGGCGTTCGGCACGCTTTGCCTTGAGCTTGGCATATGCCTCTTCATCGGAAATCTCGGCCGTATCGTTCGCGCGTCCGCTCTGCTTGTCGGCATGTACGTTTGTAATCAGAGGAAACGTTTCGGTGGCACCTTCGGGCGTGCGCTCGGTATCATCTGGGCCCGGGGTGATCGTGGGGACATTCGGCATAGCGTCTCCTTTATAGAAAGAACCTCGATAATTATATGCGCCCACCGGTTGGGGCGGGCGCATAGGACGGTTTCTTTCGGAACTGTTAGATTGGTCGCAGCGGTTCCACGTTGTAGGAATGCGCGCGTTGCACTACGAGTGGACAACCACGCACAGGCCGACTTTGATGCAATCGTGCAGTGCCTTGGCGTCGGCCAGGCGCAGGTTGATGCAACCGTGGCTGCCGCACCACTTGTACGACTCGGCGTTATCGAAGCTCTTGTCGTTTTGCCAGGTGGCGTCGTGGAAGCCGATCATGTTGCCCTCAAACGGCATCCAGTAGCTCACCGGGCTCTCATATTTGGGTTTACCGGTCTCGGGGTCCTTGGCTCCGATCAGGGTGCTGCCGCCGTCGTTGCTGTTGATTTGCCACACACCCTCGGGGGTGGCGTCTTCGCCCGGTTTGCCGGAAATAAAGTTGGCCTCCCACACGATATTACCGCTCTCGTCATAGTAGCGCGCGTGCTGCTCGGACAGGTCGACGTCGATATACGCCTTCCAGTCGGGCTCTCCCTTTGCGGTAAAGGTGTCGGCCTTCTTGGAGTACTTGATCTCGATCTCGCCGGTCTGCTTGTTGTTAATGGCGTCCTCGACCTGCTTGGCGAGCGAGCTGCTGTCGATGGACCAACCAAAGTCGCCGCCTTCGACGGCGCACTGCTTGCCATCGGCGCGCGTCCACCAGCGAGTGGAGCCCACGGTATTAAAGCCGTTGGCGAGTTCGGCTGCCCAGTTGCTGATCTGCGACGTATCGAGCGTTGGGTTGGCGGGATCGGCAAAGCTGATCCACTGCAATACGGAGCTGCCATCAACCTTGCCGGCATCCTCGCCGTTGAGCTTGAGGGTCACGTTGACGCCCAGAAAGTTGTTGGCGGCATCGCATGCGGCCTGAATCTGATCATCGGTCAGCGTTCCATTGAGCGGCTCATAGGCATCGTTGCCGAGCTTGGAAAGATCTACGGACTCGGCCAGCGAGGCAAGCTCGAGCTCGGCATACTTAATGACATGCTCGCGGTTGAGTTTTTCGTTGGAGCGCGCCTTCTCGACGGTAAACTTGCCGGCCTGCTCGTCATAGGAGCTATTGGCCTCGAACGTGCCCGAACGGCCCTCGTTAAACTCGTTGATGGCGGCGCCCAGATCCTTCTCAAACTTCTTTTGGTCAAAGGTGTCGGAGAGCATGGACAGGTCGACGTCTTGATCAAGATCGACTTCGTTGGAGGTAGCGGTTGTTTTGGTCTTGCCGCTTAAGGATTCCACAAGGCGGACCGGCCAAATAAAGGCTTCGTTGTGGTTGATGATCTCTTTTGCGGCAGCTTCGCCATCGACGATGGGTTCATCGGACTCGGGCTGATAGGTCCAGCTAAAGTCATCGCCTGTCACGGCGAGCTTATAGTGCTTCCATGCCGAATTGACCTTGGTGGCGGCAGACGAAGCGTTGGAGAACGAGACGTCGACGCCGGCGATGGTGGTGTTGGGGTAGGCTACCTGCGAAAATGCTACGACGCCTACGATATAGACAATGACGATTAGACCCAGGACGACAAAGAGCGTCGTCTTTTTGCCCGACTTATTGTTCTCGGCGGGTTTGCGCGCGGGGCCACGATCGCCTCGAGCGTGCGTGTGGGGCTGCTTGGGCGCATTGCCGTTTGCCTGGCGCTGCTGACGTTGTTGACGCTGCTGTCGCTGTTGGTTCGGGCGTTGGGAAGCGTTTGCTGCACTACGCTGCTGACCGTGGCTCGGCGCGATAGGACGCGGCGACTGAACGCCGCCGGTGTGCCTGCTCGGCTGCTGCGGATCGGTAATCAGTTGAGTTCGATCGTTTTGCAACATCGTATGCATATCCTTCGATTTTCGCCTTGCGGTTCATCGTGTTTTTACTGGGCTTGCATTATAGCGATTGCCCTGCTGTTTGTGGTACGGAAACGGTGGCATTCGAAAGAGCTGGGACAAATGTCCCACCTTTGAGTCGTTCTTAGTCGCTATCCGCACACACCGCATTTTGCACAGGCCGAAAGTGCGGCCGGAGCCTGCGCGATGCCGCCCTTTGCCGTCTCGCGCAGCGTGGCTGGCAACGCGTGGCCCACCGAGAGCATTACATGTGCCATCTGGTCAAACGGCACCAAGCTCTTAATGCCTGCGAGGGCGAGTTGTGCCGAGCTAAAGGCCGCTGCTACGCCGATGGCGTTGCGGTTTTGGCAGGGCACCTCCACGAGGCCACCGACGGGGTCACAAACGAGGCCCAGCAGGTTACTCAGCGCGATGGAACTGGCGTCGAGCGCCTGCTCGGGCGTGCCGCCGAGCATCTGCACCAGCGCGGCGGCTGCCATGGCGGCGGCGCTTCCCACCTCGGCCTGGCATCCGCCCTCGGCGCCGGCGACGCAGGCGCTCGTGGTGAGGTTGAGGCCGATGGCGGCTGCGCAGTAGAGCGCGTCCATGACCTGCTCGTCGTCGAGCTGCAGGCGATCGGCGAGTGCAAGCACGCAGCCGGGCACAACACCCGCTGAGCCTGCCGTGGGGGCGGCGACGATCACGCCCATGGTGGCGGAGCGTTCGAGCACGGCCATCGCGCGGGCCACGGCATCGGTCTGAACGGGGCCCATCAGGCTTGCGCTCAAATCATTGCGGCCGGTGGCTTCGACAAGCTTGGCCTCGCCGCCGATAAGCCCGCCGAGCGAACGCTGCGGATTGGCGATGGGGGCCGTGGTCTCCTCGCGCATGACGTCGAGCACGCGGCGCATGGCAGCGACGGCGTGGGCCTCGCCGGTCAGACGCGCCTCGCGAACGGCCATGACGGCGCCGATGCTGAGCCCCAGTTCCTCACACGCATCGAGCAACTGCTCGCCGTCGTCGAAGATTTCCTTGGCCGAGACGCCGGGGGAGAGCGACGAGGCAGAACCGGGGAGTTCGATAAACGTTGCGTAATCGACATTGTCGAGCTTGCGCAGCATGGGGACGACGGTGTCGTCGGGCGTGCCGTCGGTCTCAAATACGGAGTAGGCCTGGCCGCCCACTTCGGTGCGGTAGGTGCGGCAGAAAGCGATGTTCACGTGGGCGTAGGCGAGCAGGTTGGTGAGCGCGGCGAGTACACCGGGGACATCCATGTGCGCCACGAAGAGCGTGGAATACATGCCCGAGATGTCGACGCCGACGCCGTTAATGCGGCTGATGCGCATCTTGCCGCCGCCCAGGCTCTCGCCGCGGACCTGTGCCGTGGCGCCCGTGTCGTCGACCATGTCGATGTCGACGGTATTGGGGTGGATGGAGGCGTCGTCGCCTTTGATGTCAAAGTGATATTCGAGGCCCTGCTCGCGCGCGAGGTCGAAGGCCTGCTTGATGTTCTCGTCATCGGTGTCGAGGCCCAGGATGCCCGCGACGAGTGCACGATCGGTGCCGTGGCCGCGGTAGGTGTGGGCGAAGGAGTTCCACAGGCCAAAGGTGACTTTGGTGATGCGGCCTTCCAGCAGGCTGGCGGCAACTTGGGCGCAGCGCAGGGCGCCAGCGGTGTGCGACGAGCTGGGGCCGACCATGACGGGGCCCAAGATCTCGAATGCCGAGGTCGTAGCTAGTGTTTGCGGCTTGCTTGCCATGGGTGCTCCTGTTCTATCCCGTCGTTCCGAGGGCTTTGGTATTTGGTCGCCTGCTCTACAGTCCTGGCTCGCACGGAGGCCACATTAAGTGGCCTCCGGCTCGTGCGGAACTCGCGACCGACCAAATACCAAAGCCCTCGGAACTTAGGATACATGGTTGGAGTCGCTCTGCTGCGAAATTTATGGGCCTATGACCTATTCCATGTCCCAGGTCGGATCATCTTCACCACCGTTCAAATAAAAAAGAAGTACCGTTTGGGGGGCGGTACTTCTTTTGAAAGCGTATGCGTGTTGTGACCTTGGTGGTTCCCAATTACAGGCCGCAGGCTGCTTTGAGTTCTTCGACTCGGTCGGTTTTCTCCCAGGTGAAGTCGGGGTCTTCGCGGCCGAAGTGACCGTAGGCTGCCGTCTTTTCGTAGATGGGGCGACGCAGGTCTAGGTCGCGGATGATGGCACCTGGGCGCAGGTCGAAGGTCTTCTCTACGGCCTCGACGATCTTGTCCTCGGCAACATGCGCGGTACCGAAGGTGTCGACCATGATTGAGAGGGGCTTGGAAACGCCGATGGCGTAGGCAAGCTCGACTTCGCAGCGGTCGGCCAGACCGGCGGCGACCACGTTCTTGGCGACCCAGCGCGCGGCATACGCGGCGGAGCGGTCAACCTTGGTGCAGTCCTTTCCGCTAAAGGCACCGCCGCCGTGACGACCGTAGCCGCCGTAGGTGTCGACGATGATCTTGCGGCCGGTGAGGCCCGTGTCGCCCATGGGGCCGCCCACGACAAAGCGACCGGTGGGGTTCACGTAGATGTCCGCGTTATCCCACGGCATGTTCTCAGCGGCCATGACCGGGGTGATGACGTGCTCGATGAGGTCGGCCTTGATCTTGCCCATGTCCTCGATCTCGGCGGCGTGCTGCGTGGAGATGACGATGGTCGTGACCTCCACGGGCTTGCCTTCCTCGTAGCGCACGGTGACCTGGGTCTTGCCGTCGGGACGCAGATAGGGCAGGGTACCGTCGTGGCGCACGGCGGCCAGGCGCTCGGCCAGGCGGCTTGCCAGGTAGTGCGGCATGGGCATGAGGGTCTTGGTCTCGTTGGAGGCATATCCGAACATCATGCCCTGGTCGCCGGCACCGATCAGGTCGATCGGGTCGGTGGTAGCGCCGGTCTGGGTCTCGAAGGACTCGTCAACGCCTTGGGCGATATCGGGCGACTGCTCGTGGATGAGGCTCATGACGCCGCAGGTGTCGCAGTCAAAACCGAACTTGGCACGGTTGTAGCCAATGCGGCGGATAACGCCACGGGCGATTTCCTGAACGTCTACGTAGGCCTGGGTGCGAATCTCGCCGGCGACGATGACGGTGCCGGTGGTCACGAGGGTCTCGCAGGCGCAGCGGACGTTCTCCACGTTGGCAGGCACGCCGTTGGGGGCGATGTAGCCCTGCTCCTGGAGCTCTATTTCTTTGGCGAGGATTGCGTCGAGGACGGCGTCGCTGATCTGGTCAGCGATCTTATCGGGATGACCTTCGGTCACCGACTCCGACGTAAAAACAAAGGACCCGTGTTGGGGCGGGATGGAACGAAGTTCTTCTGACATGATTGTCCTTTCAAAAACGTGTCCCGGCGACCGTTACCATTCCGCCGGGCTCTCTATGCAAGGGCACATCATAGCGCGTAAATCAAACATTCACACCCTTTCCGCACCTACTCATTGGGGACAGACATAAATGACCAGCCTTGCCTAAGTGCCGACAGGTTGCCCAAAGAATGGTCATTTAAGTCTGTCCCCAATGAGTAGGTCGGTGCCCTTTGTGCGGAGGTTGCATTGATGCTTTATACTGGTGCGGTTAGACATCCATCCTGCAATCGAGGAGATTTCCATGGCATCAGACGTTCGCGTCCGCTTTGCACCCTCACCGACGGGCAAGCTGCACATCGGCGGCGCCCGCACCGCTATCTATAACTGGGCTTTCGCCCGTGCTAACGGCGGCACGTTCATCCTGCGCATCGACGACACCGACCCTACCCGCTCTACCGACGAGAACACACAGATCATCCTGCGCGCCATGCGTTGGCTGGGCCTGGACTGGGACGAGGGTCCCGAGGTGGGCGGCGATTTTGGACCCTACGCCCAGACCGAGCGCCTGGACCTGTACAAGCAGGCCGCCCAGAAGCTTTGGAACGAGGGCAAGGCCTATCCCTGCTTCTGCACCAAGGAGCAGCTCGACGCCGACCGCAAGGCCGCGCAGGAGCGCAAGGACCCCTTCCAGGGCTATCAGCGCCGTTGCCGCGATCTTGATCCCGAGGAGGCCCGCCGCCGCATCGAGGCCGGCGAGTCCTACGTCCTGCGCATCAAGGTGCCCGAGGACCGCGGCGATGTCGTCATCCACGACGCCGTTCACGGCGAGGTGACCTTCGACGCCAAGGAGCTCGACGACTTTGTCATCTTCCGCTCCGATGGCACGCCCACGTACAACTTCGCGACCGTCGTCGACGACGCCATGATGAAGATCACCCATGTCATCCGTGGCGACGACCATCTGTCCAACACCCCGCGTCAGGTCATGGTGTACGAGGCCCTCGGCGCTCCCGTGCCCACGTTCGCCCACATCTCCATGATCCTGGGCGCCGACGGCAAAAAGCTCTCCAAGCGCCACGGCGCCACCTCCGTGGAGGAGTACCGCGACGCCGGCTACCTGTCCGACGCCTTCGTCAACTACTTGGCGCTGCTCGGCTGGTCGCTCGACGGCGAGACCACGATCATCCCGCGCGATGTCCTGGCCAGCAAGTTTTCGCTCGATCGCATCTCCAAGAACCCGGCGACCTTCGACCCCAAGAAGCTCGATTGGGTCAACGCTGAATACATCAATGGCATGTCCGATGCTCAGTTTGCCGACGAGATCATGGTCCCCGAGCTGCACGAGGCGGGTCTCATCGAGGGTAATGTCGAGTACGGCGAGGATTGGATCGACGCGCTCGCTGCCATCGTCAAGCCGCGCACCAAGATGCCGGCCGACGCCGTGACCGTCGCCGCTCCCATCTTCGCTACGGCCGAGACGCTTGAGTATGACGAGAAGTCCGTCAACAAGGGCCTGGCCAAGGAGGGCATGGGTGCCATTCTGGATGCCGCCAAGGCCGCGCTCGAGGGCGTGGACGAGTGGACGGCTGCCAACATCGACGCCGCGCTTGAACCGCTGCCCGAGCAGATGGACCTTAAGAAGCGCGTGGTGTTCCAGGCCGTGCGCGTAGCCGTCTGCGGCAACATGGTGAGCCCTCCGCTGGGCGAGACCATGGCGCTCGTCGGCCGCGACGACTGCTTGGCGCGC
The DNA here is from genome assembly GCA_902496275.1 of uncultured Collinsella sp. Classification (GTDB taxonomy): domain Bacteria; phylum Actinomycetota; class Coriobacteriia; order Coriobacteriales; family Coriobacteriaceae; genus Collinsella. Next base: position 9,888 of record CABVAC010000012.1, on the reverse strand, counting down.
ATCGATCGCGCCCGCACGATGGCGCTTTAATCGCTGCGCAAACGTTTGTATCCGAGCCCCGTTCACCCTGAGCGGGGTTCTTGTTTCTGTAGACGAATGGGATGGGAGGTGCTGGGGCCATGGCCGAGCAACTTTCGCTGTTTGGTTCGCCGGAACCGGAGGAGGCTCCGGTGGAGCCCCTGCCTGCCGCTGCCTCGGCTCAGCCTAAGCCTGCACCCGAGCCCACTGCCGCCTACACGAGCGTGGTCCTCGACATTCCCACCCGCGCGCTGTCCGAGCCGTTTGCTTACGGCATTCCACAATCCCTCGCCAACGAGGCCCAAGTCGGGTCTACGGTCCTGGTCCATTTTGGCAACCGTGCGGCCGCGGGCTATATCATTGACATTGCGTCTGAGCTGGGCGACCTGCAAGGCAACAGGGTCTTCGATCCTGCGCGCATCAAGCCCGTCGAGGCGATTCTCAGCAAACCGCTCTTTACCGCGGAGGCTGCCCGTATCGCACGCTGGATGAGCCGCGAGTATGTCGCGACGCTTTCCGAGTGCTTGCGTTTGTTCTTGCCCCCGGGTGGAAGTCCGCGCGTGGTCAAGGGCGATGACGGCGTGTGGACGGTTGAGCGCCCCGCCGTCAAGCCTATCCAAAATCGCTGGGTCATGCTCACGCCCGAGGGTTTCGACTACACGCCGCCCAAGACCGCGGTCCGCCAGCGTCAGCTCATCGGGGCGCTCCAGTGCGGCCCGGTCACGACGCGCGATCTCAACCTGCTCTACAACAGCATGTCAGCGACCATCAAGGCGCTCGAAAGGCGCGGCGTCGTGGTGGTGGAGGAGCGCCGTGCTTGGCGTGGCTGCAGCGAGCAGACCACGCTGTCCTCGGCAAGCGGCAAGGCGCCGGTCGCGCTCACGAACGGCCAGCAACAGGCACTCGCGCAGATTGAGCGCGCCCGTCTGGACGCTCATGGCGACGTGGTGCTGGTCGACGGCGTCACCGGCTCCGGCAAAACCGAGGTTTACCTTTCGGCGATTGAGCGCGTGCTGGCCGCCGGCCGTTCGGCATGCGTTCTGGTGCCCGAGATCTCACTGACGGCCCAGACCGTCGGCCGCTTTCGCTCGCGCTTTGGCGAGACGGTTGCCGTGTTCCATTCGCGCCTTTCGGCCGGCGAGCGTCTGGACCAGTGGGATATGGTCGCCAGTGGTGCGGCCCGCGTGGTCGTAGGCGCCCGCTCGGCGCTCTTTTGCCCGCTCATTGACTTGGGCCTCATCATCATCGACGAGGAGCACGAGACCAGCTACAAGCAAGGCTCCAGTCCGCGCTACCACGCGCGCGATGTGGCGGCCGAGATGGCGCGACGCTACCGCTGCCCGCTCGTGTTGGGCTCTGCTACGCCTTCTGCCGAGGCCCTCGACCGTTGCCGCCGTGGCACGTATAACGGTGCCACCTGGACGCGCGTCGAGATGCCCGAGCGGCCTGGACACGCTGTGCTGCCTACGGTTCGAATCGCAGACCTGCGCCGTGAGTTTTCTCACGGCAGCCGCTCCATGTTCTCAAAACCGCTGATGGAAGGCTTGGAACGCGTGGTCGAGCGCCGCGAGAAGGCAGTGCTACTACATAACCGCCGTGGCTTTGCGCCGTTCTTGATGTGCCGCGAGTGCGGATGCGTCCCCACCTGCAACCACTGCTCCACCGCGCTTACGTATCACGAGCGCACGCACACGCTGCAGTGTCACACATGCGGTTCGTCTTGGCGCGTGCAGCCGTATCCCGCGCCCACGAGCCGTTGCCCCAAATGTGGCAGTCGCTACCTGGCAAAAATGGGCCTGGGTACTCAGCAAATTGAGGACGCACTGCACCAGATGTTTCCCGAGGACGTCGCCATTATTCGCATGGATGCCGATTCCACGCGCGGCAAGGATGCGCACAAAAAGTTGCTCGAGCAGTTCGATGCGGCCGATTGCGCCGTGTTGCTGGGCACCCAAATGATCGCAAAGGGCCTCGACTTTCCCGAGGTCACGCTCGTGGGTGTGGTCAATGCCGACTTCGCCCTCAAGCTGCCAGACTTTCGCGCAGGGGAGCGCGCCTACGATTTGCTGGAACAGGTCGCCGGACGTGCCGGGCGCGGCGATCGTCATGGCGAGGTCATCATCCAGACCTACCTGCCCGAGGACCCGGTCATTCGCGCCGTCGCTGAGCATGACCGTTCGATCTTTACCGACTACGACCTGGACCAGCGCCGCGACGCGCTGTACCCGCCGTTTGTTCGCCTGGTCAACATCTTGGTGTGGTCGGCAAACCGAGACGACGCGCAGGACTACATCGGGCGCATTGCAAAGCTCCTCAAGCGCCGTTGGCATGCTGCCGCGCCCGACTTTTTGCGGGCAGGGAGTGCCGTGCCGCAGGTGCTGGGCCCGGCTTCGTGTGTAATCGAGAGAGCCAAGGACCGTTACCGCTTCCATCTGCTTGTGAAGTCGCCCGTGGGGTACCATGTCTCTGATGATATCGACGCCTGCCTCAAAGAGGTGGGCTCTGTGCGCGGCGTGAGCGTGAGCGTTGACGTCGACGCCTATGATTTGATGTAACAACTCGAAAGGATGGCCATGGAAGCCAACGGAATCGTACTGTCGCCCGACCCTCGTCTGCGCCAGGAGTGCGCCGTCATCGAGGAGATTACCCCGGCGATCGAGGCGCTTGCCAAGAAGATGAAGAAGATGATGTTCGAGAACGGCGGTTGCGGCCTGGCTGCTCCGCAGATCGGCGAGCTCATTCAGCTCGTCACCATCGACTGCGACTACAGCGACAAGAACGACTACGATCCGTACGTGCTCATCAACCCCGTCATTGTTGAGCAGAGCGACCATCTGGTGCCCTTTAGCGAGGGCTGTCTTTCCATTCCTGGCATTAGCTGCGAAATCGAGCGTCCCGACCATGTCGTCGTCGAGGCGTACGACTTGGACGCTAACCTGATTCGCTATGAGGCCACGGGCGACCTGTTCTGCGTGTGCCTGCAGCACGAGATCGATCATCTGCACGGCAACACCATGTTCGAGCGACTGAAGCCCATGCAGAGGATCAAGGCCGTCAAGGAGTACCAGGACGCCCTGGCCCGCGGCGCTCGACCGGGCGAGACGGAGTAGGTTTGTCCGTCCCCGGGGCGCCCGTCTATATCATCCCGTGCTCAAACATTCTCGCTGCGCTGCGAAACTGCGCGCGGGACGATATAGGCGGGCGCTCCGGGGACTACGTTGACGCTGCTTGTCTCGCCCGGGTGCCGTTGGGCCAGGGAGGGGCGTCTTCGCTGATAGTCTTTGTTGAGAGGGAGCTGCTTTTATTGCGGCTCTTTCTTTGGTTTTGGGTATATTTGTTTTTGTTGGACTGTTCTGGCGGCTGGGTGCGCTTGCGACCTGGATCGCTTCTTTTGTAGCCGTCTCGGTTCGTTGTTGAGAGGAGACTTACTTTTATGCGTATTGTGTTTATGGGTACGCCCGATTTTGCTGTGCCTTCGCTGACTTCGCTTGTTGAGGCTGGTAACGAGATTGCGCTTGTTATTACTCGCCCTGATGCTGTTCGTGGGCGTGGTAAGAAGCTTGAGCCTTCTCCTGTTAAGGCCAAGGCGCTTGAGCTGGGGTTGCCGGTCGTTGAGGCCAATCGTATGACGCCTGAGGTTGTTGAGGCGCTTCAAACTGCCCAGGCTAATATTTTCTGCGTGGCTGCCTATGGTTGCATTTTGCCTGATGAGGTGCTGCATATGGCGCCGCTTGGTATTGTGAATGTTCATGCGTCTTTGCTGCCTCGTTGGCGTGGCGCCGCTCCTATTCAGCGTGCGATTCTTGCTGGTGATGAGGTTGCTGGCGTTTCCATTATGCGCATTGGACATGGCGTGGATACTGGTGCTTATTGTGCTCAGGCTTCCACGTCGGTTGCCGGTAAGCATGCTGAGGCGCTGACCATGGAGCTTGGTGAGCTTGGCGGCAAACTGCTTGCCGATACGCTTCCTTCTCTTGCCGATGGCACCGCCGTGTGGACTGAGCAGGATGAGTCGCTCGTCACTCATGCTGCCAAGATTTCCAAGCTGGAGATGCGTCTGGATCCGCAGATGGCTGCGCTCGATTGCGTGCGTCATGTGCTCGCTTCGTCCGATACCGCGCCTGCTCGTTGCGTGATTGCCGGCAAGACCGTGCGCGTGCTCGATGCTGCGCTGGCCGATGTTTCGCTTGGCAAGGGCGGCGTTGACGTTAAGAATAAGCGTGTTTTCCTTGGCCTTTCCGATGGTGCGGTTGAACTGCTCGAGGTTAAGCCCGATGGCAAGCGTGCCATGGCCGCTTCTGCTTGGGCTGCTGGGCTGCAAGGCGCCGATCTTATCTGGGGTGTTTTGTCATGAGCAAGCTGTCTCCCGCGCGCAAGCTTGCACTCGATGTGCTGACGGAGGCCGATCGCCGCGGCATGTATGCGCGCGACGTGCTGTCCTCTCGCGCATCGGCCAAGGCTATTGACCAGCGCGATTCCGCTTTTGCAGCTCGCTTGGCGCTTGGTGTGGCCGCCACGCAGGGTATTTTGGACGAACTGCTCGATCAGTTTCTCGATAAGCCTAAAAAGGTTGCGCCGCGTGTTCGCATGGCGCTTCGTATCTCGGCCTTCGAGATGCTTTATCTGCATACGCCTGGTCACGTTGCGGTGAGTCAGGGCGTTGAGCTGGTGCGCAGCGGAGCTAAGTCTGCCGCCGGTTTGGCCAATGCCGTGCTGCATAAAGTCGCGGACAACGTTGAGGACTTTGCCACGGCGTCCGATGTAGATGAGTCTGAGCGACGCCTGGTTCGTCTGTCGCGCCTGATGGGACTGCCGCGTTGGCTGTGCGCTCGCATTATGGCATCGTTCGACACGCCAGAGGGTGCGCTTAACTTTGCCGGCAATCTGGCCCCCGCGCCACTGGCCCTGCATGAGAACGCCTTTGCGACCAAGCCCGATCCGTATATCTCGCAGCTCGTCGCGCCTGTCTTCCCGGGCTGCCATGCCCCGGTTGATGCCCAGGTTACCGTTGCTTCGGGTGTGTTTGAGCGTGCTGCCGCGGTGGCGTCTGATCTCAACGCGCAGCTTATCGCCACGGCTGCCACGCGCCCTGGTAGCTGCCTTGAGATTGGTGCCGGTCGTGGCACCAAGACCTATGTGATGATGTGTCAGGCCAAGCGTGCGGGCTATGAGCGTCAGCATACGGCGCTCGATCTGCATGATCGCAAGTGCGATCTGAATCTCGCTCGCCTGCATAAGGCCGGTATTCAGGGCGTTCGTACGGTTTCGGGTGATGCTTGCGAGCTCGATGAGGTTCTCACATCGTTTGATGCCATGCGCGGTGAGCGGGTCAAGTTCGATACCGTGTTTATCGATGCGCCGTGCTCGGGCACCGGAACCATGCGTCGTCATCCCGAGATCCCGTGGCGTCTGACCGAGAACGACGTTACGACTGATCTGCCCAAGCTGCAGCTGACGATGCTCAAAGAGGCTGCCGCGCGCGTGGCTGCCGGCGGCGAGCTCATCTATGCGACGTGCTCGGTCTTCGACGAGGAGAACACACAGGTGGTGGACGCGTTCCTTGCTTCTCCCGAGGGTGCCGGCTTTAGCGTGGCGCCGCTTTCCGAGGCGCAGATTCTGCAACTTCCCGAGTTCGATCAGGCCAAGAAGCTGTTAGCCGTCCGTCAAAACGACCGTGGCCTCTTCCAAAGCGTGCCAGTAAACGCCGACTCCTACGACGGCCACTTCTGCGCCCGCCTGGTCCACAAGTAACTACTAAGTTGCGGTGAAATAGGGATTGAAAAACCGCTTCTACCCGCCAAACAGTCCTTATTTCACCGCAACTCATAGAGCCACCTGCAACACAAAGAAATAGCCCCGCGATCGGCGTTGATAGCGGGGCCGCGTTGTTTCTAGTGGTTGTGTGGGCAGTTGGCGCAGCAGCCGCTCGTTGCGTTGGTGCTGGAGCCGCCGCTTCGCTGGTCGGTGTTGTAGAAACCGCTACCCTCAAATTTAATGCCGCTGGCCGAGAACGTCTTGGCCGCCGGGGCACCGCAGCTGGGGCACACGACCTCGGGAGTCTCGGACATGGGATGCTCAACCTCAAACACGTTGCCGCAGCTCGAGCACTTGTAATCGTAGCGCGCCATAATACTTCCTTTTCAGCACAAAGCGGGCAGATTACTCTGCCCGCAAAAATTCAAACGACTGTAACTGTACCCTATATCGGGGGTTTTATCACGCTTCGCCCCAGAATCTATGGTTGTTGCGCAGGAGCTGTGCGGTTTTGTTCTCGGCGGCTGCAATGTCCGCCTCGTCAGCCTGCCAGGTCCAGTTGCCCGTGGCCACGCCCGGAACGTTCATGCGCGCGTCGTCGCCAAGCCCCAGGATATCCTGTAGCGGCATCATCACTAGGGGAGCGTCGCTTGCCAGCGCGTCGCTCATCAGGTTGGCCGCAAACTCAACACCGCTCGGCTCGTCGCCGCCCGCAAAGGAACGCGTGCACCAACCGGCCAGCGTCGACGTGTCGTGCGTCGAGGTGTACAGAATCTTACCAGGCGTGGGATGTACACCGCAACGAACGTCGTAGTCGCTAAACTCCAGCACATCCATGCCGGGGAAACCACAGGTCGAAGCCATGGCGCGAACACCGGGTGTCAAATAGCCCAAGTCCTCGGCTATAAAGTTGAGCGGACCCAGCTCGTCATAGGCGGTCTGGAACAGGTCCTTGCCCGGTCCCGCCAGCCAGCGGCCGTCGGCGCAAGCCTTGCCCGCAGGGATACTAAAGTAGCTGTGGAAGCCCAGGAAGTGATCCAAGCGCACGCGATCGTAGAGCGAAAACGCGCGGCGCAGGCGATCCATCCACCAGCTATAGCCGTTCTGCTTCATGTGGTCCCAGCGGAACGTCGGGTTGCCCCACACCTGGCCCTCGGGTGCAAAGTTGTCGGGCGGCGCGCCGGAAATCTCAATCGCCTTGCCGGTATCGGACAGCCAGAAGTTCTCGGGTTCGCTCCACGCGTCTGCCGAATCGTCGGACACGTACATAGGAATATCGCCGATAACCTCGATGCCCTTCTTGTGCGCATAGTTCATGAGCTCGCACCAAGCGAGGTCAAAGCGGTACTGCATGTACGCCTGAAGCTCGGCCTCGTTGTGAAAGCGCTTGTCATCGATCAGATGCTCGTTGTAGCGAGCGACATCTGCCGGCCAATCGTGGCGCGATTCGCCCTCAAAGTACTTCTTAACGGCCATGTAAACGCTGTATTTCTCGAGCCAATCGGCATTGCGATGTTTAAACGCGGTGTACAGCGGGTCGGCATCCTCGCCGCCGCGGGCCTTCCAGGTCTCAAAGTCGGCGGCAAGCTCCTCGTGGCTCTCGGGTAGCAGGTCGATATTGCCTGCAAAGGCCGAAGGACCGGCGTAAGGTGAGCGGAAGAAGTCCGTGGGGTTGACGGGGAGAACCTGCCAGTAGCGCATGCCCATGGCGGCCAGATGGTCGATAAATCGACGCGTGGGCGCGCCGATCGTACCGGGCTTGCCGTCGTCGGTCGGCACCGATGTGATATGGCACACAACACCCGCACCGTGATCGAGCGGCTCCTGCAGACGCTGCTCTGCGTGGTGATAGATGATCGACGACCCCAGTGGATACAGATCGAGCGTGACGGTACCGTTGTGGATTTCGCACTCGTGGCCACTAATCACGTCGCTCGCACATTCGGCGAGCGCCGGAATCGTCACGCGGTGCGAATTGCGCAGGCTGCGGTTGATGATAACCGTCGCGGACTCGCCATCCTTGCCCGTGCGGTTGTATGCCAGCACCTCATCATTGAGCGTGAAGGCCTTGATCTCGCCATCGATCATAAACGGTAGCGCGCGGCGCACGGCCGAGGCATTCTTGACGATCGCGAACGTATCGAAGTCGTGTAGGTTTTCCTTGGTCGGCATGGTGCGGCGATTGCCCGGATCGGTGAGACCCTCCAAGCCGTACTCGTCACCGTAATAGATTGAGGGAACGCCCGGGAACGTCATCTGCATGAGCGACGCCAGCCAAAAGCGGCTCTTGGCCAAGCCCATGGAGTTCTCGTCCAGGCGCCATTTGCTGCGCTCGCTCTCGGGCAGCTGTGACTCGTCGGGGCCGCCGCCGAGCACCGAGATGATGCGCGGACGGTCGTGGCTCGACAGCAGGTTGAGCGCGCAAGACAGGGCCTCACGCGGATAGTTCTCGCGCAGGGTCTCGATATCCTCGGCAGCTTGGTAGGCGTTTTTGTAGCCCATCAAAAAGCCGATGACCATGTCGCGGAAGGGGTAATCCATGGCCGAGTCGAGCTCGGAGCCTTGCAGATAACGACGCAGATGGCCGTAGCTGATCTTGTTGGAGGCGTCTTCCCAGACCTCGCCGAGCAGCAGTGCGTCGGGCTTCTCGGCGAGCACGGCCTTTTTGATCTCGGCTAGGAAATCGTCGGAAAGCTCGTCGGCCACATCCAGGCGCCAGCCGTGAGCGCCAGCGCGCAGCCATTTACGAATGACGCCGTCCTTGCCCAGGAGCCGCTCGCGTACCAGTTCGGAATTCTCGTTGATGGCGGGCATGTTGCCCACGCCCCACCAGCAGTCGTACGAGCCGTCCTCGTGGAAGCAAAACGCATCGCGCCACGGCGAATCCTCGCTCTGCCACGCGCCCACGCCGGGGTAGTTGCCGTAGCGGTTGAAGTAGATAGAATCGTCGCCCGTGTGGTTGAACACACCGTCTAGAATGATGGAAATGCCCAGCTTCTCAGCCGCCTCGCATAGCTCGGTAAAGTCCTGCTCGGTGCCCAGGATTGGGTCGATCTTGGTGTAGTCGGCCGTGTCGTAGCGGTGGTTGCTCGCGGCTTCAAAGATAGGGTTGAGGTAGATGGCCGTAAAGCCCAGCTCGGCGATACGGGGCAGGTCTTCCTGGATGCCCTTGAGCGAGCCGCCGTAGAAGTCCCAGGTCTTGATGGAGCCGTCCTCGGCGCGCTCGTACACGGGCGGCTCGTTCCAGTCCTCGACCATCCGGCGCTGGATTCCGTTGCGCGGTTTTTCGACCTCGGCCAGCGTGCGCTCGCGCCAGTGCTCGTCGCGGGCATAGCGATCGGGGAAGATCTGGTAGACCATTCCGCGCTCGTACCACTCGGGTCGAACTTCGCGGTGCTTGTAGACGGTGACCTGGAATGACGGCACCTCGGCGTAGTCGTAGGTTACACCCTCGCCGCCGGTGCGTCCCTGCGGTGCGCCCAAGCGGACCTCGGGCTGGCCTTCGATATTGCAGATAAAGCTGTACCAGATAAGACAGGGCTCGGTGCACTCAAGCTCTACGCTAAATATGCCGTCACCTTCGTGCGTCATGGGATACAGAGACTCACCGATCTCATCGACCCAGGTGCGCAGCGTAAGCGTTGCCTGCGCGGGATCGGCATCCTCTAGAATCACGGAGAGCGAAAGGGTAGTTCCTGTGGTCACAGCGCCAAACGGAGTGCGAAACTGCGGCAGACGGCTGTTGTGTATCAATCTCATAGTACGGTCCAGTTCAATAGAATCATGGCCAGCTGGCCATGGGCTTTACGCACAGGATGTAAGTATATCTGTTGTACACAGGCTGTATAAACAATATCCGTTTACCATCGGCGAACGGTTGTCCTAGAAAATCGTTTTACCACCCAAATTATCGCGATATTTAAAAACGTCTATACCGATACTATTTGTAGCCAACCAAAAGTACTTCGGTTTACTACGATGAATTGGATGATCTCAACCACGGTCATTTTGATGATATTAAAACCGCAGGTAGAGGCGTTGCCAATTTCGTAGATTACTCGCCGTGGTCAGCCGGAGCCATTTTGTTGTAGTAAACCGGGCTTCTTTTTACTAGAG
>CABVAC010000011.1 GCA_902496275.1 uncultured Collinsella sp. | reverse complement strand
AACTGCGGGAATGGCCTATTTGCTCAATGTGTTCGGTTGAGATCGGAAATCAACCACCTTCGGGAAACCGGTGCTGAGTCATGAGTTCAACCTCTCGTCACGGATGTCACTTCTTGCAACTCCCGTTATAACGGATGTACGAACCAAAGCCTGTTACTCATTCCCGGGCAATGTTTCACGATTTGAAAACGGCCGTGCCATCATGCACCGCAAACTCTAAAGAACATGCCGTCGCGAAGGCCAAGCCTCATGCCCGCCACCGTCACGTGCCGGCGCCGCACACCGCCAAGCCGCTACTCCCCGTCGCGGAAGGTCAGGAGGTCGCGGTAGTCCGTGTCGCGCGTGCTGCCCGTCTTCGAGAACGGGTTCACCGAAGCAGGACACCTCATCCTCAAGATCTACCTCCTCGACGAAACCAAGGTCGATTTAGGAGACGCAACGTTACTACAGCGCAGGGAAAACGGCCCGCCGAATAAAATCGGATCGATCCCCCGTCTTTCGGTCGATTGCCACCACCATGGATGCCGGAAAGCGCACGGTAACTGCAACAAGCGGCTCATCAGCAACAACGCCAGGCCTGACATGGATGCGCTCAAGACGACCCGTCCAAGTCTCTTGCTCAAACTCTACGCTCTCGCGCTCGATATCTTCGTCTGTCAGGACCGATCCATCAGCTAGTTTGTACTCAGTCATTATCTAGAACCTCCCTCTCAGACAAACCATGCTTGAGAGCATTGCGGTGGACAATTGCCATGGAAGCATCCTCTCCTCCAGGCAGAGTTTGTCATACTCATTGCATGACAAACTCTGCCTTGATACGTTCCCCACCCCATGCTCATCGGCAAAGCTCAAGGCCATAAGCGAAATAAGCTTCTAACACCGAACAATTCCTACCGCTACCCATCAGACCTCTCCAGCAACATCCGTAAATCATCGATGGGCGGCAGAGCATCGAGCAACTCTCGTGGCATATCCTTCGACGTCTTATAGGTGGCCACACCCATGGGTTTTGTGAAGTCTTGGATCACATAGTCAACAAATCCCTTGTCCATGTCTTTGCAAAGCACAAGGCCTATGGAGGGATTCTCGTGCTCGCGACGCTCAAAGTCGTCCAGGATGCGTAGATAGCCAGAGAGCTGGCCGAGATAGGCCGGCTTGAAGGGGCCGCTCTTGAGCTCGACTGCAACTAAACAGTTGAGGTCGCGGTTGAAGAACAGGAGGTCGATGTACTGATCGATGCCAAAGGCGTCGAGATGGTACTGGTTTCCCACAAACGCGAAGGCTCGACCGAACGTCATGATGAACTGCTTGATATTCTGCACGATGCCTTGCTCTAACACGCGCTCGTCGACATCCTCCGCATCGCGCACCCCGAGTTCCTCAACATTGATAAAGTCGAGCAGATACTCGTCCTTGAACGTGGCGATAGCGCGCAGCGCCTGCTGACCCTTTGGCAGCGTTGAGAGGAAGTTGTTGGAGACCTCTCCTTGATGATGAAAGTCGTCCGCCTTCAGCGAGCGTTTGAGCGCCTCCACACTTAAGTGCTCAAATGCGCACTTGTGAATGTAGAAGAGCCGCTCGTCAAGGGTCTTAGCACCTGCAAGGATATACCGATGATGGGTAAACCCAATCGCTAAAAAATCATCGAGAGAACATGTGTTTGAATTCGGCACTTGCAAGTGACGAATTTGCAGAAGGCCACCGTCTGAAGATTCGTCACTCACGAGTGACGAATCGAGAAACGCCTGTTCATCGCCCGGAGCAGACCAAGCTTCAAAGAAGATTCGCATATATTTGAGACTTGTTGTGGAGAAGCCCCTGAGTCCTGGCAGCTCCTTCCGCAATTGTTCGCTGATGGTTTTGAGCGCGTTGGTTCCCCACGTGCCATTGCGCGTGTTGGCGGAGACGTAGCCTCCCACGGCGAAATAGAGCTGCAGCTGCTGAGCGTTGGCGCTCTTCGCCGCAGCATACTGCGCACGCAATATCGCCGTCTTGATGGTCTGAACTTCCTCACGATAGCCCGTAATCTCTGACATCATGGCGTCCTCCTCTTCTTACGAACTTGTGTTCCATGACGCGTTCTATGCTATCAACGCGTGCGGACACAAAATTGCGCGTACCATAGAGGCGTTTTCTGCTTCGCCTCGTTTGGGAGATGTATGTCCAAACCCTCATCCGCACTCGACGCCAGCTCTTGCGATGTTTACGCCGACTCCGCGCGCCACCCTCTCACGCGCACATGGTGCGTAGCTGCGCTCGCCCTCATCTGCTGCGCGCTCTGGGGCAGTGCGATCCCCTGCATCAAGATCGGCTACGAGCTTCTCGGCATCCAAAACGGCGACGTACCATCGGAGTTTCTCTTCGCTGGCGTGCACTTTATGCTTGCCGGCGCTATCGCACTTGCCGCTGCAGTCATAACAAGACGTCGCTTGCCTCGCGTCTCACGCACGGGATGGCCACTCGTTATCAGACTATCGCTTGCCCAAACTATCGTGCAGTACGCCTTCTTTTATATCGGCGTTTCAAACGCTTCGGGTGTGCGCGGCTCAATCGTCAACGCTATGAACACGTTTCTCTGCGTGTTGATGGCAGCGCTCGTGTTCCGGCAAGAACGGCTCACTGCGCGCAAAGTCCTCGGCTGCGCTATAGGTTTTGCCGGAGTCGTTATCGTCAACCTCACCGGTGGCGATAGCGGCGGCGCCGTCACGCTCACAGGCGAGGGCTTCATCCTTATTGCCGCTGTCTCCTACGCTGTCTCGTCTGCCCTCATCCACACCTACTCCCAGCGCGAGGACCCCGTGGCGCTCAGCGGCTACCAGTTTATCAGCCCCAGTCATCGCGCAAAGCCCCTTCCGCAGCACACGGTGCAACCGAGTCACCGCAGGCCGGGGCGGGAGGCGGACCTTTCTCTCGGAAAACTTCGCGAAGCCCAGTTTCCGAGAGAAAGTGTCCGCCTCCCGCCCCGGCCGGACAGGTCGCACTACACCGTGTACTGCGGCAGGTCCTGCAGGGCGATGACGTCCATGCCCATGTCGTTGGCACTGCCGTGACCCTGCTGGTCCTCACGCACCGCCTCGATGGCGCTCACGTACGTGTTGGCGGCAGACATCGCCGTCACGCAGGTCACGCCGCGACGCACGGCCTCGGTACGTAGCAGGTAGCCATCGCCACGCGAGCCCGGACCGTACGGCGTGTTGATGATTACCGCAATCTTGCCATCGGCGATGAGGTCGCCGATGTTGGGGCGCTCGCCGTCGTGCGGGCCGCTGATCTTCTCCACGACTTCGCACGTCACGTTGCCGCCGCGCAGCACGCGCGCCGTACCCTCGGTGGAGCAGATGTCAAAGCCCAGGTAGCGCAGGATACGCGCGACCGAAAGGATATGACGCTTGTCGCGGTCGCATACGCTGATGAACACCTTGCCGCAGCTCGGATCGGGCAGCTTGTAGTCGATCGCCAGCTGCGTCTTGGCGTATGCCTCGGGATAGCTCTTGGCGATACCCATGACCTCGCCCGTCGACTTCATCTCGGGTCCCAGAATAACGTCGGCACCGGGGAAACGGCCCCAGGGCATAACGGCTTCCTTCATGCAGAACCAATCGAGCTGACGCTCGTCGCTCGGCAGGCCCAGGCTCGCGATGGAATCGCCTGCCATGATACGCGCCGCGCACTTGGCCAGCGGCACGCCGGTGGCCTTGGAGATAAACGGCACGGTGCGGCTCGCGCGCGGGTTGGCCTCGATCACGTAGACGGTCTCGCCCTTGATGGCGTACTGCACGTTGACCAGGCCGCGGACTCCCAGCGCCATCGCGATGCGGCGCGTGGTCTCGCGAAGCTTCGCCTGCAGGCTCTCGCTAAAGCTGAACGGCGGGATGCAGGTCGCAGAGTCGCCGGAGTGAATACCGGCCTCCTCGATATGCTCCAGAATGCCGCCGATGTAGACCTCTTCGCCATCGCACAAGGCGTCGACGTCGGACTCAATCGCACCCTCCAGGAAGCGGTCCAGATACACCGGGTAGTCGGGGCTAATGCGCGCAGCCTCGGCCATGTAATCGCGCAGATGCTCGGCATCGTAGGCGATCATCATGCCGCGGCCGCCCAGCACGTAGCTCGGACGCACCAGCAGCGGGTAGCCGATGTGCGCGGCCACGGCCTCGGCCTCCTCAAACGACGTGGCCTGGCCCGCCGGCGGGTACATGATGCCCAGCTTGTCGAGCAGGGCGGCGAAGCGCTCGCGGTCCTCGGCAAAGTCGATGGCGTCGGGCTTGGTGCCCATAATGTTCACGCCACTCTCCTCGAGCATGCGCGCCAGCTTAAGCGGGGTCTGGCCGCCGAGCGTCACCACGACGCCGTCGGGACGCTCAACATCGATGACGTCCATAACGTCCTCGTAGGTGAGCGGCTCAAAGTACAGGCGGTCCGAGGTATCGTAGTCAGTCGAGACGGTCTCGGGGTTGCAGTTGACCATGATGGTCTCAAAGCCGCGGGCCGCCAGCGCGTAGCTCGCGTGCACGCAGCAGTAATCGAACTCGATACCCTGACCAATGCGGTTGGGGCCGGCGCCCAGGATCATCGCCTTGGGCTTGTCCGCCGGCGTGGTCTCGTCGGGAGCCACGCACTTCTTGGCATCCGGGCTCGTGCGGTAGATGTTCTCGTACGTCTTGTAGTGGTACTCCGTGGCGCTCGAGAACTCGGCTGCGCAGGTATCGACCGTCTTCATGCTGGGAACCACGCCCAGACCCTTGCGATAGGCGCGCACAAAGCGCTCGTCCGAGCCGGTCAGCGCGGCGATCTCGGCGTCGCTCGTGCCGTACTGCTTGAGCAAGCGCATCGCGTCGGCGTCGATATCCTCCACACGCAGGCCGCGGATGCTCTCCTGAACCTGCACCATGTCGTTGATACGGTTGAGGTACCACGGATCGATACCGCAAATAGCGTGGATACGCGCGATGTCCCAGCCGCGGCGCAGGGCTTCGACCACAAAGAAAATGCGGTGCTCGGTCGGGGTGGCCACAGCCTGGGCGAGCTCGTCGTCGCTCAGCTTGTCGGCACCCTCCTTGCCACCGGCGCAGATACCCTGATGGCCGTCCTCCAGCGAGCGCATGGCCTTGCCGAAGGCCTCCTCAAAGGTGCGGCCGATCGCCATGATCTCGCCTACGGCCTTCATGCGCGTGGTGAGCGTGGGGTCGGTACCCTTGAACTTCTCGAAGGCAAAGCGCGGCACCTTAACGACGCAGTAGTCAATCGTGGGTTCAAAGCAGGCGGGCGTGGCCTTGGTGATGTCGTTGACGATCTCGTCGAGCGTATAGCCCACAGCCAGGCGCGCGGCGGCCTTAGCGATGGGAAAACCCGTGGCCTTGGAGGCCAGCGCGGACGAACGGCTCACGCGCGGGTTCATCTCGATGACGATCAAGCGACCGGTCTGGGGGTTCACGGCAAACTGCACGTTGGAGCCACCGGTCTCGACGCCGATCTTCTCCAGAATGGCGAGCGAGGCCACGCGCATGCGCTGATACTCAAGGTCGGAGAGCGTCTGCGCCGGCGCCACGGTGATGGAGTCGCCGGTATGCACGCCCATGGGGTCGAGATTCTCGATGGAGCACACGATGATGCCGTTGCCGGCGTGGTCACGCATGACCTCCATCTCGTACTCTTTCCAGCCCTCGATGGATTCCTCGACCAGCACCTCGTGGGCGGGCGAAAGCTCCAAGCCCTGGCTCACGATGGAGACGAGCTCCTCGTGGGTATGCGCGATGCCGCCGCCGGCGCCGCCGAGGGTAAAGCTCGGGCGCAGTACGCAGGGATAGCCCACGCGCTCGGCGATAGCCTCGGCGTCGGCCACGCTGTAGGCATAGCCCGAGCGCGCGACCTCCAGGCCAATCTCGGCCATGGCCTCGTTAAAGAGTTTGCGGTCCTCGCCGCGCTCGATAGCGGCCAGGTCGCAGCCGATCATCTCGACGCCGTACTTGTCGAGCGTGCTGTCCTTTGCCAGCTCGACGGCGGCGTTCAGACCGGTCTGGCCGCCCAGCGTGGGCAGCAGCGCGTCCGGGCGCTCTTTCTTGATCACGCGCTCGATAAACTCGGCGGTGATAGGCTCAACATAGGTGCGGTCGGCCAAGCCCGGGTCGGTCATGATGGTCGCCGGATTGGAGTTGACCAGGATGACCTCAAAGCCATCCTCCTTGAGCACCTTGCAGGCCTGTGCGCCGGAGTAGTCGAACTCACAGGCCTGGCCAATGACGATAGGGCCCGAACCAATAACGAGGATGCGCTTGATGTCAGTACGTTTAGGCATGTTAGTTCTCCTCGGTCGCAGCGTTCTCGGACTCGGCGAAATTCCAGCCGGCGAGGCGGTCCTTCGCGGTGTCGATGTCCAGGTAGTTCTCCTCGCCGTCCATGAGTCGCGTAAAGGCGGTAAAGAGATAGTGGGCATCGGTGGGGCCAGGCGAAGCCTCGGGGTGGTACTGGACCGAGAAACACGGGGCGTCGAGCAGCTGGATGCCCTCGGCGGTGCCGTCGTTGAGGTTCACATGTGTCAGGCGAATGCGACCAAAGCGCTCGTTCATCACGACCGGCGCGATTCCGCGGCGCACCCAAACGCGCAGATCTCCATCGACCGCATGCTCGGTCTCGCCGCCGGAAAGTTCGGGGACAAGCTTGCCCAAGCTGGGGAACAGCAGGCCAAAGCCATGGTTTTGTGCGGTAATCTCCACGCGACGGCTTACCAGGTTCATGACCGGCTGGTTGCCACCGCGGTGACCGAATTTAAGCTTTTCCATTTGGGCGCCGCAGGCCAGGCTGATCATCTGGTGACCGAGGCAAATGCCAAAGACCGGCACCTTGCCGATCAGCTGCTGCACCTGCTCATAGGTCTCCACCACGGCATCGGGGTCGCCGGGGCCGTTGGACAAAAAGACGCCATCGGGATTCATGTCGAGCACCTGCTGGGCGGGCGTATCCCACGGCACGACGGTGAGATCGCAGCCGGCACGGACCAGGCCCTCCAGAATACCGCGCTTCACACCGCAGTCGTATGCGACCACTTTGTGACGGGCAGGAGCGGCAGCCGAAAGCGCAAAGTCATGCGTGGCAGGCAGATCGGCGGCCACAAACTCGTGAGGTACGGGGCAACTTACGGTCTTGACCAGGTTCTCGCCTACCAGCGTGGGCGCTGCGGCCAGACGCTCGGCAAGCTCGTCGACGTCGAAGATCTCGGTCGAGATAATGCCCATCTTGGAACCATTGTCGCGCAGATGGCGCACCAGAGCGCGGGTGTCAACGCCCTCGATAGCGACGATGCCGTGAGCGCGCAGGTACTCCGGCACGCTGACGGTCGAGCGCCAGTTAGAAGGCGTGGCGCACATGTCGCGGACGATCATGCCGCGCATGGCGGGAGCGCTCACGGGGCGAGCGGTATCGCCGGGGAAGGCCGACTGGACGTCGGTCTCGTCGATACCGTAGTTACCGATCTGCGGATAGGTCATGGTTACGATTTGGCCGGCATAGCTCGGGTCGGTCATGACCTCAAAGTAGCCCTCAAGCGAGGTGTTGAAGCAGACCTCGCCGGTCGCGGTACCCTCGGCACCGCATGCACGGCCATAAAAAATGGTCCCATCCTCAAGGTACAGGATGCAGGGACCGCAGGTGCCCTTGCTGGTTTTGGCCAGCATGCGCTGGCAAAGCTCGCTGGGCGCGAAGGTGCGGGCAGTAGTGCCCGCAGTATGGTTGTTCGCCATAATTCTCCTTCCCGGTCTCTCCGGACCGGCTTAAAGGTTGGTAGTTAGGCCTTGCGGTATTTTAACCGCAAGTATGCGCCATGGCGTTAATTTCATCGAAATGTTTACGAAATGATAATTATGACTTTCTATGCATAATGATTTTTCTGGGACGGGGATTAAATAATCATTCTGTTATGTATGCAGTTGGCGACAAAGCCCTGCTCTCAGAATGATTTTTTAATCCCCGTCCCAGAAAAATCATCCCGCGCGGGCATTTGGCTCACGCGGGATGATGGCGTCTTATTTGTCCTGCTCCAGCAGATCGGACGGTGAGCGATCGGGCTTGCCGCCGCGGAAAATCTCACGGCCATGCAGACGATGTTCCAGGTCACGTTCGTCCTTTTCCTCGTCAATCTTGGTCTGGCTCACCACCGGGTCCTCAATCAACGACGACACCGAGTTCACCTGCTTCTGAATGCGTTCGGCGATGGTGTCATCCATACTCACGATGCGCATCTTCCAGTCGATACTCGTGGCGTTGGATGAGCTCTTGGTCCACACGAACGTCAAAATGGCGCTCTGGTGGCCCCGCGCGGGGAACATGCCAAAGAAGGAATCGTGCTGAATGTTGCTATCCTCGTCGATATAGGCGTGAACGTTATACACCACGCGGTCGATCTTATCGTTGAGCAGCGCGTTGGTCGCAAGCGCCGCGGCCTGGATCTGCCCGTTGGACAGCAGCTCGAGCTCGTTGGCAGACGATGTGTCCAACACCGTCACCTCGACCGTGCCCGTACGCTCATCGGCTTCATCGACGGTAAAGTCGAGCGGGAACTGCGTAAAGCCGTTGCCCCATTCAAGTCCACCCTTGAGCGCGGTCGAAACGGTATCGACCGAAACGCTCTCGGACAGGTTGGCGGTGTTCAGACGACGCATCACGCCGTAGCCAATCTGCATGCCCACGATCAGCACCAAAATACCGATGACCACGGCCATCGCGGTCTTCGTAATGGTATGGCTCACCTGCGAGCCCGAAGGATCGTCCTCGGACAGCGGGTCGATATGTTTTGCCTGGCTCGCGCGGTCCTCGCTGCGCAGCTGCGCTAGCGCCGCTTTGTCACCGCGCTTGGCCGCAGCCTCCTTCTCACGCATGCGCTCGGTACGCTTTTTGGCGAGCGTGGGATCCAAGACGCCGGATGCATCGATTTCGGAGAATAACTCCGTCACTTCTTCCGGAGTCAAAGGGTTCTTGTCAGCCATAAACTTCCTGTCATATCAATCAGTCGAGCTCGTGCGCACGCGCACCTTCGAACTGCATTCGATAGTAACGGGCATAGGTGCCGCCACGGGCGAGAAGCTCCTCGTGCGTGCCACGCTCCACAACGCGACCATGCTCAACGGTCGCAATCTCATCGGCATGCTTAATGGTCGAAAGACGGTGGGCGATGATAATCGTGGTGCGGCCGCGTGCCAGCTCTTCGAGCGACTCCTGCACCGCCTCCTCGCTCTCGTTATCCAAAGCACTCGTCGCCTCGTCCAAAATCAGGATCTTGGGGTTCTTGAGAAACACGCGCGCGATGGCAACGCGCTGCTTTTGACCACCCGAAAGACGGCTGCCGCGCTCGCCCACCACGGTGTCGTAGCCCTGCGGAAGCGATTCGATAAAGGTATCGATATTGGCGCGACGGGCCGCCTCGGAGATCTCTTCTGCCGTAGCACCCGGCTTGCCGTAGGCGATGTTCTCGCCAATCGTACCGTCAAACAGGTAGACATCCTGCTGCACCAGGCCGATGGCGCGGCGCAGGCTCTGCTGCGTCACATCGCGCACGTCCTGACCGTCGATGCTAATGGATCCGGTAGCCACGTCATAAAAGCGCGGCAGCAGCGAACAGGTCGTGGACTTGCCGCCGCCCGAAGGGCCAACCAAAGCGATGGTCTGCCCGGGCTTGATGGACAGGTCCATATGGTCGATAACGGGACGCTCGTCGGCATAGCCCTCGCCCAGCTCAACGTCCTCGTAGTTAAAGCACACGTCGTGATACTCCACGGCGCCGGCAGTCACCTGCAGATCAGTGGCGCCCGGCTTGTCCTGGATATCCGGCGCGATCGAGAGCACCTCGTCCATACGCTTAAAGCCGGCGATAGCCTTCTGATACGTTTCGGCCGAATTGACGAGCGTCTCAAGCGGCGTGCAGAACAGCGAAATATAGAGTGCAAAGGTCGCCATATCGACCGCCTGCAGCTGTCCCTGGGCGACCAGCCAGCCGCCCAGCAGCACCACGATCACATAGAGCACACCCGAGAGCAGGCCATACGTCGCGGTATAGACGCCCATGGCGTGATACATGTTCTCCTTGGACAAAAGGTAGCGGTCGTTAGAGGCACGGAACTTGGCACGCTCGGTCTCCTCGTTGGCAAAGCTCTTGACTACGCGCATGCCCGCAAGCGAATCCTGCAGCTGCGCATTGATGCCGCTGATCTTTTTGCGGTTGTCGCTAAAAACCTCGCGCATGCGCATGTTCTGCCAAAACATGATGACCGCAAACGCCGCCGTCACCACGGCCATGGCGAGCGCCAGCACCGGGGCGATGGTAAAGAGGATCACAAACGAGCCGATAATCTCGATGCCGCAGATGATGATCCACTCGGGCACGTGATGCGCCGCCTCGCAGATATCGAACAGGTCGTTGACCACGCGGCTCATCATGTCGCCCGAGCTGTTGCGGTCGAAGTACGCAAAGCTAAAGCGCTCATACTGGTCGAACAGGTCCTCACGCATCTTGGACTCCATACGCGCACCCATCACGTGACCCCAATAGCTCACAAAGTAGCGGCAGGCGCAGCGGACGGCATACATCAGCACCAAGCCCACCGCGATCATGCCGAGCGCCTGCATAATGGCAGCCTGACCCTGAGTAAACAGCCCACCGGTCAAATTGCGCAGGATAATGGGGAACGCCAGGTCAATGGCGGCAAGCACCAGAGCACAAACAGTATCAGCAACAAAAAGCCCCATCTGGGGCTCGTAATACGAAAGAAACCTCTTCAGCATAATCACCTTACGCGGTTTTACCAAACCGCGTTTCGTCTCGACGCTGCAAGTGCTCCATTTGGACAATCTGGCCTTCAATCGTCGGTCGCGTATATCCATACGCTTCCCTCCTCTTTTAGGCCACCTTGTCTCAAATGGAGCACTTTCGCTGACTTACACAAACCTGCGGGATCATCCCCGCTCGTTAAAGCTCCGCGCCCCCAAGGCGATGCGCGATGCTATCGCAGGCCAAGGCGCCCACGACGGTCTTGGCGTCTTCGATCTTGCCGTCGAGTACGGCGTCGATCAACTCGTGCAGCGGCACCAGGTCCACGTTGACAAACTCGTCATCATCGGGGTTGGGCGCATCAAACTCGAGCTTGGTGGCCAAGTAGATGTGAATGATCTCGTCGCAAAAACCACAGGACGTGACAATCGACGTCAAAAAGCGAATGCGACCTGCCCTAAAGCCCGTCTCCTCATGCAGCTCGCGTTTGGCGCAATCGAGCGGGTCCTCGCTTGGATCGAGCTTGCCGGCGGGAATCTCGACCGTCACGCGGTCGATGGCGGTGCGGTACTGACGCACCAGTACGATCTTGCCGCTCTCGGTCAGCGCCACAACGGCCGCCGCACCCGGATGGCGAACGATATCGCGGGCGCTGCGGCGACCGTTGGGCAGCTCAACCTCAAGACGGTGGACGTCGAGGATCTTGCCCTTCCAGGCGCACTCCTCCGAAAGAATCTTCTCGTGCAGCTCGGCATCGTGCGGGTCGTCGTCGCCCAGCACCAGCGCCGGCTCGTCAGCGACCTCGCCGCCAGGCTCGCCCTCGGCGTGCCCATACATGCGGCTGTCCTCTTCAACGATCTGCGCATCCACGAGCTCTTCGTTCTTCTCGTCCATCCGTCTCATTCCTCTCGGATTTTAGGCATCCCAGGCGTCGCGGCCGCGCAGTGCGCGCAGGCCGATGTCGTGGCGCAGGGTCTTGCCTTCAAAATCAATCTTCTCGCAGGCCTCGTAGGCAAGGTTGCGAGCGTTCTCGAACGTGTCACCCAGAGCGGTCACGGCAAGCACGCGGCCACCATTGGTCGCGAGCTGGCCGTCCACCACGGCAGTGCCCGCGTGGTACACGGTCACGTTCTCCATGACCTCGGCATCGGCGATACCGGTGATGACCTTGCCCTTCTCGTAGCTGCCGGGATAGCCCGCGCTCGTCAGGACAACGGCCACAGCCCACTCGTCACGCCAGTCGAGCTCAATCTGATCGAGCTCGCAGTTGGCGCAGGCGAGCATGACCTCAACCAGGTCGTTCTTAAGGCGCGGCAGCACGACCTGCGTCTCGGGGTCGCCAAAGCGGGCATTGAACTCCAGCACCTTGGGGCCGGCAGGCGTGAGCATAAAGCCGCCATACAGGCAGCCGCGGTAGTCGATGCCCTCGGCGGCAAGCTCAGCCACGGTCTGCTCCATGACCGCCACCATGGTGGCGTGCTCCTCGTCGGTCACGATGGGCACCGGGCTGTAGACGCCCATGCCGCCGGTGTTGGGGCCCTTGTCGCCCTCGAGGGCGCGCTTGTGGTCCTGCGAGGTGGCCATGGGGCGCACGGTCTTGCCGTCGGTAAAGGCGAGCAGCGAGCACTCGGGACCAACGAGCATCTCCTCGATAACCACGGTGTTGCCGGCATCGCCAAAGGTGCCGCCAAAGCACTCGCGCACGGCCTCCTCGGCCTGCTCACGTTCGGTCGCCACGATAACGCCCTTGCCCGCGGCAAGGC
The DNA here is from genome assembly GCA_902496275.1 of uncultured Collinsella sp. GTDB lineage: Bacteria > Actinomycetota > Coriobacteriia > Coriobacteriales > Coriobacteriaceae > Collinsella. The sequence goes on along the minus strand of CABVAC010000011.1, from coordinate 35,734 downwards.
CGTCGGCCTTCACGACCAGCGGAGCGCCCTGCTCGCGCACGTAGGCGAGAGCCGAAGCCTCGTCGGTAAACGAACCATAGGCTGCCGTCGGAATGCCCGCACGCTCCATGAGCTGCTTGGAGAACAGCTTGGAACCCTCCATCTGGGCACCCTCGGCACCCGGGCCAAAGCAGGGAATACCTGCCGCGCGCACGGCGTCGGCCACGCCCGCCACGAGCGGAGCCTCGGGGCCAATTACCACGAGTCCGCATCCGTGGCTCTGCGCAAACGCCGCCACGGCCGCAGGATCGCAGTCGTCGAGAACAACGTTCTCGCCGCAGCTCGCGGTGCCGCCGTTACCCGGCGCGATGTAGAGCTTGCCGGCGCGCGGTGATGCTGCGAGCTTAGCTGCCAAAGCATGCTCGCGGCCGCCGCTGCCCAACAACAGGATGTCGATGGTTTGAGTGTCCGCCTTCAAGGGTGCCTCCTCTATGGATGAATGGCTCGCTCCGCGCGAGCCCTTTGCAAGCAAATATACCCCTCGGCCGCCCGCTTGGGCTGCAAAGGGGTATATCGCAATAACCAAATAGTCCCGATTACTTCCAGAATCGGTTGATGATCTGCTCGCGACCAGCGCCAACGCCAATGAACGTCACGCGGGTGTGTGCCAGATCCTCGATAAACGCCACGTAGTCCTGCGCCTCCTGCGGCAGCTCGTCAAAGCTGCGGCAGCCGGTAATGTCGCACTTCCAGCCGGGGAGCTCCTCGTAGATGGGCTTGGCGTGCTCAAAACGAACCTGATGCTCGGGCACGCTGGTGTAACGCTCGCCGTCGACGTCGTAAGCCACGCACACCTTGATGGTGTCGAAGGCCGAAAGCACGTCGAGCTTGGTCACGGCGATGTCGGTGAGGCCGTTGACGCGCGAGGCATAGTTGGCGATAGGGCCGTCGAACCAGCCGCAGCGACGACGGCGACCGGTGGTCACGCCGTACTCGTAGCCCTCCTCGGTCAGCGTGTGGCCGGCCTCGGACTCATAGGAAAGCTCGGTGGGCATGGGGCCCGAACCGACGCGGGTGATGTAGGCCTTCATGACGCCCAGCACGCGGTCGACGTTCTTCATGCCGACGCCAGAACCGGTAATGGCGCCGCCGGCGGTGCAGTTGGAAGACGTCACGTACGGATAGGTGCCGTGGTCGATGTCGAGCAGCGTCGCCTGGGCGCCCTCAAACAGCAGGTCCTTACCCTCATCGATCATGTTGTTGAGTAGCAGGCTCGTCTCGGTGATGTAGGGACGCAGGCGCTCGGCCATCGGCAGGTACTCGTCGCAAATCTGGTCCACGGTGTAGGTGGGCAGGTTGTAGATGAGCTCAAGCTCGGGGTTCACGCGGGCGAGAGCGGTCTCCAGCTTGTCGCGGAACAGTGCCTCGTCCAGCATGTCCTGCATGCGCAGACCAATACGGGCCATCTTGTCCTGATAGCACGGACCGATACCGCGCTTGGTGGTACCGATGTTCTTCTTGCCGAGCTTCTGCTCAAAGGCGCCATCCAGATCGATGTGGTACGGCATGATGACATGCGCGTTGCCGCTGATCTTGAGATTCTTGGTGGTGATGCCGTCGGCCTCGAACATGTCGATCTCCTCAAGGACAACCTTGGGGTTGACGACGCAGCCGTTACCGATCACCGACACGTGGTCGGAATACATGATGCCGGAGGGCACCTGGTGCAGGCCGTACTTCTTGCCGTTGACGACGATGGTGTGACCGGCGTTGTTGCCGCCCGAGTAGCGCACGACAGCATCGAAGTCGCCGGCGACCAGGTCGCAAATCTTACCCTTGCCCTCATCGCCCCACTGGGCACCGACCAAAACGGTTGACGGCATGTTTACTCCTTACATTCATGGACTGTCTACGCGCCACGCCGGCACGCAGAAGCACAAAACATTCCCAGTATACCCGTGCAACGGGCGCCTGTCCTACTCCTCGGCATGTGCCCCATCAAGCTCATAGAACTTGGTGGATGCAGGCAGGAACATCAGGTCGACGTCACCGATCGGGCCCGAACGGTTCTTGGCCACGACGATACGCGTAACGCCCTCGTCGGGTCGATCGTCACGCGAGGCCTCGGCCTCGTCGGCAGAACGGTCCAAGAACATGACGATATCGGCGTCCTGCTCGATGGAGCCCGATTCACGGAGGTCGGACAGCTGCGGGCGCTTGCCGGTACGGGATTCGACCTGACGCGACAGCTGCGACAGCGCGATCAGCGGGATCTTGAGCTCCTTGGCCATAATCTTCAGACCTCGCGACATCTCGGAGACCTCGACGGTGCGGCTCTCGGAACGACGTCCCGGCGGAGGACTCACCAGCTGCAGGTAGTCCAGGATGATGATGGCCTTCTCCTTGTTGTGGAGCATGCGGCGGCTCTTTGCGCGGATCTCAGTCACTGTGGTGCCGGGCGTATCGTCAATCAAAATATCGAGCTTGGACAAGGTCTGAGTGGCCTCGTTGATATTGGCCCACTGCTCGGGGCTAATGCGGCCCGTACGGAAGTCGCTGATCGAGATCATCGCATAGGCGCAAATCAGACGCTGGGCAATTTCCTTACCCGACATCTCCAGCGAGAAGAAGCCGACGGTATAACCGGCAGCAGCAGCGTTGAGCGCCAGATTCAGGGCGAACGACGTCTTACCCACAGCAGGGCGAGCGCCGATAATGATGAGCTGACCCTCGCGGAAACCCATAAGCATGCGGTCGAGTGACGGGAAGCCGGTGGGCACGCCCGCGGCCTGTCCGCCGGCCTGGCAAACTTCCTCAGCCTCGTTATAGGCCTCGACCATAAACTCGGTCAACGTCTTGTAGCTCGACTTGACCTCGCGCGCCGTGACCTTGAGCAGCTTGCTCTCGGCCAGCTCCACGACCTCCTTGGTGTCGGTAGGGGCGTTATAGGCCAGCGCGTTGATCTCGTTGGTGGCACCGATCAGCTCGCGCAGCATCGAGTCGCGACGGACGATGGCGGCATGGTGCTGCCAGTTCACGAGCGACAGGGTCTGACCCATCAGCTCCAAAATGTAGGCCTCGCCGCCCACGGCATCAAGCTTGTTGATGCTGCGCAGGTAATCGATCAGCGAGATAGAGTCGATGGGAATGCGGCTGTTGTACATATCGACCATCGCGGTGTAGATGGTCTTATGAATGGGCCGGTAAAAGTCATCGGGCTGCAGCTCGACCTGGGCCTCCTCGACCACCTCGGGCGATAGCAGCATAGCGGCCAGTACATTGGCCTCTGCATCTTGGTTTTGAGGGAGACCCAACTTGGAGCCGCGGTCCTCAACCGTCAGCCCCGTCTCCCTATCGTCGTATGCCATGAGCATCCTCATTCATATCGCTTGCGAGCATCCATAGTATCAGCCACGGTCCCAAAACGGGCCACGCGCCGCCAATCATCACCGAACGAAACGGATGAACGGTCCCGTATATAGGACTTCGACGCAACGTTCACCATGACACTCACTCAGCGCAAAAAACAAAAGGGCGCCCCGGTTTCCCAGAGCGCCCTTCTTAGAACAAGATTGTTGCGTTGCAGCAAATGCTACTCGGCAGCAGCCTCAGTCTCGACCTCGGCGGTCTCGGCCTCGGCGACCTCAGCGGCCTCCTCGACCTCAGCCTCGGCAGCGAGCTCCTCGGCGGTAACGCCGACGAGAACGACAACCTCGGCCTTGATCTCGCGGTACAGCGAGATGGCAACGGTGTGGGCACCGGCAACCTTGATGGGCTTACCGAGCTCGACGCGCTTGCGGTCGATGTCCATACCGAGCTGAGCCTTGATGGCGTCAGCGATCATAGCGGCGGTAACGGAGCCAAAGAGGATGCCCTCGTCGCCGACCTTGACGTCAACGGTGACCGTCTTGCCCTCGAAGGCAGCCTTGGTCTCGTTGGCGGTAGCCAGACGGACGGCCTCACGCTTGGCGATGTTGTTGCGACGCTCGTCAAGCTGCTTGAGGTTGCCCTTGGTGGCGGCAACAGCGAGCTTCTTGGGGAACAGGAAGTTCTCAGCGTAACCCTGAGCGACCTCTACGACGTCACCCTCGCCGCCCTTGCCCTTGATCTCATCGAGAAGAATAACCTTCATGATGCGTCTCCCTTCTTAGCCGCGGTCGCGGTTGCCACGAGAGGAAACCACGGGGACGGTGTACGGCAGGAGAGCCATCTCGCGGGCGCGCTTGATGGCGTTGGCGATGTCATGCTGATGCTGCGTGCAAGCGCCAGTGACGCGACGGGGCTTGATCTTGCCACGGTCGGTCATGTACTTACGGAGAAGCTGAGTGTCCTTATAGTCGATGAACTCAGTGTTCTCCTTGCAGAACTGGCAGTACTTACGACGCGGCTGACGTGCAGAAAAATCATTAGCCATGTCAAAATACCTTTCGTTTGGCAACTTCGGCGAACCGAAGCCGCCTCTCACTCAAAAATAGGTGAACAACCCTTAGAACGGGATGTCCTCATCGTAGACGTCGACCGCGGGCGGCGTGGCCACCGGTGCGGCAGGACGTGCTGCGGGCGCGGGAGCTGCGGGGGCGTAACCGCCCTGATCGTAGCCACCCTGGCCACCACGGGAGCTCATAAACTCGATCTCATCGACGATGACCTCAAGCTTGCTCCGGCGCTGGCCGTCGCGCTCCCAAGAGCTGTAGCGCAGCTTGCCCTCGATCGCGACCTTGTTTCCCTTTGCCAGGAAACGGCTCACGGCCTCGGCGCGGGTGCCGAACATAGTGCAGTCGACAAAGTTGGGATAGTCCTCCCACTCGCCAGTCTGCGCGTTGCGGCGACGATCGTTCACGGCGACGCCAAAGGACAGAACCTGGGTTCCGCCGGCGGTGGCGCGCAGCTCGGGATCGCGGGTGAGGTTACCGGTGATGTTCACTCGATTGATGCTCATAACTCACTACTTCCTCTTGGGGCACAAGCCCAGTCCAAAACGACAGTCTTACTCCTGGTCGTCGCGACGGACGATCATGTGGCGGACCACAGCGTCGGTGATGCGCAGGACGCGATCAAGCTCGGCGATCTGGGTAGGATCTGCGTGGAAGTTGATGAGGGTGTAGTCACCATCGGTGAGGTCGTTGATCTCGTAGGCGAGCTTGCGCTTGCCCCACTCGTCAACGGAGTCGACCTTGCCAGCGCCCTCAGCGATCGTGGTATCGATACGCTTCATAACAGCGAGACGAGTCTCGGGGTCGAGCGACGGGTCAACAAAGAACAGCAGTTCATAAGCCTTCATATTGTCACCTCCTCTGGGCAAATGTGGCTTCAGGTCGTGAAGGTGCGCCTGAAGCAGGAAAAGACTTGGTAATAATATCTTTCAACCTCCTAGGCTGCAAGAATATGCAGCTACAACCTCATGACCTCCACATATGCCCATACTCACACGACGTTTCATGCGCATTCCAACCAAATGCTGACCAAAAGCTTGACGGATCTGTTGACAAGATACGGTGCCGTGGGGACAAGCTGAGCCAAGCCGCAGGTCAACGGGCACAAGGCTGTGGTCGCAAAATACATACCGGTGGCCCACAGCACCACCCAAAGATTTTTAAATTCATTGCCAAGTCGCTTATGAATACCCTTTTTTGAACAATTGAGTTGATCAACCACGCTGGTCGGAAGCCGTTTTTTGGCACCTCAAGCCCCACTGCAGCGCCAAGCACGGCCAAGCGTTTTAAAAAATGCCAACTTTTCTGTTTGCACTTTGCGATTCCTCGTGTATACTGACTTTCGCATTTAACGGAGAGTTGTCCGAGTGGCCGAAGGAGCACGATTGGAAATCGTGTAGGCGTCAAAAGCGTCTCCAGGGTTCAAATCCCTGACTCTCCGCCAGTTAATTCCAAAGCAGGCCTTCGAGCCTGCTTTGTTTTTACCCCACGCGGAGGGGTGGCAGAGTGGTTGAATGCGGCGGTCTCGAAAACCGTTTGGCCTGTATAAGGTCACGAGGGTTCGAATCCCTCCTCCTCCGCCATTTTGGTTGAGAAAGCTCCCGAAAACGGGGGCTTTTTTGTTATCGAAATACGTCTCGATCCCACGCTTCCCCAAACATGTACGTCACCCTCCAAAACCGACATTTTTCGACATCTTTGAAGGCTGACGTACACGTTTGGATTGAGTTCACGGGAGTGGCACTATTCGGAAGGTGCCTCTTCGTCTCGCATGCCCTTCCAGTTGCGAATAAGCGCCTTGCGTAGTTCGTTTTGCTCTCGCTGGTACCCGGTGTCGGTACAGCGAGGCATGCCGAGTGCTTCGCGAATGTTGTTCATGGCGCGGTGAAAGGCGAGCTGGCTGCCGAACTGAGCCGAAGTGAGCGTAACGATTCGATATCCCATTTGGGAGAGAACGGCCTCTCGCTCCGCATCTGCTCCCTTGCGCTCGAACTCATCGTGAAAACCGCCCTTATATTCGATACCGAGCTCCCTGCGCTTATAGGTAATGAGGGCATCGATTTTGAGTGTTCGGGCTTTTGTGCAATGCCAGAGACGTTGAGGGATCTCGAGCGGTTTGTTGAGTTCGATACCTCGGATACCAACGCCGCCTTCGCTTGTTGGGAGCGAGAGGGCAATTGCCGAAGCGGTCTCCATAGGCGAGGCCGAGTGATCGTAGATGTGCCTGAGCGCGAGCCGTGCACGTGTGGCACCGGGTTTGCCGGGGTGCCGATCGAGCAGTTTGGTTATTTCATCCTTGGAGGTAGTGGCTGGTTGCCCGGTATAAGGGTCGGCGGGATTGAGCCTCATGCGATAATCGCCGCAAACTTCATAGCCATATTCGAGATATTCGATCCTATCCATCCACTCGGCAGCGAGCACAAAGGTGAAGGCTTCGTCGGTGATGAAGATTCCGGGCGTCAACTCGTTAATATGCTCGTAGGGAAGATTTTGTCCAAGAATGTGACAAACGACGCCTTTGGTACGAATTCGCTCGAATTCGAATACAACCGCGATATCGATAGTCTTAAGCATATCGGACGGAATGCCGCAGTCGGTAAGAGCCTGTCGTATGCGCGCAACACGTTGCTGGGTTGAGATGCCTTGTGCGCCTATCTGGTAGTCGTGCCGCGCAAGAGACTGAACCAAATTCTGGGGTGCATGATGGACAAGCCATGCGGTTTTATGCGAAATGAGAACAGGGGTATCCATTAAGGGCCTCTCGCTCTGAGCCGGTATCCAACTCTTATGTCCGTTGAAGTGGGGAAATATACCGGATGTGAGTAAATCAACTCACTCATGCTGTGAGCTCAATCCAAACATGTACGTCCGCCTCCAAAGATGTCGAAAAATGTCGTTTTTGGAGGGTGGCGTACATGTTTTGGATCCCTGGCATTCCAGCAATGCCATGTCAGCATCCGCTGTCAACCGTTTACCGAGCAATAGGGTCGCCACGCCCGACAACCATGTACTATGTACGGGCATTGTCTAAACCCACGATCCAAAGGACCCCATCTTGCCCGTCGTCGCTGCCATAACCATTACCTCACATGCCTCGGATGCCATGGTTGCCATCCCGTTTTGGCTCGAGATGTTCGCCGTCGTCGCGGCATCGATCTCGGGCGTGTTAGTCGCACGCGAGCACAAACTCGACCTGGTAGGCGCCGTCGCGCTCGCCGTGGTCTGTGGACTGGGCGGCGGTCTTTTGCGCGATATGACGCTGCAGGTGGGGAACGTCTACATCCTCAACCAACCGATGGCGCTCCCGCTCTCCATCGCCACCGCGGCCATCATCTACATCTTCCCGGCAATCGTCGACAAACCCGAAAAACTCATCCCCCTGCTCGACATCATCTCGGTCGGCATCTATGCCGCCACCGGCGCAGACAAGGCGCTGGTCTACGGCTTTGCGCCGGCGGTGTGCATCATGATGGGCTTTTTTACCGCGGTGGGCGGCGGCATGCTGCGAGATGGTTTTATGGGTGTGGTGCCGGGTATCTTCCAGCGCACCAACTTCTATGCCATCGCGGCCATCGCCGGATCGGCAAGCTATGTTTGCCTTGTCATGAGCGGCTTGGTCAGCAATGTCGTCGCACTGGTCGTTTGCGTCGTGGTGACCATGGGACTACGCTGGCTGTCGCTGCGCTTTGATATCAAAAGCCCCACCGAGGATGACATCGCACGCTTTTTGCACCGCAAAAAGTAGGTGGCGCGGGCTCATCCTTCGAAATGCAACCGAGAGGTTCTTTTAGAGCGCCCACGCGTTGGGTACCCTGTTAGGTGCATGTCGAGCATCTGACGAAGGATTCACTATGCCCTGTAATCAATTCCCGTCGACCCAGCGCCGTAAAGCGTGGGGCCGCATCACGATCTTATTCGCGCTCATCGCTCTAGCGGTCACCGCGCTTCCCACGGCGTCGTTCGCCGGCACGGACACCGCAGGCAACGTACTTGCGACCGACAATGACGCCAATTCGTCCGGCGTCGAAGGTGACCTGTACTGGGCAGGTCAGGCCCTCAACTTGGACGATGCGTCCATCGGGCGCGACATAATTGCAGCAGGCGAGAGCCTCTCCATCCGCGACTGCACGGTGGGCGGCGCCGTCCGCTTGGCGGCACGCACTATCGATATCGCCAAGACCACGGTTGATGGCAGCGTCACGGTCGTCGGTCAGCACGTTGTGCTCAATTCCGACAGCACCGCCAACTGTTTTTACGCGATAGGCGAGACGGTTGCCCTGCGCGGCTCTACCAAGTCGGCAGCGCTTGCGGGCGACACGGTGACCATCGATGGCACCGTCGAGGGCGATGTCGAGGTTTGGGCCGACAAGCTCATCCTGGGCAAGAACGCCCACATCACCGGCACCGTGAACGCGCATGTCTCCGAGGACCCCGAGCGTGCCGCAGGAGCCGAGGTAGGCGCGCTCAAGATCGACCGCACCGAGAACGAGGATACTTCCACCGTTAACGATGTCATCGGCGGTATCGTCGCCGCGGCACTCTCGACCTGCTTTGTCGCTCTGCTGCTCGAGCTCGTCTTTCCGCGCGCGACCGCCAGCGCCGCCGGCATGCTCCACCAGCGCCCCATACCCCTGTGGGTGAGCGGTCTTCTGGGCACGATTGCTATCGTCCCCGCCGTCCTACTGCTAATTATCTCTATCGCTGGTCTGTCGCTTGCCGGAGCCCTCTTGTGCGGCGTTATCGGCATCGCGTTGGTGTCGAGTGCCTTTGCGGGGTGCGCGATTGCCCGCATGGTCGGACACAGCCAGAACCGCTACGCCATGGCAGCCGTTGGTGGCGTAATCGCAGGCGCCCTCACGGGGCTTCCCCTCGTAGGTGACTTCATCAGCGGCGTGGCCTTCGTCTTTACACTCGGCTACATCATCCAAACCATCTGGCGCAACGCCCGCCTCAAACCGCAGCAGCCGGCTAACACGCCGGGACTCCCCACCGCTTAGCCGCCAACCACCACAAAGGTGCCAGGTTACTTTGCATCAACAAACGAAGCGGGGCATCCGATCGCGTCGACCGGGTGCCCCGCTTTTCTTGGAGGGTTCTCTAGTAGCTTTTTCAAAACCAATGATCATCAGGTCGGTAGGCCTGCGCGTCACTCGTTACGGAGGCAGTACGCCATTGAGCAAAAAAGGGGGGACAATTATTTTTCACGGCGACCTCCTCCCCGCTTGATGACGAGCGCGACAACAATAGCCGCCACTCCTATGGCAGCCAAAACCGCCACCAGCACCAACGTTCTATCTCCCGTCGAGGGCATAAAGCCTCGACCCGCTTCTTTGCTTGGGGTGTTGAGCACCGACAGCTCAATCGAACCCGTCCCGGCATCGGCGGTATCAACCCGCAGAGAGCTTTCGGCCGACACGGTCACCTTGGGCTTCGCGGCCGTCACCTGTTTAACGTCCAGACCCTCAGCCGTAACCGTCACCGTACGCTTGCCCTCAAAGGCGGTGTAGCCCTTGGGTGCCGCGATTTCCTCGACGGTATAGACACCCGCGTCCACACCGCTCAATTCCACATGGCCATCCGCGTCCGTGGTGATGCACGCGTCGGCATCCGTCGACCACGAGCCGTCAGTCGTTAGGATGCGACCGCGGTCGTCGATGATGCGCAGTTTGGCACCCGCGAGCGGCTTATCGTCTGAGCTTGAGCGCTTGATCAGACTGAGTCCCCAGGTGTAGGCGCACGCGTCATCGCTCGGCGTGCGGGTGAATCCGGCGTCGCCGGACTGGTCGGCAAAGGGTGAGCGCGGGTAGCGCAGGTAGACCTCGTTGGGGTTGCCCTTCGCGATGCCGTGGTTGCACGCGCTGTTGAGCGGCGCGTTGTACACGGCGACCACGCGGGCGCCCGCGGTGAAGGCGTCGGCCCCGCCGAGCGCGGCGATCAGGTCGCCGGTGCGCACGGTGAAGGTCTTACCGTCGACCGCTACCTTGGTGGCGCACTGGGCCGTGATGTCGGTCCAGCCCTTCGCGGGGTCGGTGCCGGCGCGGCCGTCCTTGCCGGCCGAGACGGCGTCGAAGCCGCCGTCCGCGCCCGCCGCCACGTACACGCGCATGCTCGCGGCCACCTTGGAGGGGTCGAGCCCCGCGCTCATGGTGTCGACGAACCGCACCGCATAGGTGTCGTAGGCGGTAAGACCCGCGGGGGCCGTGGCCGAGAGGCGCCAGTACAGGTCGTCGGCGACCGTGGCGTCGGCGGCCTTCTGCCAGGCGGCGGTGCCGTCCTCCAGCACATGCTTGGCGACCTTGGGGGTCGCGGCCTTGGGCTTGACGGTGACGGCGCCGCCGCCCACCAGGGCCATGATCGGCGCGGTGCCGGCCTCGCCCTGGTCGATGGCGTCGTCGTCGGCGACGATGAGCCAGTAGCCGCAGGGCAGCTCGGCCGTCGTGCCCGCGTTGAGGGGAACAGAAGCGGCACCTGCATTGCAAATCGCACAGGCGAGCCTTGCCGCCAGAGCGGTCGACATATGTCCGTCGGCATTCAGCCACTCGGCAGCCTCTTGCGCCGTCGATGCCGAGCTATCAAACTCCGCATCATAAAGAACGGGAAGGACAGCCTGACGAGCTGCATCGCTCGCCCACGCCAAGTCCGTCGCGACCTTTTGATCGGAGCCGGCTTTATCGGTAACAGTTGCCGAAAAGAGCTGGTATGCATCGTATTGCGTCGCGACGTCGCCGCCAATCGTGATGGCTCCGGCATCGGCAGCACGGGCCGTCTCGGACGACGCTGCAAAAGCGAGGATAGTCGTCATGGCCACCATCATGACGGTCAACAAGCGGCGGTGCAGTTTACTCACGGCGACCATCTCGATCAAGACCACGGTGGCGACGAGCATGCATCCACGTCGCGGCAAAACACAACAGCGAAGCGCCGGCAAGATATGTCATAGTCAAGCCAGCCCCGCCCGCCTCAGGTAGCGTAGTCGAGTACTTGTTGGTAAAGGTCGGCGGATTCTGAGAGCCATCGTTATAGGTAACTAGGGCGTCGAGCTGGTCCGTGCCATTAGTTACCTTAACCGTGACGTTGTACACGGTCCTGTCATAGGTGATGTGATCTTTAACATGGTCGACGGCGCCCTCGGGCTCGACCTCGGAGATGGTGTAGGTATAGGTTCCCGCCTTGTTGTACTTGACGTCAAAGGAGACATTTCCCTTGTCATTATTGGTCACCGTCTGGAGCACCTTGCCCTCGGCGTCCTTGAGCACGAACGAGAACTGCCCCGCCTTGAAAGTGCCACCTTCAAGCACTTTCTTTGCTTTAATAACCGCAGAGCCCGTTAGGCGATTGTCGTAGATCCAGATCTCGTCCTTTTTGTCATCGCCGATGATTTCGGAGTCTTTGACGATGCTCTTCGCTTTATTGAGCTCAGTTTGATACTCCTCATCGTCGGCATTACCCTTAAGCATGATCCACGTGGGCGCCGCCGCGGCATAGCCGTCAGGCGCTTTCGTCTCCACGAGCTGGTAAAGCACGCAATTTACCATCGCCTTGTCTTCTGCGCCAAACGAGATTTTGCCGTTGGCGTCGGTGGGGGCGGCTTCAAACTTAGTCCTTGCATTCTCGATACCCACCGTTGCAACCTGGTCCATATTCACGCTGTAGAGCGTAAACTCCGCACGCTCGAGCGTCGCACCGACCTGCTGGGCGTCATACTTGGTCATCGTGATGCCGTAGCCGTTGCCACCTGCGCTGGCAGAAGCTTTTTTAATTTCCCATGTTTGACCATCAGTCGCAGAACCGTCCTTCACACCCGTAAGCATGGCGGTATTGGATAGAGGAACCTTGTTGCCAGGGTTTCCGGTCGGGATAACCTCATACTCGACCTGGAGGTATTTCTTGTCGGGTACCTTAAGCGTCAACTTCGTACGCGAGCCAGTTTCATCCTTGACCTGCTCCACCTTCGACGAATAGTCCTTATCAGCCAGCGGTGACCAGGCACCATACACCCACTCATAGACCTTAAGCGTCGACGGCACCAGCGTGCACTTGGCATCCATGGTATCGACGAGCTCAAGGAAGTCGGTGCCGTTTTTAAGGGCAACGGCAGACTCGTTAACAAGAATGGTGTACTTAATGCGGTTGCTACTACTGACCTGTTCACCAGTCTTTTTGATAACGTTGTTCTTGATGGTGACGGTGCCACTGCCGGATTCGAACTTCTTGCTTCCCGACTCGGCGCTGGCCTTGTTGGCGAACTTCACCTCGTTTGTGGAGGTATCGAGCTCACCGCGCTTGACCGCCGTCTTGTACGTGAGCTTTGCGTAGCCGGCATAGCTTTCAAGCTCAGTCGTGGGGATGGAGAAGGTGACCGTATTGCCGTTGCGGCTGACGTTGTCGGCGGCGAGCGTCCGACCCGTAACGACCTCCTTGGCCTCGCCTCCGCGATGAAGCCCCGTATGTTTATCATAGGGGTTCTGCACGAGCGTATACTTTGCGGAATTCGCAACATAGCTCATACCATCCGGAAGGCTATCAACGATATTCAGCGGTTTCCCGCCCAGCTTTCCAGCTCCATAGTATTCGAACTCGCCATTTGCGCCCTTATTACCCTTTTGGCGGTTTGCATACACCGTCCAGTCGACGATCCAGGCGCCCTTCTCATCCGAGCCGTCAACGGTATGCCAATCGAAGTTCTCAACCCAAGACACCTTCGACTCCGTTTCCGGCTTCTCGACCGCGGGCGCCGTTTCTTGGTTGACAACGTACTTGACGGGTTCGGTGAACGGCCACTGTAGTCTCAGGCCCGGTGCTTCGACCGCTGCGAAGTTTGAGTACCAGCCCGACAGCGCTTCTGATGTGGTGTCGTAGGTGATAACGGCGTAGTCCTCGTTCTCGAGAGCGGCTTTCACGTTGTCGGTAACGATGATTTTGAGGTCGTAGTTTTTCTTTGTTTCATTACCCGGATAGCTGGTCGTTGGTCTCCAGTCGGTGCCCGGAACCAGCTTGGTATTGCCGATTTTAATGGTAATGGAGCTTTCGTCGACACCAAGCTTCTGCGACCATGCCGACTGAAACGTGTCCTTCACCGTCACCTCGCCTGGATGGGCCGCATTGACGATCGCCTTCAGCGCGACCTTCGTCTCCCACGTCGCCCTGCCCGTCGTCGCCGCCTCATCGTATCTCACGAGCCTCTTGGCGATCGGCACAACACCCGTCAGCTGCGGCGTGAAACTGCCATCATCGCTACCGGAAACGGAGCCTCCGCGCTCGATGGCCGCGCTGTTGCGCACAGTGTCGTACGAGCTCGTGTCGTTCATCTTGGTGTGATAAACGATGCAGTAGGTGGCGTACTTATCCTCAAGGTTGTTCGGGAACGTATAGGAAAAGGAATTATCCTTAGGTTCAAGTTTTCTTTCACAAATCTTGACTCCGCTCGCCTCCGAGTCGCCTTTGTAAACCGTAAAGTTGCCCGTATACGTCTGTTTTCCGTCCAGATTATCAGTGAACATGTAGCCGCTCATGTCGGCCTTGAGCTTGCCTTGGTTGAGCTTGACCGTCCACTTGATGTCCGACGGCGTGCCTGAGCCATTGGACTTCTTGATCATGTCATAGCCGAATGTAACAGGCTCAGCCGTAGCTGTTCTGTTATCGCTGTCGCTTGAGCCAGCCCAATTCCACGTTGCCGTATTCTCAGCTTTGATCAAATCGCCGCCGTTCGCGGCAACGCCGCTCTTCAGCACCGTATCGTACGTGATCGTGTGGTTGCCCTGGGAAAGGTTGCCCAGGCTGTCGAGGGTTACGACCTGGCCGTCGATCATCGGCTGGGAGTCAAGCTTCTTGCCGTCGAGCTTGAAACTGTCGTTCACAAAGTCGAAGTTGTCGCCCAGCGTATCAGTGAAGCTAACGTCCGTAGCATACGACTCTACGGTAAGCGTAACAGTCCAGGTAACCTTGGCCACGCCATCTGCGCCCTGGGAGAAGGTCCCCGACTTCGTCCCCGTGACTTTGCCGTCCTTGGTAGGGATTTTGATCGTTCCCACACCAGGGAACACGACAGATGCGCTGCTGCCTGAGCCGGTGCCCTTGCCTGCAAGCTCGAACGAGAAATTGGCTCCGACATAAATCTCCGCAGGGTTTGACGCAAGCCAGTTTTTGTCAAACGCAAAGATGACCTTATTGTCCTTAATCTTCCACGTGCCAGCCTTGGCGGCAGTGGCTTCCGGACCCTCCATGAGGTCGCCGCCGTCGTTGTCGTCAACGACAATGGTGTCGGGCAGCTTATAGACAGCGATGTTCTTCTCGGGCGTAGGCGCCTTGCCGCCTTTGAATTGTGCCGAGAAAGCTCCATAGAGCGTCGAAGTGGACGTTACGGGATCCTCGAGCTTTTGAGTGTGGTGCTCATCGGTATACAGCCTGACATCAACCGTCGCCGTATCCCCATCGATCGCAATCGGATCGGGCTTCGCAACGTCATCGGCGCGCACGGGGGATGCGCCGTGAAAAACTGCGGCGGTGAGGCTAATCAAAATGAAGATCAGGGCCGCCATACCAAGCGACCGCGAGCGGTGTGCGTCCATAGTTGTCCCTTAATTCCTACAACACAGTGTGGAATACGGCGAATCGTCGGATCGAACACAAACCCCAACATCAACGAGAACCTACCTAGCGCATTGCAAGAACCCATTGGGGAGCAGTTTCTAAGACGGTTCGTCTATGCCACAATGCATAAAATACAATATAGATACCAGTCATGTAAACCGCAGGTAAAGAGGTCTTTTAATGTAATACCAGTTGATATTTATCTGTTAACGGTTTTGTATCAAAGCGGTTATATCCTGTGGAATTATGTATATGTTTAAACAACTTTACTTTGGCTGGAAAGCCGCTCGGGGGATAACCTCCTCCACCGTGGTGCAAAGTAACCTGTCCCCCTTGCACCAAAAAGGGCGCCGACCATCGCGGTCGACGCCCTTTCTTATTGGCGGTTATAAGCCCCAGCGCTTATTTGTTGACCTGACCGGCACGGACGGCGGCCTTCTTGCGGTCGGTGGCATTGAGCAGACGCTTGCGCAGGCGAATATTCTTGGGAGTGATCTCCACCAGCTCGTCATCGGCGATGTACTCCAGCGCCTCCTCCAGCGAGAAGGTGCGGGGCGGCACCAGCTGCACGGAAATATCGGAGGTCGAGGAACGCTGGTTGCCCAGGTTCTTGGTACGGGCGATGTTGACGACCATGTCGCCGGCCTTGCTGCGCTCGCCCACGATCATGCCCTCGTAGCACTCGGTGCCCGGCTCAACAAACAGCTGGCCGCGCTCCTGCAGCGTGCCCAGGGCATAGGCAACGGCCTTCTCGGTGGTCATGGAGATCATGGCACCGTTCTGACGGTTGCCGATCTCGCCGGCGTAGGGACCGTACTCCAGGAAGGTGTGGTAGAACACGCCCTCGCCGTGGGTGACGTTCATGATGCGGTTCTTAAGGCCCATGATGCCACGCGTCGGGATCTTAAACTCAAGGTGCGTCACGATGCCCGAGGTATCCATGCTCGTCATGATGCCACCGGAGGTGCCGAAGACCTCAACGACCTTGCCCGAGTACTCGTCCGGGCACTCGACGACGGCCTGCTCGACAGGCTCCATCTTGTTGCCGTTCTCGTCCTTCTTAAACAGAACGCGCGGACGACCGACCTGGAACTCAAAGCCCTCGCGGCGCATGGACTCCATCAGAACGGACAGGTGCAGAATGCCGCGGCCCGAGACCTCGACGCCGCTCTTGTCCTCGAGCTCCTCGATCTTCATGGTCACGTTGTTCTCGGCCTCGTTGAACAGGCGCTCCTTGAGCTGACGGGCGCCAACGATATCGCCGTCGCGGCCGACGAGCGGGGAGGTCGAAGCCTCAAAGACGATGGACAGGGTCGGCGGGTCAATCTCGATGGGCTCGAGCTCGACGGGATTCTCGGGGTCGGTGTAGACATCGCCGATATCGGTGCGGTCGATGCCCACAACGGCGGCAATGTCGCCGGCGCCGACTTCCTGGCACTCGGTACGGCCCAGGTAGTCGAAGGTAAAGAGTTGCTTGACGGTAGCGGTGGCGCTGGAGCCGTCGTTCTTGACAACCAGGATCTGATCGCCCTGGTGAATGGCGCCGGAATACACGCGGCCGATGCCGATACGGCCGACGAAGTTGGAGTGATCGATGGTCACGCACTGCATGGCCAGCGGAGCGGTCTCGTCAACCTCGGGTGCGGGCATGTCGTCGATGATCATGTCGAGCAGCGGGTACATGTCCATGTTGCCGTCCTCGGGATCATGACGGGCAAAGCCGTTGACGCCGCTGGCGTAGATGACATGCTCCATGGCAAACTCAAGCTGGTCGTCGGTAGCGCCCAGGTCGGCCATAAGGTCCAGGCAGTCGTTGTAGGCCTTCTCGGGGTTGGCACCCGGACGGTCGATCTTGTTGATGACGATCATGATCTTAAGGCCGGTGTCGATAGCGTGACGCAGCACGAAGCGGGTCTGGGGCATGGGACCCTCAAAAGCGTCGACCAGCAACAGGGCGCCGTCGGCCATACGCAGCACGCGCTCGACCTCGCCGCCGAAGTCGGCGTGGCCCGGGGTGTCGATGACGTTGATCTTAACGTCCTTGTACTCGATAGAGATGTTCTTGGCGAGAATCGTAATGCCGCGCTCGCGCTCCTGGTCGTTAGAGTCCAGGACGCGGTCCTCGACCTGCTGGTTGGCACGGAAGGCGTCCGTGGCACGCAGGAGCTTGTCGACCATCGTCGTCTTGCCGTGGTCGACGTGGGCGATGATGGCGATGTTCCTCAGATTGTCTACGCGCATGTAGTTCCCCTATCTTCTATCCATATACAAACGGCACGCGTATGCGACCCGCCCAGCGATACAACGCTCAGCGGGAATATTGAGCCTTTTACCGAAAACTCGTTTATTTTAGCGATTTTAGATAAGAGGGGTTTCCTCACCTGCAGGTTCAGGGTCGCTCCACATAAAACCATCGCCGGCACCCATGCCCTCATACAGCACGTATGCCGAAAAACCGCTCTCGAGCGTGGTTTCGAAGAAGCTCACGAGCAGGGCGTCGTGATAGCCGCCGTCAATTTCGACACAACCGGTGTAGCCGATGGCGTAACGGGCGATGCGGCCCAGCCCCTCGTCCTTAAGACCCATCTTGTGCTCGGAGATAAAGTTGGTGGCAGCCTCGAGGCACGCCTCTTCGCCATCCTCATCGAGCGCCGCCAGATATCGGTTGGAAGCAGCGTCCTCGATCGCCACAACTACGCCCGGATTCTCGCCGGCGGCAAGGTCGTCCAAGAACGCACCAATCAGGTCACACACCATGGCGTCGAGCTCGGCGGAGACGTTACCGGCGTCCTGCATATCCTGTGCCATCTTTAGACCTTCCCATCGAGTCCGGCGTCGTTACAGTTCTTGTGCCTCGGCAGCAATCTTGGCGGCAGCGTCGCGGGCGCGCATCATATCCATCGCGCGCTTGTCGAGTACCTTGATCTGGTTGGTCAGCATTACTGCATCGACCACGCCCCAGATTACCAAGCCTGTTGAAATCGAAAACCCAAGCGCACCAACTGTACCACGAAGGCGCGAGCAGATTGCCGCGACAAGGACGGAGACGACAACCATCTTGACAAACGAGCCGCGGCGCTCGCGAAGCGTGCGGGCCTGCGTCACATAGGCAATGCGAGCCGCCTCAGAAGCCTCCGAGCGCATCTGGGCTTCACGCGCGATGGCGGCCGCTTCAGCCGATACGCGGGTACCCATCAGCGACCTCTCCGCTCGCGTGCCAGACATTTAGAAGTCATCGGGGGAGAGCGTATGGACGAACTCGTCGAACTTCTCGAACTCCTGCTCGTCGTCGACTTCCTCGGCGTGGGTAGAAACAGTGCCCAGGCGATTCATGATGTCGTCCTCCACAAACATGGGGGCATTGCTGCGCACGGCCAGGGCAATGGCGTCACTGGGGCGGGCGTCGATCTTGCGCTCCTCGCCATCGGCCAGTACGACGATCGTCGCGTAGAACACCGGCGGCTCGGCGCGAACGATCTCGATGCGCTCGAGCTTGGCGCCCAGGGCGTCAACGGTATCGAGCAGCAGGTCATGGGTAATCGGGCGCTCGGCGCGGCCGCTATCGATGCCGCGGCTGATGGCAGCAGCTTCAAACGAACCAGTCTGAATGGAAAGGGAACGCAGCGGCGCGGGCGAGTCCGATTTGCTGCTGCGCTCACGAAGTACGATAAGCGATGGCACGGGACCGGCGGCCATGACGATGGTCTCTATGTCGACACGAACCATGGAACACCTCCGGTACGTAGCGGTTAACACGCGGCAGCCCGCCGCATTGAATAGCTATACTACCCAATCTTTCGCCCAGCACACAAAACCAAAATGAGATTTATCGCAGACAAGAAAAAAGCCCCGAGGCAACGCCCCGGGGCTCTTCACAGTTTTGATGGTGGACCTGACAAGATTCGAACTTGTGACCTCCCGGTTATCAGCCGGACGCTCTAACCAACTGAGCTACAGGTCCATCGCGCAAGGGATATATTAGACGAGTCGTTACGCGCGCGTCAACAACTTTTTTGAAAATCTTTGAGGGGTGTGTCAGACGGCTGGGCGAGATGGGTTAGGTTTGCTGCTCGGGCAGTCCTGCGCAAGACGAAGGCCACATTAAGTGGCCTTCTTTGCGTGCGGAACTCGCGACAAACCTAACCCATCTCGCCCAGCCGTCTGACACGGGGCTCCAAGCTTGTCAAAAAAGCGGTCGGCACGCAGTGCGCCGACCGCCGATATATGGGGTCTGATATTTTCTACCAGCTAGGGCCTCTTACTCGTCTAGGAGATCCTCTGGCATGTCGTTGCCGTCGCCTAGATCGACAGGGGTTTCTTCGGGGGCGGAGCCGTCTTCTGTGGCTTCGCCTTCGGGCTTCTCCTTGGCGGCCGTCATGCGGGCTACGGCGCAGATGCGGTCGTTGTCGTCGACGGTCATCATCTTGACGCCCTGGGTGGCGCGGCCGGTCTGGCTGATCTCGTCGGTCTTGACGCGAATGACCGTCGCGCCCTCCGTCACGATGAACAGCTCGTGCTGCGGGCCCACCGTCTTCATGGCCGCGAGGTTACCCTTACGCTCGGTCATTTGGATGGTGTAGACGCCCTGGCCGCCGCGATTCTGCTCCGGGTAGTCCGCGACCGGCGTGCGCTTGCCGTAGCCGCGCTCGGTGATGACGAACAGATCGCCGTTGCCGTTAGTGACTTCCATGCCCAGAACGCTCACGCCGTCCTTCATACCGATACCGCGAACGCCGCTGGTATCGCGGCCGGTGGCGCGCACCTGCTCCTCGGAGAACATGATCGCCTTGCCCGCGGTGGTGGCCAGGATAATCTTGTCGCCCTCGCGCACGCGGCGCACGTTCAGCAGCGCGTCGTCGTCACGCAGGTTGATAGCGATCAGGCCGTCGCGACGGCTGCGGTCATATGCGCTCATCACGGTCTTCTTGACCATGCCGCTCTTGGTGGCAAACATCAGATACTCGTCGGCAGGGAACTCGCGGCAGCTGATGACGCTCGCGATCTTCTCGCCCTCCTCGAAGGGCAGCAGGTTGACGATCGCGGTACCGCGCGCCTGGCGCGTACCCACCGGCAGCTCGTGCACCTTCAGGCGATAGACCTTGCCCTTGCTCGAGAAGAACAGCACGTACTCGTGCGTGGACGCGATGAACATCTCGTCGATGACGTCGTCCTCTTTGAGGTTGACGCCCGACACGCCCTTGCCGCCGCGCTTCTGGGCGCGGTAGGCGGCCACCGGGATGCGCTTGACATAGCCGGTGTGGGTAATGGTCACGACCATGTCCTCGTCGGCAATGAGGTCCTCAACGTCCAGGTCCTTCTCGACATGGCTGATCTCGGTGCGGCGCTTATCGCCGAACTTCTTGGAGATCTCGCGCATCTCTTCCTTAATGACGCCCAGGATCTTCTCCTCGTGCGCCAGCAGGTCCTCGTAGTAGGCGATGGCGCGGCGCAAGCCGTCCAGCTCTTCCTGAATCTTGTCGCGCTCCAGGCCGGTCAGGCGGCGCAGCTTCATCTCGAGGATGGCCGTGGTCTGCTCGGGCGTAAAGCCAAAGCGCTCGATCAGGCGGCTGCTGGCCTCGGAATCAGTCTGCGAGGAGCGGATGATGCTGATGACCTCGTCGATATGGTCAAGGGCCATCAGGTAGCCCTCAAGGATATGCGCGCGGGCCTGGGCCTTCTTAAGGTCGAAGCGGGTGCGGCGGGTGACGACGTCGACCTGGTGGTCGATGTAGTGCTGCAGCATCTCGCGCAGGCTCAGGCATTTGGGAACGCCGTTGACAAGCGCCAGGTTGTTGGCGCCAAAGGTCGTCTGCAGCGAGGTGTACTTGTACAGGTTGTTGAGCACGACCTGCGGGATGACGCCCTTCTTGAGTTCGATGACCAGACGGATACCCTTCTGGTTGGACTCATCGCGCATGTCCGAGATGCCCTCGATGCGCTTGTCGTTGACGAGCTGGGCGATCTTCTCCTGCAGGGTGCCCTTGTTGACCATGTAGGGAATCTCGGTAAAGACCAGGCGGTTGCGGCCGGTCTTGGTGGATTCCACGTGGGCCTTGGCGCGCACGGTAATGGAGCCGCGGCCGGTCTCGTAGCTCTGCTTAATGCCGGCGCTGCCCATGATGATGGCGCCGGTGGGGAAGTCCGGACCGGGCATGATCTGCATGAGCTCGTCGACAGTGGCGTCGGGATTATCGATCAGGTAGCAGGTTGCCTCGATCGCCTCGGTGAGGTTATGCGGGGCGATATTGGTGGCCATGCCGACGGCGATGCCCTGGCTGCCGTTGACCAGCAGGTTGGGGAAGCGCGCAGGCAGCGCCTGAGGCTCGGCGAGCGATTCGTCGTAGTTGGGCTGCCAGTCGACGGTATCCTTCTGCAGGTCACGCAGCAGCTCCATGGCGGGCTTTGCCAGGCGGCTCTCGGTGTAACGCATGGCTGCCGCGCCGTCGCCGTCGATGTTGCCGAAGTTGCCGTGACCGTCGATGAGCGGCGTGCGCATGGAAAACCACTGCGCCAGGCGGACCATGGCCTCATAGACCGCGGAGTCGCCATGCGGGTGGTACTTACCGATAACTTCGCCGACCGTCCAGGCCGACTTCTTGTGCGGGCGGTTGGGGTAGATGCCGCTCTCGTTCATTGCGTACAGGATGCGGCGGTGCACCGGCTTTAAGCCGTCGCGCACATCCGGCAGGGCGCGCGCCGTGATGACCGACATCGAATACTCGATGAACGACTGCTTCATCTCGCGACCGAACTCCGAAATCTGGAGCTGGCCGCCGTTGATATCCTCACCGGCCGAGGCACCACGGTCGACTTCGCCAAAGCTCTCCTCGAGCTCGGCGTCGTCCTCTTCCTCATCATCATCGGCATCGGGGTTATAGGCGTCCGGGTCGCCGTCCTCGCCCTGCTCAGCACGGGCAAGCAGGCGCTTCAGATCATCGGGCATACCGGCGTCGCCGGCCTCGTCCATACCCTCGTTGTTGTTGATATCGTCTGCCACGTTACCTCCTCTTAAGCATCAAGGAATCGTGCGTCATGCGCGTGCTTCTCGATGTACTCGCGGCGATAGCCGACCTCGGAACCCATCAGCTCGCGCACGGCGCGGTCCGCCACCACGGCGTCCTCGATCGACACGCGCTGCAGGATGCGGGTCTTGGGGTCCATCGTCGTCGAGGCGAGCTGCTTGGGGTCCATCTCGCCCAGACCCTTGTAGCGCTGGACGGTATAGCCCTTGCGCTTCTTGGTGATCTTGCCATCCTTGGCCTTGCCGTCTTCGTCGTTATCGTCGGGGTTCAGGCCCAGACTCTGGATGGTGTCGCGCAGGATCTCGTCTTCGGGCTGGCGGCCATTGGGATACACGTAGTGGATCTTGTTGCGCACCTTAATGCCAAAGATGGGCGGGCAGGCGACATAGACGTAGCCGGCATCGATCAGCGGACGCATGTACTTGTAGAAGAACGTCAGCAGCAGGATGCGGATGTGCGCACCGTCGACGTCTGCATCGGTCATGATGATGATCTTGTGGTAGCGCGCCTTGGTGATATCGAAGTCGCCGCCGTCGCCGGCACTCGTCGTGACGCCGCAGCCGATCGCGGTAATCAGCGACTGGATGGTGTCACTCGAGAACGCGCGATGGTCACCAACGCGCTCGACGTTCAGAATCTTGCCGCGCAGGGGCAGAATCGCCTGGATGTCTCGGCGACGGCCGTCCTTGGCCGAACCGCCTGCCGAGTCGCCCTCTACGATGAAGAGCTCGGTCAGCTCGGCATCGCGCACCGAGCAGTCAGCGAGCTTACCGGGCAGGGATGCCGTCTCGAGCAGGCTCTTGCGGCGGGTCGCCTCGCGCGCCTTGCGGGCGGCGTTGCGCGCCTTGCAGGCCTGTTGCGCCTTCTTGACGATCTCGCGGGCGGGCTTGGGATGCTCCTCCAAGTAATCGGCGAGGCCGTCGGTCACGATCTTGAGCGTGAGCGCGCGCATATAGGAGCTACCGAGCTTGGCCTTGGTCTGCCCCTCAAACTGCGGATCGGGCAGCTTGACCGAGATAACGGCCGAAAGGCCCTCGCGCACATCGTCGCCGGTCAGGTTGGCGTCTTTTTCCTTGAGCAGGTTCTGTTTGCGCGCGTAGTCGTTGATCACGCGGGTGAGCGCGGTGCGGAAGCCCTCAAGGTGCATGCCGCCCTCGGGGGTGTAGATGTCGTTGGCAAACGACATGACGTTCTCGCCGTAGCCGCTATTCCACTGCAGGGAAACCTCGACCTCGCCCATCTTGGCCACGGGAGCGTCCGGGTCCGATTTGCCCTCGATGTAGATGGGCTCCTTAAAGGCCTCGGGGACGTCCTTGCCCTCGTTGAGGAACTTGACGAAGTCGATGATGCCGCCCTCGTAGCAAAACTCCTCCACGTGGGGAGTCGCCTCGCGCTCGTCGGTCAGCACGATCTTGAGGTTCTTATTGAGGAACGCCGTCTCCTGCAGACGGTTGTGCAGCGTATCGAAATCGTAGATGCAGGTCTCGAAGATCTCGTCGTCGGGCCAGAAGGTGACGGTGGTGCCCGTCGAATCCGAGGTGCCCACGACCTCCATCTTCTTGACGGTCTTGCCGCGCGAGAACTCCATCTCGTAGGTGTTGCCATCGCGACGAACCTGAACGACCACGCGCTTGGACAGTGCGTTGACGACGGAGATGCCTACGCCGTGCAGGCCGCCCGAGACCTTATAGGCCGAGTTATCGAACTTACCGCCGGCGTGCAAGATCGTCATAACGACCTCGAGCGTCGGGATCTTTTTAACAGGGTGCTCGTCGACGGGGATGCCGCGCCCGTTGTCGACGACCGTGATGGAGTTGTCGGCGTGGACCGTCACCTGGATCTCGGTGCAGAAACCGGCCATGGCCTCGTCGACGGAGTTGTCAACGATCTCCCACACCAGGTGATGCAGACCGCTGGCGCTCGTCGAGCCGATATACATGCCCGGGCGCTTACGAACGGCCTCGAGACCTTCGAGAATCTTAATCTCGCCGCCATCGTAATCGTTTTCGTTTGCCACACGTCCTCCTTCAGTCAAGAAAATGTGTACAGCCTTACTAGTTTATCGTAAAAAAATACCCTCGGGAACGAGGGTATTTGGCTCTACAAGGCCACCAGATGCGATTTAAGGCTCTTTTTTGCTTTGCACGCCCTTGGCCCACTCGGCACTGGCTCTCATGGCATTCTCGAGGGCCTCGCGCAGTTTTTGGTCTTCGATGGGCGCCACTTGGCGCTCGATCTCGGTACGCTCGGCCTCACTTAGGTCGGCGTGCGGGGCCGGCGGTCGCTCGGTCGGCGCCGGGCGCAGGCGTTCCTTGGCGGCGGGCGGTGTGTGACCGGGCGCGGTGGTTTTGAACACCAGGCCGTCCACATGCGCACCGGCGCGCTCCATGCGTGCGCGGATGATCTCGCGCAACAGCGTCATTTCCTGCGTCCACGAGGGCGAGTCGAGATATACCAGCAGCTCATTGGACTCGGGCAGGTAGCGCAGTCCCGTCACATGCCGTCCCTCGCGCGTGCCCGAGCACACCGCGTTCCATGCGCGATAGACCGTGCGCGACTCCTCGGCGGCCTCCATCTGCGCACGGCGCTTAGGCGTTGCAGCCGCCAGGATGCGCTGGCGCTCTGCGTTCAAAAACCCGCTGAAGGCGACCGTCTCGCTCTCGCGCTCGTAATTAGCACGTCTCACCCATGCTCACCACCTTGGCTCGATCAAGCAGGTCATCGGTAAAGTACCCCAGGTTGGTCGTGGTTATGACCGTCTGGATATCATCGCCGATCAGCCGCAGGAAAGCGCCGCGACGCTCGCCGTCGAGCTCGCTCATCACGTCGTCCAAAAGCAGCAGTGGGGCGGTGCCCAGGACATCGCGAGCCACGGCAACCTCGGCCACCTTCCAGGACAGCACCAGTGTACGCTGCTGTCCTTGGCTGGCAAATGAACGGGCGGAGCGACCCGCCACGGTAAACTCAATCTCGTCGCGATGCGGTCCCACCAACGTCACGCCGCGGCGGATTTCCTCGTCGGCGTGCTCATCAAGGGCAGCCAGCATGCGCTCGTACGCCCAGCCCTTCAGCTCTTCGCGATCCTCGACCTGGGGCAAATCCCCCAGCGTGGACGCATAGGTCACGCTGGCGGCCTCACCGGACGCCACTTGCCCGTAGGCAGTGTGCACATGGCCCGCCAGCCGGTCGAGCAGGGCCAACCGGTGCACGAGCAGGGCCGAGCCCGCGCGGGCAATCGAATCGTTCCACGCGCCGAGCATCTCGCGGCAGCACCAAGTCTCCTTGAGCAAGGCGTTACGCTGGGTCACGCAGCGCCCATAGGTGCTCGCAAGATCGGCATAGCGTGCGCTCAGCTGCATGCCAAAGTCATCGAGGGCGGCGCGGCGCACACTGGCGCCTCGCTTAACCATGTCCAGATGGTCGGGGCAAAACAGCACGCTCGGCAGAACCCCGCGCACACCGGCGGCAGAGCATCTCTTACCGTTGCGGCTAAACGAGCGCTTACCGTCCTCCGCGCTCAATCCCATATCAAGCACGCGGCCGTCGCCCTCGAGCCTCAGCTCGATCTTGCACGAGCCCACGCCGTCATGGACGAGCTCGGCTGCGGTCGGATGCCTAAACGAGGCGCCGCTCGTCAGCAGCTGCAGCGCCTCTATGAGATTGGTCTTTCCCGCCGCGTTGGGTCCCGCAAGTATCGTCACGCCCTCGTCCAGGGCAAGGCGATAGCTATCGAAGCTGCGGTAGCGCGCGACGGAAAGATCGCGGGCGAACATGGTCATGGCGCAGCGCTAGATGCGGACCGGCATGACCAGGTACAGGTAGTTAATCTTGTCGTAGGACTTGAAGATGCCCGCCTGCGAGTAACTCTTGAGCTCCAGCGTGATCTCCTTCTCCTTGGACAGGGCATTGAGGCAGCCGAAGATGTAGTGGTAGTTGAAGGCGATGGTGCCCGACTCGCCCTCGGCCTCGACATCGATCGTCTCCTGCGCAAGGTCCTGGTCATTGGAAATGGAGGACAGGCCCATCTGACCGTTCTCGACATCGATCTCGAACTTGACGGCGGGGTTGGCGCTCGCGATAACGGCCACGCGCTTGAGGGCGGCGTTAAAGGCGGCGACGTCGATCTTGACGCTCGTCACGCACGAATCGGGGATGAGCTGCTTGTAGTTGGGGTACACGCCCTCGATACGACGCGACACGTAGGTGGTGTTGCCGGCCTCGAAGACGACCTGGGTGTCGGTAGCCCCAATCATGATGGTCGCCTGGCTGGCCATGATGTTCAGCGCGTCGTTAAAGGCGTCAGCCGGAACGTTGAGCTCAAAGGAGCCCTCGAGGGTCGAGGTCTCGACCTGCGTATCGCACACGGCCAAGCGGAAGGAATCGGTCGCCACCAGGCGTACGGTGTTGTTCTCGACCTTCATGTGCACGCCGCCCAGGATGGGGCGAGCCTTGTCGGTCGAGGTGACGCGCCACACGCGGCCGACCATTTCGGACAAGACATCGGTCGGCAGCTCCACGGCACTCTCGATGGCATAGGCCGGAAACTCGGGGAAGTCATTGGCATCGAGCGTGTTCAGCCTAAAAGAGCTCTTCTCGCAACCAATCAGCACCTGGCGCTCGGACAGCTCAAAGGTGACCGGGGCATCGGGGAGGGTCTTGGTGATATTGGAGAGCATCTTACAGGGGATAACCATCTCGCCCTCTTCTTCGACATGCGCCGCGATGCGATGACGGATCGAGATGGTGTAGTTAGAGGTCTGGAATTCCAAGATGCCGTCTTGGGCCTTAACGAGCACGCCCGACAGGATGGGGAGGGTGGATGCCGAAGCGACACCCTTCATAACGACGCCGATGGCTTGTGTAAGCGAGCTCTGGCTGACGGTGAACTTCATCTTTTAATACCTTTCTATAGATATAAATATCTTAATAATAGTAATAGCACTGACGAAACTGTTGATTACTCCCAAAGACGCAGGTCGGACCCAGAAAGAGAATCGACAGCAACCTGTGTGCAACAGGGGTGGTTTTCCACGTTCAAAACCTGCGCAAAACTTTTCATCACCGCGGGTTGGGTTTTAGACACCTTATGCCCGTGGTTTCGACAAGTTTTCAACAGCTGTGTCCATTTACCTACGAGCGCAGTGTAATTTTATCGCGCAGCGACTTGAGGTCTTCGGTAACAGTCCGGTCTTCCTGGATCATCTTCTGGACCTTTTTGTAACTCGTGCTGACGGTCGAGTGGTTGCGGTTGCCAAATTCGGCGCCCACCGCCGTGGTCGTCATCTCGCACATCTCGATGGCCAGGTAGATAGCGATATGGCGTGCTTTGGCGATATTGGCGTTGCGACGCGGGCCGATGAGCTCCTCGTGCGTCACGCCGTACTGCTCTTCGATGACGGACTGAACCGTCTGGACGTTGATCTTTTTGGCCGATGTGTCGAAGTACTGGCTGGCGATGGCGTCGATATCGTCAAAGGTGAGCTCCCCGCCCTCGCGCTCGCGGTCGCCCGCCTCGCCGGCGCAGCGCTCGCAAAAGCTCTCGAGTTCGCGGATGTTGGTGCCCGAGACCTCGGCCATGTGTTTAAAGTGCTCGTCGGTCAGGTGCCCGCTGTCGCCCCCATAGGCCGCCAGCAGCGAGTCGTCGCCTGCCTCGGGAGCGGCGACGATGGTGTTCTCGTAATAGCGCTGCAAGATCTTGTATTTCATCTCGTAGCTGGGCTCTGCGACCAGGCAGAGCATGCCGGCGTTGAAGCGGCTGGTCAGACGCTCGTCCATGCTCAGGTCCTTGGGGGCGCGGTCTGCCGCGATGACGACCTTCTTGTTGTTGCGGATGAACTCGTCCATGAGCTGGAAAAAGTAGTCCACGCTCGCGCGCTTGCCGATGATGTTTTGGATGTCATCGATGATGAGCACGTCCACGCCGTGGTATGCCTGCATGATAGGGGCGTTGCTCTTCTTTTGGCGGTCGAACTCGGTCATCAGGTCGTCCAGATATGCCTGGGAGTTGGCATACTTGACCTTGATCTCGGGCGACTTCTCGGCGAGCTCGTTTTTGATGGCAAGCAGCAGGTGCGTCTTGCCCAGGCCCGATTTGCCGTAGATGAACAGTGATGTGCACGTGCCGCGCTCGTCCGCGAGGGCGGCAAACTTGAGTGCCGAGCGATAGGCATGGCTGTTCTCGGGGCCGTAGACAAAGTTCTCAAAGGTGAATTTTGAGTTCGCGGCGAGCGGGGCTCCATCCGCATTCTGCTCGGCCGGCACGGTCGGTGCCGGCATGGGTGAAGCGGGGGTCGCGGCTTGCGTGGACTTAGTCGGCGCTCCGCCCTTCATCTGGTTCATCATGCGACGAAAATCATCGGCCGAGAGCGTGTTCTTGATTGCAATGCCCGAATCCGCGCCCGCCGCTGCGTCATGAGCGATGGGCATGTGCGTGACGGGTGCGTTCGTTGACGTCGCAGCGGCGGTCGGCAACGGTGCCATGGTTTCACGGGAAACATCGCTGTGCTGGTGCTCGATTGTCGGCACGTCGCCTGCGGAGGCTGGCGCCGCAGGGGAAGCAGCGGGAGCCGTGGCGGGCACCGTCGCGGCAGCAGATTCGGCCGTTGCGCCTTGCGGTGCCACGATGTCGAGCGCGATCGGAGCAAAGGCGATTTCTTCCAGATAGGCCTCAATAGTCGGCTGATGCTTTTTGAGCTGCGCGATGGCAAAGCGCGAGGGGGCCTCGATCGTGAGCGTATCTTCGGTCAGGCTTATGGCGCGCGATTGCCCCAGCATGTTGATGAGGCGTGCATCTTGGCCGTCGCGCTGGCAAAAGGCGATGGCATCCCCCAGGATGATGCTTGCTTCCTCGTCCACTGTCTCTCCCGTTCTTTAGCTCTGAGCTCGCACGCGAGCGGCGCCGAGTTCGGTCAGATGGTATTTCTGGCCATGCTTGATGACCAAGCCGGCCTGCGCCAAGTCATTGAGCGTGCGTGACCAAGTGGGGGCCGAGTTTCCAAACGCCCTCGCCAGATCGGTTGCACCGCACGCTTGATTTTGCGCCAGATAGCCCAGCGCGGCGTTGCCGCGATCGCTTACGAACACGTCCGGCTGTGGCTGCGCATACTGATTTGCTGCATTAGGATACATCATTTGAGCTGCTGATTGTTGAGAACTCTGCATCGGCGGCAT
The DNA here is from genome assembly GCA_902496275.1 of uncultured Collinsella sp. Classification (GTDB taxonomy): domain Bacteria; phylum Actinomycetota; class Coriobacteriia; order Coriobacteriales; family Coriobacteriaceae; genus Collinsella. Next base: position 6,540 of record CABVAC010000011.1, on the reverse strand, counting down.
TTGCTGTTGAAAACTTTGAGGCCACTGTTGGTAAGGCTGCGGAGTCATCTGCTGGGCCCAGGGGTTGTACTGCTGCTGCGGCATCTGCTGGTACGGCTGCTGATATCCCTGCTGGTACTGCTGTGGGAACTGCTGGCCATACCCCAGTGGCGGCATCTGCTGATATGGATATCCCTGTTGGTACGGCTGATATCCCATTTGCTGGCCACCCGGTGCCCCCGTCGCCTGCTGCATTGCTGCTGCATCCTGATCCGCCAGCGGCATGGCCTCTGGCACGTTTGGCGGCATCGACATCGACGCCGCCTGGGACTCTTGTGTAGGAAGCATTCCGGGCTGCTGCATCTGTCCCACGCGGGGCTGCATCTGTTGCGTTGCCATGGGCTGCTGCGCAAAAGCTCCCGGCAGGGGATATGCGGGCTGCTCCGTCTCGGGCCGCACGGCAGCACCGCGCCCGCCGGCGCGTTCGATTTCCTGCACGCGTTTAGGATCCAGGCTTACCGTAACCACGGTGCCGTTGCCCATGTTGTCCTCGATGGACACGGCCCCGCCGGCGTTTTCCAAATACTCCTGCACCATGGGAAACCCTGCTCCGGTTCCACGGATATAGCGCTTCATCTTGCTGTTTGCGCTGGTAACGCCAAAGTCGAAAGCGCGCTCCTTGTCGTCGATGCCGGGTCCTTGATCAGCAAAGCGGATGGTGTCTCCGCCGTCCAGAATCGAGATGATGGGCTCGGCAAAGTGCGCGTGGATAAAGTTTTCGACAATCTCGCGGATGACCATGAGCGAGATATGGCCACCTTGTTCTTTCATGCACTGGTAGACGGTGTTGGTCGTCTCTTCCAAATACGTGCGGACATCCTGCGGATCAATGACGATCACACGCGGTGTCGACAGCATGTCGTCATAGACGGCGATGCGCGCGGCGTACATGGCTTTTGGCGCCTGCGTGGTCGTCTGCTCGCCTTCCTCACGCTCTTCGCGCACGCCGGTGATGTGCTCGTTGTCGGGTGCCGGGTCTCCGGAATCGACCATGGTGTAAAAGTCGTCAGACATGCCGCTCGCAATCTTTCAAAAGGTTTCGAACAAATAGTAGCTCACCGTGCAATGTTTCTCATCTTTCGACAACTTTTCAAAACCTGTTGAAAACTTTGGAAAACGGACGAAAAGCTCTCAACATTGCCAACACGACCTGTTGAAAACTCGATGAAATATCGTGAAAAGTTGCCATGCACCGCTAAATCGAGCTCGGCTTATGGGGGAACCGTGTGAACTGCGCAACCTTTTACCTTTGATTTCTTGACATTTGAACATTGATTTCCCTACAATCTTCAAGCTCACGTGTCTATATCTGCGTCCGCGCCCCCGCGGACACTCGAAATGCAGCAGGAGGAACTTAAGATGAAGCGTACGTATCAGCCTAATAAGCGTAAGCGTGCCAAGACCCATGGCTTCCGTGCCCGTATGGCCACTAAGGGTGGTCGTGCCGTGCTCGCCCGTCGTCGCGCCAAGGGCCGCAAGCGTCTCACTGTCTAGCAGCGATACACACATCTCGCATGAAGACTATTAAGTCTCGGCAAGATTTCGAGCATGTGTTCAGTCAGGGGCGTCGTTTCAATCACCCTCTGATTCGAATGACCATATGTGAATCGGTTGGCGAAGGCGACTCCGGAAGGGTCGCCTTCGTTGGTGCTAAACGGCTCGGTTGTGCTGTCGTGCGCAACCGTTCTAAGCGTGTGATGCGCGAGGCCGCCCGCAGCTGTGGATTTCCCGTTGCGGGTTATGACATCATCTTGTTCGCAACTCCCAAGACGAGGGTTTCCTCGCCGCAGGAGATGGACAATGCATTGCGTTCGCTTATGAAACGCGCCGGCGTTGCCGGGGAGGAGCGATGAGCAATCACGTTTTGCGACGTGTTGCCATCGCTCCTATTCGCATATATCAACAGGTTATTTCGCCCTTATTGCCTGACGCCTGCATTTATTACCCAACGTGCTCGCAATACGCCGTCCAGGCGATTGAGAAGTACGGTGTTTTGAGAGGCTGCTGGCTTGCCGTGAGGCGCATCGCTCGCTGCAATCCCCTGCACGTCGGCGGTTATGACCCTGTGCCCTAGCGGGCACTCGCTATCGGAGGAAAACTTACATGTGGGATTGGATCGTTAACATCCTTTTCGAGCTGCTCAAGCTCATCCAGACCTTTGCGGTCGACTGGGGCCTGTCCATCATCATCCTGGTGGTCATCATCCGTCTGCTACTGACGCCGCTTATGCTCAAGTCGACTAAGTCGACGGCACGCATGCAGGTGCTGCAGCCCAAGATGCTCGAGATCCAGGAGCGCTATGCCGACGATCCCCAGCGTCAGGCCGAGGAAATGCAGAAGTTCTACAGCGAGAACAAGTTCAACCCGATGGCTGGTTGTCTGCCGCTGTTGATTCAGATGCCTGTCCTGTTCGCCCTATTTACGCTGCTGCGTAACCTGCCGGACTACTTTAACGACGGCGCGTTCTCGTTCTTTAATATTCTGCCCGACCTGACCACCACGCCGAGTGCCTCCTTTGCCGATGGCTTTATGGTCGCGCTGCCTGCGCTGGTCTGCCTGATCCTGTTCGCTGTCCTGACCCTGATTCCGCAGCTCTATATGTCGCGCAACCAGACCGGCCAGCAGGCTCAGAGCATGCGTATGATGGCCGTTGTCATGACGGTCATGATGCTTTGGATGGGCTGGAGCCTTCCCGTTGGTGTTCTGCTGTACTACGACGTCTCGTCTGCTTGGCAGGTTATCCAGCAGATTTTTGTGACGCAGAAGGTCATCGACAAGGCGAAGGCCGATGAGGAGGAGCGCCTTAAGAACGCGCCGCTGCAGGTTGAGGTCACTCGTCGCGAAAAGAAGCCGCGCCCGCACAAGAAGAAGTAGCGGGATATCAATCTTATTTAGGTACCTAACTTTTGGAGTACGTTATGTCTGAAGAGATCATCGAGGATATGCTTGAGGAGGTTGCCCCGCAGGTCGCGGGCGATTATCCCGAGATTGCACAGCGCTACAAGGCCGGTGAAGAGCTGACCGACGAGGAGCTCGACACCATTGCCGATGTCGCGATTTCCATCCTGCGTTCCATCCTTTCGCACTTCGATGCCGCCAACTCTCCTATCGATGAGTATGAGGGCGACGAGGGTGAACTGATTCTGGATGTAACGGCTCCCGACCTTGCTGTTCTCATTGGCCGTCATGGTCGCACCCTTGATGCCCTTCAGGTTATGTTCTCATTGCTGGTGAGCCGCAAGCTCGGCTTTAGGTATCCGGTTGTAGTGGACGTCGAGGGATACAAGAGCCGCCGTCAGGACAAGGTTGCCTCCATGGCTCAGTCTGCTGCCGAGCGTGCCATCCGCACTCATAAGAGTGTTTCGCTTCCGCCCATGAATGCCTACGAGCGCCGACTGGTTCACATTGCACTTCGTGGCAATGACGCCGTCGATACTCATTCTGAGGGTTCTGGCCCCGATCGCCATGTGGTGATTGTTGCTCGATAATCTACTCGAGCTTATGCTAAGGGGACGTGGTTTCCACGTCCCCTTTTTTTGTCAAAAGTTCTCGATACACTGATTTTTGTCAGAAAGGAGCTTTCGTTGTTAGTACTTACTGATCAGCAGGCTGACGAGATGTCTAGTCGTCTAACTTCCTATTGCAAAGAGTATTCCTTGAGCGTAACTGATACTGAGCTGAGGAAATGTATTCAACATTTGGATTTGGTTCTGGAAACAAATAAGACAACCAATCTCACCCGTATTCTTAACATAGAAGATGCTGCGGTACTTCATATCCTCGACTCACTTGTTTTGCTCCCCTATATCAATAAGGCTCCTGAGGGAGCTTTGCTCGATATGGGAACAGGTGCGGGCTTCCCTGGTATTCCGTTAACCATAACCACGCATCGTAAAGCTACTTATATTGACTCTGTTGGTAAGAAGGTTGATGCTGTCAATTCTTTTGTTGATGTTCTTGGATTGAAACATGCTCATGCGGTTCATGATCGCCTTGAAGAATATGCTCGAAGCCATAAGAAGCAGTTTTCTGTCGTAACCGCCCGCGCACTTGCCCCTCTACCGATTCTTGTTGAGTATGCTGCTCCGTTCCTCAAAGACGGAGGGCTATTTGTTATCACCAAGGGTAATCCTTCGGATGAGGAGCTTGCTTCCGGCATGTCAGCAGCTAAGATTGGCGGCTTCACTTTGCTTCTGAATGACGCAATCGATTTGCCTGAGGGCTTGGGCCACAGGGAGTTCATTGTTCTTAAAAAGAGTCATCCGGCATCCGTTTCATTGCCTCGTGCAAATGGCATGGCAAAGAAGAATCCGCTTGCCTAGATGTTTCACGTGAAACATAATGGATACTAACAACTTGCAGTGTTTCACGTGAAACATGGCGGTTGATATCGAATCGGAATGTTTCACGTGAAACATCCTCCGTTTGACAGCTTTAATACACACCAGGAGGGACCGTGGGATTTCGCGACGTTAAGCGTTCTAAGAGCGCAAAAGACACGCGTATCATTGCAATCATCAATCAAAAAGGCGGCGTCGGTAAGTCAACGACGGCTGTGAACCTTGCAGCAGCACTGGGTGAGCAGGGTCGTAAGACACTGATTGTCGATTTTGATCCGCAGGGAAACAGCACCAGTGGATTTGGAATTGAAAAAGAAGACCTTGATCGCTGCATCTATGATGCATTGTTGAATGATGTGCCGGCAGAATCGCTTGTTCTTGATACAAATTGCAAAAAGGTATTCGTAATTCCAGCTACGATTCAGCTTGCAGGTGCCGAAATTGAGCTCGTAAGCGCAATTGCTCGTGAAACCCGCCTCAAAGATTTGCTTGAGCCGATTCAGGACGAGTTCGATTTTATTTTCATTGACTGTCCTCCTTCGCTCGGCCTGCTTACTATCAATGCCTTGACCGCAGCAGACAGCGTTTTGATTCCGATCCAGTGCGAGTACTACGCACTCGAGGGCGTTACGAAGCTGCTAGAGTCAATGAAGATGGTCAAATCACGTCTGAACAAGGGCTTAGACACCTATGGTGTGCTTATGACCATGTATGACTCGCGTACTTCTCTATCGAATCAGGTTGTTGAGGAGGTTCAATCGTACTTTGGTGATAAGGCATTTAAGACGCTAATCCCCCGTACGGTTAAAATCTCCGAAGCTCCGTCTTTTGGAGAACCGGTAATTACCTATGCACCTCAAAATAAGGGTGCAAAAGCGTATATGAACCTTGCAAAAGAGGTGATCAAGCGTGCCTAGTGTAAAGAAACGTGGCGGATTGGGACGTGGACTCAATGCTTTGGTCTCAGAGGCCGAGTATGAGACCGGTGGTTCTGCTGTATCTGCTTCAAATGCCGCATCTGTAACAAAACTACCTATTGAGGATATCGTTCCCAACCCTAATCAACCGCGAATTCATTTTAATGAAACTGAACTTCGCGAGTTGAGCGAGTCAATCCAAGAGCATGGCGTTTTGCAGCCGCTCTTGGTTCGCAAGCATGGAAACGGCTATGAGATCATCGCTGGTGAGCGTCGGTATCAGGCATCAAAGCTTGCTGGTCTTGAGGAACTGCCTGTCATCATTAAAGATGTTAATGATGAAGAGATGCTGGCTCTTGCTCTTATCGAAAACCTTCAGCGTTCTGATCTGAATCCCGTCGAAGAGGCTAAGGGCTATCGCCAGCTTATCGATGCCAGCGGTATGACCCAGGAGGCATTGTCGAAAGCAGTAAGCAAGTCACGCTCTGCAATTACAAACTCGCTGCGCCTTCTCGATCTCCCCGAAGTAGTTCAGCAGATGATTTTTGAGAGTAAACTAACTGCTGGACATGCACGTGCGATTCTTGCAGTTCCCTATGAGGACGCGCGAATTCGACTTGCAGAGAAGGTTGTTGCGGAGGGCCTTTCCGTAAGAGCGACAGAAAATCTTGCTCCATTGTTTTCTGCCGGAGAGACAACTAAGACGCCACGGCCTGCAACGCCTCAGTCTTTTAAAAAGGCTGCGCGTGTACTTCGTCAGGTATTTAATACCAACGTTCGTGTGAAGAGCTCGCGTGGAAAGAATAAGATTGAGATTGAGTTTAAAGACGAGGAAGAGCTCTCTCGTATTCTTGGTGAAATGATTCAGTTTGATCAAGGAGGCCAAGATGAGGAATAAGATTTTTACTGCGATTGCATTGGCGACGACTGTCGCGGCTGGTGCCTTTGCTGGCTATAAGATCGCGACAGACGATGAACTTCGAGGTCGTTTGCTTCGTGGCGCGCAAGATATCGTTGATACGTCAAAGAAGAAAATGGATGTTATGACAGAAGATGTTGCCATGCGCACTGCTCAGGTAACGAAAAATCCTAAGATTAATCAAGGTTGGGTTAGCAACCAATGGGAAAATGTAGGCTATTAGGTACCTAACAATTACCCTGCATATTTTGAGGGTCCCTTGTCTGATTCTGAACTGCCTCCCATTTCTTGGACATCGGGAAATGGGAGGTTTTCCATGAGTATA
>CABVAC010000010.1 GCA_902496275.1 uncultured Collinsella sp. | reverse complement strand
CTGGGATACGTCCTGCGTCGCTCCGACCCAGAACGTCCCGCACCCGCGCCCGAGACTGAGGAGGGCGGGCAGGCACTCGACGCGGGGCAGGTTGCCCCACTCGTCGCCGAGTATCTGCACGGGGCGGGGGAGCCTGCCGCCGTTCACGTCCGCGACCGCCTGGACCGAAGCCCAGAGCTGCGAGAGGAACATCGCCGCGATACAGTTGTAGGGGGAGCCCTCGTCGAGCACGTGGAGAAAGACGGCGCTCTTCTCCGTGAGTACCGTGTGCGGGTCGATGTCGGAGCCGGAGGTCATCCAGGCGACCGGGGCGGAGGAGAACGGGCGCAGGGCGACCTTGAGCGTCGAGAGGATGCTCCTGAGCTCGTTGCCGCCCGAGGAGACGAACTGCGACGCCCTGCCCTTGGCGGGGTGGCCGCTCGGCAGAGCGCGGAAGACGGCCTTCAGGGGCTCGGACGGGTCGTCTCCCTCGGCCTCGGTGCCGCGGTCCAGGACCTCGCAGACGGTCGCGAGGTGCTTTGATTCCTCGGGACACTCGTCGGACATGGAGACCAGCAGGACCAGGGCCGAGAGCAGGCCCCTGGCCGAGGCGGTCCAGTGCGAGCCCTTGTCTTTCTCGTCGTCCTGCACCACGAGCTCCGCGATGGCGTCCGCCGCCTGCTCGGCCTCCTGGTCACGTCCCTCGGCATGGAGGTCGAGCACCTGCTTGAGCGGGTTGAACCTCTGTCCCCTATAGGGGTGCTGCGTGTCGAGAAGCAGGACGCGATAGCCGCGACGGGTCAGCTCGTCGCCCGTGAGTTCTATGAGCTCGTTTTTCACGTCGGAGACGATTAGGGTCGCGGGCTCGGATCCGTTGGAAGCGCCGCCGTAGCTGAGCAGGTCGATTGAGGGGAGATAGAGGAAGCGACTCTTACCTGACCCGGTGGCCCCTGACACGAAGGCCATCTTCTTGGGCTCGTAGAGATAGCAGGGTTTGCCGTGATACTTGGTGAACCCATAGACGAACCCACGTGACGAGGGATTCGTCGAGCCGTCCCAGGTCATGGACCCTTTTATGACCTCGCGACCCGTCTTGACGTGGGCGTCGCCGAGCACGCCGCCGTCCTCGGCCCTCGCGTTGAGGGTGGTCGAGTAGGCGATGAGAGCGCAGATGCAAAAGGCGAGGAGGAAGGTCAGCAGGGTTCCGAGCGGGCAAGCAGTGAACGCACCCGTGAGCCACCAGCCGAGGACGGTATCCACGCCGAACGACGACGGAATCGCAGCCGCGCCTAACGGTGCCCCGGCGATGAAATCGTCGACGGGGACGGCGAGGACGGGGCATACGAGGATCGCTAGGAGAAGAGATGATATGAGCGCTGTGGGCATCTTGGTTTTCATGATCATTCTCGATTCTTGGAGATGAGGTTCGATAGCTGCGAGGCCGTGCTCGATACCAGACGGACGGCCTCCGCGAGCTGTTGGGCCGTCTGCGTATCCACGCCATAGGCGTTTGCGGTGCGGACGGCCTGGTTGAGGTTTCCGCCCTGCTTCTTCATCTGATGAAGAAGCAGCCGCAGCGTCGCCTCATCGGCGATCCTGACGGGCTTCTCACCGATGTGGAGGGCGGCTTCGCGCATGAACGTCGATGGGGCCATACCAAAAGAGGAGGAGCGCACCGTGATGGCGGCACGCTCCTCCTCGGTCATGCGGACGTTTATATGCGCGGTCTTGGCTTTGCCACGCATGGGCTAACCCCTGTCGTGGAAGGTGGCGCGCGCACCGTCGAAGTCGAGTCGGGACTCGCCCAGCGTGCCGTAGCGGTTCTTGAGGGCGACGAGCTTGAGGGGCGTGCCGGTTGCGGGAGACTCGTAGGGCCACTCGGGCTTGTCATTGTCATCGGCGAGGTAGAGCACCGAATCAAAGCCGTACTCGACAGCGGAGGAACCACCGAACATGGCGAGGTTGGGCCTGGCCGACTTACCGGAATCGTAGGACTTGCGAGTGGTCGAGCTCAGTGCGATGACGGGAGAGCCATAGAGGTTCGAGATTTCGCGGAGGCCCTTCACGCATGCTGTGATAGCCAATCGCTCGTCGATGAACTGCTGGTCCGCCGTGACGCCGCAGGCGAGGAGCTGGAGGTAGTCAATGAAGACGATGGGGACCTCGCCGCGCTCGCGTGTTACCAGCCCGACGAGGTTGGAGAGCTCCACGGTGTTGAGCGGGCCGGTGATGCAGAGATTGGGGGCGATCTGGGTGCGATATTTGTCGAGTGCAGCCTCGAAAGTCGCGTGCTTAGGGTGATTCTGGGTCGCGCAGCTGGAGACCTCGGACAACGCGACTTTGCCGTCGCTGAGACGCGCCAGGCTCTTCTCGATCAGTTTGTGCGCGGGAAGCTCGGCGGAAACGTAGATTACCGGGTGCCCGTCTGCCGCGAGCTTGTCGGCCTCCTGGAGTGCCAGTGTTGTCTTGCCCTTGCCCGGGGCGGTCCCGATTGCGTAGTTGAGCCCGGGGTAGACACCGCCGAGGATGCTGTTGAGTGCGTTGAGCCCGAAGGAGGCGATGGGCTTGTCTTCCTGAAGGGTGTGGACGTGCTCGTCGAGCACATCCAGCTCGAAGACGAGGGGATTGGCGTTCGGGCGCTGCATTACTCGCTCGCCCCCTCTGCCAGCTTGTGGAAGTAGTCGAACAGGTCCTCTTCCATGACGAAGTACTGGTTGGCGATGCTAAAGCAGTGGTGGGTGGACTTCATGAGCTTGATGGCGCTGGATTGTCCGATGCCGGTGAGGATCTGAACGTCCAGGCGGCTCATGATGCGCTTGGTGCCGACATGGCGCAGGTTGATGCCTGCGGAGATGGCGTCGGTCTTGGGGTCATCTGCAAGATGCATGATAAACTCCTTGTTTGGGGCGCTCGGCTCCTCTTCGAGGTTTGGCGACTAAGAGAGGGGAGTCGGGTGCCGTTTTCTATTGCCAGTCGGAGCAGACCGTCTCCAGAAGGTCGCTCCATTTGCGGCGCAGCTCCGGGGTGTCCGGTGGTACGTGCTTGTTGCCGCACTTGTTAGCCGAGATGGTGACGCTCTCTTCAAGCGCGGAAAAAGCATCGGCGAGATAGGCGCATGTTGCGTTCAGGCATCCAATCTCGTCGAAGTACTCAACTGCGAAGCGAACGAGGGCTGCTACGGGCGCTCGATTGAACTCCGTCGAGCACTCGTCCATCAGCGAGCGTCCGTACTTGACTGCACGGGACGTCTCGTAGTCGAGAAAGGGATTCGAGGGGTCGCTGCGGGTCTCGTGTTCCATGTAGTCGAGAACAGACTCGAAGCAACGTCGAAGGTGCGGTATGTCCATTGCACCGGTGTAGAGCGCAGTGCCGCAGCTCCTCTCGTGAATGAGCCTCGCTCCGAACTCGATTATGGGCTTATAGTCCGCTTCGGCGACGGTGCCGATTGCGCCGGTGACGTTCGAACGCAATACGTCCGACACACTCGTGAACAGGCTATCACCGCTGTAAACGTTGAGCATCCTGTCCCTCGCGAACGCGGACGCGGGAAGCACCTTCTCGAAGACGAGTCCGATGATGGTTTTCGATTCGTCAGTTGCCCGCAGGTAAGCCTCATCCGAAACCATCTGTGCGAAGGGGGCCCTGAGATTCTCGGGAATGCGAATTCGCTTCTCAGCCTTCTTTGCCAACGCCACTTATACTCACCTCCTTCCATTCAACTTGCGAATAATGTATCACCGTTCAGTCGATATGGCCCATGCGAATGTCACTAATAGCCCACGATATGGAGACATAGTGAAGTATCCAGTTGAAATAGCTAATTCTTAGATGAAAGCGATTCAAATACCTCAGCTGCGTTTCGGTCATTTGCCCTGATTGCATGGGTGTAGAAGTTCGCGGTTGTGCTTGCGGACGCATGGCCCATTCTCGCCTGAACGGTCTTTAAGTCGACGTTGCTCGCAACAAGGGCCGTTGCTGCCGTGTGCCTCAGGCCATGGGGGACGAGACCCGAGTATCCGGTGCCGCGTGTGTGCAGCTTGCCGTTGCGCTCGAACTGGCTTGTCACGTTGGCGTACTCGCCATAGCCGTTGTCGACGCAGAAGTCCCTGAACCAGCGTGAATAGTTGTGTCCATCGGGTCGGGTGATACTGACGTGAAGGTTGCCGTTTTCGTCCTTATGCGGGCTGAGGGCGTGGACGATGGGGTCAGAGTTTCTCTGTCTTAGCCCGCGTTGCTCGAATAGGTTGCGCTGCCGCATCTTCCAGTCGTTTAGATACGCGGCTAGCGAAGAGTCTATAGACAGGATCCGCCTGCTCATTTCCGATTTGGGTGCCCTGAGCGTTTTGTCATTGGTGTACTGGTGGACGATTCTGATTTCCATCGCCTCGGGGTCGTAGTCTTCCCAACAGAGCCCCAGGGCCTCCCCTTTTCTGAGTCCTAGGTGGAATATGAGCATGGTGCAGACGGTCATCGGTCCCATGGGTTCGGATAGCAGGCATTTGGTGAATCGGGGCAGTTCGTCGGGTGGGAGGAAGTTGCGCACTCTAAGGTCTGGCTTTGGGAGTTTGACGCTGATGCATGGGTTGCGCTCGATTAGCTCATTCTCCAGTGCGTCCTGCATGACCTGTTTGAGCTTGACGTGGATGCGACGAATCTCGGCCTCTGTGAATCTTCCGGTTGAGATTGCTTTGGCATACGCCCGTTTGATCTCGTCGGGCCTCAGCGCACCGAGGGGCATGTCGCCGAACAGCTCGCGTATATGGCGCACGTCATATTCCTCTCTTTGGAAAGAAAGGGGGGAGCCGAAGGAGCTTTCTCGGAGCCGATGGAAATCCTCGGCGTATCCGGAAACAGTGGTCGGCATGTCGCCAGCCGGTTCATAGGTCTCCAGCTCCTTCCGGTAGGCATCGAGCGCATTTGCAACCTCACCGGGCCAGTTCTTCGGGTTTTTGCTCTTGCAATGGATGGTTCTCTTGGGTGTCTTTAGGTATCTGACTCGTTTCCCGTCCTTGCCGGATTCGGGGTCGCGACCGAGAGAGAAGTAGATGCGGAAGGAACCGGGTTTTCCCTTGATCGGTTCGGAAGTGCCTTTGGCTGTGGGTTTGATTCTGGTTTCCATGGGTCTCCAGGGGTGGTGCGTTGGGTTAGCCTCGGGGGCGGGGCTTTGAGGGCCTCGCCCCCGAGGCTAACCCAAAAATTTCACCCCTGCAAGTCAAAATGAAGGGGTGAAGGGGTGTAAAAAGGGTGAAATAGAAAACTAATCAAGAAGAGTAAAAACGGCAGAATAGCTAAATTACCTGCGGAAACAGAGATATTGATGAAAATGAAAAACCGCAGGTAGGGTAATAGCTCATGACCTCCTAAAGCGGGTGTCGACGGTTCGAATCCGCCCGGGGGCACCAGAAGATTATGACGGCGTCGCGAGAGCGGCGCCGTTTCTGGTTTGTGGGGACCGCCGGCGGATTCGGACCGTCGACGCCCGCGTCACTCATTTCCCCGCGGGGGAGTTTTCGAATCCGCCCGGGGGCACCAGAGGAATATCGAGCCCGGTACCGCTACGGTGCCGGGCTCTTCTGGTTCAATGCCATGTCAAAAACGAAGCGCCCGCTTGCTGGGGGAGCAAGCGGGCGCCTGTGAGCGAATATGTTTGCGGCGAGAGCCGTGATGAGCGGTGGGGTGGCGACTAGTTGGTCGTACCGGAATCGTCACCCGTGCCCGAGCCAGAGCCCGAACCCGAGCCAGAAATCGAAACCGTCAGCGTGATCGTGCTGTCGGTGGACTGCTTGCCAGTGGGGGAGACGCCCGTCACGGTGGCGTTTTCGTTGCCACTCACGGGGTTGCCGTTCTGATCGCAGAATGCGATGTTGTAGAATCCGGCGTTGTTGAGCGACGTGACGGCGGAGGAGATGCTCTTGCCGTACAGGTTGCTCGGGACGTTTGCCTTGCCGGACTTCTTGGCGATGACGACGGTGATCGTGGCGCCGGGCTTCTGCTTACCGCTGGGGTTCCAGCTAATGACGGTGCCCTCTGTGACGGAGTCGTTCTCCTGGTAGCTCACATCGACGCCAAAACCGGCCATGTCGAGGGCGTTGCGTGCCTGAGCCTCAGTCATGTCGGTCAGATCGGGGACGGAGGTGGTGTCGGGTCCGCTGGAGACTTTGTACGAGATGGTCGTGCCCTTTTCGACTTCCTTACCGGCATTAGTGCCCTGCTCAAAGACCTGGCCTTCTTCGGCCTCGTTGGCCTCCTCGGTTGCTTCGCCCTTGAGTCCCACGCTTGCCAGCGCGGCCTCAGCCTGGTCCTTGGTCAGGCCGACGAGCTGCGGAACCTCAACCTTCTCGGAGGGCTTGGGGCCCTTGGAGATCACCAGGTTCACCTTGGTACCCTTGGGCTTCTTGGTGTTGCCGTTGGGGGTCTGCTCGGCAACCTTGCCCTCATCGACATCGTCGTTGTAGCTTTGGTCGACGGTTCCGACCTCAAGGCCTGCCTCCTTGATCTGCTCGATAGCAGTCTGCTGGTCCTTGTTAAGCACATCGGGCACCGTAACCTGCTCGCCCCCAAAGAGTCCGGTGGCGAAGGCCACCACAACGCCAACCAAGGCGATTGCGGCGACTACGGCGGCGATAATCTTGTTCTTGTTGGACTTGGGCTGATCGACCTCGTAGGAGCCCGTGGAGCCCGAAACGGCGCTGCGGGCGTTGCTCTGGCCGCTTACGCCCGAGACGGGACGTACCATGGCGCGCGTCTGATCGGACAACTCGCGTGTCTTGGTTGCGCCCAGATCGCCGGCGGCGCCAATGATGCGCGTGGGCTCGGAGACGTTGACAGCGCGGCCGGACAGGTAGTTGTTGAGCACCTGGCGCAGCTCATCTGCCGTCTGGAAGCGATTCGCCGGATCCTTCTCCATGCACTTGAGGATGATGCGCTCCAGATCGGCATCGACGCCGGAGTTGATCTGGCTCGGCGGAACCGGCAGTTCGTTTACCTGCTTGAGTGCAACCGAGATGGCGTCGTCGCCGTCAAAGGGGACGCGACCGGTGGCGCACTCGTACATCACGACGCCCAGGGAGTAGATATCCGAGGTGGGACTGAGGTCCTGGCCGCGCGTTTGCTCGGGGCTTACGTAGTGGGCGGTGCCCAGTACATTGTTGTCTTGCGTGAGGTGGCTGTTCTTTGCGCGCGCGATGCCAAAGTCCATGACCTTGATGTTGCCGTCGGGCAGCACCATGATGTTTTGCGGCTTAATGTCGCGGTGGATGATTTCGTGCTTGTGGGCGACCGAAAGCGCGGAGCTGATCTGCGAGCCGATCTGCGCGACCTTCTTGGGATCGAGGGCGCCGTGGCTCTTGATGCCGCTCTTAAGGTCGGTACCGCGCAGGTACTCCATGACGATGTAATAGGTATCGCCGTCCTTGCCCCAATCGTAGACGCCCACGATATAGGGGGAGGAGAGGCCGGCTGCTGCCTGGGCCTCCTGCTTAAAGCGCGCGGCAAAGGTGGCGTCGCCGGCGTACTGCGGCAGCATGATCTTGACGGCAACCGTGCGGTCGAGAACCTGATCTTGCGCACGGAAGACGGTCGCCATGCCGCCCGTTCCCACCTTATCCTTGAGGAGGTACCTTCCCCCGAGGACCCTCTGTTCCATTCCTGCTCCTAACTAACTTATTCGCTCAACGATGTGTGTAGTACCAAATCTATGGCCGCTGGGGCCGCGTGGCGTCTTGCCGCTAGCTTGTTGGCTGCGGTGCGCCACATACTTGTGCTTCGATCACGGGCATCACGCTCCTTGGGCGGCAAGTGCCGCGGTCAGGACGATGCCGGCGATCTTGGCCGCCTTGACGTCGTGTTTGTCGTAATCCTCCAAGGCCACCGAGATGGCGACCGTGGGTGAATCGTAAGGTGCGAAGCCGACGAACATCGAGTTGACGTTGGTGCCGCCGGTCTCGGCCGATCCGGTCTTGCCGGCGACCTTGACGCCCGGAATCTGGGCATCGGTGCCGGTGCCGGACTGGACAACAGCGAGCATGGCCTGCTTGACCTGCTCAGCCGTGGTGGCGCTGACGGCCTGGCCGAGCGAGCGGGACTGCGTGGTCTTGACCACGGTTCCGTCGGGGGCGAGCACCTGGGCCACGAAGAACGGGTCCATGACCACGCCGCTGTTGGCGATGGCCGCCGCTATCACGCAGTTTTGCATGACGGTGGTCTGCGGGCCTGGCGTGTGGTCCATGCCGACGGGCTGGCCGGCGCCTGCCCAGGCGGTCTCCCACTCGGTCATGAGCGAGGGGTCGGCCATGATGGAAGCCGCGGCGGTCAGGTCCTGGCCGAGCTTTTGGCCGTAACCAAAGGCGTTGGCAAACTGGACGAGAGAGTTGGCGCCAACCTCGTTGGCTACCTGGCCAAAGACGACGTTGGACGATACGGCAAAGGCCTGCTGGAGGCTGATGGTGCCGAAGCTCTCATTGGCGTAGTTGGTGACCGGTGCGTTGCCGATGTCCATGGAGCTGGGCGCCTTGTAAGTGCTCGAAAGGCTGGCGGTGCCGGTCTCGAGTGCCGCGGCAAGCGTGACGACCTTAAACGTGGAGCCCGGGGTGTAAAGCGCGTTCATGGCGCGGTCGTACATGGAGCCGTCCTCGCCACCACCCGATTGCATTAGGGCGTCGATGTTGGTGTTGTCGTAGGTGGGCGAGCTGGCGCATGCGAGGACCGCGCCGGTGCGCGGATCCATAACCACCACGGCGCCCTTAAAGCCCTTGAGTGCCTGCTCGGCGGCCGTCTGGATGCGCGAGTCGATGGTGAGCTTGGCGGTGTTGCCCGGTTGGTTTTGGCCTGCGAGCGACGCGAGGGCGTTGTTCCAGCTGGAGTAATCCTTGGAGCCGGTGAGCGTGTCGTTCATGACGCTCTCGATACCCGCGGTGCCGTACTGCTGGCTTACATAGCCCACCACGTGAGCGGCCATGTTTCCGTTGGGGTAGGAGCGGGCGTAGGTGCCATCCTCCTGTTGCAGCGACTCGGCCAGCGTCACGCCGTCGGACGTGATGATGGAGCCGCGCTGGATGTACTTGGAGCGGGCGATGGTGTGGTTGTTGGTCGGCATGTCCTGATAGTCCTTGGCCTTGATGACCTGGACATAGGTGAGGTTGCCGATAAGGATGGCGAACAGTGCCGTAAAGGCGAACACGGCGCGGGTCAGTCGATTGGCGAGCGCCACGCGGCCGAGTACGCCGGATTCGGGCGTGTCGAGCAGACGGCGGCGCATGCGCGAGGCGGCGGAGTGGCTGCCGCGGGGATACGAAGACGAAGTGGCGAAGCGCGTGCCGGCCGGGGAGGCCACCGAGGCGACCTGGTCGTCGGTGATGGCGGCCATGGTGCCGGTGCCGGTGAGCTCGGCCTCGCGACCGGTTGCCTCGTCACCGGCGCGCAGCAAAAGTGCGACGATGATAAAGCTTGCCAGCAGCGAGGAGCCGCCCTGGCTCATAAAGGGCAGGGTGACGCCGGTCAGCGGAATCAGGCGGGTAACGCCACCAACGATTAAGAAAGCCTGGAAGCTGATAGCGGCCGTAAGACCGGTAGCGCTAAAAGCGGCAAGGTCGGACTTGGCACGGGCTGCCGTGGTCAGGCCGCGCACGGCAAAGAGCATAAACAGGATAAGAACGGCGCCGCCGCCCAAAAGGCCCATCTCCTCGCCGATAGCCGAGAAGATAAAGTCGGATTCGACGACGGGGATGTTATTGGCCATACCGTTGCCAATGCCGACGCCAACAAGGCCGCCGTCGGCCAGCGAGAAGAGGGACTGGACAATCTGGTAGCCCTGGCCCTGCGCGTCCTTAAAGGGATCGGCCCAGATCTGGAAACGCACCTGGACGTGCGACAGGAACTTGTAGGCGCCCACGGCCCCCACGGCCAAGAGCGCAAGGCCGATGACGACATACGAGAAGCGACCCGTTGCAACGTAGAGCATCAGCAAGAAGATGGTGTAGAACAGCAAGGCCGAGCCCAGGTCACGTTCGAAGACAACGACGAGCAGGCATACGCCCCAGACTGCGAACAGCGGCAGCAGCAGGCGCAGGCGCGGAATCTTAAGACCCAAGATCTTGCGGTTGGAGATAGAGAGCAGTTCGCGGTTTTCGGCCAGATAGCCGGCTAGGAACAGCACGATAAAGACCTTGGCGAACTCGCCGGGCTGAATGGTAAAGCCGGCGATGCGAATCCACAGTTTGGAGCCCGAGATCGTGGTGCCGATAAAGATGGGCAGCATCAGCAAGATAATGCCGATGATGCCAAAGGTGTACTTGTAGCGCATGACCACGTCGAGGTTTTTGACCAGCGCAAGCGTACCTACCATCAGCGCCACCGAGACAAACAGGATGACGAGCTGCGAGATGGCGAGCGTGGGCGCCAAGCGCGTCACAAACGTGATGCCAATGCCCGAAAGCACAAAGACGATGGGCAGGATGGCCGGGTCGGCGCCGGGTGCCAGAATGCGTACGGCGATATGCGCCGCGGCGAAGGCGGCAAAGAGACCGATCGGAACGGCAAGTGTCTCAAACGAGATGGCGGCGCCTGCGGTGAGCACGTACATCGCATACAGCAGGATGACGGGGAACGCCGAGGCGATGAGTAAAAGCAGTTCGGTATTACGGCGACTCATAAGCGGCACTCCCTTTCTAATTCTTATCGGAGGCTTCGGCCTCGGCGGACTGTTCGGCGGTTTTCTCGGAATCCGATTCGGAGGTCGAACTCTGATCGGTGTTATTGCGGATCGTTTGCGCGTCGATCACCTGACGGGTCTGCTCCTCGTCTATCTGATGGCGGTACTTGGAGATGGTGTCCTGCGCATCGTCGATGCCCGTCTGCTGAATACCCGCCTTCAGGCGATTTTGCGTGTCTTCGGGCAGGTCGGACAGCTCGATGCTGGTCGTGCTCTCGAGCCAGTGCAGCTTAAGGCCGAGTGGCTTGCCGGGAATGCCCCGGTAGACCGCGACGGTGTCCTTGTAGGTGCCCAGGTAGTACGAGCCGGTGATGCCCGCGTAGGCCCAGATGGCTGCCGCCAGCACAAAAGCGATGCCCAGGACGGCGGCAATGGTGATGTTGCGGCGGCGGACGCGCTTTGCCTCGCGCATGACGCCATCGTCAACCAGGTCAACGACAACCACGGTGACGTTATCGTGCCCGCCGGCGACCAGTGCCGCGTCAACAAGGTTGTCGACGCAAATCTGCGCGGTCGAGGACTGTGTGGCGATGTTTTCGATATCGCTATCGGGAATCATGCTCGACAGGCCGTCCGAGCACAGGATCAGGCGGTCGCCTTCTTCGATATGCAGGGTAAAGTGGTCGGCATACATGGCGGGATCCGAGCCCAGCGCGCGGGTGATGACCGAGCGGTTGGGGTGGACACGCGCCTCGTCTGCCGTAATCTCGCCGGCGTCCACGAGCTCCTCCACATAGGAGTGGTCGCGGGTCACGCGGATGAGCGTGCCCTCGTGGAGCAGATAGGCGCGCGAGTCGCCCACGTGGGCGATGGCGAGCGTGTCGTTTTCGATGTAGGCGCAGGTGGCCGTGCATCCCATGCCGGGTTTGCCCAGGCCGTTGAGGGCGGCCTCGATCACGGCGGCGTTGGCGGCCTCGACAGCTGCGGCCAGGCGCGCGGCGTCGGCAGACTGCGGCGCCGTCTTGGCGATGGTCTCGACGGCGATGGAGGATGCCACCTCGCCGGCGGCGTGTCCTCCCATGCCGTCGCACACGCAAAAGAGCGGCGACTGCACCAGATAGGAGTCCTCATTGTGCGGGCGTACGCATCCGACGTCGGAGCGGGCGCCCCACATAAGCTGCGTGGTGGTGCCGGCGTCGTAGGTCGAGTCGGTCTCGATGCGCTCGTCGGTCAGCGGCTCAAAGCTCATGGTCGAGCCGGGGTCCTTAAGTTTGGCCTCCACGGCGGCAACGTCAATCTCGGCCGTATCGCCGGGCGAGACGGTGTCGGCATCGTTGCTTGGGTCGTCAGCGTTAGGCGTGGCGGGTTCTTCGGTTGTACGGTCGACAGGCTCGTCGTCTTGCGGGGCGACGGCTGCGGGCTCGGGCATCGCGAGGTGCGCGGGCGCGGGCGTGCTGCGGGGCTGAGAGACATCCTCCGTCGTTGCTGCGGGCACGTCTTCGGCCACAGGCTGCATGACCTCGGGCGCCGATGCGACCGCGGGGGAGGGAGCCGCCGCAGGTTCCGGTGCAGATGCGGGTTCGGGCGCTGCGGCGGGTGCTGGAGCTACGGGAAACACCGGTGCTGCGGGCTCGGGAGCCGCAAATACCGCAGAGCTCTCGGTAATCGCCGTGGCGACGGGCTTGGCAAAGTGAGCCGGTGCGGGCGTGTCTTGCGGGACCGCGGGCTGCTCGGCAGCGGCGTGCGCGCCGATGGGGGCGTTACCGCCGTCGGCGTTGTCCTTGGCATCCTCGTCGTCGCTAAGCGTCGGATATTCTTGCGTTACATGCGAAAGAGGCAGGGAGAACACGGTGTCCTCGGGCTCCACGGGCGCAGGGCCCGCCGGGGCAGCATGAGCCGGCGCGGCCGCGGGGGCGGCCGACGTCTCTGGCATGGTTGCGGACTTGTTCTCCTCGTCGATCATCGACGGTTCACCTTCATGACCACGTCGCCAATCTGGACTTCGTCGCCCTCGCGCAGCGTTGCGGGCTCCACCAGCTGGCGGCCGTTGACGAGCGTGCCGTTAAGCGAGTTGAGGTCCTCGATAATAAGTGCCGGGCCCTGCAGCGAAAAACGCGCATGCGAGGCCGAGACAAACGGTTCGTTGATGCAG
Organism: uncultured Collinsella sp.; assembly: GCA_902496275.1. Taxonomy (GTDB): domain Bacteria; phylum Actinomycetota; class Coriobacteriia; order Coriobacteriales; family Coriobacteriaceae; genus Collinsella. Next base: position 37,067 of record CABVAC010000010.1, on the reverse strand, counting down.
ATGTCCGACGACGGCGAACGGCCGACGATGACGGGGCCGAGCATATCCACGTGGATGCCGCGGATGCCGCGCGGGCCCTTGTCCACATCGATCGTCCAGATAGCCGAGTCGCGGCGCTGGCCGCGCACGAGCCCCACGCCGGTCTTCATGACGGCAAACAGGAAGATGTAGAGCAGGACGACCAGGACAATGCGGCCTGCAAACAGGACGATATCGATGTTCATAAGCGACTATCCCCTAAATTCGAACGTGCTCAGGCCAAACGTCAGCAGGTCGCCGTTGCGCAGCGGGCAGCGCGTGATGCGGCGGTTGTTGACGAGCGTGCCGTTGGTGGAGTTGAGGTCTTCGATTGACCAGTCCGAGCCGGTAAAGGTGAGTTGGGCGTGACGGCGCGACACATTGGGGTCGCGCAGGGCGATGTCGGAAACCGAGCGCTCGCGACCGATGGTCACCTGTGCGGAGGTGATGGCGTGGCTCTCCCCGCTCACGACGTCGACGAGCTGGGCGAGCGGACGCTGCGGGGCGCGAGGGCTTGCCATGTTGGAGGCGATGCTGGCTGCGGCGCCAAGGCCAACGGCGGCGCCGGTCGCGGCGGCTCCGCCCATGCCGGCAAGCGCGTCGCGCGAGACGGTTTGGGGCACGGGGATGGGTGCGGCGGCGGGATCGGGCACATTGGGCGCAAAGGGGTCGGCCGCGGCAAGCGGGTCGGGAGCGGCAGCGCGGGGTGCCGGCTGCTGCTGCGGCATGGCAGCGGGGTGCTGCTGCGGGGCGGCAAACTGCTGCTGGCCGGCGCGCGGGGCACTGGCGGCACGGCTTGTGGCCGAGCTGTTCTGGCCTAGGCCGTTTTGGTAGGCGCGCTCTTCCTCGTACAGGCGACCGAGCGTGGGGGCATCGACGTTTTCGGCAAAGACCGAGAACTTGCCATCGCGCAGCTGCGGGTCGATCATAAAGCGAACGAGGGGCTCGCCGACAAAGACGTAGCGGCGCTTTTCGGCCTGCGCTTTCACAAACTCGCGGACCTCACGCGAAAGCTCGGGGTAGAACGGGGCGAGCATGGGGTCGTCGTCGGCGGCAATCAGGATGGTATAGAGCGCCGGCGCGGTGTTGACGCCGTTGATCACCAGAGTCTGATCCTCCATGTCGCGAGCGGCCTGCTTGGCAAGCTTCTTAAAGGAGAACGGGGCACGGGTGGCACCGAAGATGCCGGCCACGTGGTCCTCGAAGATGTTCAGGAAGTTCACGAAAGATCACTCTCCGTATAGGTTCTTTGGTATCCGAGCAAATAAAGGCATATCCCAACGATTATAGAGGATAGGATTCCCGCAACCGCCGCCTTGGCGACGACCGGGCCCGCAAGGCTGGCAATTTCCATATGGTGTGCAAGACAAAACGACACGGCCGAGCCGATGCCGGCGACGGCAATTGCGACGATGGCGGCAAGGTTCGATCCCTGCTCGGCGCGCTTGGCATGAGCATTGAGCAGCAGCGATGTTGCCGCGGCCGTTGCTGCGATCAGTGCGAAGGCGGCCCAGAGGAACGCGTCGCCCAGCGCTGCGGTGACATTGCCAAGCCCCAGTACGCCTCCCGCAGAGAGGGCTGCTGCGGCAAGGTGGGCAAAGAGCGTGCCCATGCCCGTAGCCGCCGCGGCACTTGCCGGAGCGAGCCAAAACGCCGCGAAGCCCGCGGCGGCTCCGGCGGCAAGGAGGGCGTCGCCGGTTACGCAACCCAGCGCAAGCGCGCAGGTGAGCGTCGCGCTCGCGGCCGCCTCGGTGCGTCCCCAGGCAATCCACCAACCGGACACAGCAGCGGCAAAAATGACCGCGACCGGCAGCATCGACAGGATACCCTGCGCCTGCATGGTGGTGTTGGCCATGAGCACCAAAAAGCCCACGGCCGAGATGGCCGAGCCGATCTGCGGGGCCAGGCCGGCTGCCGCACCGATCGCGATGGCCGCGACGGCCAAGCCGGGAAGCGCGGCGACGCCGGCTGTCTGCATAAGCAAGAAGCTAAAGGCTCCACACGAGAGAGCCGAGATGGCGCGCATGGTGTAGTTGCGCGCGCGGCCCCAACGCGTGCCCGCCCAGCCAAGTGCGGGGTCGACCTCGATGGTGTCGTCCTCGTAGCTCGATGGCTCGATATCATCTGCCGCGCACTCATCATCCGAAAGCTCGCCCACCATCTGCTCCAAGCTGCGACGGCCCTCGCGCACGCTCCCCAAGCCGGCGAGCAGCTGGTCGCAAAATGCCTCGATGCTGTTGGGGCGGTCTTGCGGCATGGGGGAGAGGGCGCTCATGAGCGCAGCCTCGGCTCCCGGGGGAAAGTGCGGGATGAGCTCGCTGGGGTAGGTGGCGCCGCCGATGATGCGGCCGAGCGAGTCGGCGGGCGTGGCTGCCACAAAGGGGGCGCTGCCGCACAAGCCCTCGTAGATCACGCAGGCGAGGGCAAAGACATCGGCTCGCTCGTCGACCGTGCCGGTCTCGATATCGAGCTGCTCGGGCGGCATGTAGCCGATGGTGCCGCCGCGCGATCCGCCAAAGCCGCTGGCAGACGACAGCCGCGCCATGCCAAAGTCGGTGAGCTTTACATTGCCCGAATGGTCGATAAGCACATTGGCGGGCTTTATGTCCAGATGAAGCACGCCGTTTGCATGGGCAAAGGTGAGTGCCTGACCCAGCGCGTCGGCAATGGCAGCAGCCTCGTCAAAGGTGAGCGAGTGGCCGTCCACGCGATGCAAAAACTCGGCCAGCGACATGCCGTCGACATACTCCATGACCAGGTAGGCATAGGCGGTGTCGTGCGTAAAGTCGATAACCTGCACGATATTGGGGTGTTGAAGCATGGCGGCGGTATGCGCCTCGCGCAGCACATCCATGATGTCGCTGGCGGGCATGCCGGCGCCGTCTGTGAGGGGGATGCGCTTAATGGCCACGCGACGGCGCAGGTGCGTGTCGCGGCAGATCTCGATGGAGCCAAAACCGCCGGTCGCAAGCGTCTCGAGCGGTTGGTACCGCTTGAGCAGCTCGCGAGAGCTGGTGCCCTCCAAGGGAACGTCCGGCGAGAACCGGGCGGTATGTTGCGAGAAAAGCGGCATGGCCAACCCTCGTGCGTTTAAAGTTCGTTTGCGAGCGGCGGGCGCGGGGCCGAGCCATTCGCGGTGGCATAGATGCTGCTAGTGTAGCACGCCCGGGCGGATGGCGAAGGTAGCGGGGCGAGGCGGCCTGTCTGACTTGGCCTTCGTCTCGACTCATCCGGAAAGCGCGCCCCAGTTTTCGGCCAAATTGTGGGATGCGTTTTCCGGATGGGGTAGGCTGCGGAAACTGTGTCCCAGAATATTGGCCTAGAACGGGATGCATTTTCCGAACCGGCGCTCAAAAGGAAACCGCATCCCACTTTGGAGTACCAAAATGGGATGCGGTTTCCGCTGTCAATCTAAGTTTTGCCTAAGCAGGCGACTGAGGCTTGGGCCGGGAGCTTGACCTTAGCGCTTCTTCTTGTTCTTCTTCTGCTTACGCTGTTTGGCCTTTGCGTTCTTGGGCTCGCTTTCCTGCTTGGTCTTAGCAGCGGCCTTTTCGGCCTTCATCTTCTTGCGTTTGGTCTCGATGCGGAGCTTTTTGTTGATGCGCGCCTTAAGGAAGGGGCCAAACTGCTCGGCATCGCCGCGGACAAAGGTGTCCTTAGGGATAGTCACGCCCTGGTCGGCGAACATGGCCACAAAGATGCGCTCGCCGTCGAGTACGTGGTCGAGCTTCTCAAACGGGAAGAACTGCGACTTGCCGCTCTTGCCCCAAACCATCAGACCGTCCTCGTTGGCGGCGACGCGGCGATAGCGGCCACCCATGGACTCGTCGGCCTCGACGGCGTCGATAAAGTCACGGGCGAGGGTGTGGTGCAGGTTTTTGCTCCACCAGGCCAAAAAGGCGCCGAACACGATCAGCACGACGCCGAACTTGATCCAGCTGCCGCCGGCCACCAGCATGCCGATGCCGATGAGCGCGGCAATTGCCGCGGCGACATACAGCGAACCGCGACGCCTGGGTGAGGCGACCAGGCGGGCGAAGTCGGTGACCAGGTCGTTTTCGTACTGGTACTCGTTGAGGTACAGGATGCTGTCGTCGGCTGCGGCCTGCTTCTCGAGCGCGACCTCGACCTGGTCGGCTGCTTCGGAGGGAACGAGGTTGCTCTCTGCGTCTGCCATGCTCTTTGGACTCCTATCGCGGCGGGCTCGCCGTACGGGTTATTATGAATGCAGTATGCCGTGCGACCGCATGGCCGTCGCGGCAACAAGACTCAGTATACCCGGGGGAGCACCCATGGAATCGTTGTATCGAAAGTATCGCCCGCTCACCTTCGACTCCGTGGTGGGCCAGCAGCATATCGTCTCGACGCTCGAGCACGCCATCACCGAGGGGCGTCTGTCCCACGCGTACCTGTTCTGCGGACCGCGCGGCACGGGCAAGACCACCATGGCGCGCATTCTGGCCAAGGCGCTACTGTGTCGCAACGCCGAGGCGGCGCGCGCCGAGGGCGCAAGCGGCTGCATGCCCGACGGCACCTGTGAGGAGTGCGAGCTCATCGCCGAGGGCAATCATCCCGATGTTTACGAGCTCGACGCCGCAAGCCGCACGGGCGTGGACAACGTGCGCGAGGAGATCATCAACTCCGTCAACTTTGCCCCGGTGCGCGGCAAGTACAAGATCTATATCATCGACGAGGTCCACATGCTCACGACGGCAGCGTTCAACGCGCTGCTCAAGACGCTCGAGGAGCCGCCGGCGCACGTGATCTTTGTGCTGTGCACCACCGACCCGCAAAAGATTCTGGAGACCATCCTCTCGCGCTGCCAGCGCTTCGATTTCCACCGTATCGGCAACGAGGATATCGAGCATCGCCTGTCCTACGTGTGTGAGCAGGAGGGCTTCGATTACGACGACGAGGCGCTGGCCATCGTGGCACGCCATGCCAAGGGCGGTATGCGCGATGCGCTTTCCACGCTGGAGCAGCTGAGCGTTTTTGGTAACGGCGCCGTGCACGCGGACGATGCCCGCTCGCTTTTGGGCGAGGTTTCGGGCCAGATCCTGGGCGAGTTTGCGTGCGCCATTGCCGATCGTGATGTCGCCGAGCTGTATGGGCTTATTCGCGCGCAGGTCGAGGAAGGTAACGATCTGCTGGAACTGACGCGCGACTTGGTGGCGCATGTGCGCGACGTGTATGTGGCCTGCGTTGCCGGTGCCCGTGCCGAGCTGTTTGAGGGCGGGGCCGAGCAGGCCGAGGCGCTTGCTGCCGAGGCCGCTGCCTTTGGCGAGCATCCTGCCGATCGTTTGGCTCGCGTGCTGACGGCGCTCGACGATGCCGCGTTGGAGATGAGGGGCGCGAGCGACGTGCGCCTGGTGCTCGAGATCGCCTGCACGCGCCTGGCACGCCCCGAGGCCGATCTGACCATTGAGGCCCTGGCCGAGCGCGTGGCTCGCTTGGAGGCCATGGTCGCCAACGCCGCCGTTCCGGCGAGCGTGGCTGCTGCTCAGGCCGCCGCGCCTGCAACTGTCACGGCTGCTCCTGCGACGACGCAACAGCCGACGTTGATCTCGGGCACCCGAGCTGCCGCTCCGGCAGCATCCGCTGCTCCCGCTGCTGCGTCTGCGCGCCAGGGCGGCATGCCCTGGGACCGAGGCACTGCCGCTCCGGCGACCCAGCCTGCGCCCGCGTCGACCCCCAAGCCCACCGCGCCCGCGCCTCAGCCTGCCCCGGCTCCGATGTCCCAGCCCACCGCCGCTCCGGCTCCCGCACCTGCCGCTGCGCCGGCGCCTAAGCCCCAGCCCAACAACGCCGCCCAGGTTGCTGCCGCCGGTACTGCCGAGGCGCCCGCGGTCGAGGACGCCGGCGAGCTCCAGCGCAAATGGGCCGAGGTCGTCGAGCGCGTCAAGGCGCGTCAGGCTTCCTACGCAGGGCTTTTGCTCAATGCCCGCGCCACGGCCGACGACGGCTCCAAGCTCACCGTCTCGTTCCCTGCGGGCTCGACCTTTGCCATCAAGATGCTCGGCCGCGCTGACACGCAATCGGTGGTCCTGCCGACGGTCTGCGCGGTCTTCGGTCGTCGCACCGTCGACTATGTCCTGGATGGGGGTGGCACGCCGGCTCCTCAACATGAGGAGCATTCTCCATCTGCACGGGCTGCGGCATCTGCGGACCCGCAACCTGTGTCCTCGGCGGCCCCTGCATCCTCGAGTGCCAGCGCGACGCAGCCAAAAGCGGCGCCGGTAGCGGCACCGACCCCATCGGCGCCTGAACCCGCTGCGCCCAAACCGGCTGCTCCGATCCCCGCGCCCAAGCCCGCTGCCGCGCCTGCGCCCAAGTCATCCGACCTGGCCAAGGCCCCCTGGCTGCGCTCCGACAACCCTGCCGGTGCTCCTGCCACGGGCAAGCTCCCGACCGAGCCCGCGCCCCGAGCGCCCGAGCGCGCGTCCGCTCCCAAGGCTCAGCCCGCCGCGCCGTCTGCGCCGTGGGAATCCGAGCAGGTGCCCTACGACGACGCCATGGTCGGCGGCTTCGCCGTCGATGCGAGTGGGGAAGATCTTCCTCCGTTCGACGTGCCGGGTGCGGCGTCCGCGCCCAAGCCCGCCGCTTCAGCCGCGGCTCCCGCAGCTGCGACGTCCGCTCCCGCAAGCGATGACGCCCCCGCTGCCCCTTGGGAGTCCAACCCCGGCGCGGGCAGCCCCTTTGGCCATCAAGGCGCAGCCCCGAGCATTCCGCAGACCGAGGACGAGGCCAAAGCCCTCATCCGCAACGTCTTCGGCCAGGCCACCATCTTCAAACCGGTGGAGTAACCGTGCGGGCGGGTATACTGCTCAAGAAGAGTTTTCTTTGAACGGAGCGAGCTTATGATGTGGGAATATGTCCGTCTTGAGGACGATACGCAAATCTCGTATTCCGAAGTCCGTGAGGACAACACAGTGAAGATCGTTGTGGAGCGCCCACGCGATTGGGGCTTTGACACGGCGGAATGTATCTTGCCGGCATTCAATTGGGTGTCGCACGAGGGCTTTAGCGAAGCGGACCTCAAAGAGCTCGATGATTTTGTGCGTAATAACGCCCCGCTTATCTTGCGTTTTGCTTACGAAGGCGGACGAGTCTATGCCTAGTCTGTTTCGATTCGGGCCGTACATCATCTTTTTCTGGACAGGGGAGAACGGCGAACCCGTCCATGTTCATGTAGCGGTCAAGCGCCCCACTGCCGAGGCAACCAAGATATGGCTCACTCGCTCCGGCGGATGCAAGCTGGCCCATAACAAGGGCGATATTCCTGCTCGGGATTTACGCGATATCATGCAGTTTGTTTCGTCTAACCATGCGCTGATTTGCAAACGTTGGAAAGAAACAACCGGCGGGCTATCGTTCTACTGTTGAGAGTCGCTCGCCGGGCTTAGGACCCCTAGCTCTTCAGGGGTTTTGTCCGGGCGCATCTGTATTTCGGACATGTGTAGTGTGGTGCCGTGTACATCGCATTCGAGCAGACAGGTACGTGACGGTCGGCCTAGGATGCTGAGGTCGATACGATACGTCGCATGGCCGTCTGTGCACTCGACTTGCTCGGCGTTGATGGTTGCTCCGATTGTCAATAAAGAGCCCGGTTCGGCATCGACAATCTTGGAGTCCTTTATCTTGACCTTGAACTCTTGGTAGAGGGACGGGCTGTTGTAGTAAATGGTTCGGGTTCCGTCGGTGCACTCATCGGTCGCTTCCCATTTGACGACGGGCTGGTCCGAGTTGGCTATCAGCAGTTCTGCTCCAAAGGCTATGGCATGGGTGATGACAACCAGCAATGCCCAGCCGACAAAGAGATAGAGAACCACATATGCAACGGGGTGTTTTGAGCGGATGTTTTGGAGCGCGTCGGGGGCATTCATGGGGCACCTCCAAATTGCTATCTATGGCAATCAGATTATACCCCGCCGTCATGCGCGCCACCCCGAGCAGCGGTCCGGCATTTTGCTATCTAGCTGGATGCAGAAAATGTCGGGTTCCGGCCCTGCTAGATTTAGTTTGAGACATTATGCAACCTTGCATAATCTTGGGGCGCATCACACTCCAGGACATGTATATCGACTGAGGTAGCGTGACTGCCCCGCTTGCTTGCCCCGCGCCGTGGTACGATTTTTGAGTTTGAAAGTCCCGCCGTGCTCCGGCTGCCCTTGCAGCTTGTCGCGCGGCCGCACGTAAAGGAGCCATCATGGCCGGTATGAACATGCAGCAGATGATGAAGCAGGCTCGCAAGATGCAGGAGCAGCTTGCCGCCGCGCAGGAGAACCTCAAGTCCCAGACCGTCGACGCCTCTGCCGGCGGCGGCATGGTCAAGGTGACCGTTAACGGCGAGATGGAGCTCGTCAACCTCACTATTGACCCCGATGCCCTCGATCCCGAGGACGTCGATATGCTGCAGGACATGATCATGGCTGCCGTCAACGAGGCCGTCCGCGGCGTCAACGAGCTCGCCAACAAGCAGATGGGCGCCATCACCGGCGGCCTCAACATCCCGGGCATGCCGTTCTAAGACACGCATATATATGAGTGCGAATCACAGTCTGCAAAAACTGCTCGATGAACTGGGTCGTCTGCCGGGCATTGGTCCCAAGTCGGCCCAGCGCATCGCCTATTACCTGCTCGAGGCCGATGCCGAGGAGGCCCGCCGCCTGGCCGAGGCCATCCTGGAGGTTAAGCAGGAGGTCCACTTTTGCAGCCGTTGCTTTAACTACGCCACGGCCGATGAGTGCTCCATCTGCCAGGACCCGATGCGCGATACCACTCGCATTTGCGTGGTGGGCGAGCCGCGCGACGTCCAGGCGATCGAGCGCACGGGCAGCTACCACGGCCTGTACCATGTGCTGGGCGGCGTGATCAGCCCCATGGACAAGATTGGTCCCGAGCAGTTGCACATCCGCGAGTTGCTGGCGCGTCTGGGCCACGAGGATATCCATGAGGTCATCATCGCCACCAACCCCAACATCGAGGGCGAGACCACGGCGAGCTACCTGGCCCGCACTATCAAGCCGTTGGGCGTCGAGGTGTCGCGTCTGGCAAGCGGCCTTCCCGTGGGCGGCGACCTGGAGTATGCCGACGAGCTTACGCTTGGCCGCGCCATCGAGGCCCGTCGCGCGATTTAGGTGGCGAGCCTGCTCCTGCCGTATGTTTTCCTCGCGCCGCACGGGGTAGTCATAATTTCCCTGTGCGACTGTAAGTTTGTTGTGCAACAAAGATGCTTCGTATCCGCTTATCGCATGGATGCTTCCACTCGCATCCTTAATTTGCCCATTCGTTGCGCAACCTTTTGGGTTCGCTGATACACTCAAATATGGATTTGAATGAATGCGCCGCTCCCGAGCGGCGTGTTTTTCTTGGAGGAGAACGCATGCGGCCCGGTGGCACTCAGACAAAGCGCGGCGCCGCGGTGCGCATGCGACGCCGACTGGGCTTGGCGCCGCGGGCGTACGCACTGCTATCGTGCTCGCTGGTGCTGGTCATAGCTGGCGTTTCTGCCTATGGCATGACCGTGCCGTCCATGATGCAGGCGCATGCCGCACGCGAACCGCGCGTGGGGCATGAGGTCAAAAGTGATCTGGGCACCACGACTGGATATGCTTGGGCAAGTGTGGTCGCGCATATTGCGTTTGGCACCGACGATGCGGATGGCGCCGAGGCCCCGGACAACGAAGTCACGCTTGCCAATGGCAAAACCATCGTGCTCACCAACACCAAGATCATCGATCGGTTGTCCAACAATAGCGTGGCGGCAACGGTGAATAAGGTCGAGCAGCAGAAGGAGCAGGACGCCCAGCAGTCCGGAAAGCCCGGTAGCTCGGATACTTCTGGCTCCGGCTCGAATTCGTCGAGTTCGAGCGGCGGCTCTGGGTCGGGCTCCTCTACTGGAGGGTCTGGAAATGGCGGCTCGACGGGCGGCAACACTGACAACGATGCAAACTCCGGTGGCCTTTCCGCTGCTGAGGAAGAGAGCATTCACAGTTGGCTTGTGACCAAGTACAACATGCTCGACGGCTACGTTTCTCGTGCCAATGACGTGGTCTCGACCTATAACTCTACGGGAGATCCCAGGCCGTGCGACAGCCTGGTCGGGGAGATGTTTGTCATTCGAGCCGAGTTCGGTCGTCAGACATTCTCGCCCCGGTCAAAGTGGTATCAGCAGTATGCCAATCTGTGGGGCTGTTACACCAACCTATGTCAATGGGTCGGCCATTACGGCGATGATGACGTCGCGCTCGGTAACTTCAACAATAACGTGGCGGCGCTTGCCCTATGATGACCGATCTTGCATCCACCACACCACAATCGCTCGGTCGCGATTCCATGGTCGGCCTGCGCCTGGCGCGTGTCGACGGGTTTGAGCCGGCCATTGCGCTCGGTCAGGACGAACTGCCTGCCTATCTGCGTCGTTTTACGATGCTGTTTGCCGACGATGCCGCCATGCGCCGTGGCGGTATCGGCCGCGTGACGCGTGCCGCCAACGCCCAAGGCGAGGCCGTGGCACTCAAGCAGCTCATCTTGCCGACGCGCGATGAGTTTGACGATGCCGCCGCCCATGAGGCGCTGGTCGCCAAGTTCAAAGCGGCGTTTCGCGAGGAATATGAATGCCATCGCGCCCTTTCGGGCCTTAAGGGCTTTCCCCGCCTCTATGGCTGGGGCGAGGTCGACGGTGTGCCTGCAATTGTCATGGAATGGGTCGAGGGCGAGACGCTTGCCCGCTTGCGTTCGCGACTTGCCGTGGACGATGCCGGACGCCTGTCGCCGCTTGTGGCGGCGCGTCTGGGTCGCGACCTGTTCGATCTGCTCTGCCGTATGAGCCTGGTGGGCGAGGGCTTTATCCATCGCGATATCTCGCCCGCTAATATTATGGTGCGCACGGCGCGTCTACCGCTTGATCGGCAGCTTGCCGAGGGCACCTTTGACCTGTGCCTGATCGACTTTGGCTCGTCGCTGGCGCTTGAGCCTGCGTCGGCCGTGGCCGGTACCGGCGGCAAGGCGTCGTTTACGGAGCGTTATGCCACGCTGCGTCGCGCGACGGTTGCCTATGCCCCGCCCGAGATGCTCACCGACGATATTCCCGACCTGCGCGCTTTGCGTATGTCGCCGGCGATTGACGTCTATGCCGCGGCAAGCACGGTTTACGAGCTCATTGCCGGCGTCGCGCCATACGAAGCCGCGCCGAGCACTTCGGGCACCTCGGGTTCGCGCAAAAAGACGCGCGACATCGCGAGCCCCTACCGTCTCAAGATGGACACGCGGCCCGACTATCCCATTGGTGCCCATGCGCCCGGTTGTGATTTGACTCAGCTGCTTCGTCGTGAGCCCGATGTGGCGCTCGCTGCGGCCGAGCAGGCCCAGCAGCTAGGGCTTGAGCCGGATTCCGAAGAGCTACGCGATGCGCTGACGTTTGTCGATGCCCAGCTGTTCGACGTGGTGATGGCCTGTCTGTCCAGCCATCAAAAAGATCGTCCCGAGCCGGCGGCGGTCGAGGCGGCGCTCTCAGCGTTTTGTGACCACTATGCGCAAAATGTCGGCCGTTCGCTCCGCGGCGAGCCGCTCACGCCGTGCCCCATGGATGCGTCTGGCCGCGCGGTTCGTCGCGCGCTGATGGTCGGCGCGACGGTCGTCTGTGGCGTGGTTTGGGCTGTGATCGTGGTTTCGGCCGCGCTGCTGGCGTCGGGCGCTCGCGTGACGGCGACTTTGGGATCGCTCGTGTGGTCTGGGTCGCTACCGGGTATTATTGCCGCACTGGCGTTGGCGCTGCCAGGCATAGCCGGCGTTGCCGCGGGGGCACTTGCGCGCGATCGGCGCTCGGGCTTCCTGCAGGGCGTGCTTGCGCTTTCTGCCTGCGAGGTTCCGGTGCTGGTTGTGGCTGCATGTAGCGTATTTTCCCAACGCGCCGTGATGGGCGGCCTTGTTGCCGCTCTGGTTGCAACCTATACGCTTGCGTGGTTTTTGCTTGCGATGGGCTTTGCCTTTGAACTTCCCGTTTCGGCACCGCGACGCACAAAAGCCCAGATGGCGACTCCGCTTGCCGGTGGAGCCGCAGCTGCCCGTACTTTTGGCGGACCTGTTGAAGTATCGTCCGATTCTATTTCTACGACCAAGGAGGCCTAGGTCATGGCATCTCAAGTTGAGCTCACCCCATGCGGGGCCATGTTTGACATCTTTAAGCGCGCGGCGCATCTGAGCCATATCGAGCTGTGCGGCTTGGTGCTTTCGTCCCGTCCGCTCGCCGACGGCCGCAGCCCGCAGAGCCGAGCCGCCGATCGCTCTTGGGTTTCCCGCTTTATCGTTCGCGCGCCGGTCGGCACGCTTCAGCAGCGCTACTTTGCCGAATACGGTACCTCGGCTGCGCGTATTATGTCGCAACTGGCCCTGCGCCAGCGCAATCCCATGGACTCCACGGCTGTGATCAATATGGTGTGCGGTCCTGCAGGTGAACCGATGGTACGCGCGCTCGAAGAGTGCCACCAGGACACGAATCTCTATCGCAACGCGCTCGATCGCCTGTCCCAGGCGGCGGAACTCATGCCCGCCGAGCGCGCCGAGGCCGTGCTGGTGCTGTTTGTCGCCGTCGGTTGTTCGGCGGATGTGCGGTCCTCGGTGAACTATGCCATCGACTACGCGCACGCGACCTGTGGCGGAGGCACATCCACGCCGCGTTCGCTTGGCATGTCGATGACCGCGGGCGAACGCGAACCCGCCCCGGCGCACCCCTTGGGCTTGCTGCGCGTACAAAACAGTTTTGTCGTGAGCGCCCCGCGCTGGATTCAGCCGAGTGAGCAGGGTGTTGAGATTGGCGCGCTGGCCACTGGCGAGGGCGATATTACCGACGTCGGCGACGACGTCTCGGCCCGCCATGCCCATATCTGGTGCGACGAGTCTGGCGCATGGTTTGTCGAGGACCTGTCGTCCACTAACGGCACCGTGGTGGTAAACGGGGCCACGAGTGTGTGTATTCAAGTAGAGCCCGGCCGCTCCGCCCAGCTAACCCCGGCGACGAGCTCAAACTCGGCGAATCCACCACCTACGCCATCCTGCTCGGCGCCCTCTAGCCGGCAGTTAGGGACGTTCCTTTTCTGCCGGCACTTGGGGACACTCCTTGGCGCGCCAGGGCCAGTCGCCCAGGGATGGAGGGGCCATTTTGGCCCTTGGCAGTCACCCGAGGTAAACCTTTACCGCCCGCCTATATTTGCCGAAATTACACTTGACGGCGGGGTACAATAAACCCGCATGCGGATTTCCGTTGCGGGCGCTTCCCATCGCCGGGGCGTGCCCGGGAGCATCCGGCATGCGGCCTTTGCGGCGCTCGGTCATGTGCAAGACGGGCGGTCGGGTCTGTGGGGCGCATCAGCTGCTCCTCGCCTCGGCATGTCTTCTCTCCACGCCATGTACCTGCTGCTGAGCCTGCCTGCCAGATGATTGGAAGCAACAGCGTAAATCCCATCACGCCAACATCCCGGCGATTGCCGGGGCCTGTATACCTATATGAGAGGAGAGGGGTATATGGCGCGTAAGTTTAAGTCTATGGACGGCAACGAGGCGGCCGCATATGTTTCGTATGCGTACACCGAGGTAGCGGGAATCTATCCCATTACGCCGTCCAGCCCGATGGCCGACCATGTCGACCAGTGGGCGGCCCAGGGTCGCAAGAACATCTTCGGCACCCCGGTCAAGGTCGTCGAGATGGAGTCCGAGGCAGGTGCAGCCGGTACCGTTCACGGTTCGCTGGGTGCCGGTGCTCTGACCACCACCTACACGGCTTCTCAGGGTCTGCTCCTGATGATTCCGAACATGTACAAGATCGCGGGCGAGCAGCTCCCGGGCGTCTTCCACGTCTCCGCGCGTTGCGTCGCTTCCCACGCCCTGAACATTTTTGGCGATCACTCCGACGTCATGGCCTGCCGCCAGACCGGCTTCGCCATGCTCGCCGAGGGCAACGTCCAGGAGGTCATGGACCTCTCGCCGGTGGCCCACCTTGCCGCCATCGAGGGTAAGACCCCGTTCCTTAACTTCTTCGACGGCTTCCGCACCAGCCACGAGATCCAGAAGGTCGCCATGTGGGACTACAAGGATCTGGCCGAGATGTGCGACATGGACGCCGTCCAGGCTTTCCGCGACCACGCGCTCAACCCTGAGCACCCGCACACCCGCGGCAGCCACGAGAACGGCGATATCTTCTTCCAGAACCGCGAGGCCTGCAACAAGGTCTACGACGAGCTTCCCGCCGTCGTCGAGGGCTACATGAAGAAGATCAACGAGAAGCTCGGCACCGATTACGGCCTGTTCAACTACTACGGCGCTCCCGATGCCGATCGCGTCGTCGTGTGCATGGGCTCCTTCTGCGACGTGCTCGAGGAAGTCATCGACTACCTCAACGCTCACGGCGAGAAGGTCGGCCTGGTCAAGGTTCGCCTGTTCCGTCCGTTCTCCATCAAGCACTTTGTCGACGTTCTCCCCGAGACCGTCAAGAAGATTGCCGTCATGGACCGCACCAAGGAGCCGGGTTCCATCGGCGAGCCGCTCTACCAGGACGTCGTCTCCGCTCTCTACGAGGCCGGCAAGACGGGCATCAAGGTCGTCGGCGGCCGTTACGGCCTGGGCAGCAAGGACACGCCTCCCGCGTCCGCGTTCGCTGTCTTCGAGGAGCTCAAGAAGGACGAGCCCAAGCGCGAGTTCACCATCGGCATTGTCGATGACGTGACCAACCTGAGCCTGCCCGAGGCCGAGGATGCGCCCAACACCGCAGCCCCCGGCACCATCGAGTGCAAGTTCTGGGGTCTGGGTGGCGACGGTACCGTCGGCGCCAACAAGAACTCGATCAAGATCATCGGCGACCACACCGACAAGTACGTCCAGGCCTACTTCCAGTACGACTCCAAGAAGACCGGCGGCGTCACCGTCTCGCACCTGCGCTTTGGCGATTCTCCGATCCGTTCGCCGTACTACGTGACCAAGGCCGACTTTGTCGCCTGCCATAACCCCAGCTACATCGTTAAGGGCTTCAAGATGGTCCGCGACGTCAAGCCGGGCGGCACCTTCCTGGTCAACTGCCAGTGGAGCGACGAGGAGTTCGCCGAGCACATGCCCGCCGTGGCCAAGCGCTACATCGCGAACAACAACGTCAACGTCTACCTGATCGACGCTATCGACCTGGCCGCTAAGGTCGGCATGGGCAAGCGCACCAACACGGTGCTCCAGTCCGCCTTCTTCGCGCTGGCCAAGGTCCTGCCCGCCGAGGACGCCCTGCAGTACATGAAGGACGCGGCTACCAAGTCCTACATGAAGAAGGGCCAGGCCATCGTCGACGCCAACCACAAGGCCATCGATGCCGGCGCTACCGCTTTCCGTAAGTTCGAGGTTCCGGCCGACTGGGCTACCGCCGAGGATGTCGCTCCCGTCGAGCTCTCCGAGGAGACCAAGTCCGCTATCGCCCAGCAGGTCAAGAACCTGCTCGAGCCCATCGATCGCATGGACGGCGACAGCCTGCCTGTTTCCGCCTTCGTCGATTGCGCCGACGGCCAGTTTGAGCTGGGCGCCTCCGCATACGAGAAGCGCGGCGTCGCCGTGGTCGTTCCCCACTGGGATGAGACCAAGTGCATCCAGTGCAACCAGTGCGCCTACGTGTGCCCGCATGCCACCATCCGTCCGTTCGCGATGACCGAGGACGAGGCTGCCGCCGCGCCCGAGGCTACCCGCACGCTCGACGCCATGGGCCCCAAGGCCAAGGGCATGAAGTTCACCATGGCTGTGTCCCCGCTCGACTGCATGGGTTGCACCAACTGCGTCAAGGTTTGCCCCAAGGGCGCCCTCGAGATGGTTCCCACCGAGCAGGAGATGGACCAGCAGCCCGTTTGGGACTATATGGTCGAGAACGTCTCCGAGAAGAAGGAGCTCATCGCGGCCAACGTCAAGGGCAGCCAGTTTAAGCAGCCCTACCTGGAGTTCTCCGGCTCCTGCGCCGGCTGCGCCGAGACCGCCTATGCACGTCTGGTGACCCAGGTCGCCGGCGACCGCATGTTCATTTCCAACGCCACCGGCTGCTCCTCCATTTGGGGCAACCCCGCTGCCACCGCTCCTTACTGCAAGGACAAGGACGGTCACGGCCCGGCGTGGAACAACTCCCTGTTCGAGGACAATGCCGAGCACGGTCTGGGCATGGCCGTCGGTTACGAGGCCGTCCAGAAGAAGCTGATCGCCGCTACCCAGGACATCATCGCTGCCGATGGTCCGTCCGATGAGCTCAAGGCCGCCGGCCAGGCTTGGATCGACTCCGTCAACGACGCCGAGGCCTCCAAGACCGCTGCTGCTGCCTACGTTGCCGAGCTCGAGAAGTGCGGCTGCGACGCTTCCAAGGCGATCCTCGCCGACAAGGCTTACCTCACCAAAAAGTCCTTCTGGATCTTCGGCGGCGACGGCTGGGCCTACGACATCGGCTTCGGTGGCCTGGACCACGTCCTGGCTTCCGGCCACAACGTCAACGTCTTCGTCTTCGACACCGAGGTTTACTCCAACACCGGTGGTCAGGCCTCCAAGGCCTCGAACCTGGGCCAGGTCGCTCAGTTCGCCGCTGCCGGTAAGGTGACCAAGAAGAAGTCCCTGGCCGAGATCGCCATGAGCTACGGCTACGTCTACGTGGCGCAGGTCGCCATGGGCGCCAACCCGGCTCAGACCCTCAAGGCCATCCACGAGGCCGAGGCCTACGACGGCCCGTCCCTCATCATCGGCTACAGCCCCTGCGAGATGCACTCCATCAAGAAGGGTGGCATGCAGAACTGCCAGGCCGAGATGAAGAAGGCTGTCGAGTGCGGTTACTGGAACCTCTTCCGCTTCAACCCCGAGGCTGCTGCCGGCAAGAAGTTCTCGCTCGATTCCAAGGAGCCCGCGGGCGGTTATCAGGAGTTCCTGATGAACGAGGCCCGTTACGCTTCGCTGACGCGTTCCTTCCCCGAGCGCGCCGAGGAGCTCTTCAAGGAGAACGAGCAGGCCGCCATGGACCGCTACGCCCACCTGCTGAAGCTTAAGACGGTGTACAACGAGGCCTAGGTCTCCCACCGCAGGATCTGAGGGCTAACCTTCGCGGACGTCCTCGGACATGAAAGAACCCCCGCTGCGCACTACGTGCGGCGGGGGTTCTTTCGTCCTGCGGAGTGTCCGCAAAGGTTAGCCCTCAGATCCTGCTACGACTACGTCCTTGGATTGTGGGGCTGCATGAGGGACGTGGTTGTGGGGGCCTTTTGTCCCCGTCGCTGTTTCGCGGCGCGGCCGCGAAACCACGCGTTACTTTGGTTATGGAGGGGGCTTGGTTGTTGGTTCAGATGATCTAGAGAGATATGGGTGCAAATGAGAAATCGTTGTTGGGGTCGTCCTTTTCCATAAACTCATCGAGGCAGAATGTCATATAGATTGGAACGTACAGGATCTTGCCCTCTTCGCTAAGGTTTTCGTGGCTCAGCACAACGGCCTCGGGAATCTTGTACTCGCCCACACTCATCAGGCGATCGAGGGCCGCATGTGCTCGAACTTTCTTGCCCGATTTGACTTCGATTGGGACAACATGTCCTCGGGCGCCTTCGATTACAAAGTCGACTTCACCGACCTCACGTGTTTGGTAGTACCACGTATCTGCTCCGAGGGCAACAAGCTCCTGCGCGACCACGTTTTCATAGAGACCGCCGAGGTTGGGGGTTTTCATATCTAGATATACAGCGCGTGCCATGCTACCGGGATATCGCGATGCGAGCATTCCTGTATCGGACTCGTATAGTTTGAAGGCGGCTGCCTTCTCTGTCCTCTTAAGAGGACTCCGGGCCTCCGTCACCTGGGGGACCATCAATCCAACGCCTGCGTTCACCAGCCATAGGAAATCCTGCTCGTATTTTTGAAGACGAGCTCCCTCGCCTAGAGACGAGACGATAAAGCGATGGGACTCCGCCTCAAGCTGAACGGGAATTTGTTCGAAAATCGCGCGAACGTTAAACGCTCGAGTCGATGCATATTTAGAGATATCACTTTTGTACTGATCGACCAGCTGAATTTGAAGCTCACGCGTCCTCACGAGTGAATAACCCGAATCGATATAGTTCTGTACGACCTCCGGCATGCCGCCGCAAACGATATAAGCTCTAAAGTTTTTGAGCATCGCCTCATGAATATAGTTTTCGACGGGACGCCTCTCGACAAGGCAGCTGCGGATGTCTGCAAGCACATTCTCGCTGATGCTGTTTGCCCAACAAAACTCTTCAAAATCCATTGGCCGCATAACAATGTGCTCGACATACCCCACCGGGAAAGAAGAGATCCCCTTAAACTCAGTCCCAAGCATAGACCCCGAGAAGACATAGCTAAAGCGCCCGTCCTCGACCAACGCCTTCATGAGCGTGACGATCTGCGGATACTCCTGTATTTCATCGACAAAGATAAGCGTATCTCCCTCAACAAGCGGTGCATCCGCAAGAAGGGCAACGCGGTTGATAAAGTCAACGGCGTTCTTAGCGCCAATGAGCACATCTCTTGCCTCGGCATCGAGCAGCAAATTGGCCTCAAAATACGACGCGTAGTTGTCTTTACCAAACGCGCGAATCGCATAGCTCTTGCCAATTTGACGCGCACCGGTAACAAGCAACGCTTTATTGGAGTTGTTCTTCCAGCTCAAAAGCCTGTCAGTGACCTTACGGCGTAGCATAAAACCCCTCAATGACAAAAATTGGCAAATAGATTTGCCCCTAATCATACAAAAATTGGCAAATAGATTTGACCCAAATCGTACAAAAATTGGCAGATAGCAAAGATTCGCTTAGGTCCCAGAGCCATCGAGCCGGCGCGGTGCCATGCAAAAAGACTGGGGACGCCGCTGATGTTCTCGATTGCCTGGGCGCGCAGGAGCGAGAGGGCGTCGACGGCGTTCATGCAATACCCGACGGTAAAGTTCTATACTGCAAACTCACAGTCGCTTGCCGCAAAGTGAAGCGCGATTGGCTATCCCTTTTGTTGGATGAAAAGCCCCGTGTTATTGCAGGGGTGCATACTTGTCTTGCAAGTGCATAGAATCTCGTATAGTGCGAGTAAATAATTGCAGTGTCCGTTATGTGTTTAGCAAAGATATAGTTTGCATAATCCAGCCTAATCTCTGCTCTAATTAAATAAAGTCGCACGTAGATGACGTAAACATGCGTGAGCTGGGATTCCTTACGCTGAGCGGGTAAAAACGACCGTTCACCGTTCAACTGTTTTCAAAATGAATAAAATGAGCGATAAAGAGAATATAAACCTTAATAAACTCGCGTATCGCACGGACGCGGGTTATTAATGGGTTGTAGGCCTTTTACAGAAAGGATTCCAGCAATGTCTAAGCCTCTTGGCAAGCCCGATCGTATTGTCGTCGCCCTCGGCGGCAACGCCCTCGGCAACAACCCCGTCGAGCAGATCGAGGCCGTGAGCAACACCGCCCACGCGCTCCTCGGCCTCATCGAGCAGGGCAACGAGATCATCATCACCCACGGCAACGGCCCGCAGGTCGGCATGATCCAGAACGCCTTCGCCGCTGCCCACGACGCCATCGGCACCCCCGAGATGCCGCTGCCCGAGTGCGGCGCCATGTCCCAGGGCTACATCGGCTACCACCTGCAGCAGGGCATCGGCCGCGAGATGCACAAGCGCTATAAGCGTTGGCACGCCGCCACCGTCGTCACCCAGATCGAGTGCGACCCGGACGATCCCGCGTTCAAGAACCCGACCAAGCCGATCGGCCCCTTCTACACCGAGGAGCAGGCCAAGGAGTTCATGGCCGAGGACCCCTCCAAGGTCTTCGTCGAGGATTCCGGCCGCGGCTGGCGTCGCGTCGTCGCCTCCCCCGATCCCAAGAAGATCGTCGAGGCTGACTCCATCCTCAACCTGCTCGACAACGAGTTCATCGTCATCGCCTGCGGTGGCGGCGGCATCCCCGTCGTCCGCGACTACGAGAACAAGGGCTGCTACAAGGGCGTTCCCGCCGTCATCGACAAGGACCTGGGCGGCGAGCTGCTGGCCGAGGACTGCGACGCCGACGTCCTGTTCCTGCTGACCGCCGTTGAGCATGTCGCCATCAACTTTGGCAAGCCCAACCAGGAGGAGCTCGAGGACCTCACCGCCGACGAGGCCGAGCGCCTGGCCGACGAGGGCCAGTTCGGCAAGGGTTCCATGGAGCCCAAGGTCCGCGCCGCCATCAAGTTCGCCCGCTCCCGCAAGGGCCGCACCTGCATCATCGGCGCCCTGGACAAGGCCGCCGAGACCATGGCCGGCCTCTCCGGCACCCGCATCCACGAGTAGCCCCTACTCCGTTGCCTCTCCCGTGGGCGCCAGGCAAGACGCCCACAGACTAGCCTCTCTTCACGAGCCCCGCAGTCCGCTCCGGCTGCGGGGCTTTTGCTGTTTGAGATGTGTGCAGGGGGTAAACAAGAGCAAATTTGGTTAGATGCTCAGGTCATGGGATGCCTGAAACCAGACGATGACTCCGAGAATCCTGATTCGGCGTTTGTCCAGCACAATATCCGGTTCCGACGTGCGATATGAGTAGGATGACAGCATCACGGTGTTCGTGCCGGTGCTATATCGCCGTATGACCATTCTGGAATTATCGGCCAAGGCGAGGACGGAGCATCCGTTCCAGGGTTTCAGGTTTGGATCCACGAGGAGAAGGGATCCTATCGGATAGCATTTGGACATGGCAGATGTGTCCATTTGAACAAAGAAGCACCCGCGATGGTTTTTGAATACGGATGAGGGGAGCGCCGTTGTTCCGGTCTGCTTGAGTCCCGTTCTGCCTCCATTCATCTGAATTTTAAATACATCACAAAGGGAGTCAGTAGTAGTTTCCTTGGATTCCCCCTTCCGCCCCTCGTGGTCGAGCTTTGCGGCAAGCCCTGCGGTTTCCGATGCGAGGTCGTCAAACTGCAGATTGAATTTCGAAACGATCTTGAGCAGTGTCGACCGGCGGATGGCATAGCGGTCCTTTTCCCAACGGCATACCGTTTCTTTGGAGACGCCGACAAGTGCCGCGAACTCCTCCTGCGTGAGCTGGTCGCGCTTGCGAAGCGCCTTTATGTTTTGACCCGTTCCCATGTTATGAAGCGCGGACGAGGGGAAGGCAGAGGCAGTTGGGGCCGCCAAAGCCGTTTGTCAGCTCAAAGATAGAGATGGGAACAAGTTCAATACCGGCCTGCTCCAGTGCCTTGTTAGTCTCGGTGTTCTCTTCGTATACGCAGACCTTGCCGGGCTCCAGGCAAAGGGTGCTTATGGCATTGTTGGTTCTTTCGACCTCTGCCGCTCCGGGATTTGAGCCGCCGCAAGGGATAAATTGCGGTGAACTTAAACCCAGGGCTAATCCCAGCGCTTCTTTTAGTCCGCCTTCGACATGACGCGCCCGGGTTGTCCTTTCCGATCTGCCTCGTGTAATGCAGTAGACTCGCGCTTGGTCCAGGAGCTCCCGGTCAATGAGGAATGTCTCATAGTTAACACGAGCAAAGTATGTGTCGAGATGAATGCAGAGATCATCGTAGGGAACCTCAATGGCCCATACGGACTCAATAGTCGAGTTCTCGTCCCAGAGCAAGTTATTCGTTAGGGTGTCTATAGCTGCTGGCTCGGTTCGTTGAGAGATGCCAACGGCTACATTTTCGCTGTTGAGGTTGTGAAGGTCGCCGCCTTCAATGTGGTAAGTCGATTCATGCTTGAAGAACTGAGGAGTCTCGCGGAAATCCGGATGATAGTTAAAAATCGTTTTATAGGCGATAACCTCACGGTTGCGCTCTGGCCAGTACATATGGTTGAGCGTGACACCTTCGCCGATGACGCTTGCTGGATCGCGCGTGAACCACATGGTGTTAAGGGGGGCTATGAGAAGGTCGTCGGGTGAGTATGCGTCTCCCGTCAGCTTTGAGAGGCTGAACACCTCCTTGTTCGTGTCGAAGACCTGGGAGTAGCGAACGCCGTTGACGGCTGCCTGGACCAGGTCGCGGGAACCTTCGATATGCTCAAGATACTCGCGAATGGCAGACTCGAGCTCAATGCCCCGCGCGCCGCATTCTGAAATGTAGCTATCGATAAAAGAGCGACGCGCTTGCTCTGTCGCATCAAGGGCTTCGGTAAGAAGGTTTTCAAGATAGAGAATCTCTACCCCTTCGTGCTCGAGCATCGCCGAGTAAGCATGATGCTCCCCAAGAGCCTTTTCAAGATCAAATGAATTGCTAGAAGGGCGTAGCGTAAAGACTTGATTGAACTGGCCGTCGGGGTAGTTGCGCGTTTCGGGGCCGGGACAGTGCAGAAGCACCTTTTTTAGCTTTCCTATTTCATTTTGAACATGCAATGCGGACATGTGACCTCGCTTTGGCGGTGAGTATTTATTGCTTCCATAGTGGCACATTACGAGCTTGATTCAATTTACATCATATCTGTCACAGGTGAATGGCACGAACCGGCTTAGTAATTGATGTTAAACTTCAATTTAGAAAGCAAATTGACAAATTACATCAATCTGAAATCCGTTTACGGGTCGATGCGCTTCGTTGGCGGGCGAAGAGACGGAAGGGTGTTTTGCGCGATGACACAATGGCTTTGCCGGCAACGAAAAACCCCTGAATTAAGGAGGAGAGATGGCAGAGACAGAAAAGAAGCGCACTCTTCGAGTCCCGCACGTGTACACCATCATTCTCGTCTTGATGGCCGTATTTGCCGTTCTGACCTGGGTCGTGCCTTCGGGTTCGTTTGAGCGCCAGGAGGTTAACGGTCGCGAGGTAACGGTCTCGGGCACCTATGAGCCTGTCGATAAGGTCTATACGGACGAGGACGGCAACGAGGTCGATCTTCGCCAAGGCATCTTCGAAGTACTTGAGGCCCCTGCGATCGGCATCCAGCAAGCGGTCGAGGTCGTTGCATTCATTATGATCGTGGGAGGTTCCTTCCAGGTCATCACGGCGACCGGAGCCATCACGAGCGGCGTCGCCCGAGTGGTGAAGAAGTTCAAGAGCAAGGACGTCCTCATCATTCCGATCCTAATGGTGCTTTTTGCCTTGGGCGGCAGCACCTTTGGTATGGCAGAGGAGACGCTTCCGTTCTTTGCGATTCTTATGCCGATCATGATGGCCATGGGCTTCGACTCAATTACAGCGTTCATGACGGTGTTTGTGGGTGCCCGTATCGGATACATCGCATCTACCGTAAACCCGTTCAACGTCCTGATTTCCCAGGGCATCCTCGGTATCCAGGGCAACCCCCAGCTTTGGTTGCGTACTATCGCCCTTGTCGTGCTCACGGCAGTTGCCATCGCATGGGTTGTGATGTATGCCCTCAAGGTTAAGAAGAATCCCGAGGCATCCCCAGCTTTCCACGATGATATCGAGAAGCGCAAAGAGTTTGGTGCGGACGAGAACCTCCTCGATAGCGAGTTCACCGGTAGGCAGAAAGCCGTCATGGTTATTTTCGTGCTTGGACTTGCCGCCATCATTTGGGGTCTGGTGGCCCAGGGCTGGTACATGAACGAAATCTCTGCGATTTTCTTGGCCATGGCCCTTCTTTCGGGTGTTGTTTCCGGGATGAATGAGAAGGAGATCGCTGGCGAGTTCGTTAAGGGAATTGCAGATTTCGCGTTCTCTGCCATCGTTGTTGGACTTGCCCGCGGAATCCTCGTAATCGCCAATGACGGCCTCATCATCGATACGATTCTCAATACGCTCGCCACGGCTCTCACTGGAGTTCCAGCCGTTATCTTTACGAGCATCCTCTATGTCGTGGATAACCTTCTGTCGATCCTCGTTCCGAGCTCTTCGGGTATCGCTGCTCTTACGATTCCAATTTTTGGCCCGCTTGTTGAGCTGACGGGCTTAAACCCCGAGGCTGCAGTTACCGGCCTTTCCATGGGCAGTGCTGCCATGTCTCTCATTTCGCCGACAAGCGCGATGCTCGTTGCCGGTCTTGGCGTCTGTAAGATTCCGCTTGGCCAGTGGTGGAAGGTCGCTTGGAAATTCTTCCTGGTCGTAAGCGTTATCTGCATGGCATTCACTGCGGTTTCGGGTCTTATCCCCCTGCCGTAAATGCAAAACCCCACATACAAGTTGTGAGAAAGAAGGATAGAGATGAACAAAGGACTGAACGTTCATAGCGAGATTGGCGCCCTCAAGAAGGTGTGCGTCCATCGCCCCGGTATGGATCTTGTAAACATGAAGGCGGAGGATTTCGACCGCGTTTGGATTCACGACGCGTTCTATCTGGACTATGCCCAGAAAGAGCACGATCAGTTTACCGACCTTCTTCGCGGCGCTGGCGCCGAGGTCGTCTATATGGAAGAGCTGCTCGCTGAGACGTTTGACAAAGTCGAGGGCACTCGCGCAGAGTTCATGACGAAGTTCATGGGTGAGTCCGGCATCTCCAACGCGGCCCTTCGCCAGGCCGTTGTCGAGAAGCTCGATTCCATCAAGGACAACAAGGAATTTGTCCTCACGGCTATGGGCGGACTGTATGTGCGCGACCTCGAGATCCCGCATGTCGGCGGCTCTCTTGCCAGCTTGGACGGCGATGAGCTGAAGGGCGACGACATGGTCCTCTTCCCCATGCCCGCCTCGTATTTCTCCCGTGATCCCCTGGCTGTCGTGGGCAAGGGCGCTACCATGAACCGCATGTACTGGAATCAGCGCAATCGCGAGGTAATCTTCTACGAAACGGTGCTCCGCAACCATCCCGATTACGCCGGTAGCCCCATCTGGTACGACCACAATAGCGAGTGGCATATCGAGGGCGGCGATATCCTCAACATCAACGCCAAGACGCTCGCCATCGGTATTTCCGAGCGCACCCAGACTGCGGCCATCGATGAGCTCGCCAAGAATATGTTCTGGGGTTCCGATGAGGCCGAGATCGAGAACATCTATGCCATCAAGATCCCGCACGGCTACGCCTACATGCACCTCGACACCGTCTGCACGCAGGTCGATCGCGATAAGTTCACGGTCTATCCCGGCATCTACCAGACGCTTCGTGCCTACCGCCTGACCAAGGGCGATTCGGAGGGGGAGGTGCATATCGAGGAGCTCGAGGGCACCCTGCAGCATATTCTCGAGCTTGCGACGGGTATGGACCACATCACCATGATTGAGTGCGGTGGTGGCGATCCGATCGAGGCTTCCCGTGAGCAGTGGAACGATGGTTCCAACACTCTTGCGGTCGCACCGGGCAAGGTCTGCGTGTATGAGCGCAACGTTGTCACCAACGATGCTCTTTACAAGGCCGGCGTCGAGCTGCTCGTCGCCCCCTCCGAGGAGCTTTCTCGCGGTCGCGGCGGCCCGCGCTGCATGACCATGCCGTTCTGGCGTGAGGAAATCTAGTCAGCGTTAGCGTATCTGGGCGGCGCGTGTGCGTCTGCGCCGCCCATCCCTCCTTGTGTGTTCCAACAATCGAAAGGATTCAAATCATGGCTCTTAATCTTTCTGGTCGAAGCGTTCTTACCCTGCTTGACTTTACGTCCGAGGAAATCGAGTACATGCTCGACCTCTCAAAGAACTTCAAGGATATGAAGCGCGCCGGTTATCCGCACCGCTTTCTCGAGGGCAAGAACATTGTCCTGCTGTTTGAGAAGACCTCAACGCGCACGCGCTGTGCCTTCGAGGTCGGCGGTATGGACCTGGGTATGGGTGTGACCTACCTCGACCCCGGCTCGTCGCAGATGGGCAAGAAAGAGTCCATCGAGGATACCGCCCGCGTGCTCGGTCGCATGTATGACGGTATTGAGTATCGCGGCTCCGACCAGTCGATCGTCGAGGAGCTTGCCGCCAAGGCTGGCGTTCCCGTCTGGAACGGTCTGACCAACGAGTACCATCCCACCCAGGCCCTTGCCGACATTCTTACCATGCGTGAGGAGTTTGGCGACACGCGCGGCATGAAGCTCACCTATATGGGCAAGGAGCAGGGCAACGTCAGCGACTCCCTGATGGTTATCTGCGCCAAGCTCGGCATTAACTTCTGCTCCTGCGGACCCAAGGGCGATGTCGAGGGCGCCACGCACTTCGATCCCGAGCTTCTTGAGCGCTGCCAGGAGATCGCCGCTCAGAATGGCTGCACGATCCAGCTCACTGAGGATATCGACGAGGGCGTCAAGGATGCAGACGTGATCTATACGGACGTTTGGGTCGGTATGGGCCAGGCTGAGGAGCTGTGGAAGAGCCGAATCGATCTTCTCTCTCCCTATCGAGTAACGCCCGAGGTCATGGCCAAGGCAAACCCCGGCGCCATCTTTATGCACTGCCTGCCGAGCTTCCACGATACGCAGACCACCATCGGCGCCGAGATTGCCGAGAAGTTCGGCGTGACCGAGATGGAGGTTTCCGACGAGGTCTTTGAGAGCGCGCAGTCTCGCGTGTTCCAGGAGGCCGAGAACCGCATGCATACCATTAAGGCCATGATGTACGCGACGCTTCGCTAGTAGCTGGGAAGTGAACGAACACTATGAGTAAACCGTACGGTAAGCCCGACCGCATCGTCGTCGCCCTCGGCGGCAACGCCCTCGGCAACAACCCCGTCGAGCAGATCGAGGCCGTGAGCAACACCGCCCACGCGCTCCTCGGCCTCATCGAGCAGGGCAACGAGATCATCATCACCCACGGCAACGGCCCGCAGGTCGGCATGATCCAGAACGCCTTCGCCGCTGCCCACGACGCCATCGGCACCCCCGAGATGCCGCTGCCCGAGTGCGGCGCCATGTCCCAGGGCTACATCGGCTACCACCTGCAGCAGGGCATCGGCCGCGAGATGCACAAGCGCTATAAGCGTTGGCACGCCGCCACCGTCGTCACCCAGATCGAGTGCGACCCGGACGATCCCGCGTTCAAGAACCCGACCAAGCCGATCGGCCCCTTCTACACCGAGGAGCAGGCCAAGGAGTTCATGGCCGAGGACCCCTCCAAGGTCTTCGTCGAGGATTCCGGCCGCGGCTGGCGTCGCGTCGTCGCCTCCCCCGATCCCAAGAAGATCGTCGAGGCTGACTCCATCCTCAACCTGCTCGACAACGAGTTCATCGTCATCGCCTGCGGTGGCGGCGGCATCCCCGTCGTCCGCGACTACGAGAACAAGGGCTGCTACAAGGGCGTTCCCGCCGTCATCGACAAGGACCTGGGCGGCGAGCTGCTGGCCGAGGACTGCGACGCCGACGTCCTGTTCCTGCTGACCGCCGTTGAGCATGTCGCCATCAACTTTGGCAAGCCCAACCAGGAGGAGCTCGAGGACCTCACCGCCGACGAGGCCGAGCGCCTGGCCGACGAGGGCCAGTTCGGCAAGGGTTCCATGGAGCCCAAGGTCCGCGCCGCCATCAAGTTCGCCCGCTCCCGCAAGGGCCGCACCTGCATCATCGGCGCCCTGGACAAGGCCGCCGAGACCATGGCCGGCCTCTCCGGCACCCGCATCCACGAGTAGTCCCTACTCCGTTGCCTCTCCCGTGGGCGCCAGGCAAAGCGCCCACAGACTAGCCTCTCTTCACGAGCCCCGCAGTCCGCTCCGACTGCGGGGCTTTTGCTATTCACCTAGTCGTTGGGGCCGTTCTTAAACGACTAGTCAAACAAGAGCGTCCCCAATGACCACTCATTTAAGTCTGTCCCCAATGACTGTGGAAACCCGGCACTTGGGGACGTTCCTTTCCTGCCGGCAGCTTGGGACAGTCCTTAAAGGCCACTGTCGATCAACTGCGGAAAGTGCATCCCAGAATGAACGTCCAAAACGGGATCTAGTTTCCCTTGAGGTCCTCAACGGGAAAATGCATCCCGGAATTTGGCCGAAAAGCGGGATGTTGTTTCCCAAACGGACCGCTAGCGGAAAGCGCATCTCACCATTGAGTTCCAAAGTGGGATGCGCTTTCCGTACCGGCGGTTCCTGGCAATCTGGGACTACTCATTTAAGTCTGTCCCCAATGAGTGGGACTACTCATTTAAGTCTGTCCCCAATGAGTGTCCCCAATGAGTGTCCCCAATGACTAGTAGTAGGCCCACATGGCTTCGATTTCGTTGAGGACCTCCACCACGCCCCAGCGGCGGGCGCTGCGGCTGGCCGAGTTGGGGTCGTAGACGCCAATCTGGTTGGCATCGTCGATGCCGTAGAGCACGATATAGTGGCCTACGTTGGTAAACGTGCCGGGGCGCACTGCGGCGATGACGGGCGCACCCGAGCGAAGTGCTTGGGTAATCGATTCGCGATTGTTATAGAGCTGTGTTCCGTTGAGCCCCAGCTGCCACGCACCGCCTGTCATAAACGACCACTCGGTGGCACCAGTGGGGGCGTAGTTGCCGGCTTCGGCCAGTGCGCATATATCGACCGGCGTCTTATCGGTATGGCCGGTCTTAAAGATATAGACCATGGTGAGGCAAGTGGGACCGCAAGCGTTTTCGCGAATAGTGCCACCGGCATAGGGCAGCTCCGACCATGCGGGGTCAATTTGGTAGATGTGGGGCATGGTGCCGGCCTGCCACTGCGAGCGTGGGGTCGAGAACGCAAAGGAGTAACCGGGTGCGACGGGAGCTTTAAGCAGCTTGTCCTCGGCAGTGGGCTCGAGACCGGCTGATCCGTGAGAGATACAGGATCCCAAAAACACAAAGACGAGGCAGGCGGCGATGGAGCAAAACGCAAGGCGTAGGCGGCGGGCCGGAAGCGCGTGACTTGTGGTGTGCGACGCGGGGCGAGGGGCGGAATTGCCGCGATCGCGTTGAGGTCGCGAAAAGGAGCGCTTAACGTAGTAGTCGGTCTTACGGCGATCGTAGCGGCGTGGCTGCGATGTGTCGGTCTGACGTTGGCGTGTGCTCGTACTCACGCGGTCTGACTGTTGCACGGTACGGCTTTGTTGCCGAGAAGAAGCCCCGGGCTGCTCTTGGGGGCGCTGCGGGTTGTCGTTGTCGGAGGTGCTTCTGGGCGTTGGCGTGGTGCGGCCAGCAAGGCGCACGCTTTGTGGCCGTTGGTCGCCGTCATTGTATCCATATGCCATTCGAATCACCTTGCCTCATGTGTAACTTGTCTATCCTACATAAAAAGAGGCGCGACACATGGGTATGTGCGCCAAAAGCCTGACAAATGGTATGAACGTTGCCGCGCCGCGCGCCAAGCGTCACGGCAACAGGTATTCAAAAGCAGACAAGATGAAAGCGTCCAAGACGAATGACGTCTTCCGCCGTTCGTCCCAAAAACGGCGCCGCTCGTTTTGCAGTTCTGCCTTCGGTCGAGCCACAAGCGGCGCTGCTGTGCCAAGGCCGTATTGTAAAGCCACGAAATAAAAGCGCGCGGCAAAACAGACCGCGCAAGGGGTGACGCCAAAGAGGCGTCAATAAGGAAAGGAGGGGAACAATGGCGGACAAGAACGCAGAAGTTGCAGTCGAAGGTAACGGCGGCATGAAGAAAACGCTTTCGCTCTGGAACTTCTTCACCATCGGTTTCGGTGCCATCATCGGAACTGGCTGGGTTCTGCAGGTCGGCGACTGGATGGTCGTGGGCGGCGGTCCCGTTCCCGCTATGATCGCATTCCTCTTGGGTGCAATCTTTCTCGTGCCCGTCGGAGCTGTTTTCGGTGAGCTCACGGCTGCTATCCCCATCTCGGGCGGCATCGTCGAGTATGTCGATCGTAGCTTTGGCCGTACGCTGAGCTACATCACCGGCTGGCTCCTGGCCCTGGGCAACGGCATCCTGTGCCCGTGGGAGGCCATCGCCATCTCGACTCTCGTGTCCGAGATGTTCGGCAGCCTGCCCGGTCTTGAGTGGCTGCGCGCCGTCAAGCTCTATACCATCCTGGGCGCCGACGTTTACCTGTTCCCGACGCTGATCGCGCTCGGCTTTGCAGTCTACGTCATCTTCCTCAACTTCCGCGGTGCCAGCTCGGCCGCCAAGCTGCAGGCCTTCCTGACCAAGGCCCTGCTCTGCGGCATGCTGCTCGCCATGGGCGTCTCGCTGTTCACCGGCTCGCCGGACAACGCCATGCCCGTGTTCTCCCAGGTCACCGGTGCTGGCGGCGGCAAGCCTGCTACCGAGGGCACCAGCCTGTTCGCAGGCATCGTTTCGGTCCTGGTTCTGACCCCGTTCTTCTACGCCGGTTTCGACACCATTCCTCAGCAGGCTGAGGAAGCAGCCGAGGGCCTCAACTGGAACAAGTTCGGCAAGATCATCTCCCTGGCCCTGCTGGCCGCAGGCGGCTTCTACATGGTCTGCATCTACTCGTTCGGCACCATCCTCGACTGGCATGAGTTCGTTAAGAGCCCGGTTCCCGCGCTTGCCTGCCTCAAGGGCATCAACATGCTCCTGTACCTGGCCATGCTCGTCATCGCCACGCTTGGACCCATGGGCCCGATGAACTCCTTCTACGGCGCCACGAGCCGCATCATGCTCGCCATGGGCCGCAAGGGCCAGCTGCCCGAGAAATTCGCCGAGGTCGATCCCAAGTCCGGCGCTCCCAAGCTCGCCTGCGTCGTCCTGGGCGTCATCACCGTCATCGGTCCGTTCCTGGGCAAGAACATGCTCATTCCTCTGACCAACGTGTCGGCCCTCGCCTTCATCTTCTCCTGCGGCATGGTCGCCCTCGCTTGCCTGCGCATGCGCTTCACCGAGCCCGACCTGCCTCGTCCCTACGAGGTGCCCGGCGGCAAGTTTGGCATCAGCCTCGCTGTCGCTGCCTGCGCCGTCATCATCGGCCTGCTCGTGGTTCCGTTCTCTCCCGCCTCCCTCAACATGGTGGAGTGGAGCATCGTGATCGGCTGGCTGGCCGTTGGCCTGGCCCTCATGGCCTTCACCAATTCCCGCAAAAAATAACGCCCAGCCGGGGCGGATCGGGTGCGCGGACCCCTCTCTTCCGCGCACCGAACCCGGCACCACTTGGGTAGCTTTGTGAGGCCATAACCCAACATGGCCTCGCCCACTATATGGATCCATAAGGAGGAACCATGTCCACTAAGTATGCAATCGTTGGCGGCAAGCTCATCGACGGTACCGGTGCCGAGCCGGTCGAGAACTCCCTCGTTCTCGTCGACGACAACGGCAAGATCGAGTACGCCGGCGCCATGCAGGACCTTCCCGAGGGCGTTGAGGTCATCGACGCCGCCGGCAAGACCGTCCTTCCCGGCCTGATCGACACCCACCTGCACTTCTCGGGCAACCTGACCGACGATGACACCGATTGGGTCATGCAGCCGCTTCTCGAGAAGCAGGCCGTCGCCGTCAAGCAGGCCTACGACTGCCTCACCCACGGCCTCACCACCGTCTGCGAGATCGGCCGCTTTGGTATCCAGATCCGTGACTGCATCGACAAGGGCGTCTTCAAGGGCCCGCGCGTTCTGGCCACCGGCCTTGGCTTCTGCCGCGTTGCCGGCCACGGCGACTCCCACCACTGCAGCCAGGAGCTCAACAAGGAATCGCACCCCTGGGGCGATCAGGTCGACGGTCCTTGGGATCTGCGCAAGGCCGTCCGTCGTCGCCTGCGCGAGAACCCCGATGCCATCAAGATCTGGGCTACCGGTGGCGGCATCTGGCGTTGGGATTCCGGTCGCGACCAGCACTATTGCTCCGAGGAGATCCAGGCTGTGGTCGAAGAGGCCAAGATGGTCGGCATCCCCGTGTGGAGCCACTGCTACAACAACCACGCCGCTGCCTACGATTCCGTTCGCTTTGGCTGCGAGCAGCTGATTCACGGCTTCGATATCGATGAGCGAACCATGGACCTCATGGCCGAGCAGGGCACCTTCTTCACCCCGACGATCGCCTTCCTGCCCACCTGGTACGCCACCTATCCGCCCGTCTACGTCCCCGAGCTGCACGACAAGTACGAGGGCACCCTGGTCGAGAAGGAGCTGCAGCGCAACTACGACTGCCTGCGCGAGGCCAAGAAGCGCGGCGTCGTCATGACGATCGGCTCCGACTCCTTCTCCTTCGTCACCCCGTACGGCACCTGCTCCATCGAGGAGATGTACGAGTTCGTCGACAAGATCGGCTTCACTCCGGTCGAGACCATCACCTGCGCCACCCTCAACGGTGCCAAGATGTGCCACATCGAGGACGAGACCGGTTCCATCGAGGCCGGCAAGTGCGCCGACCTGCTGGTTGTCAACGGTGACGTTGCCGCCGACATCCACGTGCTCAACACCGACAACATGGACGTCATCATGAAGGATGGCTGGATCGTCGAGGCTGGCACTTTTGGTGAGGCTAACAAATACAGCGCCTAAGATACCGTTTGTCGATGGCTTGATGTAAAACACAGTTTTTGATTGCATAATGCAATGGAGAGGGTCGCTTGCGGCCCTCTTTATTGCTATGGGTGCTAAGGACAAGAGGGGATGACGGTGGATTTAAACAGGCTGATTCTGGGCAAGAGCTACAACTCTACCAAGGTCTTTCGTACGGCCCAGCATGTGGTTCAGGCCATCCTGCTCGGTATTGTCGTTCCGGCGCTTATCCTGCTGCTTATCTGGGATTTAACCGATAATCCCAATCCCGTTCCGGGCGTTGTCGTTATTGCCGGCCTGGTCATGCTGTGCTTCTTTTTCTCGTATGTCTTTGTGGTCCCCGACGACCTCACATCGAGCGCTACCGACCGCACACTCGCCATCGCATCGAAAATATTCGCCTATACGTCGCGAGGCCTTACGCCCGAAGCGGCCCTGGGCGCCTCTAAAATTATCCTGTCCGAGACCATCGCCTCTGCCATCTGCTTTACCGATGGCAAACAGGTGTTGGCAAGCTGGGGCGAGGACTCGGCAAAGTGCCCTGCCGGCACCCCGGTTGTGCTCAAGACCACGCTCAACGTGATCGAGTCCGGCGAGCAGAGTGTATTTTCGCGCGACGCCTCCAATGAGACGGGCGGCTATTTTCCCCGCCTGCGCGCCGGCATTGTCGCGCCGCTTACCGTGCGCGGGCATTGCGTGGGTACGCTCGAGCTGTACTATCCCCGCCTGAGCAGCATCGATATGCGCCAGACGGCGTTGGCCTCGGGTTTTGCCGACCTCATCTCCACGCAGCTCGCCAGCTTTGAGCTCGAGCGCCAGGACGAGCTCACAGCCCGCGTGGAGCTTCGGGCCCTGCAGTCGCAGGTCGACCCGCATTTTCTGTTCAACACCATTAGCACGATCGTGTCGCTCGTTCGAACCGAGCCCGACAAGGCGCGATCGCTGCTCATCGATTTTTCCAATTACTATCGTCAGACGCTTTCTGACTCCGATACGCTCACCACGCTCGAGCACGAGGTGGAACAGGGCACCCGTTATATCAATCTTATGCAGGCCCGGTATGGCGACGGCCGTCTGCGCGTCTCGGTCGATATCGACTTTGAGGTGCGCGATTGCATGGTGCCGCCGTTTATCTTGCAGCCGTTGCTCGAAAACTGCATCAAGCACGCGCAGCGCGAGACCGAGCCGCTTTCTATTCGTGTTAGGGCTTTTGAGACCGATGACGGCTTGGAGATCATCGTCGAAGATGACGGCATCGGTATGAGCGAAGAAGTCTGCGCGCATCTGTTTGAGCAGCATCGCCGAGAGGAGCCCGAGAGCATTACCGCCGACGGATCCATCAAGCGAGGTTGCGGCCTGGCGCTCTTCAACGTGCTTCAGCGCATCCATTTCTTTTACGGAGAAGATTCCGGCATGCGCGTGAAGTCCCAGGAAGGCGTGGGAACACAGGTCATCGTTGAATTGAACGGCGAGCCGCATGAACCGGCGCCGTTGACGGTGTAGCACGCGGTTGGATTGAGAAAAAAGAGGGGAAGCACATATGTCCGAAGGCTGGAACATCTTGGTGGTTGATGACGAGCCTCCAATTAGGGCTGAGCTACGCTATCTGTTGGAAAAGGATATGCGTGTGGGTCAGATTGCCGAGGCGGGCGATGTCACCGAGGCCGTGGAGTCGATTCTCTCGAACAAGCCCAACGTGTTGTTTTTGGACATCACGATGCCCGGCCGCTCGGGAATTGAGCTTGCCGAGACGCTGCAGAACCTAAAGACGCCGCCGGTGGTTGTGTTTGTGACGGCGTTTGCCGAGTTTGCCGCCGATGCGTATAACCTTGATGCCGTCGATTATGTCGTCAAGCCGGTTGAGGACGCACGCCTGTCAAAGGCACTCGACAAGATCGAGGCGGCCTTGGGCGTCCGTCGTGTTATCCACGCTCCGCGCCAGCCTTTGCGTCTGACGGTGGACCGCGGGGGCAAAAAGGTGTTCATTCCCGCCGCAGACGTTTGCTACTTTGAGGCGCGCGCCGATTTTTGCAACGCCATCTGCGCCGAGGGAACGTACCTGATCAATGAGTCGATCTCTTCGCTCGAGCGTCGCTTGGACTCCGAGGGCTTTATTCGCGTTCATCGCAGTTACCTGGTCAATTTGGAAGACGTGCACAATGTTGAGATTGGCTCCACGGGGTTGATGGAGCTCAGGTTCGACCGCGTGAACTCGACGGTACCGGTGTCCCGTCGTCGTGCCGCCGAGGTCAAGTCGCACCTGGGGCTTGCGTAAGAGGCTTGCGTGCTGTCGTTTATCATCGCAGGTTTGGCATGGGCGCGCGGTGGGCATAATGGGTGGCATCGAATGAAATCGAAAGGATCATTATGCCCGCGCTTATCACCCATCATCTGTTTGGCGAGGAAAGCATCGACCGTCTTCCGCAGGGCGTCATCACGTCCGATGAAGAGCGCATTGCCTTTATCTTGGGCAACCAAGGCCCCGACCCGTTTTTCTTTCACATTCTGACACCGCGTGTTTCCGACTGCACGCTGCTGGCGCAGGTCATGCATCGGTCGCGCATGTCGCGTCAGTTCTCGTGTCTGCGCGACGGCGTGTCGCACCTGCTGCCGCGCGATGCCAACCTGGGCCGTGCGTTTGCGCTGGGCCTGCTGTCTCATTACGTGCTCGACCGCAACGCCCATCCCTTTGTCTATGAGCAACAGTTTGGCATCGTGGAGTCCGATTCAGAGCTTGAGGATTCGAGCAGTCAGGTCCATGCCGTGATCGAGAGCGACCTGGATGTACTGATGCTGCAGCTCAAGCGCGATGGGGCAACGGTCGAGGATTATCCGCCGGCGGGCGAGATCGTTACCACCGATCGCATCAATCGCGTTGCCGGTGTGCTGATGAGCTATGTTGCCGGACGCGTGTACGGCATCGATATCCCGGTGGGGGAGTACGGTGCTGCCGTAGCCAATATGCAGCGACTTTACCGCGCGATTGAGCCGGCCGGCTCCGTAAAGACGCGCGCGATCTCGCTGGTTGAGGGCTTGGTGCACGACTACTCGCTGCTCGACGGCCTTGCCCATCGCGTGACGACGGAGCTGCCCGAGCGCACCGGCAACCTGGGCCACTTGGCATGGAAGAACCCCTTTACCGATGAAGTCTCGACCGAGAGCTTCCCCGAGGTCTTTGACCGCGCGCTGCTCGATTACGAGTGCACGGTTGCCCGCTTTATCGAGACCGGCGATATGGAAGCCGTGACCAACCATGTCAATTACAGCGGTCGCGTGCTCGGCGCCGACGAGGAGTTCGACCGCGAGGAGTAGGGCTCGTGCGTGCCCCTTTGCCGAATCCTTACCGGCGCTTCTGGACAATTGGGGTACGATGAACTAACTGCATATCGGGCGAATACGAAGGGTCCCTGTCCATGAAATACACCAAGCTCGAGCGTAACTGGGTCATGTACGATGTGGGAAACTCGGCCCTCGTACTGCTCAATACCTCGGTGGTGCCCATCTACTTTAACGCCATCAATACCGGTGCTTCCTCGGCAGACCTGGTGGTCGCTTGGGGCAACGCTCAGACGATTGCCTCGCTGGTCATTGCCATGCTCATGCCCATTCTGGGCGCGCTTGCCGATTACGCCGGCAACAAGATTAAGTTCTTCTTGGGCTTCTTCCTCACGGGCCTGGTTCTTTGCCTGGCGCAGGCTATCCCAATGTCCGCCATGGCATTTTTGACCGTGTACGTGCTGTGCACCATCGGCCTTAACTCTTCTATGACGTTCTACGACGCTATGCTGCCTGACATTACCACCGACGAGCGCATGGACGCCGTGTCCAGCTCGGGTTATGCCTGGGGCTACATCGGTTCCACCGTGCCGTTCATCATCTGCTTGGCGCTTATCATGGGTGGCCCCGCTCTTGGCGTCCCCACCATGCTGGCAACGCGTCTGTCGTTTATCATCACTGGTGCCTGGTGGCTCATCTTTACCCTGCCGCTCATTCGCACCTATAAGCAAAAGTACGGTCGCGAGCGCGGTCCCGAGGACACCATCGGCCACATCGTGGGCGGTGTGTTCTCCGAGGTCGGACACACCATGCGCGAGA
Organism: uncultured Collinsella sp.; assembly: GCA_902496275.1. Lineage (GTDB taxonomy): Bacteria > Actinomycetota > Coriobacteriia > Coriobacteriales > Coriobacteriaceae > Collinsella. Next base: position 735 of record CABVAC010000010.1, on the reverse strand, counting down.
TTGCCCACAACAAGACCGTACTGGTCTACATGATCGCGTTCTTCTTCTACATCGACGGTGTGCACACGGTTATTTCCATGGCAACCAGCTACGGATCGGCTCTGGGCATCGACTCGACCCAACTGGTGCTGGCTCTGCTCGTTACGCAGTTTGTGGCCTTCCCGTCCGCCATCATCTACGGTAAGCTCGCCGGCCGCGTGGGCACACTCAATATGATCATGGTGGCCGTCGCCGCCTATATGGGCATCGTGCTCTTTGCCGCGTTTTTCTTAAAGACCGCCCTTGAGTTTTGGGTGCTCGCTATTTTGGTCGGCCTGTTCCAGGGCGGCGTGCAGGCGCTCAGCCGTAGCTATTTTGGCCGCATTATCCCCAAGGAAAAGTCCAACGAGTACTATGGCTTCTTTGACATCTTTGGTCGTTACGCAAGCGTTATGGGCACCTTTCTGGTGTCGGTCGTTACCTCGCTGACCGGCAACCCGTCGCTGGGCGTCCTGTCTATCGGCGTGCTGCTGGTCGTTGGCTTTGTGCTGCTGGTCCGTCTGTCCCGCATGTCTCAGACGGCAGAGCAGGCCGCATAGGAACCTGCCGGTAATTGCGTCCGCCGCGATACTCTTTTGGGGTTATCCGCAATAAACATTCTGACTTTCGAACAATGATTGGCCCAAGTGGGTATGATGGAGTCAGCTAGGTCGCGGGGCGTCGCCTGTGTTTGGCGGCGTCCCGTTTTTGTGTTGC
>CABVAC010000009.1 GCA_902496275.1 uncultured Collinsella sp. | reverse complement strand
GGTGATCTCCGCCTTGAGAGGGCGGCGTCCTAAACCGCTAGACGAACGGGCCATATGTAGCAAATGCAATGGCTGGGATGGAGGGAGTCGAACCCCCATTGACGGAACCAGAATCCGCTGTCCTGCCATTAGACGACATCCCAATGACTGCATCGCTGCGCTCGGCTGTGCCTTTGCGCAAAAAAGAAATATACGGGAAGTCTCGCCGTGACGCAAGCCCCAATTTTGACTTTTTTGAAATTCAGTCAAATTGGCCTAATTTAGTCCAACCCGTGAAGGACCTGTGAAGCCAACCGCTGTACGCGAAGGGCAAAACGCCGCGAGCGGTAGCCGTCAACCGTTGGCAGATTCTACCGTGAAAACGATAGCACCAGGCAACACAATCGAAGTATCAATGATCGCGTAGATATGAGGCGCCATGGACGAAGAGCTTGATTACCTATGGGAGACCCTGGGCCTCGAGATCACTGCCGACCTTTGGCCCGAACGGGACAAAATCCATCCCACACTGCGCCCCGCCATTACTGTGGTGCAGGCAAAATACCGCCGTGCATCCTTTTTGATCATGCGGATGTCATGGCACGCGGGACTCCCCGACCTTAAGCGAATCCAGGCAAGCCTCGTCGAGCTGTCCGGCATGCCGACCGTCATATCCGAGGCGCACCTGGAGCAGCGCCAGCGCGAGCGACTGCAACAGCAGCGGATTCCCTTTATCTGCCCCGGCGTTCAGGCATATCTGCCCTTTATGGACGAGGAGTACTGGAGCGGCAAGCCCAACAAACACGTAAAGGTCTACGATCCGCACGAATGGGCACAGCTGGCGGACTGACTGGGGCAGGCCCGCCGGCGGAAAGTGCGTCCCAGATTTCAAGCTCAAACTGGTCCCCACTTTCCCGTTGAGCCCTCAACCGGAAACCGTGTCCCGCAATCGAAGCTCAGAATGGGACGTGCTTTCCGCAACCGGCCACTTTGGGAAAGTGCATCCCATTCTGGAAGCGAATTCCGGGACGCACTTTCCGCAGCCGCTACAGCAACGCCTCGGCCCAAGCCGATTCCCTAAAGCCGGGAATCGCAAAGTCGTCGCCCACCAGCAGCGGACGCTTGACCAGCATGCCGTCGGTCGCCAGCAGCTCGTAGCACTCCCGATCCGTCATGCCCGCATCCAGACGCGCCTTCAGGCCCAGCTCTCGATATTTCATGCCCGACGAATTAAAGAAGCGCCGCACCGGCAGCCCCGAACGAGCAATCCAGGTCGCAAGCTCATCAGCCGTGGGATTGTCCAAAACGATATCGCGATCGATATACTCTACCCCATGTTCGTCCAGCCATGCCTTGGCCTTCTTACAGGTCGAGCACTTGGGATATTCAACAAACAGTACGGTCATGGGAATCCTCCGAATATAGATCGGCCAACGCAGGCACACGCCACACGAGGCGCCTTCGTATGATGGGCCAATTGTAGCCCACGGGTCACACGCTAAACGAACCGTACCCCGAATCCGCGTTTAATGAACGGCAGCAGCTCCATTGCCTCGGGCGTGATATGGCCCGCAACGTTCATGCGCTCGTCACCGGGAAGATCGACCCGCGCAATCTCAAGTTCGCCTTCGTAGCGCCCATATCCGCTATTGCTCACAGCGATCGACCCCGCCTTTCGCGGCAGGCCGGCTCCGACATCCGTCGGCACGGAATCCGGCTTAAGCTTCGTACGTGACTCCTGAGACCTAAAAATGAGGACGCTCGAGTCGGGCCGGTCGTGATGAATCTGCCCGCGCACATAGGCATAACCGGGCTCAAGCTCGCATTGCAAATCCACGTATCCGGCGGAAACTTGAGCAAACTGCGCCCAGCCCGCATCGGATAGATCGGGGTCGCCGACCAACACAATGTCGCAATCGGCGCCATGTGCAAGCTCAAGCATATTGAGAGCAACCTTTGACGCGCGACCGCGCTGCGCCTCGACCGTCGGCAGTCCCTCGAATACCGGCCCGCGAACGTTAGCATCACCCGGCACAAAAGCCATGATTTCGAATCCAAGCGCCGCAAGACGAAGATTCACCCGAGCAATGTCCTCCAGAGCTAAACCGGTATAAGGCTTGGGGTAAAAATTGTGGCAGGCGGCAAAACGAGTCACATCGGCACCGGCCTCACGCCACGATGCGATTTCATCAGAACTCACCGTCGATGCATTGACCACAATGCGAAATACACCGGACAGCTCCGCGACCCGCTGGGCGCTAAAGCCATAGTCCAAACGAAGGTATTCCAACCCCAGATCGCGCAGGTCCTCAATGCGCTCAAGCCCGAGCAAATCGCACGTGCGAGGCCCCACATCGGCAATGAGCGCAATGCCGCGGGCGGAAAGCAGCGACAGCACATGACGGACCTTATCGGCATACGCCGCTCCCCCATCCTCGGGAATATGCAGCGAGGTGAACGCATAGCGCGCACCCGCCGCGGCACCACGCTCAATCGTCCGCTCAATATCCTGCAGAGGGCTGGAAAGATAAATCGAAATACCCGTTTTCACGCTTCAACGCTCCTTTAAAAAAGGCCGGCGGAGCAGTTAGCCCCGCCGGCACAACCATAGCATCAAGAAATCTGCCGCGCACCGCGAGCCCCGAGCAACACGGCTCGCGATATCAAACTACTCGCCAAAGAACTCGTTGATCTTCTGCTCGTCGACGCCAAAGAACCACGTCAGGACAAAGCCGGCGGCATAGGCAAGCAGCATAGCGGCAACGTAGCCGAGCTGCTGGCCAGGAACAACGATCAGCAGGCCAAACAGGCCGGAAACGCCCTGAGAAACCGTGCCGATGTGAAGCAGCGCCGCGAGCGCGCCGCCAAATCCGGCACCCAGGCAGGCCGTCACAAACGGACGAACGAGCGGCAGCGTAACAGCATACATCAGAGGCTCGCCCACACCCAGGATTCCAACGGGGATGGACTCTGCGACGTACTTCTTGAGCTTGGCGTTCTTGGTCTTAAAGTACAGCGCCAAACCGGCACCGACCTGGCCGCCGCCAGCCATCATAAGGATGGGAAGCAGGTAATTGATACCCTTGGTAGCGCCGTCGGGATCGTTGAGCATAGCGTGGATCGGCGTGAGCGCCTGATGCAGGCCGACGGACACCAGCGGCAAGAAGCCTGCCGACAGGATATAGCCGCCCAGGACGCCCAGCTTCTCGAAGATAAAGGTCAAAACGCTAAAGATGGCAGTCGTCAGCCATGCGCCAACCGGCTGGATGACGAGCATCAGAGCAAAGGCGCCGATGATGAGCACCAGCAGCGGGGACAAGAACGTGTCGAGTGCGTTGGGCATAACCTTGCGAATCTGACGCTCCATCCAGGCAAAAAATGCGCCAGCGATGAGAGCCGCGATCATGCCGCCCGCTGCAGGGTTGTACTGCGCACTGGTGAGCGGCAGCAGAATGGCAGCGGCAGGATCAGCCGCGCCAGGCGCAAGCAGGGGCATGGCACTGTTGGCGATACACATCATGCCGGCGATGCCGCCCAGGGCAGCGGAGCCACCAAACTCACGTGCCGCGTTATAGCCCACCAAGATGGGCAGATAGGCAAACAGGGCCCAGCCCATGGAACGAATGCCCTGGTACCACCACTCGCCTGCAAGCGCGCCTGCCGTCGAGACGTTAATGACGTTGCAGATACCGTTGATGAGGCCAGCCGCAATGATGCCGGGAAGCAGGGCGACGAAGACATTGGAAATCTTCTTGAGGAAGGCCTGAACCGGCTTAGACTCGTACTTGGCCTTCTGCGCGGCCTTGTTTGTGGCCGCAGCGTCAACCACGCTCTCGTCAGCAACGCCTTTCGCAAGGCCGGTGAGCTTGGAGAACTCCTCGAGCACCTTATTCACCTTGCCCGGACCCAGCACGATCTGCATCGTGTCGTCCTCGACCAGGCCCATCACGCCGTCGAGTGCCTTAATACCCTCCGTGTCGACGTTGACCGTATCTTTGACGGTCACGCGCAGGCGCGTCATGCACGCCGCGTTTGCGAGCACGTTGTCTTTACCGCCCAAAAGGTCCAGCAGCTTTTGGGCCAGCTCTTTGTTCGTCATAACTCCTCCTTGTATTGGGTATCTCGTCTGGATGTCATATCAGCTCACGCCGCGCACCTATTGGGCGTCGGCATTGCTCTTCTCATGGCCACTCACCGCAGTACGGACATGGCCGTGCGCCCGTTCAAGAGCTACCGCAGCCTGCTCGGCATCGCAGTCCAACAGCACCGAGACAATAGCGGTTTTTACGTGGCCGCCGGCATCCGCAAGCGCCTGAACAGCGCGCTCGCGCGTGCAGTCGGTCGCTTCCATCACGATGTTCTGGCCGCGCACCACCAACTTCTCGTTCGTCTGCTGCACATCGACCATCAGGTTTTGGTACACCTTGCCAATCTTGACCATGGCACCGGTCGAAATCATGTTGAGAATGAGCTTTTGAACCGTTCCCGCCTTGAGTCTCGTTGAGCCGGTCAGCACCTCGGGACCGGGCACGGGCTCAATGGCAAGATCTGCGCTCTCCCCGATCTTCGACCCTTGGTTACAGGCAATTGCAATGGTCTTGCACCCAGTTGCCTTGGCGTACACAAGGCCGCCCACCACATAGGGAGTACGACCGCTTGCCGCCAGGCCAACGACAAGATCCTTGTCCGAGAGTCCACGCTCCCGCAGGTCGCTCGCGCCAAGCTCCTCGCTGTCTTCGGCACCTTCGACAGCCTTGATAAACGCCGTCTCGCCCCCAGCAATGAGCCCGACGACCAGATCGGGCGATACGCCAAACGTAGGCGGGCACTCCGAAGCGTCAAGCACGCCCAAACGACCACTAGTGCCCGCGCCCATGTAAAAGACGCGACCGCCGCGCTCAAGCGCCTCGGCAGCCCAGTCGATTGCCGTGGCAACCTGTTGCAACACTTTCGTGACCGACTGGACGGCACGGAGATCCTCATCGTTCATCGTCGTGACGATTTGCAGCGATGTCATCGTATCGAGGTCCATTGACCTTTGATTACGCTGTTCGGTCGTGAATTTTGTTAAATCGAGCATTTCATTCACCTCATCTTTCCTGTTTCTCGATGTAGTTTTGCTTTATGACATGCGTCGCCCGTTCGTAGTCGCTGGCAACGTAAGCAGCGTACAGGGCATCGACAACCATAAGCTGGGCCATACGCGAAGCCATGGCACCGCTGCGGACCAAGGGTTCACTCGCAGCGACGCCGAGCACGGCATCGGCCATGGTGGCAAGCTTGGATGATCCATCTACTTTGGTAACGGCCACAACGGGACAGTTGTGACGTTGAGCCTCGACGGTGCAGTCCAGCACCTCTTGCGTCAAGCCCGAGTAGCTAAAGGCGATTGCCATATCGCCCTCATGCATGTTCTTGGCACATAAGAGCTGATCATGCCAGTCGTCGTACAGATGGCACTCTTTGTCGACACGCATGAGCTTTTGCGCCAGGTCGTGCGCGACCAAACGAGAGGCACCAATACCGAACAGATTGACCGCGCGTGCCCGCTTAAGACGGGCCGCGCATCGCTCCAAGACGGTGTAATCGAGCGTTCGCGCCGTCGCCTCGATCGTGCGCACGTTGCTTTTCATCACCTTCCCCACGATACGTTCGACGCTGTCATCCATGGAGATGTCCTCGAGGGCTACGTCTTTCTTGTCACCTAAGAGCGCCAGCTCGGCAATCAGTTCGCGCTGGAACTCCTTGTAGCCCGCAAAACCCAAACGCTTGCAAAAGCGCAAAATGCTCGAGGGCGAGGAGAACGTGACATCGGCAAGACCGCGGACGGACAGCCCGACCACCTCGTGCGGATGAGCGCTTACATATGCGATGACATTGCGTTCCGCCGGGCACGCGCTGAGCTCACGCTCGCGAAGCCGCAAAAGCAATCCGTTTGCCATCTCAAACACCTCCGTTGAGAAGAATTAAAGACCAACGAACGATTCGTACCGGATACAAACAGCTTTTGCGGTACATTGTGCCGCATCGTGGCGCACAAAGGGCGAGCGTTCTACCGCTCGCCCCTCAAATCCGACCGCTCGGAAATACGCGCGACACAAAATAATTCAACAAGGTCGCATTATCAGAAACGGGTTTGTTACCGGCTAGCGCCTCGCATGGGCGCCGATCGGCCGAGTCGCATGGCGCACCAACGCCGCTGCCAGCAATACCAACAGCATGGCGGTGACATAGCCCGCAGCATCGAATCCTAAATCGATAACGTCGAAATGCCTGCCGGGAACAAAGATCTTATGTACCTGATCGCCAACGGAGCAGGCGGCGCAAAAGAGCAATACGGGCACGCAACGAGAGCATACGCTCCACGGACGCCTGGAAAGGCAAACCACGACCACGGAGGCGAACAATCCGACGAAGAAAAACTCTACGGTATGGGCAACGCGACGGACGTTCGTGCCCACCCACATGCGAATGGAAGCAAGTCGGCCAGACCGGACATTCGAGGCAGCCGAATCGGTGCCCCCGGTCATTCCGTTCTCCGCCTGAGCTTCACCCGTGGCATCGACAGCCTGAACGCCCGTAGCCTGGCCCTCCACCACACGCGCGGTGGACTCGCTCAGCAACGACGTCTCCACCGCATTTTGCTCCGTCAGCACCCAGATGCCCGCCAGCGTTGCAGCGAACAGAACGATCGCGGTCCATCCGATTATTTGTTTTACGCGCGCCAAGGGCCAACCTCCTTTTTTGAATATCAGCGAGTGTAGCCCCAAATGGCATCGTCACCGTATCAAAATTTGAATCGCAACAGGAAGCGACAAAGCGACGCAAACCCCTACCCCGCCTCGCGCATCCAGCGATCGAACGTCCCCACGCACACGCCCAGGCACTTTGCCGCCTGGCTGCGGGTAATATCGCCCGCCTCATAGCTATCGCGCACCAGCTCAAACTGAGGAGGGCACGGCTTGCGAGGTCGACCGAAACGGACCCCTCGCGCCCGCGCCGCTGCAATTCCCTCCGCTTGGCGCCGATGGATATTCTCGCGCTCTACCTGCGCCACGTAGCTCAGCAGTTGCAGCACAATATCGGCAATCAGGACGTTGGTCACATCCGGCGCGCCGCTGGCCCTAGCGCGCGTGTCAAGCAATGGCATGTCCAACACCACAATGGCAACCCCGAGCTCCTTGGTAATGCGTCGCCATTCCTCAAGAATCTCGGAGTAATTACGGCCAAGTCGGTCGATAGAAAGCACCACCAGTACGTCCCCGTCTCCCAGGACGTGCAGCAGCTCGCGATAACGCGGTCGATCGAAGTCCTTGCCGCTCGCATGGTCGGCATAAATATTCGCCGAGCCCACGCCATAGGCGCCCAGCGCATCCAGCTGCCGATTAAGGTTCTGATCGCGCGAACTCACCCGCGCATAACCGTACACCGTCGCCATCTCATCCCCGCTTTCTTGTAAACCTGCCAAAAAGGGACAGGTTTATTTTGGTAGGTTTTACCTCTCAAATAGCAGGTAAGCGGACGGCCGAGCAGACGGCAAGGTAGCCACGATTCAAATGCGAAGGGCGGTCCCGAAAGGCCGCCCTCCGCTCTCTCGCCACGAGTCGGGATTTAGCTAATGGATAAGCTTAAAGTCCAAGTGCCCACGCGTGGTATTGACGCGCGAGACCTCGATAATCACGCGCTGCCCCAGCTCGTAACGGGTGCCCGTGTCGGCACCTGTGAGCGTTAGCGCGTCCTCGTCGAACTCGAACCACTCGTTGCCCAGGCTCTTAATTGAAACCAGGCCCTCGACCTGTGTTAGGTCCAAGCGCACAAAGAGGCCCATGCTGCTAACCCACGAGACGGTTCCGGCATAGCGCTCACCCAGACGGTCCTCATAGTACTGGGCAATCTTGATCTTTTGCGTCGCATGGCTGGCGGCATCTGCCGCGCGCTCGGCATCGCTACATGCGCGGCAGATCTGCGGCAGAATGCGCGGCAGCGACTCGCGCCCCTTACCGATCAGCCGCGGCGTACGGACCAAGGCGTCCTTGCCGCCGAGCTGCTCATAGGCCAACTGCAGTTTGAGCACGCGGTGCACCACCAGATCGGGGTAGCGACGGATGGGACTCGTAAAGTGACAGTAGCACGGCGCGGCGAGCGCAAAGTGGCCCTCGTTGCGCGGCTTGTACAGCGCGCGCTGCATGCTGCGCAGAAGCAGCGTGTTGACGAGCGGTGCGTTGGCCGTACCGGCGGCAGCATCAACTGCAGCCTGCAGCTCATCGGGGCTCCCCAGGGCAATACCGGCAGCACGGCGATCGTCGATGATGCCTAGCTGCGCCAGCGCAACGGCGGCACCGTGCAGGCTATCGGGGCTCGGATCTTCATGCACGCGATAGCAGGCCTCGATATCACGGTCTGCCAGCCACTCTGCAACGCACTCGTTGGCGAGCAGCATGGCTTCCTCGATAAGCGACGTGGCACACGAACGCTCACGCGCCACAATCTGCACGGGTACTCCGTCCTCATCCAATAGAGCGCGAATCTCGGCCGTGTCAAAATCGACTGAGCCGCGGGCGCGACGAATACGACGGCGAAGTTCGGCGAGTTCATTGGCGGCGACAAGGAAATCGCCGAGGTCAATGTTGTAGCCGCGGGCGGCCTTCTCGCACGCAAGACCGCGCTCAAGCGCTTCCTCGCGCGAGGTCTCGGCAGCCGCAACATCCTCGGCTGCACCCTCCAGCACCGAATACTCAACCGCGCCGGCACGCACCAGCAGCGCCTCGGCGCCGTCATAGTCCATACGCGCACGCGAGCGAATCACGCTGGGGTACGGATCGTAATGCCGCACGCGACCCTGCGCATCGAGCTCGATATCGACGGTAAACGCAAGACGGTCCTCGTCAGGGCGAAGCGAGCACAGGTCATTGGACAGGCGTTCGGGCAGCATGGGAAGCACGCGATCGGCCAGATACACCGATGTCGTGCGATGGCGAGCCTCAAGATCGATATGTCCGTCCCAAGCCACATAGTGTGAAACGTCGGCGATATGCACACCCAGCTTGTAGCCACCCTCGGGCGTACGCTCCAGCGAAATGGCATCGTCAAAGTCGCGCGCGTCGACCGGGTCGATCGTGATGACAAAGCGGTCGCGCAGATCGCGGCGGAGCGGGTCCTTAAGCGCCGCGGACACATCGAGCGAAAGCCCCTCGGCCTCGTCCAGCGCGGCCTCGGGATAGCTATCGGTATAGCCGTAGCGCGCCATCACATATTGAACGCCCAAATCGGGCGCATCATCTCCGCCAACGCGGCGCTCGATCGTCACGGTGCCCGATTCCAGGCGCGTCGGGTAGGTCAAAATGCGCGCGACAACAGCATCACCCGGGTGGACACCCAGACGATCCGCCGAGGTATCCTCGGGCAGAATGAAGAAGTCGGCCTTCAGGCGCGAATCGAGCGGCTCAATCACACCGAGCGGACCGGCGGTCTGGTACGTACCCACCACGCTTATGGCTGCGCGCTCAACCACGCCTTCGATCACGGCGCGCCGCTCACCGTGCGGGCTGTTCTTAATGCTCACGGCAACGGTATCGCCGTCTATGATCTCACGCTTGCCGCGACCCATGACCTTGTAGTCGCCGTTTTCGGTTACAACGTAGGCGCTATGCTCATGGAGCTGCACGCGCCCGGTCAGGCTCGGACGGCGTTCGCTGCGCACCGGCCCGCGCTTATTGCGAGCTCCACGCTTATGCTTGTTATTGCGCCCCATGGCGCCTCCTAACTATCGATTGCGAACTCCAAAGAGTCTACCCAAATGATTCGCTTTCCTGCCGTCCCCTAGGGATCAAAAAACGGGCCGCCCCATAAGAGACGACCCGTTGGAAGGGGTGAATTCCAGGCATGCTTACACGCGCAGGTAGCGGCGCATGGCGATGGCAGAACCAAAGAGACCGATAATCACGCCGACCAGAATCAGCGCAGCATAGGTCACCAGGTAGTACTGCATCGGCAGGGCAAACGACATCCAGCCGATGCTCTCCTGCAGACGCGGAATCATCAAATTGCGCAGCAGCTCCAGAACGCCGATGGAAAGCAGCGAGCCCAAAATGGCCTGCAGCACGCCCTCGGTGATAAACGGGCCACGAATGAAGCCGTTGCTGGCGCCGACCAGACGCATAATCGCAATCTCACGACGACGCGCCGTGATGGACAGGCGAATCGTGTTGTTGATAAAGATGAACGCGATAAAAGTCAGCAGGCCAACGAGCACCACGGCGGCGATGCGGATGTAGTTGGTCACCTGGAACAGGCGGCTCACTTCCTCCTGGCCGTACAGCACGCTCGCGTTGACGTCGCCGTCATCCGCGATCTTCTGGAAATCGGCATCCTTCTTGAGCTTCTCTGCCGTGCTCTCGACCTTGGACGGATCGTCCATCTCAATAGCGAAGGAAGCCGGCAGCGGGTTCTGGCCATCGAGCGCGCTCATGGTGGCGTCGGCGTTGCCCGACATCTTGCTCGTATACTCGGCCAGCGCGTCGTCCTTGTCCTTATAGGTCACGGACTTGACGTTATTCCACGTCTTAAGCTCGGCCTCAAAAGCCTGAACATCAGCCTGATCGGCGTCATCACTAATGAACGCGTTGATGACAACCTGATCCTCGACGGTGCCGATCACGGAGTTCAGCATCGCAGAGCCCATGATAAACAGGCCGATGATAAACAGCGAAAGGAAGATCGTGATGACGGCGCCGAGCGAGGTAGTCCAGTTACGGAAGAAGTGGCTGATTGCCTCTTTGAAGGAGTAGCCTACGTTAGTTGGTGCCATAGTTGCCGTAACCTCCCCTCTCCTGGTCGCGGATAACGTGGCCGCCCTCAAGGGCGATCACGCGACGGTGCATGCTATCGACCATCTCGCGGTCGTGCGTGGCGACGATCACGGTGGTGCCAGTGCGGTTAATACGCTCGAGCAGCTTCATGATGCCCAGCGAGATCGCCGGGTCGAGGTTGCCCGTCGGCTCGTCGCAGATCAGCAGCGGCGGACGGTTGACCATAGCGCGGGCGACGGCAACGCGCTGCTGCTCGCCACCGGAAAGCTGGTCGGGCAGCGAGTCCATCTGATCGGCCAGGCCGACCAGACGCAGCACCTCGGGCACCTGGCTGCGAATGACGCCCTTGGGCTTGCCGATGCACTGCAGGGCAAACGCCACGTTTTCGTAGGCGGTCTTTTGCGGCAGAAGCTTAAAGTCCTGGAACACGGCGCCAATCTGGCGGCGCAGGAACGGAACCTTGCGGTTCTTGATCTTCATGAGGTCCTGACCGGCAACCAGGATGCGACCGCTCGTCGGCTTGACGTCACGGTTGAGCGTCGACAGCAGCGTGGTCTTACCCGAGCCGGAGTGACCGACCAGGAAGACGAACTCGCCCGGATAGATCTCGATGTTGATGTCGTCGAGTGCAGGCTTGTTGGGCTGTGCCGGATAGATCTTGGTGACATGCTCCATAAGGATGACGGGCTCGACACCGGCCTGCTTGGCCATCTTCTTGCGGCTGGCCTGCGGATCGATGGGCGCAAACACCGACGTAAAATCGGGGTTGTTGAGCGCGTTATCGAGGCTTGCGACCTCGGCTGCCTGATCGCTCTCGACCACCGGGGCAGCAGGCTGCGTGGGGTCGGGAATAGCGGCAAAGAGACCGGACTGCGCAGGCTGAGGAGCCGGCGTCGCAGGGGCCAAGGGGTCGGGAATGCCGGCCATGGTAGGCTGCGGCGTGGCGGCACCAGCCTGAGGCTGCTCCACGCGAGCGGTCACGGCCTGAACGGGCTCAAAACCCGCCGTGCCGGAAAGCGCGACATCGCTGGTTGGATTGTAGGCAAAGGGATCGGATGCCGGCTGTGCCTGATCTGCCGGCTGAGCGGGGGCCTGAGCAACAGGCTGGCCCTCTGAATCCGGAGTGGCGAAACGACTGCCCTGGACGCCTGCCTGCGTCTTGGGGGCATCATCGCCCGCACCGGAGGTACGGAAGTGGTTACCCACTGGTGCTCCTTATCGTCGTGCGTTTAAACTACATGAGCGCTTTGTATTTTAGCAGCATTAGCTTTGCTGCACATAAGAAGCATGGCGTGGTTAGGGATCCCGTCGGCCGGACACAGGGTTACTCTCCAAATCGTCCTCGGACATGTCGGAGCCCCCGCTGCGCGCTTCGCGCGGCGGGGGCTCCTCCGTCCTGCGGAAAGATTTGGAGAGTAACCCTGTGCCCGGCCTGCGATAACTAAGGGGTCGCCGCGTTTATCTTGAGGTGCTGCATATACAAAGCTGGAAGGGTCTGAATTGCGCTTTGTCGATATATGCCCTTTTTCCTGATGGGACCGTGCTTGAGGGGCGTCTTCATGAGTTGCGGTGAAATAGGGACTGTTTTACCAGTTAAAAGGTCTAATCAGTCCCTATTTCACCGCAACTGAAACAGGGGCGCTCTCCAAGAGAGCGCCCCTGCCGGGTTTCCATAGTTCTGGCGAAGCAGTCCTTGAGATCCGCCTTGCCTTATGCCAAGAACTCCTTGGTGGTCGCCACGATGTTGGCGGCGTCCAGGCCATACTTGTGCAAGAGCTCGGCACCCGGGCCGGACTCGCCAAAGGTGTCGTTGACGCCGATCTTCTTGAGGGGCGTCGGGCACTGCTCGCACAGGACGTCGGCAACGGCGCTGCCCAGGCCACCGATTACAGAATGCTCCTCGACGGTCACGACGTGGCCGGTCTTGGTGGCGCTCTTGACGATCAGGTCGGCATCGATGGGCTTGATGGTGTGCATGTTGATGACCTCGGCGTCGATGCCCTCGGCAGCGAGCTGCTCGGCGGCCTCGAGAGCCTCGCCGACCATCAGGCCGCAGGCGATGATGGTGACGTCGGCGCCCTCGCGCATGACAATGCCCTTACCCAACTCGAAGTTGTAGGTCTCGGGGTCGTTGATAACCGGCGAGGCCAAACGAGCGAAGCGCATGTACACCGGACCGTCGCACTCGTAGGCGGCGCGCGTCACGGCGCGGGCCTCGACGTCGTCGGCAGGAACGATCACAGTCATGCCGGGGATGACGCGCATGAGGGCGATATCCTCGCAGCACTGGTGCGTGGCACCATCCTCGCCCACCGAGATACCGGCGTGCGTGGCACCAATCTTAACGTTGAGGTGCGGGTAGCCGATGGAGTTACGGACCTGCTCAAAAGCGCGGCCGGCTGCGAACATGGCAAAGGTGCTCGCGAAGGCAACGCGGCCGGTGGTCGCGATACCGGCGGCGACGCCCATCAGGTTGCTCTCGGCGATACCCACGTCGAAGAAGCGGTCGGGGCAGGCGGCCTTGAACTTGCCGGTCTGCGTGGCGGCGGCCAGGTCGGCGTCGAGGACCACAAAGTCATCGTGCTCGTTGGCGAGCTCGACGAGGGCCTCGCCGTAGCTTACGCGCGTGGCGATTTTTTTGACGTCTGCCATCCTAGAGCTCCTCTCCGGCGGCCGTGAGCTCTGCCATGGCCTGCTCAAACTGTTCATCGTTGGGGGCCTTGCCGTGCCAACCAACCTGGTTCTCCATAAAGGAAACGCCCTTGCCCTTCATGGTCTCGGCGATGATGGCGGTCGGCTGACCCTTGGTGGCGCGGGCCTCGGCAAAGGCGGCGCGGATCTGATCGAAATCGTTGCCGTCGGCAAGCTCCACCACGTGGAACTTAAAGGCGCGGAACTTGTCGGCGAGCGGCATGGGGTCGTTGACCTCCTCGACGGGGCCGTCGATCTGCAGGCCGTTGTGGTCGACGATCACGCAGAGGTTATCGAGCTGCTGGTTGCCGGCAAACATGGCTGCCTCCCAGACCTGGCCCTCCTCGCTCTCGCCATCACCCAGCAGGGCGTACGTGCGGTAAGTATCGCCCCAGTGCTTGGCGGCAACCGCCATGCCCACGGCGGCGGAGATGCCCTGGCCGAGCGAGCCGGTGGACATATCGACGCCCGGGGTGTCGTTCATGTTGGGATGACCTTGCAGGTGGCTGCCGATATGGCGCAGCGTCTCGAGATCCTCCTTGGGGAAGAACCCACGCTCGGCGAGCACGGCGTACAGGCCCGGAGCGCAATGGCCCTTGGAGAGCACAAAGCGATCGCGGTCGGCCTTGCGGGGATCGGCCGGGTCGACGTTCATTTCCTCAAAGTACAGATAGGTCATGATGTCGGCAGCGCCGAGCGAACCGCCCGGATGGCCGGACTTGGCAGCGTGCACGCCGGTGACGATGCCCTTCCTTACCTCGTTGGCAACCTTTTTGAGCTCTTCGTCGCTCATTGTGCCTTCCTTTCATCCTCATTAGACAAAATGCGCACGGCACCGAAGGTAATCCCAACACAGCCGCAATGCACGTACGTCATTCATTATGCTGGAAACTGATGGCTTTACCAGAGTTTTTATCATTATTTGAACAATTTAGCAGGCAGAACCGCTGATGAAACGGTTTATCAATGTGAACGTCTTTTGGATGGAACGCGATCGACCCTACGCGCTAATGTCCTTGAATCCCTCGCCGAAGGCTTCCGTAACGTCGGCAACCGTCACGATGGCATGAGGATCGCGCTCGCGCACGATCGTCTTGAGGGTATTGAGCTCTCGACGGCTCACGATGACCATAACCACTGGCTTCTCGGCACCCGAATACATGCCAGTCGCCTTAAACTTGGTACAACCACGACCCAGGCCATACATGATATCGGCAGCGATATCAGGGAACTTGTCCGAGATGATGAGTACCATACGGCGTTTGTTGCCACCATCGACCACGGCATCGATCACGTAGCCGCTAATGACCATCGAAAGGCCTGCATACAGTGCGTTTTCGATTGAAAAGACCGGAGCCGATAGCGCGCATACGGCAACATCGATCGCCATGACGGTCGAGCCCACCGGCAGCGAGGTGTTACGCGAGATGATTTGGCCAATCGTGTCCGAGCCGCCGGTGTTGGCGCCGGCGCGCAACACCATGCCGTAACCGATGCCCGTAATAATGCCGCCCCACATGGCAGGGAGCATCAGGTCCGCATCCGCCAGAGGTGCTACAAACGGGGCAAACAGATCGGTAAAGAAGCCCAGCAGCACAAAGCCCGTCGCGGTCTGCACCACGTAGAACATGCCGCCCTCGCGCATAACGACCAACAACAGCAAGGCGTTCATCACGATCGTCTGAATACCAACGGGAAGCGATAGGCCGCGCGCCGCGCCGACCGCCTGGATAATGGTGGCAAGGCCCGTAACGCCACCGGCGGCAAGACCGTTGGGAATCAAAAACAAGTCGGTCGCGATGGCGGCCAAGGCACACCCCAACATGATCTGGGGCAGGTCGTGAAAGAAGTTCATCGAAAGAATGCGCTTGATGTCCAGACGATATGCCATGCTGCCTCCCTCAAAAAAGCGCACCCAAACGGATGCGCTTTGAACTTCTTCTTGTATTCGATTCTACCGATTCGCCGGACAAAAACCACCCCTGCGCAGGGTTTATTCTGGATACAAACCCGTCCAACCGTTGGGCTTGGCATCGGCTTGAAGCCACCCGATGTTTTAGACCTCCGAGCCTTCTGCATCGGCGTTGCCGGTAGCCCAGCGATGGTAGCCAATAACAAACGGGTCCAGGTCGCCATCGTCAAGGACGGCCTCGACATTGCTGGTCTCCACGCCCGTGCGTAAGTCCTTGACCATCTGGTACGGGTAGAGCACGTAGCTGCGAATCTGGTTGCCAAAACCAATCGTGGTCTTGGGTCCGCGGATCTCATCGAGCGCCTCGGCGCGCTTCTCGAGCTCAATCTCGTACAGGCGAGCCTTGAGGATCTGCATGCACGCGGCCTTGTTCTGAATCTGGCTGCGCTCGTTTTGGCAGGTGACCACAATGCCGCTGGGAAAATGCGTCACGCGCACGGCGGAGTCGGTGGTGTTGACGCCCTGACCGCCCGGGCCGCTCGCGTGGTACACGTCCACGCGGATGTCATCGGGACTGATCTCGATGTCGATATCATCGGGTAGCACGGGGATGACCTCGACGCCGGCAAACGTGGTCTGGCGGCGCTTCTTGTCGTCGGTGGGGCTAATGCGAACGAGGCGGTGGACGCCGGCCTCGGCGCGCAGCATGCCAAATGCGTCCTTGCCCTCGACGGTAAAGGTCGCACGGTCAATGCCGATGACCTCGGCCGCGGGACAGTCGTTGATGGTGACCTTCCAGCCGCGACGCTGGCAGTACTTCATGTACATCTTAAAGAGCATGAAGGTCCAGTCCTGGGCCTCCAGACCACCCTGTCCGGGCTTGATGGTCACAATGGCATCGCCGTGATCGAACTCACCGGTAAACCAGCTCGAAAGCTCAAGCTCATCGATGGCACGGGCCAGGCGCTCAGCCGTGGCTGCAGCCTCCTCGCGAAGGGCGGCGGCGTCGGGGTCATCCCCCATCTCCTCGGCAAGCTCCAGCGCGGCGCGGGCATCGGAAAGCTCGCCGCGCGCGGTGTCCACGGCAGCGATATCTTCCTTGGTGCGCGCGATCTCCTCCATGGTGGCACGGGCGGCGTCGGCGTCATCCCAAAAGCCAGGGGCAACACTTTTGGCCTCGAGCTCGAACACGCGGGTACGCTTCTCGTCCAGGTGGAGATACGACTCGACCTCACCGAGCCGGTCCGCAAACGCGTCCAGCTCGGCGGGCGTTACCTCTAAAGCCTCAGCCATTAACGATTCCTGCCGTGGCAGTACTTAAACTTCTTGCCGCTACCGCAGGGGCACGGGTCGTTGCGGCCCACGTTGACGTACGGATCGTCGCTCTCGGACTTGCGATAGGTGGTCACCTTGCCACCGTTGTTGACGGCAGCCGGACCACCCTGGACAGCCATGCGGGCCTGCACCTGCGCCTGCTTGCGCAGCACCGAGCCGCCGTTGTCACCATCGACCTCGGCAGGACCGGAGAAGTGCGCACCCTCGAGCGCGGGCTCCTCCTTGTGCTCCACGGCACGCGGGGCAGCCTTGATCTCGATGCGCAGAACCGTACGCAGATAATCCTCGTACATGGTATCGACGAGTATCTGGAACGCGCCGTAGGCCTCGGTCTTGTACTCAACCAGCGGGTCGCGCTGGCCAAAGCCGCGCAGGCCGATGCCGGTCTTGAGGTAGTCCATCTCCTGCAGGTAGTTCATCCAGCGGGTATCGATGACGCGCAGCATGACCTGGGTGTTGAGCTCGCGCATCAGGTCCTCGCCCAAGCGCTCGGCCTTCATGTTGTAGCACTTCTCTACGTAAGCCAGGACATCGGCAGCCAGGGCCTCATAATCCTCGTCGGGGAACTTCGGCGTATCGATGTGGCCGGTGAGCTCCACAACCCACTTGCGCAGGCCCTCCAGGTCGCGCTCGCCATCGTGACTGTCCTTGGTGCAGAACTCCTGCACGCAGCGGTACACGGTGTCGTGCATGACCTCGGTGATGTGGTCGGTCAGGTCCTTGCCGTCCAGAATCTTATTGCGCTCGGCGTAGATGACCTGGCGCTGCTTGTTCATGACGTCGTCGTACTCAAGGACGCTCTTACGCATGGAGAAGTTGATGCTCTCGACCTTGTGCTGGGCGCTCTCGACGGCCTTGGAGATGATCTTGTGCTGGATGGGCATGTCGTCGCCCATGTCGGCCGTGACCATCATCTTGGAGACGCGGTCCATCTTGTCGCCGCCGAACAGGCGCATGAGGTCGTCCTCGAGCGACAGGTAGAACTGGGTCTCGCCCGGATCGCCCTGACGACCGGAGCGGCCGCGCAGCTGGTTGTCGATACGACGGGACTCGTGGCGCTCGGTTCCAATAACGGTCAGGCCGCCGGCGGCAAGCACGCGCTCGCGCTCGGCCTTGCAGGTCTCCTTGGCCTCGGCGTTAAACTGCTCGAGCTGCTCGGGCGTCACGTCCTCCATGGTCAGGCCCTCGTACTCCAAGCGCTCGCGCACCAGCTCGTCGGGGTTGCCGCCCAGCAGGATGTCGGTACCACGACCGGCCATGTTAGTAGCGATGGTCACGGCGCCGTAGCGTCCGGCCTGGGCAACGATATGAGCCTCGCGCTCGTGATGCTTGGCGTTGAGGACCTCGTGCGCGATGCCGCGCTTGGTAAGGGCGGCGGACAGCTTCTCGGAGCTCTCGATGGAGACGGTGCCCACCAGGACCGGTTGGCCCTTGGCGTGACGACGCTCAACGTCGTCGGCAACGGCGTTGTATTTAGCCTGAATGGTGCGGTACACCAGGTCCTCGTGGTCCACGCGCTGCACGGGCTTGTTGGAGGGGATGACCTCGACGGGCAGCTTGTAGATCTCGCGGAACTCAGCATCCTCGGTAAGTGCCGTGCCGGTCATGCCGGAGAGCTTGTCATACAGACGGAAGTAGTTCTGCAGGGTGATGGTGGCCAGGGTCTGGTTCTCCTCGCGTACGAGCACGCCCTCTTTGGCCTCAATGGCCTGGTGCAGGCCCTCGGAGTAACGGCGGCCTTCCATAATGCGGCCGGTGAACTCGTCGACGATCTTGACCTCGCCGTTGGTGACCACGTACTGCTTATCACGGTGGAACATGTACTGGGCCTTCAGCGCCTGCTGCAGGTGGTTGACCAGCTGGCCGGAGAGATCGGCATAGATGTCATCGATACCCAGGCGGCGCTCGATCTTCTTAAGACCGCGCTCGGTGGCGGCGATGGTGTGCTTGGCCTCGTCCATGACGTAGTCGCCCGTGGGTTCAACGTCCTCGGTGGCGGTGAGCATGTCGTGCGACACGTCCTCACCGCGCTCCAGGCCGCGCACGGCGCGCGCGAAGTCCTTGTAGGTGCTGGCGGACTTAGTGCCGGCGCCCGAGATAATGAGCGGCGTCCTGGCCTCATCGATCAGGATGGAGTCGACCTCGTCGACGATGGCGTAGTTGTGACCGCGCTGCACGCGCTGCTCGGGACGGGTGACCATGTTGTCGCGCAGGTAGTCGAAACCGAACTCGGAGTTGGTGCCGTAAGTGACGTCTGCCTGGTAGGCCGGGCGCTTGAGCTCGAGCGGCATGTTGTTCTGGAGCAGACCGACGGTCATGCCCAGGTACTTGTAGATGCGGCCCATCCACTCGGAGTCGCGCTTTGCCAGGTAATCGTTGACGGTAACGACATGCACGCCCTTGCCGGCGATAGCGTTGAGGTAGCCGGCCAAGGTGGAGACGAGCGTCTTGCCCTCGCCGGTCTTCATCTCGGCAATATGACCCTCATGAAGCGCCATGGCGCCGATGAGCTGTACGTCAAAGTGGCGCATGCCCGTGATGCGCTTGGAAGCCTCGCGCACGGTGGCAAAGGCCTCGGGAAGCATGTCGTCGAGCGACTCGCCGTTGGCGTAACGCTCGCGGAACTTATCGGTCTGGGCGCGGAGTTCCTCCTCGGTCATCTTCTCAAACTGGGGCTCAAGACCGTTGATCTGGTCGACGATCTTGTAGTAGCGCTTAAGGTCCTTATCGGATCCAAAGGACAGCAGCTTTGACATGAATCCCATGTGGTTTTCCTTTTTGGCCATCGCCCACGCCGTGCAGCTGCGGGCGAGTTAAACACAGATGATTGTACTTTAGCCAAACAAGGCGCGGCCTATACGGTCGACCTCGACCGCCACGTAATAACTACGACCCGACCGACCTGCCAAAAAGGGACTGGTTTATTTTGGCAGGTTTTATCTGGGAAAACGCCGTCACTCTGCCATTTGGTGCAAACCAACCCGTCCCCTTCGCACCAATCTGGTGCAATGGGAACGGGTTAGCCTGCACCAATAAAAAGAAAAGGGCCGCGCACCCAAACGGATGCACGGCCCTTTTGCCATGAATGCGAGCGATTCCTCGGCGAGCTATTTACTCAGCAGCCTCGGTGGTCTCGGCCTCGGCAGCGGCCTCCTCGACGGGAGCCTCTGCGGGAGCCTCGGCGGCCTGCTTGGCAGCCTCCTCGGCAAACTTAGCAGCACGCTTGGCCTTCTCGGCAGCCTTAGCCTCAGCGGCGGCCTTGCGAGCGGCCTCGGCCTCAGCAGCCTTGGCAGCCTTGGCAGCCTTGGCCTCCTCGGCCTTCTTGAGCTGGGCGGCAGCGGCGCCACCGAACTTGTCGGCGAAGCGCTGGACGCGTCCACCGGTGTCGACGAACTTCTGCTGGCCGGTGTAGAACGGGTGGCACTCGTTGCAAAGCTCGACCTTCATCTCGGACACGGTAGCGTGCGTCTTGAAGGTGTTGCCGCAGGAGCACGTCACCGTGCACTCGACATACTGGGGATGGATACCCTGCTTCATGGTAGGACTCCTTATTGGTCAGGCGCTGGTTACCGATCAGCGCATAAGGCGTCTTGGTTTCCGACCAAGACAACAAACTCGGCTATGGTACCACAGCGCCGCGCGTCCCACAAAAGGTTCACGGTCTTTGTGCAACACGGCGTGGCCAACCGCAGCGGACACGCACCCTGTTGCCCCTTCTCCCATGTTGCAGACGTGTAACGCCGCAGTAAGCACACCCCTTTTGGCGCCAGACAGGTACAATGATGAGCACTGTACCGTAGCGGAGCGCCCGCGCGCGCCGCAACCACGCGAAAGGGTTTCCCATGGCCGAGATCTCGTCCTCCCGTATCGTCATCACCGTCCTTGGCAAGAACCGCCCCGGCATCGTCGCCGGCGTCACCCGTGTCCTGGGCGAGGCCAACGTCGACATCCGCGACATCACGCAGTCCATTATCGAGGACATCTTCACCATGACCATGCTGGCCGACACCGCCGAGTCCAAGCTCGACTTCGCCGAGCTGCAGAAGGCGCTGGCCGAGGCCGGCGAGCTTTCGGGCGTCAACGTGTCCATCCAGCGCGAGGACGTCTTCAACTTTATGTACCGCCTGTAGCGAACGAGCCGCTCGGGGCAGCTTGACGTCATATCGTCCAAGCGCGCAGCCCCAAAGCGAACCGGAGAGGAGCGCGCATGGCCTACGACGCCAAGAAAATCTACTATCGCTTCGACGACCACCTGAGCCGCCTGGTTCTGGATTACGAGGCGAGCCGTCAGATTTCGCCCGAAAGCGAAAACCTCTACCACGGCCTGCCGACCGCCCCGTACGACGAGGGCCTTTTCGTAAAGCACAACGTCAAGCGCGGCCTGCGCAATGCAGACGGCTCGGGCGTGGTCGCGGGCCTCACTCGCATCTCGGACGTACATGGCTACAACAAGGTCGACGGTAAGGTCGTGCCCGATCAGGGCAAACTCACGCTTCGTGGCTACAGCATCGAGGATCTGGTCAACAACGCCCAGGCCGAGAACCGCTACGGCTACGAAGAAGTCGCCTATCTGCTCATCACGGGCTCCCTGCCCACCAAGGAAGAGCTTGACGGTTTTTGCGGACGCCTGGGTGCTTTTAGGCACCTGAGCGACGAATACGTCCGCGAGTTCCCCATGACCACGGTGTCGTCGAGCATCATGAATGTGCTTCAGCGCGCCGTGCTGCTGCTCTACGCCTTCGATGCCGAGCCCGACGCCATTACACCCGAGCACGAGATCGACGTGGCCATCTCCATGCTCGCCCGTCTCCCCCGCATCGCCGCCTTCGCGCATATGGCCTCGGTCGCCAAGCGCCGCGGCTCCGAGGTTCATGTACCGCACCCCACACCCGGCCTCTCCACCGCCGAGACTATCCTGCAGGTGTTGCGCGGCGGCATGGCATTCACCCGCGACGAAGCCATGCTGCTCGACGTGATGCTCATGCTGCATGCCGAGCACGGTGGCGGCAACAACTCCACGTTTGCTTGCCGCGTGCTGTCCTCCTCGGCCACCGACCCGTATTCCGCCTACGCCGCGGCTATCGGCTCGCTCAAGGGCCCGCGCCACGGCGGCGCCAACGCCAAGGTCGTGTCCATGCACGAGGACATCCGTGCGCACGTCTCCAATTGGGAGGACGAGGACGAGGTCGCAGCCTACCTGGGCAAGATTCTCGACAAGCAGGCCTTCGACGGCACGGGTCTCATCTACGGTATGGGCCACGCCGTCTACACGCTGAGCGACCCGCGTGCCGAGGTGTGCCGCCGTTACGCGCGCACACTTGCCGCCAAGAAAGACCTGGGCGATGAGTTCGCGCTCATCGAGCGCATTGAGCGCCTGGCACCGCAGGTGATGCGCGACCACGGCATGACCAAGCCCATCTGCGCCAACATCGACCTGTACACAGGCTTTATCTACAAGATGCTCGGCGTGCCCGAGACGCTTTTTACGCCGCTATTCGCCGTCGCCCGCATGGCCGGCTGGTCGGCGCACCGCATGGAAGAGCTCTTCTGCGCGCACCGTATCATCCGCCCCGCCTATCGTCCGGTGATCGAGCCGCTGGAGTACAAGCCGCTCGCCGACCGCTAGGACGCGGACCGTTATAGAACCCGAGCGTGGCCAGGGCATCATCGCCCTCGGCCACGCTTTTTATGCCAGTAGAAAGGGCTTCATCAAATGATTGTGTTTTCCGATATGGATGGAACGCTGCTGACGAGTGATAAGCAGATGAGCGACGCCACCTGGGCGATGCTCGACGAGCTTGCGCGCCGCGGTATTGAGTTTGTGCCCTGCACGGGACGCCCGCTGTCGGGCATCTTTGAGCCCATCCTCGCCCATCCTGCCGTGCACTACGCGGTCTGCGCCAATGGTGCCAGCGTCTGGCAGCTCGACGACGGTACGCCCACCGACACCTCACGTGCTACGCGCATTTTGAGCCGACCGCTCGATTGCGGCATTGCCCATCGCATCCGCCGCATCGCCGCCGACCACGATGTGACCTTCGATATCTTCGCGGACGGGCAGTGCTTCCTCCCCCGCTCGCTCTACACGCGCCTGGATGAGTTCTGCGGCGGCGACCCCCACATCGCAGCTTCGCTCAAGCGCACACGAACGCCGATCGACTTGGATATCGACAGCAAAATCGACGAAGTCGAGGTGCTCGAACGCATCGCTATGTACTGGCACGATCCGGCCGACCGCGACGCCATCACGGCGGAGCTCGATACACTCGGCGGGATCGAGGTCACGCGTTCGTACGCCATGAATATCGAGGTTATGGGCGAGGGTGCCACCAAGGGAACGGCCCTCACGTGGCTATGCGAGCATCTGGGCGAGCCCCTTGCCAACGCCTGGGCCTTTGGCGACAACATCAACGACATCCCCATGCTGCAGGCGGCGGGCCACGGCACGGCAATGATCAACGGCGAGCCCGAAGACCGCGAGGCCGCCGACGCCATCACCGTGTTCGATAACGACCACGACGGCGTCGCCCGCACCATCATGGCCGCCCTCGCCTAGTCATCGGCTAGTCATTGGGGACGTTCTTAAACGACTAGTCGTTGGGGACAGTCTTCGCGAAAAAGCTGCAAGGACTGCCCCCCCCCTGTCGACAGAAAAGGAACGTCCCCATCTGCCGAATTAAGCGAGACTCTCCAGCACGCGACGGAGCTCCTGCTGGACGGCGTGGTCGCGGTTACAACCAACCACGCGATCGGCCACCGCCTTGAGCGCGGGGCGCGCGTTTTCCATCGCGCAGCCCGTGCCGACAAAGCGAATGATCTCGTAGTCGTTCATCGAGTCGCCAAACGCCATGACCTCGTCGCGTTCGACGCCATAGTGCTCCATGAGCTGCTCGATTCCCGAGGCTTTCGACACACCGGGCTGCATGGCATCGATCCATGCGTTTCCAGAAGGCGCAAAGGTAAAGAGCTGGCCAAGCTCGCGCTGCAGTACGTAGGCACTGTCCATAACGGCACAGTCATCGCAAAAGATACTCGCCTTGATGATATTTACGCTGGGATCGGGCAGCTCCCAAATGCGCTCGGCATTGGGAAGGTCCTTATCGACCTCACGCACGAACTTGCACTCGTCATCGAGCAGGAAGGACTTGGTTCGGTCAAAGAGCGCAAGATGCAGATTGGGGAACGTCCTGACGGCTTGGGCGAGCCTTCGAATCGCCAGGTGCGAATACACCTCACGGTCTACCATCTTACCGTCGGCGTAGACTTGGGCGCCGTTAGCGGCGACAAAGTCCATCTTGTCGCGAACGGGCGCAAAGAACTCGCACAGGCGATCGTAGCGACGACCTGACGATGCGGCAAAATGCACGCCGTGATCGCATAGCGCCAGAATCAGTTCGTAGGTCTCGGGAGGCACCTGGCCGTTTTCGTCAAGCAACGTGCCGTCCATATCGGATGCAATCAGTTTAAACATAGAAAAGCTCCCTTCGGGCTTGATGGAATCGGACGTATATCCGATTCCAACGTACCCAAAGGGAGCTCAGATAAGACTCCGCGGGCGCAAACGTTACAAGGACCTAGCAAATAGCTCACACATGCCAGAGGCCTCATGGTCGCGGCGTCAGGCGACACGTCAAAGAGTGTCCCCGACGACTAATCGTTGAAGAACATCCCCGATAACTAGTCGGCGTAGGTGAAGGTCGTGGCGTCGAACATGCCCTCGGGGCGAATGCGGAGCGTCGGGATGACCGGTAGGGGCAGGAAGATGATGCCCATGATGGGGTCGAGCGGCGGCTCAATACCCATGGCGCGTGCCTTAACCATAAAGTCGTCGTGCTGCGCGGCAACGTCCTCGGCCGTGCCCTCGCTCATCAGGCCACCGAGCGCCAGCGGAATACGCGCCACGACCTCACCGTTGCGCACCAGCACGTGGCCGCCCTGGCCAACAGCCTCGACGGCAGCCATCATATCGGCCGCGTTGTCGCCCACCACGCACACGTTGTGCGAGTCATGACCGATCGTGGAGGCAATGGCGCCGCCGGTGATGGTGAAGCCGCGCACCCAGCCGCGACCGATATGCTTGCCGACCAGGCCCAGTCCAGCGGGGCCGTCGCCGTCGGCGCCCTCGGCCTGCAGCGACACGCCGCGGCCGTGGCGCTCGATCAACATAATGCGGCGCAAGTCCTCGTCGGTCTCGGGGCGAGCCATACCCGTGATGGCCTTACCCGGCACCACGTCAATCACGGCCTCGCCTGGCTTAAAGGCATAGTCGAACACGTCGAGCGAAAGCTTCGGCAGCTTAACGGAGGTGCGCAGCTCATCGGCAAGGGCCGCAACCTCGGCCATCTCGGGTGCGATCTTGCCCACAAAGGTGCCGTCCTGTGCCACCAGAGCACCGGCGGCATATACGCGATGCGGAGCCGTGGCAAACGTCAAGTCATTGAGCACCAGCAGGTCGGCACGCTTGCCCGGGGCAATCGCACCGCGTAGCTCGTGCGGGTCGCGGCAGCCGTAATCCAGGCCAAACGCCTCGGCCGTGGAGAGGGACGCCATAGAGATAGCGACCACGGGGTCGATACCGGCCTCAATCGCCACGCGGCAGGCATTGTCGATCATGCCGGTCGAAAGCGCGTCGGAGGGAGCGCGGTCGTCGGTCGCAAAGCAGCAGCGGCGGGCACGGGCGGGGTTTTCCAGCAGCATCGGCGACAGGTTGGCCAGGTCATGGCTGCAGGTGCCCTCGCGCAGCATGACATACATGCCGCGAGACAGCTTGTCGAGCGCCTCCTCGGGAATCGTCGACTCGTGGTCGGCGATAATACCCGCCGCGGCATAGGCGTTGAGGTCCTTACCGGCAACAAGTGGCGCATGGCCGTCGACTTGCTTGGACGGCGTCTGGTTGGCAGCGTCGATGCGGGCGCAGGTCTCAGGATCGGCCATAAAGACGCCCGGCAAGTTCATCATCTCGCCCAAGCCAAAGACATCACCCGGATGCTCGGCAAAAAACGCCTGCATATCGGCGGCGGTGATCACGGCACCGGCCTGTTCATCGGGTAGGGCCGGTACGCACGAGGGCATCATATACTTGATGGAGATGGGTGCGCGTCGGCCGTCCTCGATCATAAAGCGTAAGCCGTCCAAGCCGGAAACGTTGGCGATCTCGTGGCTGTCGGCAATGGCGGTGGTGGTACCGCGCGTCGCGGCCATGCGCGCATACTCGGCGGGGCGGATGTTCGAAGACTCGATATGCAGATGTCCGTCAATAAAACCGGGGGCGAGATAGCGGCCCTGGCAGTCGATAACCTCGGCAGCCTCGTAGGTACCGGCGGCGTCATCGCGACCGTCGTAGAGCACGCCGACGATTACGCCGTCCTTGACGGCAACGCTACCGGACGCCACGCGCTGACCGTACACGTCGACAATCTGCGCATTGATAAACAGCGTGTCGACGGGTACGCGACCCTCGGCGGCATCGATCACAGACCTCATGACCTCAACGGACATACATACTCCTTCTACCGTAGAAAAACTGCGGAGCGGACGAACCTTCACCGCAGCAAACCAATAGCCATTGTATGCCCAAAAGGAAGCCCCGCTAACACCCCTCCGCTTAACGGCACGCGCCACTTGGTGCAATGGGGACAGGTTGCTTTGCGCCAATGACAAGGAGCGCCCCAAAGCGCCGGCACAAAAGGAACGTCCCCAAGTGCCAACCACGGCAGCGCCGATATTTTGATAACGACAGCGAAAACCCGCCAGAGCGAGCAAGGTGCCTTGAAACGAGGCGGCATTGACCTTTTGGTCATGCCGCCGAAGTTGAAAGGCAGATTGCCGCGCTGGCGGGTTTGCGGCGTCGCCCCGTTACGCGGTTTGGTAAAACCGCGTAACTAATAGGCCGCAGTCGGGATTCCCGGCTGCGGCCTTATTGCACTTGTGAGGTCAACTCGCTCGTTAGACCAACTTGAAGCCCTTGCGCTTGCCTACGGAGAGGGTGTCGCCCAGCTTGAGGGCGCTGGGGTCGATGTTGTAGCTCTTGGGAGCCACGGCCTTGCCGTTAATCTTGACACCGCCGCCGTCGATATCGCGACGAGCCTGGCCGGCGCTCGCCGAAAGGCCCAGGTCCTTGAGCAGGCCGGCGAGGTAGATCTGACCCTCGTCGTTGACGGTCAGCTCGACATGCTTCTCGGGGAAGTCGGCAAGCTGGCCCTCCTTGAATACGCGGTCGAACTCGGCCTGAGCCTCGTCGCCGGCGCCGGCGCCGTGGTAGGTGTCGCACAGGTCGCGGCCCAGAGCGCGCTTGAGCTCGTAGGGGTCGGCAGAACCATCGGCCAGGGCGGCGTCGATCTTGTCGACCTCGGCCGGGGTGAGCGAGCTGGCCAGACGATAGTACTTGCCGATCATCTCGTCGGGGATGGACATGGTCTTGCCGAACATATCCTTGGGAGCGTCGGTCAGGCCGATGTAGTTGCCATAGGACTTGGACATCTTGCGCACGCCGTCGGTGCCCTCGAGCAGCGGCATGGTGAGCGCGATCTGCGGCTCCATGCCCATTTTCTCCATGAGCTCACGGCCGGCGAGCAGGTTGAAGAGCTGATCGGTGCCGCCCATCTCCACGTCGGCCTTAATCATGACCGAATCGTATGCCTGCATCACGGGATACAGGAACTCGTGCAGGGCGATCGGCGTCTGAGACTGGTAGCGCTTGGTAAAGTCATCGCGCTCAAGGATGCGGGCGACGGTGAACTTGGAGCACACCTGCAGCAGGCCGGCCAGGTCCATCGACAAGATCCAGTCACCGTTGTGCACGATGGTGGTCTTCTCGGGGTCCAGGATCTTCATGGCCTGGCTCACGTAGGTCTCGGCGTTGGCCTCGATCTGCTCCTGCGAAAGCTGCGGACGCGTGGAGTTCTTGCCCGAGGGGTCGCCGATCAGCGCGGTACCGTTGCCGATGATGAGGGTGACGTTGTGGCCCAGGTCCTGGAACTGACGCATCTTGCGCAGCGGCACGGCGTGGCCCAGGTGCAGGTCGGGGCTGGTGGGGTCGACGCCGAGCTTGATGTTGAGGGGCTCGCCCTTCTCAAGCTT
This sequence comes from uncultured Collinsella sp., assembly GCA_902496275.1. Taxonomy (GTDB): domain Bacteria; phylum Actinomycetota; class Coriobacteriia; order Coriobacteriales; family Coriobacteriaceae; genus Collinsella. The sequence continues at coordinate 31,219 of CABVAC010000009.1, read as the reverse complement.
CTTGCGAAGGTCGGCCTCGGGAACGATCTGCGCGGCGCCCGAGGTGATGATACGCATTTGCTCGTCAACAGACAGCATTGGGTATCCTCCTTTTGCTATAGCACCCTCGCCGAAAACGGCGGTGCTGGAAGTCCATAAACTCTCTTATGATAACAAACTGACGCGACGCGGCACCTACGACAGGAAAATCCTCGTCCTGCCGCATGCGTCAATGGCAACTGGCAGACGTGTACCGTCACGCTCGACCAGATAGCGTACCTGCCGACGACGCAAGCAGTCGCGGCAACGAACCTGTCCCGTCGCATCGGTGGCGCAGACGCCCTCGGCGGTCAGCAGGCAGTGCTCGCACACCATAAGCTCGGGACGGTCGGCGTCGACCGGACCCAAGACGCCGGGTTCAGCGGCCAGTTCGGCAATACGCTCCGCATCATTGCCGAGCAACTCCGCCGGCAAGCACACCCGCCCCGCACCGAGTCCGCGCAGCCAGGTAAGCGTGGCCCGATTCGCGCAGAACACCGGCGCCGCCACGTCAAACGTCACGCCCAGCTCGCGAGCGATCACCACCTGTCCCAGGTTGCGGCAGACGACGCGCCCGGCACGCTGTATCAGTGAGCGGGTCCAGTCAGCGTCACCCGTGCGGCACACCTCGTCAAGCACCACAACGGCGTCGGACAAATCAAGTTCTCCGCGCGGGTCGGCATCCATCAGCTGCCAAGCAAAAACCATGCGAGTGGGAACCGCGCACTCCACCAACTCCGTGGACGCACCGCCATCCACCGCAACGTCCTCAAAGGGCAGCACCTCAACGGCACGCGCAACGGGCGCAATCGCATCCGCCTCGGCCCGCATGCGCTCCAACACCGCCGCCGTCTGATCCAACACGCCGGCGCTGCGAATCAGGTACACCTCGCAGCCCGTGTCAACCTTACGCTTGCAATGCACGACGACGCGCTCCCCCGCTGCGGCATCCACCGGACAGGGCACCTGCGGCCAGCGCTTGGGCACATCGGGACGCGCGTCGGCACCCGGATAAAACCGGATCTCGAGCGTGTCACCCGCCGCCACGGCGGCGTCGAGCTCAACGGTCACCTCTTCGTGGCCCACAGCGACCAAGCGCCCCACGCGCACGCCCTGGTTAATCGCACGCTCAAAGCTCATCAGCTCGGCACCCGAACGCCCTCGCAGGTACGCATCGGTAAACCCACGGTTAAACGACCTTCCCAGCTCGCGCTCAAGCTCTTCCACGGCACCGGGGTCCCACGCGCCGTCGTACAGCATATCGAGTGCCCGGCGCCACACCCGCACCACGTTGAATACGTAATCGGGGTTCTTCATGCGCCCCTCGATCTTGAGCGACGCCACGCCGGCATCTACAAGCTCGGGCAGATGCGCAATACCCAGATAGTCGCGCGGGCACAGCAGGCGATCTCCCTCGACGGCGACAACGCTCTGCCCCGCCTCGTCCACCAGGTCGTACGCCAGACGGCACGGCTGCGTGCAGTCGCCGCGCATCGCCGAGCGCCCACGCCGCAGGGCCGAGAACTCGCACGCCCCCGAATAGCCGATGCAAATCGCACCGTGGCAGAATACCTCGATGGGCACGCCCGTGGCACATAGCGCCGCAATCTCGTCGACCGTCAGCTCGCGTGCCGTCGTCACGCGCTCGACCCCCAGCTCATCGGCGGCAAGTCGCACGGCGCCTTCGCTATGAACGCCCGCCTGCGTGGACAGGTGAATCTCGACCCCGGGAATCGCCGCGCGCAGCGCGCAGGCCAGCCCGGCATCGGCGACAATCAGAGCATCGGCGCCCAGCTCCAGTGCATGAGCTCCCAACGCCACCGCGTCGGACAACTCATCGTCAAACACGAACACGTTGAGCGTCACGTACACACGCACGCCATGGGCATGCGCCACGGCGCAGCCGCGCGCAAACTCGTCGTCGGTAAAACCGTGCGCACTCACACGGGCGTTAAAGCCGCCCAACCCCGCATAGATGGCATCGGCGCCCGCGGCGATGGCCGCAAACATCTGGTCGAGCCCGCCCGCCGGCGCCAGCAGCTCGGGCAGCGCCGCACCGGCAGCATCCAATCCAGTCTCGTATTGTCCGCTCGGCCCCATCGTCCGAATCGCCATCGACAAACTCCTTACCAAGGTATGCATTCACTCTGAAAAATGCCGTCTTCCAGCATACACGAGGCCTCGCGCGCCCCGTTTGGTTTATCGTGTAATAACTTATGTCCATCCTGCCCCGACGGCACATCCGCCGTCCGGCACGACATACCTGGAGGTCAATATATGGGTCCTCGCCAACGACAGGGACGCAGCCGTTCAAAGACGCATGCCCTGCCCATAATCCTGCTCTCGTTTTTGGGCTTTTTGCTGATTGCGGGCGTGGCATTTGGCATCGGCATGGTCGGCAACGTCAACCGCTGGCTGTCCGATCTGCCCGACTACACCGACGCCAACGCGTATCTGGTGAGCGAGCCCACCGAGATCGTCGACTGCAACGGCAACAAGATCGCGAGCTTCTACACGCAAAACCGCAAGTCCATCACCAAGGACAAGGTCTCCCCCTACGTGCTACAGGGCACCGTTGACGTCGAGGACGAGCGCTTCTACGAGCACGGCGGTATCGACCTGTGGGGTATCGCGCGTGCTGCGGTGGCAACCCTCGGCGGCGGGCACGAAGGCGCCTCGACTATCACCCAGCAGCTGGTGCGCAACACCATCCTGCAGGAGGAGCAGTTCGACTCGACCATCGAGCGTAAGGTGCGCGAGGCCTACATCGCCGTAAAGATGGAGGACATGTACTCCAAAGACGAGATCCTCATGATGTACCTCAACACCATCTATTACGGTCACGGCGCCTACGGTATTGAGGCCGCCGCCGAGACCTACCTGTCCAAGAGCGCCGCAGACCTCACCCTGAGCGAGGCCGCGCTGTTGATCGGCCTTCCCAACTCGCCCTCGCAGTACGACCCCACGGTCAACCCCGACCTGGCGCTGTCCCGTCGCAACAAGGTCCTCGACAACATGCTGCGCCTGGGCCACATTACGCAGGAGGAGCACGATGCCGCACAGGCCGAGCCCATCACCCTCAACGTGACCGAAATCTCGGGCAGCGGCGTCGACGTATACTCGCAGCCCTACTTTGTCGCCTATGTTAAGCAGCTGCTGGAGCAGGAGTTCTCGACCGACGTGCTCTTTAAGGGCGGCCTGACCGTCAAGACCACCATCGACCCCACGATGCAGCAGGTGGCAGAGAATGCCGTTCGCGAGCAGCTCGACACGCTCTCGCTCGACGGCCTGGACATGGGCATGGTCGTCGTCGACCCCAAGACCGGCTACATCAAGTGCATGGTGGGCGGCTACGATTACAACGCCGACGAGAACCACGTAAACCATGCCACGGCCAAGCGTCCCGTCGGCTCCACCTTTAAGGCCTTTACGCTGGCAACTGCCATCCAAAACGGCATGAACCCCAACGTCACCCTCAACTGCAACTCGCCGCTCAAGGCCAAGGGCACCACGACCGAGGTCCAAAACTACGCCAACCATAGCTATGGCAACATCACGCTTAAGCAGGCGACGGCATACTCCTCCAACACCGGCTACATCCAGGTGGCGGAAGCCGTCGGCAACAGCAAGATCATCTCGCTCGTCAAAAAGCTCGGCATCGATCCCGCCAAGGACAACATCGAGGACGTTCCCGTCATGACCCTCGGCACCGGCTCGATCTCGCCGCTCGAGATGGCCGCCGCCTACGCGACGTTTGCCAACGGCGGCTACTATCGCCAGCCGATCGCCATCACCGAGATTGACTCTCGTACCGGTTCGGTGCTGTACCAGCACACCGACAATCCCTCACAGGTGCTTACCGAGGGCGAGGCCGCCGCGGTCACCGATGTTCTGTCCGGCGTCATGAAGGGCGGCGGTACGGGTGCTGCCGGCGCCCTGAGCGTCAACCAGCCCTATGCCGGCAAGACGGGCACCACCGACAACACCACCAACCTGTGGTTCTGCGGCTATACCCCGCAGCTGGCGTGCGCCCTGTGGACCGGCTATTCCGCGGGCGAGATTCCCATCCAAAAATACGGCACAGACCTGCTGGGCGACAGCACCAACCTGCCTGTCTTTAAGCGGTTTATGAACACCGTTCTGACCGGTACCGAGCGCGAGGAGTTTGCGACCGGAACGGCTCCCACCTACAAGAACAACAGCGTCTGGAAGTTCTACGGCACCAACAACACCAAGAAGACGGAGAACGACGACAAGGACGAGAACGAGGACGAAGAGGAAACCACAACGACGACCACGACGACCACGACCACCGAGACCACGGGCGGCGACACCACCGGCGGCACCGGTACGACCGGTGGCTCGACGGGCGGCTCCACTGGTGGTTCGACCGGCGGCGATGGCGGCACGCCTACGCCTACGCCTACGCCTACGCCCACTCCCGACCCCTCGCCCACGCCTGACGATACGGTCGGCTAGAAATCATCCGGCCATAAGCAACAAGGCCCCCGAGCAGCCTATTGAACTGCTCGGGGGCCTTTTAGTTTGAAGCGACCTGGTGGGCGGTCTTTATACCGGCAAACAAAAAGGGGGTACCGACCAACGTCGATACCCCTTACAAGCCACGATGTCAGCGCGCACAGAGCCGAGCGCACGACCCGCACGCCTACTTGCGAGAATTGCTCAGCTTATTGATCAGCGCCTCGAGACGCTCGCCGTCCTCGGCCGTCTGGGCAATGACCAAAATCGTATCGTTGCCGGCAAGCGAGCCAAGCACATCGGGCAACTCTGCCGCATCAACGGCGGCGGCGATGCCGGAAGCCGTGCCAGGCTGAGCCTTGATCATAACCAGATTATCGGTACGCAGAACGCCCGTAACGAGCTCGGAAACCATACGCTGCAGGTGCAGGTCCTCTGCCAGAACATAGATGCCCTCAGGGAGCTTACGCAGCCCCATATCGGCAATATCGCGAGAGACAGTCGCCTGCGTGCAATCAAAGCCCATAGCACGGAGCTCATCGACCAGCACGCGCTGCGTACGGACGTCCTTATTGCGCACAATATCTCTAATGGCATCCTGGCGCCCATTGCGTTTTTTAGCCATACAAACCCTCTCTCCAAAAGATGGCGGAGACAATCAATCAGTGATTGAATAGTTTAACGCTATTTGAAGGCTTTTGTGTATAAGAACGCATTTCGAAACAATTCTATGCAAGTTTGTTTCGTAATGAGCCGTTTAGGCGGTTTTTGCGCCCGTCCGGTTAAGAAAAGCTGCCAGATGCGTACACATCACGCAGCGCGTGGGCTTGGCGCTGGCGATCGGCCCAAACAACAGACCGAGTCCCCGATGGTTGTCCTTGAGCGCGGCGACCATCTGACGGGTTCGAGGCGCCTCGAGCATATCACGCATGCGGGCGGAACGCTCAATTGACGACACCCCATGCGGGCTCAGGCACAAATTCTCGATGCAGGCGACCAGTCCGGCAAAGTAGAACTTTTGGCTTGCCAGCTTGAGCCGACCACCGCTATCTGCTTCCGAGAGTGAGTCCGCAAGCTCGTCGAGTGCTCGGATGTCATCGGATACCTTGGCATACATGGTGGGATCAAAGGCATCTGTAAGCTTAGGTGCCGCCGCGTGGAAACAAGCGTCGCCGCAGCCGGAGACGCACTGCGCCCGCGAGAGCGCGCACGCCATAAACCCAACTGTGCGAAACACCTTGTCGCACAAAAGGCATGCCTCAAACAGCGAGCGGCTGTACATCACGCCAGAGGTCTGAGCGACTAGGCCGCCTAAAATCAACTGAGACAGCCCGCTCACCATCGAAGACTTGTCTTCAATGACAATAGGGGCAACATTCAAGACGCGCGAATGGCGCTCTCGATGTGCATCATAGCGGTCGAGCGACACCGTGGGGAACACTATGTCTGCCGCAGTATCGCACGCGATATCGACCATCTTGGAAAGGGACTGCGGAGCAAGCCACTCATCGGCGTTCATAGCGATGATTTGAGAGCCACGCGATGCAGCAAAACCGGCACGAAGACAAGCACCGCGCTTCGCGTCCTCGACGTCAATCAAATCAATATGGATGTCCCTATCGGCAGCAACTTGAAGCGAATGGCGCACACCGGGCGCAGCATCGCGGCAGACAACGACAATCTGCAAATCGTAGAGGTCTTGGTTCTGGATACTCTCGAGCGCACGCATCGCATAGCTGGGCGAACCTTCTACCACAAGGATCACCGAAAGTCGCGGATGCGAGCCACGTCGAACCAAGTTATCCGTCCTCTCGACAGCAATGAATCAAATCGTGGTTCATGGTACACCCCGGCAATAAAAGCAATGAGACACCGGTTGTATTGCACGCCAAGAACAGATGTTGCACACGTGCAGCCCACAGATGACAGGCGTCGACGCACGACGCGTCGAGCCCTCCCCTAGTCGAGCACGACAAGCTCGGCGGGATCGTAATCCACGCCCATAAACGTAAGGCCGCAGGCAGGAGCCGTGGGGCCCGCAGCGGTACGGTCGCAAGCGTCGATGACCTCGCGCATCCACTCGGGTTCGCGGCGATGCATGCCAATCTCGACAAGCGTGCCCACGATCGTGCGGACCATCGAATGCAAAAATGCGTTGCCCTCAATGGTAAACGTCAGGATATCCTCGCCAAAGGCCACCTCATGGCCAAACTCGGCCCGCATCACGCAGCGGTGCGTAGGCTTGCCCACGGCAGAGGCGACCTTGCAAAAGCTTTTAAAGTCCTGCTCGCCCAGCAGCGCGGGGCAGGCAGCAGACATAGCCGCAACATCCAAGGGATAGCGATGCCACCACACGGCACCACGGGACAGCACGGGGCGCGCATCGCGATCGGCAATACGGTACGTATACGTACGGGAACGCGCGTCAAAGCGTGCAGAAAAGCCCTTACGGGCCCTGTAGACCTCGTTTATGGCGATATCTTTAGGCAGCAGGGCATCCATAGCCCGCAGCCACCTACGGCGCGTAAGGGCGAGCTCAGCGTCCGTTACGGGCACACTAATGTACTGCGCCACCGCATGCACGCCGGCATCGGTGCGCCCTGCGCACGTCAGGTCGATCGGACGGCGCAGGAGCGTCTCGATAGCGCGGCGCAGCTCGCCCGCAACCGTCGTCTGACCAGGCTGCTCGGCAAAGCCGCTATAGGACGAGCCATCGTAGGCAACGCGGAAAACGAGCGTGGCATCGAGCTCAGGAATCGAATTGAAATCAGACGGCGCGGTCATGGGCGCTCCCAACAAACAGGCAATGGCATTTCGACAAAAAAGAGGGGTACGCGAACGTACCCCTCGAATATAGCCTATGCGGACGGATTGTCTACTCAGCGGTCTCCTCAGCAGGAGCCTCCTCGGCAGCCTCGACCTTCTTGGGAGCAGCGGCCTTCTTGGGGGCCGGAGCAGCCTTCTTGGCCTTAGGCGTGCAAGGCTCGGTGACGAGCTCCATGATAACGATGGGAGCATTGTCGCCCTTACGGTTACCGAGCTTCATGATGCGGGTGTAACCGCCGTTGCGGTCCTGCCACATGCCCTGAGCAGCCTTGTCGAAAATCTCGGCAACGAGCTGCTTATCGCCGAGCTTGGCGATAGCCAGACGACGAGAGTGCAGGTCGCCCTTCTTGGCCCAGGTGATGATCGGATCGACGACCGAACGCAGCGCCTTAGCGCGGGTCTCGGTGGTCTTGATGCGGTCGTTCTCGAAGAGGGCCTTAGCAAGGCTCTTCTTCATGGCCTTGGTGTGGCTCGCATCGGTGCCGAGCTTCAGGCCCTTCTTAACGTTGTGACGCATGGTCTAGTTTCTCCTCAAATATGCGAAGCATTAAGCCTTCAGGCTCAGGCCCATGGACTCAAGCTTGTCCTTCACTTCCTCGATCGACTTAACACCGAAGTTACGGATGTTGAGCAGATCGTTCTCCGAGAACTCAACGAGCTGACGGACCGAGTGAATGCTGGCGCGCTTAAGGCAGTTGTAGGAACGGACGGAAAGGTCCAGGTCCTCGATCTGCTTGTCCAGCTCGGCGTTGTCGTTGGTGACCTCGGGAGCGAAGATCGAAGCCTCCTCCTCGACCTCGGGGGTCTCGGCAAGGTTCATAAAGGCGGCCATATGCTGGTTGATGATATTGGCAGCCTGGACCACGGCGTCGCGCGGGGCGATGGAGCCGTTGGTCTCGATCTCGAGGACAAGGCGGTCGTAGTCGGTGTGCTGACCGACACGGCAAGCCTCAACGAGCTTGGCGCAACGGGAAACCGGCGAGTACAGCGAGTCGACGTGGATCACACCGATGGGATCGTTGTCGCGCTTGTTGGCCTCGCCAGAAACATAGCCGCGGCCATAGCCGATGCGCATGCTCATGGTGAGATGGCCACCCTCGGTGAGCGTAGCGATGTGCTGCTCGGGGTTGACCAACTCAAACTCGGACGGAATAAAGAAGTCCGCACCGGTGACCTCGCAGGGGCCGTCAACCGAAATGGTGGCGGTCGCCTCGTCGGTCGTGCCGAGAGCCCTGAAGACAAGACCCTTGACATTCAGGACGATGTCGGTGACATCCTCGACCATGTTAGGGATGGTCATGAACTCGTGCTGCGCACCATCGATCTGAATAGCCTCGACGGCGGCACCCTCGAGCGAGGACAGAAGAACGCGACGAAGGGAGTTACCCAGCGTATCGCCGTAGCCACGCTCGAGCGGCTCGACGGAGACACGAGCAGACGTCTCGTTGATCTCTTCGACCTGAACCTGAGGCCTAATGAATTCTGACATGTATTACCTCCAGCCTCAGCAGCCCGGATGGACTACTTAGAGTAGAGCTCGACGATGAGCTGCTCGTTGATATCACCGCTGATCTGCTCACGCGTCGGCAGAGCGAGCACGTTACCAGACAGCTTCTCGATATCGACCTCGAGCCAGCCAGGGACCTCAAAGCGCTCGGAGGAAATCAGGGCCTCCTTGATGGGGAGGAGGTCACGGAACTTCTCGCCGACAGCGACGACGTCGCCGGCCTTGACGCGGTAGGACGGGATGTCCACGCGCTTGCCGTTCACGGTGAAGTGACCGTGACGGACGGACTGACGAGCCTCTTTGCGGGTGCGGGCGAAGCCAAGACGGAAGACAACGTTGTCGAGGCGAGACTCAAGAATGATCATGAGGTTCTCACCAGTGACGCCGTTCATCTTACGGGCCTTGTTGAAGTAGCCGTGGAACTGCTTCTCCAGAACGCCATAGATGAACTTGACCTTCTGCTTCTCGCGCAGCTGCATGCCGTACTCAGATTCCTTGCGACGGCGCTTGGGCTGACGGATAGATTCCTTCTTGCTGCTGTAACCGAGCTCAGCGGGATCGATCCCGAGCTGACGGCAGCGCTTAAGAACAGGAGTCCTGTCGATTGCCATATTGATACGATCCTTTCAGTTACACGCGGCGACGCTTCTTGGGGCGGCAGCCGTTGTGCGGAATGGGGGTCTTGTCCTGGATGCTCGAGACCTCGAGGCCAGCAGCCTGGAGGGAGCGGATGGCGGTCTCACGACCGGAGCCGGGGCCCTTGACGAAGACGGAAACCTTCTTCATACCGTGCTCCATGGCCTGCTTGGCAGCAGCCTCGGCAGCCATCTGGGCAGCGAACGGCGTGGACTTACGGGAGCCCTTGAAGCCCACCTGGCCAGCCGACTTCCAGGAAATGACGTTGCCCTGGGGATCGGTGATCGAAACGATCGTGTTGTTGAACGTAGAACGAATGTGAGCCTGGCCCACGGAAATGTTCTTACGGTCCGCGCGCTTCAGACGGGCAGCGCGAACGTTCTTCTTAGCAGTAGCCATCTATCTAGCGCTCCTTATTTCTTCTTCTTAGCACCGATCTGACGCTTCGGGCCCTTGCGGGTACGAGCGTTAGTGTGGGTGCGCTGGCCGCGGACCGGGAGGCCCTTGCGGTGACGAAGGCCGCGGTTGCAGCCGATGTCCATAAGGCGCTTGACGTTCTGGTTGCGCTCACGGCGGAGGTCGCCCTCAACCATGATCTGGTTCTTGTCGATATAATCGCGGATGGCGTTAACCTCATCCTCGGTGAGGTCCTTAACGCGCGTATCCACGTTAACGTTGCACTCGACGCAAATCTTCGTCGCAGTGGTGCGGCCGATGCCGTAAATGTAGGTCAGACCGATCTCAACGCGCTTCTCACGCGGGAGGTCGACACCATTAATACGGGCCAACGTAGTCTCCTCTCTTAACCCTGACGCTGCTTATGACGGGGGTTCTCGCAAATTACGAGGACCTTGCCATGGCGCCTAATGATTTTGCACTTATCGCACATCTTCTTGACCGAAGGACGTACCTTCATCGTTCTTCCTTTCGGTAGCGCTCAAACTACTTCCCTACTATCTACTCGCCCAGCCGCAGGCGTTTAAAACTATGGCTGGTCTTCACACACAATCCGACCGTAGGTTGAGCTAAGCCTGCAGTCGGAAATGGAGTGCGTGTATGCGTGCCGCTATTTATAGCGATAGGTGATGCGGCCGCGGGTCAGGTCGTACGGGGAAAGCTCCACGACAACCCTGTCACCGGGGAGAATACGGATGTAATTCATTCGGATCTTGCCAGAAATGTTGCACAGAACCGAATGACCGTTCTCGAGCTCGACCTTAAACATGGCATTGGGCAGCGGTTCCTTTACCGTACCCTCGAGCTCAATTGCGTCTTCCTTCTTCACAAGCAATCATCTTTCTCTAGAAAACGACAGCGATTGAGTATTCTACAACACGTATGCACGCATCGTAATAACTTCGTAATGGCTCCACAACTAAGTGGAACTTGTTACATTTGAAATGTAAAACAAAGCCGTTCCCTGATGCCCAAGATCGCCTTGAAATGAGAAGGCATAGACCTTGGGGTCATGCCTTCGAAATTGAAAGGCGAGGTTGGGCATCAGGGGGCGGCGACTTTTACATTTCGCCGCCTTGCAAGGAACACCAAGCACCTTGGGCATCCGTGGTGAGAATCACCGGCCCGTCATTGGTAATGGCAACGGTGTTCTCGTAGTGCGCGGCGGGCAGGTGGTCGTTGGTCGTAACAATCCAACCGTCGGAGCCCGTGCTCACATGGTTGGAACCCATCGTAACCATCGGCTCGATGGCAATGACCATGCCGGCCTGGAGGCGAACGCCCCTCCCCTTCTTTCCATAGTTAGGAACGTTGGGGTCCTCGTGCATCACACGGCCAATGCCATGACCCACATAGTCACGAAGCACGCCGTAACCGTGAGACTCGGCGAGAGACTGAACGGCATAACCAACATCCCCGATATGATTACCGGGAACAGCCTGCTCAATGGCAGCCTTAAGGCAATCACGCGTAACCTCGCACAGGGCCTTGGCCTCGGGCGTGGGGGTGCCGACGAAAAACGTCCAAGCGTTATCGCCGACCCAACCGTCGACAACGGCTCCCGTATCGATGGAGATGATATCGCCATCGCGCAGGATCATGTCGGGGTTGGGAATACCGTGGACCACGGCATCGTTGATCGATGCGCAAATGGTCCCCGGGAACCCGCCGTAGCCCTTAAAGGCCGGGGTGCCGCCATGCATGCGGATAATCTGCTCCGCGAGCTGATCGAGCTCAAAGGTGGAAACGCCGGGACGCACCATGGCTCCAACGTGGCGGAGCGCCATCTTAGATAGCGCTCCTGCCTTCTTCATCTGCTCGATTTGCGTTGCAGACTTAATCTTGATCATAGACCGAGAGCCTCTTTGACATCCCCGTACACGGTCTCGCGAGCCTGGTCACCGTTGACCGACTTGAGCAGACCCTGGCCACGATAGTAGTCGACGAGCGGGCTCGTGGACTTCTCGTAGACGTCGAGACGGTTCTTGATGGTCTCGGGCTTGTCGTCGTCGCGCTGATACATCTCGCCGCCGCACTTAGGGCAGGTGGCATCGGCAGCAGTGCCGGTGTAACCGCAGGCGCGGCAGGTGCGACGCGAAGACAGACGATCGATGATGACCTCGGGGGCCACGTCGACCAGAAGGGCGCAGTCGATCTCGCGACCCATGGCAGAGAGCTCGGAATCGAGCGTCACAGCCTGGGCGGTGTTGCGCGGGAAGCCGTCGAGGATGAAGCCCTGCTGGGCGTCATCGGCGGCAAGGCGCTCCTTGACAAGGTCGATCACGAGCTGGTCGGGAACGAGCTCGCCAGCGTCCATGTACTTCTTAGCCTGAATACCAAGCTCTGTGCCACCCTTGACGGCAGCACGCAGCAGGTCGCCCGTGGAAATGTGAGCGACGCCAAACTCGGCGACGAGCTCCTGTGCGACGGTGCCCTTACCGGCACCCGGAGCTCCGAGCAATACGAGGTTCATGAGCAATCCTCCTCTAGCCTATTTAAAGAATCCATCGTAATCATACATCTTGATCTGGCCTTCGAGCTTATCGACCGTGTCGAGCACGACGCCGACCATGATGAGGATGGACGTGCCGCCAAATGCCTGGATCAGATGGTTACCCGTGAAGGAGAAGATGATCGAAGGCACGATGGCGATGAGCGCCAAAAAGACAGCGCTGGGAAGCGTGATCTTGTTGAGCGCGTTCTTGATGTAGGCCGCGGTAGCCCTACCCGGACGCACGCCCGGAATAAAGCCGCCCTGCTTCTTAAGGTTGTCGGCCGTGTCATCGGGGTTGAACACCATGGAGGTGTAGAAATACGCGAAGAACACGATGAGGACAACATTAAGTACCCAGTTGAGCCAACCGGTCGAAAGCGCAGAGGCAACTGCCTGAATCCAGCCGATGCCGGGGAAGAACACGGCAATCTGAGCCGGGAAGTACAGCAGCGCCGAAGCGAAGATAATCGGCACGACGCCCGCGGTGTTGACCTTGATGGGCAGGTAGGTGGTCTGGCCACCCATCATGCGACGGCCCACGACGCGCTTGGCGTAGGAGACCGGGATGCGGCGCTGGCCGCGCTCAAGGAAAACAATCAGCGGGATAACCAGCAGGATGATGGCGCAGATAATCACCATGGTGATGATGCCACCGGCATTGCCCTTGGTGCTGGAGAAGATAGCCTGCGGCAGACCGGCCATGATGTTCGCAAAGATGATCAGCGACATGCCATTGCCGATACCGCGCTGGGTGATGAGCTCACCAATCCACATGATCAGCATGGCGCCCGCAGTGAGCGTGCCGACAATCATGAGGTCGAAGATGATCTCGGGAGCGCCGGCACCATTAAAGCTGATGCCGAAGCTCTTAAAGAGGAAGAGGTAACCCACGGAGTTGAGGATTGCCAGAGCCAGGGTGAGGTAACGCGAATACTGCGTAATCTTGGTCTGACCGACCTCGCCCTCGCGGGCAAGCTCATGCAGGGAAGGCACAACGGCCTGGAGCATCTGGAGGATGATCGAGCTGGTGATGTAAGGCATGATGCCCAGCGAAAACACCGAAACATAGCTCAACGCGCCGCCAGAGAAAAGATTCAGGAGGGCCATAGCACCTGCGGCGACCGAATTGTTATCGGTCGAGAAAAGGCCCAGCATCCCCTGGAAGGGAATGCCGGGCACAGGAACGTGCGCACCAATGCGGTACACGACGAGCATAGCTATGGTAAAAAGAATCTTTTCGCGCAATTCTTTGATGCGGAAAGCATTCTTAAGACCATTTAGCACGGCAGCTCGACCTTTCCGCCGGCGGCCTCGATCTTGGCCTGCGCAGAAGCGCTGACCTTGTCGACCTTGACCGTGAACTTCTTGGTGAGCTCACCATTGCCGAGCACCTTGACGGGCTCGAACTCGCTCTTGGTGATGCGAGCGGCCTTAAGAGCGGCACCGTCGATCACAGCGCCATCCTCGAACTTACGCTCGAGACGCTCAACGTTAACGGCGGTGTACTCGATACGACGGGGGTTGCGGAAGCCCGGAAGCTTGGGCAGGCGCATAGCCAGCGGAGTCTGGCCACCCTCGAAGCCGGCACCCTTGGTGCCGCCAGAGCGGGAACCCTGGCCCTTCTGGCCACGGCCAGAAGTGGTGCCGTGACCCGAAGAATTGCCACGGCCGACGCGCTTGCGGTTCTTGGTGGAACCGGGCGCGGGAGTAAGATCGTGAAGCTGCATTTGCTACTCCTCTACAATCTCGACAAGGTGCTTGACCTTGAAGATCATGCCGCGGACGGACTCGTTGTCAGCAATCTCGCGAACCTCGCGGATCCTGTGGAGACCGAGGGCACGGACAGTACGGACCTGGTCCTGCTTGCAACCGTTGGTGCTGCGGACCTGCTTGATCTTGATGGTGTCAGCCATGCTTAGTTCTCCTTACCGACGAACATCTCGGAGACCGTCAGGCCACGGCGAGCCGCGACGTCCTCAGGGCTGGAGAGCTCCTTGAGGCCCTCGACGGCAGCCTTGATGATGTTGAGGCCGTTGTCGGTACCGAGGGACTTGGACAGGACGTTCTTGATGCCAGCAAGCTCAAAGAGGGGACGCACAGCGCCGCCGGCGATAACGCCGGTACCCTCGACAGCGGGCTTGATGATGATGCGGCCGGCACCAAAGTGGCCGAGAACCTCGTGCGGGATGGTGCCCTGATCGGTCACCGGCACGTGGAACATGTTCTTCTTGGCATCGAGAGACGCCTTGGAGATGGCCATGGGCACCTCAGCGGACTTGCCCATGCCAACGCCGACGTTACCCTTGCCGTCGCCAACGACGACGAGAGCGACGAGGCTCATGCGACGACCACCCTTGACGGTCTTCGACACGCGGTTGATGTAAACGACGCGCTCCTCGAACTCGGAGGCCTCGCGCTGCTGCTTCTGATTACGAGCCATGTGCTACATACCTCCTAGAACTCGAGACCGGCGGCACGAGCACCGTCGGCGAGGGCCTTGACGCGGCCATGGTAGATACGGCCACCACGATCGAAGGAGACCTTGGTGATGCCGGCCTCGATGGCGCGCTTGCCAACGAGCTGACCGACCTTCTCCGCAGCCTCCTTGTTCGAGGTGTGGGTGCCCTTGAACTCGGCCTCGAGGGTCGAGGCAGAGACGAGCGTCAGGCTGGAGCCCTTGCTGTCGTCGATGATCTGGGCATAGATGTTGGCGTTAGTACGGGTCACGCGAAGACGCGGACGCTCGGCGGTACCCGAGACCTTGCCGCGAACACGACGCTGACGACGCTTGAGGCCTTCCAGCTTCGCCTTATGCTTGTTCATACGTAAACTCCTAAAAAGGTTGATCTTGCCAGCACCTGACGGGGTGCTGGTCTTATGCGAGTGAGTCGGTTACGACTACTTGGCGGCCTTACCCAGCTTGCGGCGGATGTGCTCGCCAACGTAGTGGATACCCTTGCCCTTGTAAGGCTCGGGAGGACGATGACCGCGAATCTCAGCGGCGATCTGACCGACCTGCTGCTTGTTGATACCCTTGACGTTCACGTGGGTGTTGTCGGGAACCTCGAAGGTGATGCCCTCGGGAGCCTCGACGATCACGGGGTGCGAGAAGCCCAGGGAGAACTCGAGGTTCTTGCCCTTCTGCTGCACGCGGTAACCGACGCCGGCGAGCTCGAGCTTCTTCTCGAAGCCCTCGGAAACGCCAACAACCATGTTGTGGATGAGGGCGCGGGTGAGGCCGTGGCGGGCACGGGTCTCACGCTCGTCGTCGGGACGGGAAACGGTGAGGACGTTGTCCTCGACGTTGATAGCGAGCTTCTCAAAGACATCGAGCTCGAGCTGGCCCTTGGGGCCCTTGACGACAACGTTGTTGCCGTTGACTGCCACTTCGACTCCGGCGGGAATCTGGACAGGCTTATTACCGATACGAGACACGGTGATCTCCTTTCCTTCTACCTACCGAGCGAATTACCAGACGTAAGCGATGATCTCGCCGCCGACGTTGTGCTTGCGAGCATCGCGGTCGGTCATGACGCCATGGCTGGTGGAAATAATGGCGGTACCAAGGCCACCGCGGACGCGGGGCATGTCGGCAACGCCGGTGTACTTACGCAGGCCCGGCTTGGAAATGCGGCGGATGCCGTTGATGACCTTAGCCTTCTTGGGACCATACTTAAGCGTGATGTGCAGAGTCTTCTGGGGAACGGTGTCCTCGACATCGTAGCCCTCGATGTAGCCCTCCTCGTGCAGAACACGAGCGATCTCGACGAGCTTCTTGCTGCTCGGCATGGAGACCGTGGCCTTGTTCACAGAGTTAGCGTTACGGATGCGCGTAAGCATATCTGCGATCGGGTCTGTAAGGTTCATACAGATTCTCCTTCGTTCTTGATGAACACGTGCTCTTGGTTCTTCGCCGCCCTTAACGGCAAAGCCTAACTAGCGCGTTTTCCCTGTTCCAAACGGATGCTTGAAACGCTGGTAGTGACTTACCAGCTGGCCTTCTTAACGCCGGGAAGCTCGCCCTTGAGTGCAAGCTCACGGAAGCAGACACGGCACAGGCCGAACTTGCGGTACACAGAGTGCGGACGGCCGCAGCGCTGGCAGCGCGTGTACTCACGAGTAGAGAACTTCTGCTTGCGATTGCACTTGACGATCATCGATGTCTTAGCCACTTATATCCTCCTCACATAGAGTATTGTTCGCCCTAAGCGCCGTCCCCTTTTGGAAACGGCGCTTTTAGGGCAGGTGAACCTATTTCTTGAACGGGAAACCGAAGGCGTCCAGAAGGGCCTTGGCCTCCTCATCGGTGTTGGCGGTGGTCACGAAAGTGATGTCCATACCACGCTGGTGATCGACGGAGTCGAAGTCGATCTCGGGGAAGATGAGCTGCTCGGTGACGCCCATGGAGAAGTTACCACGGCCGTCGAAGCTCTTGGCGGAGATGCCGCGGAAGTCGCGGATACGGGGGATCGCGACGGAGGTCAGACGATCGAAGAACTCCCACATACGGTCGCCACGCAGGGTAACCTTGCAGCCAATCGGCATACCAGCGCGCAGGCGGAAGGTAGCGATGGACTTGCGGGCACGGGTGATCATCGGCTGCTGGCCGGTGATGGCGCGCAGGTCGCGCACGGCACCGTCGATGGCCTTGGAATCGGTAGCGGCCTCGCCGACACCCATGTTCACGACGATCTTCTCAAACTTGGGGATCATCATGACGTTCTCGTACTGGAACTTGTCCTGAAGCTGCTGCTTGACCTCGTTGTTGTACTTGGTCTTCAGACGCGGCACATACTTCTCTTCTGCCATTGTTCACTCCTTCTTGGGGTTTTAAGCACGGGGCGTGGCCACGATGGGTTGTCCTCGTGCCTCCTGACTGCATCCGCGCCGCTCATGGCATTTTGCGGTTTGGACTCGACGCAGCAGGAGCCGACAAAACAATCGGTACTATACGCGCATTGGGTGTGTATTTCCAGAAAAACCTCGTCTGCCTGCACAACTCCACAACTCCCCCGCACAAATGGGTCCCAAAAAGCAGTTGCGGTGAAATAGGGACTGTTGGGCGGCCTAACAGGCTTAAACAATCCGTATTTCACCGCAACTTAATTGGTGGGGATGCGATTAGCGCTTGCGGGGGACGAGTTTGGTGCGGCGCAGGTGGATCATCTCGGCGGCGATGGAGATGGCGATCTCCTCGGGGTCCTCGGCCTCAATGGCAACGCCGATCGGAAGGTGCAGCTCGTCGATCTGGTCCTGCGTAAAGCCTTCCTGCTGCAGGCGGGCGCGCACAAAGGCCGTCTTGCGGCGCGAACCCAGACAGCCCAGGTAGGCAGGCTTGGCACGCATGGCCTGAATCACCACGTCGAGATCAGATTTGTGACCCGCCGTGGCGACGACCACCAAGTCGCGCGGACCGATGGGGCACTGCTCGCTCAGGTTCTTGTAATCGACCAGGCGACGATCGTAGACACCGGGCACCCATTCGGGCGTCAACGTGCCGGGGCGGTCATCGCAGGCCACGACGGCAAAGCCCGCCGCCGTGAGCACGCGCGCCGTCGCGGCGCCCACGTGTCCGCAGCCAAAGATGTAGGTCAGGCCCTCGGGGCAGAGCGTCTCGACGTGCGCCGCGGGAATCTCGGAGGCCGCGTTGGTGTAGGTGACCCTACTCCCCTCCTCCACCAGCGAAAGCCCGGGGCAGCCCGCAATGGTGCGGCGCGATTCCTCGCCATGGTACTCGGCCACATCGCCCTCGAGCGCGCTCGCGATAAACGGCTCAAAGTCGATGACGAAGTCGCCGATGCGTCGATAGACCAAGACGTCGGCAACCGACTGGAGCAACGGTACCTTGGTCGCGTCCAGGTGCAGATAGCACAGGCAGATGGCTCCGCCGCAGATCATGCCGGTATCGGAGTTCTCGCCGCCCATGGTGTAGCGGACTAGACGCGATTGCCCCGCGGCCAGCAGCTCTCGCGCCTCGTCCAGCGCAAAGAGCTCAATCTTGCCGCCGCCGATAGTGCCCGCCTGGCTGCCATCGGCAAAGACGGCCATCCATGCGCCCACACCGCGCGGTGACGACCCCGCCGTGCCGGCCACGACCACGAGCTCGCACGTCTCGCCAGCACGCAGGGCGACAAGCGCCGCATTCACAACATCGAGCTTTTCCATTGCCGCCTTCTATCCTCTAAAGATATCGGTGAGCATAGCGAGTGCCTCGAGCACGCCGCCGCCGACCGACGTCGCCTTGTCCGAAATGTAGTTGATATAGCTGGCATCGCCGCGCGGATCGACATCGGCGCATTTAAAGCCCTCAGTCACCCGCACGCCGTTCGCCAAAAGCCCGCGCAGACAGCCATCGATCTGCGTGCACATGGGCGTATCGTCCGCGTAGCCAATCACGTCTCCGGCGCTCACGATGTCGCCGATTGCGCGGTCGGACCGAAACACGCCGGCGGCGGGGCTGTGGATAACGCGCTCCTTGCCATAGCCGGCGATCACGCCCGGCACGCCCGTGTTGGGCTGGGGCGAGCCCTGGGTAATGACACGGCCCAAAAAATGCCCGCGCATGGTCTCGACCACGGCGTCGCAATCGACCGGCGCGGTAAAGCCCGGCCCCACGGCGATGACGGTAGGCGCCATGTCGCGCGTGGTGCCCAGGTTGCGCTTGGCCAGAATCGCGTCGACCACAGCCGCGGGTTTAAGCTCATCGAGCATCTTGGCCTGAGGGTCCACCACGACGGCAACATCCCCCGCTTGGGTAATCTCGAGCGCCTCTGCCGGCGTCTGCGCCAAGCGAGCGCGAATGCCCTCGACCTGGACCTCGCCCAGACGAATAGCCTCGCAAAAACTGATTGTGCGGCGGATGCACGTGGGAACCGCGATATCGGCCATAACGACCGACACGCCGGCGTGCACCAAGCGAGCGGCGACACCCGTGGCGATATCGCCGGCGCCGCGAACATAAACGAGCATTCCCGGGGCACCTCCCTGTGCTACGGTTTGAGCAGAGCAAAAGCGGTTCGACCGCTACTCTGATGATTATTTATTATCACAGTATTATACGGCGGTGAACAGATGGAAACGGTTAGCGGCAATCTTGCCTCGGCGCTCAGGATCGAGCCGGGCATTACCGCGATTATCGGCAGCGGCGGCAAGTCGACCTTGCTGAAGGCGCTGGGTCTCGAGCTCATGCGCGCTGGCGGCAGGGTGCTTCTCTGTACCACCACGCATATGCTCCCCGTCGCCGGCGTGCCGTGGGATGGGTCGAGCCGTCGCCTGGACGCCGCACCTTGGAAGCCGGGCGCCGCGCATGTCCCCGGTTGCACCTGCGAGGCCTGCGCGGGGCTTGTGCGGGGAAGCATCTGCCAAGCTGGTGTCTTGGACCCGGAGACGGGCAAGTTCTCCTCCCCTGCCGAGCCGCTCGACCAGCTGGCGCAGCGCTTTGACTACGTCCTGGCCGAGGCGGACGGCAGCAAGCGGCTCCCGCTCAAGGCGCACGCCCCGTGGGAGCCGGTCGTTCCCGCCGGCACGGCCAACGTCATCTGGCTCGTCGGCGCCTCGGGGCTCGGCAAGCCCATCAACGAAGCCGTCCACCGCCCCGAGCTCTTTTGCGAGCGTTGCGGCTGCGAGCTCACCGACATCGCCACGCCCGAGCGCGTCGCCCAGGTGCTCAATGCCGAGCTGCGGATGCTGAACCTCAACAATGCCCGCATCATGCTCAACCAAGTCGACACGCTCAGCGACCCCACGATGGCAGATCGCTTCGAGGCAGCCCTCAACCGCCCCCTCATCGCCACCAGCCTCAAGTAGCCGGCCCCATCTCGTCAGTTGCGGTGAAATACGGACTGTTTGGCCGTATGACGGCCGCAAACAGTCCGTATTTCACCGCAACTGCGGAGGGGACACGGCATCTTTGCTGCTAGCGGGGGACGTAGCGGCCGGGCTGGGCTCCGGTGGGCTCGCCGTCGCGTGCCGCCAGCACGCCGTTCACAAACACGGCCTTGGCGCGGCCATGCGCCTCAAAACCCTCGAGCGGCGTGTAGTCCACGGCCTGATGCTGCGTCGCCGCGCTAATGGTCCAGCGCGCCTTTGGATCCCACACGCACACGTCAGCATCGGAGCCCTCGGCAAGACAGCCCTTGCGCGGATACATGCCAAAGACGCGCGCCGGGTTCTCGCTCATCAAGCGGCACAGATCCTCGGGACCCAGCTGTCCCTCAAAGCTCGTGGCAATCGCGACGGGACGATGCTCCACGCCGGGCCCGCCGTTGGGAATCGCGCGAAAATCGTCGCGCCCGCGGTCCTTTTGCCCGTGCAGGTTAAAGCTGCAATGATCGGTCGCAATCGTATCGATCTCGCCGGCCACAAGCGCCTCGCGCAGGGCTGCACGGTCACCGGCATGGCGCAGCGGCGGGCTCATCACGTACTTGGCGCCCGCAAAGCCGTCCTCGCCCTGCTCCAGATAGCAGGTGTCGTCGAGCATCAGATACTGAGGGCATGTCTCGACATAGATGTTCTTCTGCCCGCGCGCCTTGGCCGCACGAATGGCCTCGAGACCCAACTTGGTCGAAAGGTGCACCACGTTGACTGGGGCGTCGCTGGCCAGGTGCGCCAGATACAGTAGGCGGCTCACGGCCTCAGCTTCACACACGTCCGGACGGCTGAGCGCATGGCCCTCGGGCCCATGAATCCCCTGCTCGTACACGCGCTTCTGCAGCTCATTCACCAGCGTACCGTTCTCGCAATGCACGCACAGTATGCCGCCAATACGCTTGAGCTCCTCGAGCACCTCGAGCGTCTCGGCATCGTCCAAGCGCAGATGATCGTAGGCAAAGTAGGTCTTAAACGACGACACGCCCGCCTCGCGCATGGCCGAAAGATCGGCGCGGTTGCGCTCATTCCACTCGGCGAG
The DNA here is from genome assembly GCA_902496275.1 of uncultured Collinsella sp. Classification (GTDB taxonomy): domain Bacteria; phylum Actinomycetota; class Coriobacteriia; order Coriobacteriales; family Coriobacteriaceae; genus Collinsella. The sequence goes on along the minus strand of CABVAC010000009.1, from coordinate 9,895 downwards.
TGCCATATGAAAAGCGTAGTTGGCCGTGCAGGTGCCGTCGGCGCGATGATGCCACTCGGCAAGGGCATCGGGCATGGTCACGCCGCGATCGGCCGTCGCGTAGTCCACAATGGTCGTCGTACCGCCGCAGGCAGCCGCACGCGTACCGGTCTCAAAGCTATCTGCCGTCCAATCCATGCCAGTCCAGCACTGCATGTGCGTGTGGCCGTCGATAAAGCCGGGAAACACCCAGCAGCCCGCGGCGTCCTCGACGGTATCGCCCTCGGCCGGCTCAATCGCCGCGGCAATCCGCACAATCTTGTCGCCCTCCATGGCAAGATCGGCGCGGCGAAGCCCCTGGGGCGTCACGAGCGCGCCGTTTTTGATGATGATCATGTTGCTCCTTATTGATTCATACAGTTGGCCACGCGATCAAAATACGAGCAGGCCGCGATATGCTCCGTTATGCGTCGCTGTCCCTCTGCGGTATCGACATCCCACAGCTCGTAGGCACGCGCCTCGACCAGCACCACGTCGGTACGGTCCTTGAGAATCGAGCCCCCGCCGTCCTTGCCCTCAAGACGTATGAGTGCATCGAACAGTTCCGCCGGAAAGAGCACCGGGCTCGAAGGCTCACCGTTGCACGCAAGACGCACCGGATGCTTGCGGCCGCGCTCGTCAAATGCACGAACCATAGCCTCAAAAGAATCCGAACTCACGAGCGGCTGGTCGCCCGGCAAAAAGAGGCAACCTTTCCAGTTGCGTTCGACTCCCCACGAAAGGCCCGCACGGACGCTTTCGCTGCGCAGCTCGCCATCGTGCAGCACGCACGGGCAATGCTTGTCCTCGCAAATCTGAGCGACCTCGGGCCAACGCGTCGAAACCACGACGTCAAAGCCCCGAGGAACCGAATCGATGGTCCGGGCAATCAGCGGCTCGCCATAGATATCGGCAAGCATCTTGTTAGAGCCAAACCGCTTGCCCTCGCCCGAAGCCATAATGACGCATCCAAGTTTCATGGTGATACCTCCCCTGAAACCATCGTACCCATAACTCGCGCCGCGGGCATCTACATCGAAAGCGCTTATCCCGCACGCCCGCGATGCAAAAAGGGGCACCCCGCCGGTTGGCAGAGCGCCCCCTTTACATGGCTTACCTCAACCCGGCTTTAGGCCTGGAGCCAACGGGCGGTGTTGCGCTCGTCGAGGGCCTTGAGGGTAGCGGCGGGATCGGCAACCTTCTGCAGGAACATCATGGCTGCGATGGCGTACGGCTTGTAGCTGGCCTCCTTGTACATGCCCACGCGGTGCATGTCGAAGACGTCAGCGTTGACCTCGCCGTGCTCGCAGGAGACACCGGAGATGTCGGCGGGCAGCGGGTGCATAAAGATGGTGTCCTGGCCGTTGGCAGTCTTCTCCATGAGCTCGGTCGTGGAGCACCAATCCTGATGGGTGGCGTTCTGGGCGAGCAGCTCCTTCTCGAGCGCTGCGATGCCGGCGTCGTCGCCCTCAGCGTACAGGTTGGTACGCTTCTCCATGGCGGCAAACGGAGCCCAGCTCTTGGGGATCACGATGTCGGCGCCCTCGAAGGCCTCGGCCATGGTGTTGACCTGCTTAAAGGTGGTGCCGGACTCGGCGGCATAGCCCTTGGCGCGCTCGACGACCTCGGGCATGAGGTCGTAGCCCTCGGGGTGAGCAAGGGTGACGTCCATGCCAAAGCGGGGCAGCAGGCAGGACAGCGACTGCGGGCAGGACAGCGGCTTGCCGTAAGAGGGCGAATAGGCCCAGGTGACGGCAACCTTCTTGCCCTTGAGGTTCTCGAGGCCGCCAAACTCGTTGATGAGGTAGAGCATGTCGGCAGAGGACTGCGTGGGGTGGTCGGAGTCGGACTGCAGGGAGATGAGCGTGGGACGGTGATCCAGAACGCCGTCCTCGTAGGCCTGCTGAACGGACTCGGAGACCTCGGCCATGTAGGCGTCGCCCTTGCCGATGTACATGTCGTCGCGGATGCCGATGACGTCGGCCATGAAGGAGATCATGGTAGCGGTCTCGCGGACGGTCTCGCCGTGAGCGATCTGGGACTTCTTCTCGTCCAGGTCCTGCAGCTCGAGGCCGAGCAGGTTGGCGGCCTTAGAGAAGGAGAAGCGCGTACGGGTGGAGTTGTCACGGAACAGGGAGACGGCCAGGCCCGAGTCGAAGATCTTGGACGAAACGTTGTTCTCACGCAGCTCGCGCAGTGCGTCGGCAACGATGTAGAGAGCCTTGAGCTCATCGGTGGTCTTGTCCCAGGTGTGCAGGAAGTCGCTGCCGTACATACCCTTAAAATCGAGGCCGTTCAGCTGCTCGACGAGCTCGGTAAACTTAGCGTCCATGGAAATGTCCTTTCTAAAGATGAAACGATCGCAATGAGTAGATGTGCTCCGGCATGCGCGTGTGGCTAGAACATGCAGAGCACCATGACGAGGACCCGCCACCGTTGAGGAAGCATGGGAGATAACGACCGCGGGCCCCAAGTCAACAGGGGGTGCCGGGGACACGAGCGGCCCCCGGCTCAACAAAATCGAGGAATGGGACTAATCGATCTTGTTGTTGGTCAGACCGGCGCGGAACACGGTGGCGTCGCCATCGGCCTTGCTCGGATCGTAGAGGTTCAGGGCAGCCACGTACATGGCGGCAGCGGTGACCAGGTCGTCCTTGTAGGTGACCTCGTTGGGAGCGTGAGCCTGAGACTCGGCACCCGGGCCAAAGCCCACGCAGGGGATGCCGTAGCGGCCCTGGATGGAGACGCAGTTCGTGGAGAAGGTCCACTTGTCGCACAGCGGACGACCGGTGCGCTTGTCCATGCTGGGCTCACAGCCGATGCGCTCGTCACCAAACATGGCCTTGTGGGCGTCGACGAGGGCCTTGACGTGCGGAGCGGCCTCCTTGTTGATCCACGTGGGGAAGTAAGCCTCGGTCTCGTAGACCTCGCCGGTCCAGGACGGACGGTCGTACATGTACATGGAGACCTTCACGTCGTCGCCGTACTTCTTGGCGGCCGGCAGGTTGCGGATCTCGTCCAGGCAGGACTCCCAGGTCTCGCCGGCGGTCATGCGACGGTCGATGGAGATGGCGCAGGAGTCAGCGACAGCGCAGCGGCTGGGGCTGGTGTAGAAGATCTGGCTGACGGTGCAGGTGCCGCGGCCCAGGAAGCGGGCATCCTCGAAGTGCTCGGGATTGTACTTGGGGTCGAGCATCTTGACGAGACCCTTGATGTCGGTCGACTCGTCGCAGCCGTTGTTGTTGAGGGCGCGGACGTCGGCGATGATGTCGGCCATCTTGTAGATGGCGTTGTCGCCGCGGTCGGGAGCGGAGCCGTGGCAGGAGGTACCGTGAACGTCGACGCGGATCTCCATACGGCCGCGGTGACCGCGATAGATGCCGCCGTCGGTGGGCTCGGTGGAAATGACGAACTCGGGCTTAATGCCGTCCTTGTTGTAGATGTACTGCCAGCACATGCCGTCGCAGTCCTCTTCCTGGACGGTGCCGACGACCATGATCTTGTAGCCCTCGGGGATGAGGCCCATGTCCTTCATCATCTTGGCAGCGTAGGTAGCAGAAGCCATGCCGCCCTCCTGGTCGGAGCCGCCGCGGCCGTAGATGATCTCGTCGGTCTCGTAGCCCTCGTAGGGATCGGCATCCCAGTTCTCGATGTTGCCGATGCCGACGGTGTCGATATGAGAGTCGATGGCGATGATCTTGTCGCCCTCGCCCATAAAGCCCATGACATTGCCCAGGCCGTCGACCTTGACCTCGTCATAACCAAGGCTCTCCATCTCGGCCTTGATGCAGGCAACAACCTCACCCTCCTCGCAGGACTCAGAGGGGTGGCTAATCATTGCGCGAAGAAAACGCGTCATATCAGCACGATGAGACTCCGCAGCAGCCTTGATAGCGTCGAAATCGAGTTCTTTAGTCATAACAGTCAACCTTTCTACAAGGGTTTACCTACAGGTAGATATTTCAGATAGATCACTTGTGCCAAGTAGCGTGAGGTCGAGCACCCCACAAGCAAGTAACCATAGGAGGCGGACGGAGGACTTTGCTCCGTCGCGAGTTCCGCACGAGCCGGAGAGCACTTAATGTGCTCTCCGTGCGAGCAGGACTGTTCGAGCAGGGAGCAAACATATGCTCCGCCACCCGGACAGGTCATCCTACTAGCAGGTCGGATACTCGCCCTCCCAGACGATGCGACGGTACTGATCCGGATCGGTGTCACCTTCCGTGGAGAAGCAGAGCACGGAGCTCGTCTTGTCCAGGCCGATGAGCTCCTTGAGCTCGGCGTACTCGGGATCGAGCATGAGAGTCTCGACCAGGCCGGTGGTCACAGCGCCGGACTCGCCGGAGATGACGCGCGGGTCGCCCTTCTCGGGAGCGCCCAGGGTGCGCATGCCGCGAGCGGTGACCCAGTCGGGGCAGGACACGAAGGCGGTGGCGTGGTTGCGCAGGATATCCCAGCCCAAGATGTTGGGCTCGCCGCAGCACAGACCGGCCATGATGGAGGGCATGTCACCGTCCACGATGCGCGGATCGCCGTCGCCAGCGGCAGCGCCCTTGTACAGGCAGGCGGCAGGCGCGCACTCAACCACGACGAAGGTGGGCGGGTTATCGGGATACAGGTTGGTGAAGTAGCCCACCACGGCGCCGGCGAGCGAACCCACGCCAGCCTGGACAAACACGTGCGTCGGGCGGTTGATGGCCATCTCACGCAGCTGCTCGGCAGCCTCGGAAGCCATGGTGCCGTAACCCTCCATGATCCAGGACGGAATCTTCTCGTAGCCCTCCCAGGCGGTGTCCTGAACGATGACGCCGCGCTCGCAGGCATCGGCCTCGGCGGCGGCCATGCGCACGCACTCGTCGTAGTTGACCTCTTCGATGGTCACCGTGGCGCCCTCGGCCGCGATGTTATCGAAGCGGGGCTTGGTGGAACCCTTGGGCATGTGCACGACGGCCTTCTGGCCCAGCTTGTTGGCAGCCCATGCCACGCCGCGGCCATGGTTGCCGTCAGTGGCGGTAAAGAAGGTGGCCTGGCCAAAGTCCTTGGCAAGCTGATCGGAGGTCAGGTAGTCGAAGGTGCACTCGGCAACGTCCTTGCCGGTCTCGTCGGCAATGTAGTTGGCCATGGCAAACGAACCGCCCAGGACCTTAAAGGCGTTGAGGCCAAAGCGATAGCTCTCGTCCTTAACGCACAGGTTGGACAGGCCCAGGCGCGCGGCCTGGCCATCCAGGCGGGCAAGCGGAGTGACGGTGTACTGGGGGAACGACTGGTGGAAGGCACGGGCCTTCTTCACGTGGTCGAGGCTCATGATTCCCAAGTGCTTGTCATCGCTCTTGGGCATCGTGTTGCCCGCCCACTGGATCTTATCGGCCATACGGTGAACTCCTTAAGTCCTCTCTTGCCGGCCCCCGCATACGCGTTTCAGCCCATTCCCATTCATACGACTGAACTTTTATGTGGATGCCAAACAAAAAGTTTGTTAGTAATGTTCTATCACACTTTTTGATTGGTATACCTAACGAATTGTTTGTTGCCGCAATCGGTACTTTTTCGCCGCCGAACGGTCATGAATTGCCTTGTTGATGGATTTGTTTGCGGTCATGTGTGGTTTATGGCACAGTGAGCCCAAACTAATATTTAGGAAGGCACCTATGACCCCCGCACAGATTGAGTTTTATAAGCGCCTTGCACACGGCCTGGCGCTCCAATTTGGCCCCAACTGCGAAATCGTCGTCCACGATCTGGAGACCGAGGATGTGGACCACTCCATCGTAGTGATCGAAAACGGCCACGTCAGCGGACGCAAACTGGGTGACGGCCCCAGCCATATCGTGTTTGAGTCCATGCACGAGGGCGCCACCGACGTACACGACCGCGAGCCGTACCTCACTAAAACCACCGACGGTAAGCTGCTCAAGTCCTCGACGATCTTTATCCGCAACGATGAGGGCAAACCCGTCGGCATTTTGGGCATCAACTTTGACATTACGCTTATGAAGGCTTTTGAGCGTTCGCTCGACGCCTTTACCGGCACCGGCGGCACGGGCTATACCGAGCCCGAGCCTATTACCAAGAACATCGGCGACCTGCTCGAGGACCTGCTGCACGAGTGCGAGCAGTTTGTGGGCAAGCCCGCGGCACTCATGACCAAAGACGAGCGCATTCGTGCCATTGGCTACCTCGACCGTCGCGGCGCCTTTCTCATTTCCAAGTCGAGCGAGCGCGCCTGCGAGTTCTTTGGCATCTCCAAGTACAGCTTCTATAGCTACCTCAATGAGGCCAAGGCGGCGGCCGGCGACAAGTAGGTACTCGCCCGGATTGCCCCTCCCCCTTTTGGGTGCGAGTTCTGGAAAGCACGAATCCAAGACCGGGCCGCTTGGGAAGTTCCATATAATCGATGTCATTAGTATTTCGAAAGGATGGAACAGAATGGCGTTGAGCAAGGCATCATGCACCGGTCGCGGATTGATTCCGGCAATTGGTGGACATGTGCACCGCATGTTCGATGAGGGTGAAGACGACCTGTTTTCGCTAAGCCTTGACGACGTGATGGATGATCGCCCGTGGACCGCCGACGAACTCATGGGCGGCGGGGCTCGCCCGTCAAGCCCCGATCCCACACTTGCGCCTAAGCCCGTATCTGTGCCGACTCCTGCGCAGTCGCCTGTTTCGACGCCAGCGCCTACGCCCGCACCCACTTCGGCGCCCACGCCCGCTCCCCGCCCCGCAAGCGACCCGTCCGAGACTGCGGCATTTCTCGCTGCAGCGACGCAGGGCAAATCGGCCGACAGCACCGTTATGTACAGCGCCCAGCAGTTGCCTGTTCCTGCGGCACGCAAGCCTCCGGTCGCAAGGCTCGATGAGCCCGTTGCCCATCAGGTTGCCTACGATTCCTGGGCTGCAGCCGATCTGGATGAGACCTCTACCGGCATGCCGGCGCTCGATGTTCCAGTTAACCCGCTTTTTGCCGCCAACACGAGCGCCGCGGACTATGAGGGCGGTGCGGCATATTCCGATTATTCCGATGGCTATGCTGGCAACGGTCGCATCGAGACCGAGGATTATGACACCGCATCGAGCGATTATCTCAACGATCCGTACGCTGCCACGCCTGCACCGGAATATGACCCGGAGGCCGCGCCCGCACCGGCATATACCAAAAGCACGGGCGAAGAGCGCTTCGCCGATTATTACGCCGAGGAAAAGGCGCTGCGTTTCTCGGAATTTCCGCAGGCAGTCAAGGTTGCCTTTATCGCCATTATCATTGCCCTGCTCGGCGTCATTGCGTTTGAGGGATTCCAGCTGTTCCGCGGCCCCACCGCGTCCGAATCGGCAACACAGCAAAAAGAGGACGACAACCAGTACCTGGACATCAACACCCTCAAGGGCGACCCCAACGACGGAGACGACGAGTAACAGATGCCGAAAACTGAGGGCCGTAAACCAAATCAAGCGACTCGCGGGATTGTGGGGGCGTAGACGGGCGAATGGGCCATCGACGATTTTGAGCTGGCAAGGGCCGGGAATTAGATTCCCGGCCTTCAACCTAGCACTGCTTTATGAGATCGAGCACCGCAGGAATGTCATCGGCGTTCCGAAGCGCAACGTAAGTGGGTAAGCCCGGGCCAAATCCGCCCTGTGCGCGTTTGTCCTGACACATGTCCTCTGGATCAATTAGGTCGTCCACGCTCTTTGCCAGGCCAACGGCGATCCAACCACCGTTGCTGGTCCTGCCTTCTAGCACGGCATGCAGTTTTCGCTTGCCCGACCTGAGTCCTACATAGTACTTGGCTATATAGGACTCCCACGAAGGATTACCACTCAGAACAGACTCGCGCACCTCATCGAAAAGCTTCTGGTTGAGTCCGCCTTCGGCAAAAGTGGGGTGATTCTCCTGCAGAGTCCAAATAGGCGCCTCGTCAGACTCCCCGCGAGAAGGACGGTACTTGTCGACGACGTCTGCCGGGAGGTCGGGATACTTCCATATCTCGCACGCTTCTTTCGCCAGCTCGTCCGCGCGCTGCCCAATCTCTTCCTCACCCCATTTTTCATGCGAGACAATCGATTTGTTTAGGTAGAGCGGGCTGCACTTAAATCCGACGTCAGGCAGATTGAGCTTGTCCGAGAACGACCGGTTTGAGTACTCCTGGTTGTATCCCGTCAGCGTAAGATTTCCCAAGTTGTTGCACAGCCTGTCGTGGACGTCTTCCCAGTTCTCACCAAGCGATTCCTTCCAGCCGTGCTCATCATCGATCGTCTGGGGCATGATGTGCTCGATCTGGTAATCGTCGGCTGAGATGGACTCCTTCGGGTGGTGCCAGTTCTCCATGCGTTCCAGGTAATAGCGCTTTTTAGAGAAGCGGTTGTAGCAGTCACGCGTCTTAAACTCCTCGACAAAATGCTCGTCTGTCGGAAAGTATGCGGTCATACCGCTGCTGTGGATAAGGAGCATCGCCGTAACGTACTCCTCGATATCGTCCTGCTGCTCGAGATTGCGATACATGCCGGCAAAGAAATTATTTAGGCCCGTGGTAAGTCTGCCGCAAACCGCTCGCCTGAACAGAAACGACTCGATAGTCTCGCAGATACGTAAAAACGCATTGCGGTCTAGTCCATTCCCCTCGTAAACCGAATAAAGCAACATTAAGAGGGGCCTTATCTGCTTCACGTCGAGGCTTACGATTCTGCCGAACACTCGGCGCAGTCCGTCGTCCTTCTCCTTACCAAGGAACAGACTGGCGTATCTATGTGCATACCCGCGCAGCTCCTTAAGCAGGCCCTCGGTGTCACCATCGTAGTCGTCGGCGAAATAGCGCTTAAACTCGTAGTAGGCCTCGTTCTCCTTCGGCATCCTATTGGGAACTTTAAGCCACAGCCAGTACCAGATAAATGCATTGAACTCGTCCTCGCCGCCTTTTCCGAACAAGCACTCGAGTGGATGCCAATAACCCTCATAAAGCTTGGTCTGTTCGTCGTTGGGAAGCGACATTAGAACGTAGTTACGGATGAGGTCAATGGGCGTTAGCGGCTTGCCCTTGGAGTTCATGGACTCAAATATGAGCTGGGCATTATCAACGCCAGCGGTGAGCTTAGTGTCGATGACCTGCACGCGGTTTAGCCCCGCCCAAAGCCTTGCGGGGTCGAATGATTTCCCGTGCATCTTTTCACGGAAGAACGCATGGTTTTCGACAATGCGATCCGATTTTTCATCTGGCACGGGAGCCCCAGACACGATGGAGAACAGCGTCTCTTTATCGTCCTGCGAGAGCACCAGCTTGTAGCGTGCCAGACCGTTGTAGTCGTCATCGTTAAAGAGGTAATTTTTCCTCAGCGCCGAGATTTTGAGGTCGCCAAGGAAGCCAGCCTTGTCGGGGTTGCTCTCCAAATAGTCAGCCAAAGCTGCAATCATCAACGAAAACGTCGTCATGCGCTGCTGTCCGTCAATCAGAAGCACGCGCGAAATGCTCGTGGCAGAACTCTCGGACTCGGGGATATAGAGCATCGACCCCACGAAGTGCGATACGCCATCACGACCCGCTCGCATGACGTCATCCCAAAGCACCTCGCACTCTTTTACACTCCACGAGTAAACTCGCTGGTACACGGGAATGACGAACTGCATCTTCGCCACACCCATAAGGTCGAGCAGATTTGCCTCGGTTGCTTTCATTTACGCTTGTCCCCTTTCTTGTTTACGCCGCTTGCGGTCAGTCCCCCACTGAACGAAAGGCGCTAAAGACCAGAGCATCGAAGCGCTGGAGCAACCGGGATGCTCGTCTCACTAGATTTTACAACGCTTGTCGCGAATACAGTTGAAAGCCAATCCGGTTCCGATGGCTCCCCCTATGAGAAGAGGGTGGATGCCAAGGGTCGCGTGACT
>CABVAC010000008.1 GCA_902496275.1 uncultured Collinsella sp. | reverse complement strand
TTCCGCATTATCTTACAGCACCATTTAAGAAAGTTACCGAGAAAATAATGACTGAGTTTTCGGATTTGAATCTATGCCCAATTAACAATCGTCAGGGAATTGTAATTGATGGTGAAGGTTCAAAGGTTATTTGCAAAGAGTAATTTAAAATTCCAGTATGCTGCACTCGTTCCTAGCAGGGTTTGGGGCAGGCACGCCCCAACAAGAAGCCGTCCCAAAGGGGCAAGAATGGGGACTGCGGACGATTTCTTGGACCGTTACGCGGCCCTTCCCAGCGCGGAGCGGAACTCGGCCGGGGTGCGGCCACCGAGCGCATCGCTGCGCCTCTCCGTATTGTATCGGCCGATCCAGCCCCCGAGTTCCTCGATGAAGCGGGCGGGGGTCCAGTCCGACCAGTCCCTGCCGTGCCAGAACTCCTTCTTGAGCAGGCCGAAGAAGCCCTCCATCGCCGCGTTGTCCGGGCTGCAGCCCTTGGCGGACTGGATTGGCTACGCTGATGTGGACAGTTCCGGGAGAGGCGCAAGAGACGGGAAGGCCGTGTGCGCGTTCCTGCGCGAGGGTCGTGGGGAGGGGCTGCATGGGTACGGCGCCTGTCAACTCGGTCTACGTCTTTGATGACCGGGTCGTACTCAATATCAACTTCACGGATGATGCCAAAACGGTCACCCGTGAGGAAGTGTTGGGTTCGAGTGCTGTGGACAATGCTCCAGTATGCTGGGATCGAACTCGCTAGCCGGAATCACACGGTACCCGTGACGCAGCAGCAGATCGACAAAAACACCATTGCCCACAGTGAGCGTGCCGCTAAAGGTGCCATCGTAGACGCGACCCGCACCGCACGAGGGGCTACGGTCCTGTAAGACGCACGCAGCGATCTCGGACGGGCCGCCCGCCTGCTCGCACATATCGAGCGCGCGCTGAGCACCCTGGCGAAACTCGCGATCGACCGAGATGCCCTCGCAGGTACAAACCTCGCCATTCACAATCTCGGACGGCTTGCGCGGTGTGGGCAAGCCGCCAAAAACCTCGGGACACACCAACAGGACCTCGGTCCCTGTGCGTTCGCAGGCCTCGACCAACGCGCGATGGTAATTGTCGAGCCCGTTATATTTGCAGCTCTCTCCCATCAAGCAGGCACTCACCACGATCTTCATACATATCCCTCCCAAACAAAACGCCCCATTTGAGATAGAAACTCAAATGGGGCGTTCGACGTTGTGCAACCAGCCTTACTGCTGCTTTGGCATCAGCGGATTCTCGCGCGTGAGGAGATTCATGAACTCCTCGCCCGTGATCGTCTCCTTCTTGTACAGATAACGAGCCAGCTCATGGAGCTTAAACTTGTTTTCCTTCAGGATCTGCAGGGCGCGGTCATGTGCGTCCTCGATCAGCTTGGCGACGATCGCGTCGACGCGCTCGGCCGTACCGGGGGCACAGGTGAGCGACGTGTCCTGGTTGAGGTAGGCATTCTGAACGGTACCGAGCGCCATCATGCCAAACTCTTCCGACATACCAAAGCGCGTCACCATGTTGCGGGCGAGCTTGGTGGCCTGCTCGATATCATTGGCCGCGCCAGTCGTCATCTCACCAAAGATGAGCTCCTCGGCAGCACGTCCGCCGCAGTAGACAGCGAGCTTGTCGAGCACCTCCTGGCGCGTGGTCAAGAAGCGCTCGTCCTCCTCGACCTGCATGGTGTAGCCCAGAGCACCGCTCGTACGCGGCACGATGGTGATCTTCGTAACCGGCGCAGAACCCTTCTGGCGGGCGGCAACGATGGCATGGCCGATCTCGTGATAGGACACGACCTGTTTCTCGTGATCGGACAGCACCGTGGACTTACGCTGCTGGCCGGCGATGACGACCTCCACCGACTCCTCGAAGTCGTCCTGGGTTGCACGCTTGCGACCCTCGCGAACGGCACGCAGGGCGCCCTCGTTGATGATATTGGCCAGGTCGGCGCCCGAGGCTCCGGGCGTGGCGCGGGCAATCGCGGTCAGATCGATCGGCGGCTCGGTCTTCACACTCTTGGCGTGAAGCTCGAGGATGTTCTTGCGGCCGGTCAGGTCGGGCAGCTCAACGGGGATGCGGCGGTCAAAACGACCGGGGCGCAGCAGAGCGGGATCGAGGCTGTCAGGACGGTTGGTGGCAGCGAGGACGACGATACCCTTGTGGTTGTCGAAGCCATCCATCTCGGTCAGCAGCTGGTTGAGCGTTTGCTCACGCTCGTCGTTGCCGCTAAAGCCGCCACCGTCACGCTTTTTGCCGATGGTATCAATCTCATCGATAAATACGATACAGGGGGCCTTTTCCTTAGCCTGCTTAAACAGGTCGCGCACCTTGGCGGCGCCACGGCCGACGAACATCTCGACGAACTCAGAGCCCGAAATGCTAAAGAACGGTACGCCCGCCTCGCCGGCAACAGCCTTGGCAAGCAGGGTCTTACCAGTGCCAGGAGGGCCCACGAGAAGAGCACCGCGCGGCAGCTTGGCGCCGATTTCCTCATAGCGCTGCGGCTTCTCCAGAAAGTCGACGACCTCCTTCAGGGATTCCTTGGCCTCTTCCTGACCAGCAACATCCTTAAAGGTCACGCCAACATCCTTGGAGGCGATAACGCGCGCACCGGACTTACCCAGACCGCCGCCGCCAAAGCCGCCGCCACCAAAATTCATGGACGGGCCGTCATCGCCCATGGCCTTCTTCATACGGCGGTTGAGCCACCAGCCGATGAGGAAGAAAATCGCCATGGGAAGGACGAGCGTGAGCAAGTAGTAAGTCATCAGGCCCGAGTTCTTATCGGGAACCACCGACTCCAGCGAGGCGCCGGCCTCGAGCACGCGATCGGTAAAGCCCGTGTCACTCGGCACGCCGGTCGTCTTGTAGGCGATGTTCTCGTCCTCGCCCTTCTTGGTGTAATAAATCGAGTAATCGTCCGTGTTGTACTCGACCTTGTCGACACTCTTCTTATCGAGCGCTTTGACAAACGTCGAATAATCGGTCTTCGTAATCTGCTGCGTGTGACCGATGTTGGGGAACAGAACGGTCGAGAGCACGAGGTAGACGACGAAGGCGATGAGCACGTAGAGGATCATATTCCGTCTACGTTTGTTGTCATCCATCTCCATCTGCTTGAACTCCATCTACTGGGGTTGATAATGCTAACTAGAATACCCAACCCGGCCGGCGATAAACCGACGCCGGGCACGAAAGAATAGAGATGGCATCACTCGAAGTCGGCAAGGTTCAGATCTATACGGGCGACGGCAAGGGCAAGACGACGGCTGCGCTGGGGCTCGCGCTGCGCGCCACGGGCTATGGACTTAACGTACTCATGCTTCAGTTTGCCAAGAAGCTGCACTGCGCCGAGCATGATGCGGCGCCCCGTTTAGGTCTGCGCATCGTACAAGCCGACCGCGACACGCCCGAAGCCTGTGCCGCACAGATCATGGAGCTGGCGCGCGAGCAGATTAGCCAGGTCGACGTGCTGATCTTGGATGAGCTGGGAGAAGCCATGCGCCGAGGCTTTGTGACGCGCGAAGATGTCGAAGCGTTGATCGCAATGAAACCGACCACCACAGAGCTCGTGCTCACCGGCCGCGGCTTGCTGCCACTGGCCGATCTCGCGGACCTAGTAACCGAAATGCGCCCCGTCAAACACCACTTCGACGAAGGCCTCCTAGCCCGCCAAGGCATCGAATACTAAATGATCCGAAGGGGACGGAGGAAAACGGATCATTTTGCCTTATCGCCAGGTCAATGATCCGTTTTCCTCCGTCCCCTTCGGATCATTAGGCGGTGGCGCGGCCGAGCCAGTTGCCGCTGTGGTGGTAGATGGTAAACATCGTGGCCGTGATTAGCCAAGTTACGGGGTAAACCAGCAGCAGGTGCTCAAGCGACGGATCGAACGGCATAATCGCAAACACCCAGATCACCCTGAGCACGACGGTGCCAAAAATCGTGAGCATCATAGGCTGGAAGCTCACGCCAGCGCCGCGGATGGAGCCGGACGCGTTTTCGATAATCGAGAAGATCGCGTAGAACGGCGCGATGAAATGAAGAATCGTCGTGGTGTAGGCCGAAATCGAAGCATCGTCGACAAACAGACGCGACAACGGACCCGAGAACACCAGTAGCACGGCAGACAGGCCACCAATGAGCATAAACGACAGCACAAGCGACGTATGGTAGCCCTTGCGCATGCGCTCGTAGTTGCGCGCGCCAAAGTTCTGTGCCGAGAACGTGGTGATCGAAACGCCAAGCGCCTCGGTAACCATCCAGACAATGCCATCCAAACGGCCCGAAAGACCCCACGCCGTGGTGACATCGGCACCAAACGAGTTGACCGACACCTGAATCAAAACGTTGGAAATCGAATACGCAGCAGACTGAAAGCCAAGCGGCAGACCACACGAGATCATGCTCTTACAAATGCCAGGATCAATGCAGAGTTTGGACAGTGAAAGCCGCCACGCACCCGGAGCGTGCATCATACGAATCACGATCATCGTGGCGTTGGAGCAAATGGTCAGCGCCACCGCGATGCCGCAGCCCAGAGCCTCCATATGAAGCACGGCAACGAAGATGACATCCAGCACCGCATTAACAAGGCAGCCGGAAGCAATGATCACAGCAGGACCGCGTGTGTCGCCCACGGCGCGCAGCAGCGCCGTTCCCATATTGAGCAGCAGCGCCGCAACCATGGCGGCAAAATAGCAACGAGCATAGGCCACGCCCTCGGCCAATAGTTCATGCGGCGTGTTCATAAGTACCAGCATGGGCTCAACGAACACTATGCCAAGAATCGAGAAAACGATACCGCCCACCAGCGCGAGCGTCATGGCCGTATGGACCGAACGACTCAATCGCTCATCATCGTGCTGACCAAAAAACTGACCGGTAATGACCGCGCAGCCAGCGCCAACGCCAACGCAAAAGCCAATGCAGAGCTCGGTGAGCACCATCGTGGCTTGAATGCCACCCAGCGCGAGCTTGCCGCCAAACTGGCCGACGATATACGTACCAATAAGCGTGTAAGCCTGCTGAAAAAACGAGCTAAAGAAGATAGGGACGCACAGCGACAGCAGCTGTTGCCAAATGACACCCTGCGTTACATCGATAGCCGTAGATTTCTTAGCCACACGCCCTCCCCACCAGCGTACGTCAAACAACAAAACGGCAATTTAAGACCAAAGCCAATACCAGCTTAGCACCGACCGACGTCGGCCGAAACGCCCCGAACCAGAGCCCGGTGCTAACTATCTGCCTAGTGATACAGCCCCGGCTGGTAGTGGTACTCGTTGCTCACATGCGGGCACAGCTGCCAAAAGGCAACAGCGCTTGCCGCGGCCACGTTGAGTGAATCGACCCCATGCGCCATCGGAATACGCACGGCGCGGTCGCAGCCTGCAATGGTCTTGGCGCCCAAGCCAGCACCCTCGGTGCCCATAAAGATTGCCAGGCGGTCAATCTCCTGGAGCGCGGGATCGTCCAGCGACACCGAATCATCCGTCAACGCCATAGCGGCACACGAAAAGCCGGCATCGTGTAGCGCCGCCAGCCCATCATGCGGCCATACGCGCGCTTCGCTGCCAATGCGTGTCCAGGGCACCTGGAACACCGTGCCCATGCTCACGCGGGCCGAACGACGATACAGCGGATCACAACACGTAGGACTGACCAAAATGCCGTCGACGTTGAGCGCGGCCGCCGAGCGGAATATTGCGCCCACATTGGTATGGTCGACAATGCCCTCGAGCACGCACACGCGCACCGGGCGCTCCCCCGCCGCCTCGACGACGCCGCCCAAGAACTCATCAACCGGAATCTGTCGCGGGCGACGAAATGCCGCGAGCGCACCGCGCGTCACATTGAAGCCCGTCAGCTGCTCCATGAGCTCCATGGAGGCAACGAACACAGGAACCGGACCCGCGCCCTCGCGCACAACCAGGCGCTCAAACAGCGGCATCATCTGGTCGAGCCAGCGCTCACCCAACAGAAAACTCACCGGCCCGTATCCGGCGCGAACCGCGCGCTCGATAACCTTAGCGCTCTCGGCGATAAAGATGCCCTTTTGCGGCTCCAGCACGCAGCGCAGCTCGCGCTCGGTCAGTCGCACGTAGGCATCGAGCCGCTCGTCCTCGAGCGAATCGATTCGCAGCACCTCAACGGCATCAGTCATAGCAGCCCGAACCCTTCCAATAGCAGCATCTATATACAACGAGGCGACGCCAGGCGTCGCCCCTCAATCATTCCAACCCGATAATACCGTGGCAAAAGGTGATTTAAGCACTAACGCGACGATACGTCACGAACTCATAATCGAGGCCTTCGTCACCCTCGCCCGCGGCAATCGTGGCAACCCCTTCGCGCCGCGCAACTTCCCACGCGGGATCGGCGTCCAAGTCGGGAAAGTACGTGTCCACGGGATGGACGCAGTGGTTATGCGTGACCTCGGCCTCCACGCAGTACGGCAAAAACTGCCGATAGACATCGCCGCCGCCGATCACCCAGGCAACGGGCTCATCGGCAACCGCGGCGAGCGCCTCGCCGATACTATGCACCACGTCGACTCCCTCGGGCGTAAAATCCTCGTCGCGCGTGAGCACGATATTGCGACGATTCTTGAGCGGACGTCCACCGGGAAAACTCAGCAGCGTCTTGCGTCCCATGATGACCGGACAGCCCTTGGTACACGCCACAAAATGGCGCATGTCGGCGCGATTGGACACGACCATATCGCCCTCGCAGCCAATGCCCCAGTCGTCACACACGGCGACGATGGCAGAAAGCTTACACGTCATACCTGCCACCTATACCGCAATGGGGATGCTCTTGACCTGCGGGCCGTGCTCGTAGCCCTCGACGATCAGGTCGTCGGTCGTAAACGCGTAGAAATCGTGCACATCAGGGTTAAGCGTTACCTTGGGCGCCGCAAACTGCGGACGCTCGATAAGTTCGCGGACGATGTCGACATGGCGGTCGTAAATGTGGGCATCGGCAATCACATGCAGCAGCTCGCCGGGAATCATATCGACCGACTGCGCGACCATCATCAGCAAGATGGCGTACTGGCACACGTTCCAGTTATTCGCGGCCAAAATGTCCTGGCTGCGCTGGTTGAGAATCATGTTGAGCGTCGGTTTGTCATCCTGCGGTCGCTGTGTCACGTTATACGTCACGCTGTAGGCGCACGGATACAAGTGCATCTCGGAAAGGTCGCTAAACACGTACGTGTTGGTCATGATGCGGCGACTGTACGGCGTATGCTCAAGGTCGTACAACACACGGTCCATCTGGTCAAAGTCGCCCTCGGTATAATGGCTCTTCTGGCCAATCTGATACCCGTAGGCCTTGCCGATGGAGCCGGTCTCGTCGGCCCACTCGTCCCAAATATGGCTGTTGAGGTCATGCACGTTATTGGACTTCTTTTGATAGATCCATAGGATCTCATCCATGGCAGATTTGAGGGCCGTACGACGCAAGGTAAGCGCGGGAAACTCCTCGCGTAGGTCGTAGCGCGCCGTAACGCCAAAGTTTTTAATGGTATAGGCAGGGGTGCCATCCTCCCACACCGGACGGACCTTTTGGCCCTCGGTGGTGGTGCCATGGTCCAGAATATCGCGGCACATGGTTACAAACTGTTGATCAGCCTTGCTCATTGACCCTCCTGTCAGTCGCCTATAAGCAATTTTTATTGTAGCCCAGGCGCACGCGGCCCCACAGCCCAAACATAAGCCCTCATTTTCTGACATATGCCAGAAATTCCTTGCACAAATCCGCACGTTCGCTATTCTATTGTTGACATATGTCAGATTTGGAGCACGTATGGCAGGAAGACGCGAAAAATTACGCCGTGTTGGGATCATCCCCGAATATCGCGGCTTTACCCCCGACGGCCTTGCCAGCGGAGACGCCATCGAGATGACGGTCGATGAGCTCGAAGTACTGCGCCTGTGCGACCTGGAAGGCCTCAATCAGGAGGCCGTCGCCCAGCAAATGGGCATCGCCCGCGCCACCGTGGCGGCCATCTGCAGCCGCGCACATCGCAAGGTGGCAAACGCTCTGGTCAACGGGCGGGCGCTCGTCATCGAGGGCGGCAATATCGCGTACTCCCCCATCACCGCAACGACGGCCGCATGGCCAGCAAAGGAGGTCGACACCATGAGGGTGGCAACCACGTACGACAACGGCAACATCTTTATGCACTTTGGCCGCAGCGAGCAGTTCAAGATCTACGACATTCAGGATGGCAAGGTACTCAACGAGCAGGTCGTGGGCACCGACGGCACCGGCCACGGTGCCCTTGCGGGCCTGCTCGCCAACGGTGGCGTGGACACGCTCATCTGCGGCGGCATCGGCGGTGGCGCCATCAACGCGCTTGCCCAAGCCGGCATCACGGTGTACGCAGGAGCTCAGGGCAGCTGCGACGCTTGTGTCGAGGCCCTTATCGCCGGAACGCTCGCACAGAACGGCGAGGCCACGTGCGGCTGCCACGGCCATGACCACGCCCACGAACATGGCGAGTCCTGCGGCTGCCACGGCCACCACGACCACGAAGGCCATGAGGGCTGCGGCTGCCACTAACGGCACGGCACCGCGAGCTCGGGACGCGAAGCCGAACGCAACCCAACAATCAAAGCCAACAACAAAGGCCACCCGGTAGCTTCCGAGTGGCCTTTGCCATATCAAGCTGGAATTACAGCTCTATTTCTTATTACGCATCTGCGCTTCCATCTGGCGCAGCAGCTCCATATCGGACTTGGGACCGCCCGTACCTAGGCCGCCCATGCCGCCCAGACCCATAGCGTCCAGGCCAGGGATATTGGGCATGCGCATCTTCTTGCCCTTCTTTCCCTTTTTGCCCTTTTTGCCGCCGGCCTGCGCCTGATTGGCCATCGTGCGCATGCGGCCCATCATCTTATTCATCTCGCCCCACTGCTTCATAAGGCTGTTGACCTCGGTGGGGGTTACGCCGGCACCCTTGGCAATGCGGGCGCGGCGCTGGCCGTTGATGATGGAGGGACGCAGGCGCTCCTCCTTGGTCATCGACATGATGATGGCCTCGTTCTTATCGAAGATGCCCTCGTCCAGGTTGCCGCCCATCTGGTTGAGTGCACGCTGACCACCGGGGAGCATGCCCAGGATACCCTTCATACCGCCCATCTTTTTGACGGCTTTCATCTGGTCGAGCATGTCGTTCATGGTAAAGCCCTCGCGCAGCATGCGCTCGGCAGCCTCGAGCTGCTCTGCATCGGCGGCCTCCTGGGCCTTCTCGATGATGCCGACGACATCGCCCATGCCCAAGATGCGCTTGGCCATGCGATCGGGATAGAAGGGCTCAAGCGAATCGGGTTTCTCGCCCATGCTCACGAACTTGATGGGCTTGCCGGTCACCTGACGTACCGAAAGTGCGCCACCGCCACGGGCGTCACCGTCGAGCTTGGAGATGATCACGCCGTCAAAGTCGGTGCGATCGGCAAAGGTCGAGACGACGTTGACGATGTCCTGGCCGGTCATGGCGTCGACGACCATCAGCACCTGGTCGGGCTTGACGGCCTTCTTGATGTCAACGGCCTCCTGCATCATCTGCTCGTCGATCTGAAGACGACCGGCGGTATCGACGATGACCACGTCACGCAGGTGGTCGACGGCCTCCTGGATGGCACCCTTGGCAATGTCGACCGGGTGCGCACCGTCGCCGCGGAAGACCGGTACGCCAATCTCGCCACCGAGCGTGGCCAGCTGGTCGGCAGCGGCGGGACGGTAGACGTCGCACGCTGCGAGCAACGGCGAGCGGCCCTGCTTCTTGAGCAGGTAGGCAAGCTTTACGGCTGCCGTGGTCTTACCGGAGCCCTGCAGGCCCACGAGCATAATGACATTGGGAATGCGGTTGCTAAAGACGAGCTTGCTCTCGGTTGAGCCGAGCATCTCGGTGAGCTCGTCGAGCACGATCTTGACGACGTTTTGCGCCGGCGACAACGACTCCATGACCTCGGCGGTCATGCAGCGCTCCTTGGTCTTGGCGACGAACTCCTTGACAACCTTAAAGTTGACGTCGGCCTCGAGCAACGCCATGCGAATGTCGCGCATGGCCGAGGTGATGTCGGCCTCGGTCAGCTTACCCTTGCCACGCAGGCGGTCAAATGTGTCATTGAGGCGATCGCTCAGAGAATCAAACACTGGTTACTCCTTAGTTGGACTCGCCCACCAGGGCGCGGCAGAAATCTTTGGCGTTAAACTCCTGCAGGTCATCGACCTGCTCGCCCACGCCGATGCGCAGGATCGGGAGCTTGAGCTTCTCGGCCACGGCCATGGCGATACCGCCCTTAGCCGTGCCGTCCAGCTTAGTCATGATAATACCGTCCAGGCCCAGCGCCTCGTTAAACTCGAGCGCCTGGTTCAGACCGTTCTGGCCGGTGGCGGCATCGATCACAAGCACGACCGAGACCGGCATGGGACCGGCGGCCATATTGGCGGCGCGCTTACGCGTCACGTTGACCACCTTGGCGAGCTCGCGCATGAGCTCGGGGCTCGTATGCAGACGACCGGCGGTGTCGATAAGCACCAGGTCGCTGCCGCGCCTGTCGGCCTCGTCGAGCACGTCGTAACAAACGCTCGCCGGGTCGGAGCCGCGGTCGCGCTTGATGACGGGAACACCGGCGCGCTGGCCCCACACATCGAGCTGCTCGATGGCGGCGGCGCGGAAGGTATCGGCCGAACCGATCACGACATTCTTGCCGCGGGAAGCCATGGCGCTCGCAATCTTGCCGACCGTCGTGGTCTTGCCGGCACCGTTGATGCCCACAAACAGCACGCAGCTCGGCGTATCGGAGAACGGATCGCGCTCGATGGGCACAAAGTGCTGCTCAAGCTGCTCGGCCAGAGCGCGGCGAAGCTGCGGAGCGGTCTTGAGGTTCTTCTTGGCGGCCGTCTCGCGCAGGTCATCGGAGACCTGAATGGCGACCTCGGCACCCATGTCACCCATAACGAGGGTGTCCTCAAGGTCCTCCCAAAAGTCCTCGTCGACCTCGCCGCCAAAGTAGAAGACCTCATTGAGGGCCTCGCGGCTGCGCTCAAGTCCGCGCGAGAGAGCGTCAAAGAATCCCATTATGCATTCACGACCTTTCCGGTTTCGCGATCGAGTTTTTGCGAGACGACGCGGCTGACGCCGTCGGCTTGCATCGAGACGCCATAGAGAACGTCAGCATCCTCCATAGTACGGCGCTGATGCGAGATTACCAAGAGCTGCGTATCGGAACGCAGCACATCGAGGGCGCCGATGAGCTTGGACAGGTTGGCGTCGTCGAGCGCGGCCTCGACCTCGTCCAGCACATAGAACGGCACCGTGCGCGTGCGATACACGGCAAAGAGCAGGGCGAGCGCCGTCAGGCTCTTCTCGCCACCCGACATGAGCATCATCTTGGTGATGCGCTTGCCGCGCGGCTGCGCCACGACCTCGATACCCGTCTCGGCCGGATGCTCGGGATCGGTCATCTCCAGATGAGCCTGGCCACCCGGGAACAGCATAGCGAAGATCTCGCGGAAGTTCGCGTCGACCTTCTCAAACGTCACCAGAAACGCCTTGCGCATCTTGCGATCAATGGCCACCGTGATCTTGGTGAGCGCCTTACGCGCGCTCTCCAGATCGGCCAGCTGCTCCTCGATGTAGTCAGCGCGGCGCTTGAGCTGCTCGTACTCCTCCATGGCAACTTGGTTCACGGGACCAAGGTTGTTGATCTGGCGCACAAGCTGGTTGAGCTCGCGCTCGGCGGCGTCGCGGTCCGTGGGCGCAGGAAGCATAAGCGCTTCCTCGAGTACCGTGTTGCCATCGGCGGTAATGGCCTTAATGGCGGCCTCTACCTGCACCTCGAGCTTGCCACGCGCGACCTTAAATTCGTTTTGCGTGGCGGTGGCGGTATCGACCTTCTCCTTAGCGCGGGCAACCTCTGCCTTGGCATCCTCGATGGTCTTCTTGAGCGAAGCGGAGTCCGCCTCCTCCAGAGAGGCCTGGTCACGCAGACGCGCTGCCCAATCCGACGCGCGCTCCAGCAGGGCCGAATAGCGCTCGTGCATGGGATCGACGCGAAGGCGCAGCAGCTCGAGCGAGCGCGAGGCCTGACGAGTCCCGCGGATACGACGATCGATACCCTCCAGACGATGCTCAAGATCGGGCACGCGGCCCCTCAGCGAACGAAGGCGCTCGCTCGTCTGAGCAAGGCGCACCTTAGCGTCGGCGAGCTTGCCGGCGGCCTCGGAATCGTCACGGCGAACGCGGTCGAGTTCGTCGTTGGCTTCGGCAATCTGAAGGCCAAGATCGCTTGCCTGCGCTCGGGCCTCGTCACGCGAGCGGGTGAGCTCGTCCACGCGCGGACGCGCAGCGCGAACGGCCTCGGCGGCCTGCTCGCGGCGCTTGGAGATGCGCACGCGCTCGACCTCGGCGTTGTTGGCGCTTTGCTCCAGGCGGCCAATCTCGGAGAGCAGCGAGCGGCGCTCGCCCTCAAGACGGGCGATCTCGCCGGCGGCATCGCCCTCAGCGGCACGCGCCTCTTCGACGGCCGCATTGGCCTCGACGACCTGATCCGACACATGATCAAACACAGCAGCCAGATCGGGTTCCAGGCCCTCCAGCTCGCGAATGCGACGCTTGCGCTCCAAAGCACCCGAAGCCTCGCCGGCGTCGAGCCCCACGCGCACCAGACCACCACAGCTCACGCGGGCGCCATCGGGGGTCACGTAAGTCACGCCGTCAACGACCGGCGCCGACAGCGCAGCCGCCAAGTCGTCGACAACGTAATAGCCGCCGAGCAGCGCCTCGACAACCGGGCCATAGCCGGCGCGTACGGACAGGCGATCGACCAGGCGGGAACCGGCAGCGCCCTTAGCGGCAGCAGAGGCGCTCACACCGCGCGCGACCAGCAGCGCCTCGCCCGAGGCCTTCTTCTGGTCCAGAGCGGCACGACCGGCACGCTCAAGCGCGGACGCATCGTCGAACAGCAGCGCATCGATATCACCGGCGAGCAATTGCTCAACCAGGCCCTCAAGCTCACGCGGGGCCTCGAGCACGTCGCCCAGACGACCCGAGACATCGTCGCCCAGCGCACCCATCAGACGGCTCACCAGCGGCGAGCTGTCAGCCATGCGGGCATCGAGCTTCTTTTGGCTGGCAAGCTCCGAGCGCACCTCGGACAGTTTGTTGCGCGCCTCGCTCTCGCGGGCACGCAGGTCCTTAAGGGCTGCACGGGCGACCTCGGTAGCCTCGCGAGCATCAAACTGAGCTTGACGGGCCTGATCAAGTGCACTGTCGAGCTCCTCGGCGCGGTCGCGACGGCTCTCGAGTGAGGCCGTGACTTCCTCGAGCTGCTCGTCGATCTGCTCCAGGCGTGAGGCGTACATGTTGTCCTCGACCTCGGCGTTGCTCAGCGAGTCCTTCACCTTGGCGAGTTCGAGCGCCGCGTTATCGGCCACACGCTGCACATCGCGTTGCTCACGCGTAAGCTGCGAAATCTGATTGTCGAGCGCAACGCGACGCTCGTGGAGCTCGGCGGCGGCAGGTCCGGCGGCGTCAACGTCCTCCTGGGCCTGCATGTGCGCGCCGGTCACTTCCTCAAGCTGCGCACGTGCATCCTCGAGCTCCTCTACCACGCGACGACGCTGATGCTCGGAGCTCGAAATCTGCCCGCGCATGTCGGACAGGCGCGACACCATGTTGTGGCCCTTTTCCTCGAGCAGACGCATATCGGAGTTAATGCGACCGACCACATCTTGCATATGGCGGCGCTGCTCGCCCAGATCGCCCACAAACAGGCCCTTTTCCTCGAGCATGACCTGGAGCTTCTCGAGCTCGCGCTCCTTTTCGCCCATGCGGTACTGCGCAAGCTCCAGCTCGGCGGCGCCTTCCTTGGAGCGGCTCTCCAGGTCGTTCCACTGCGACTGCAGCGAACGCAGCTCGTCGACGGCTAGCATCTGCGTAAGCTCGTTCGCGCGCGAGGACAGCTCTTTGTACTTGCGCGCACGATCGACCTGACGCTCCAGCGGTCGCAGCTGACGGGCAATTTCCTTATTGATGTCGCGGGCACGCGTCAGGTGCTCGTCCATCGACTTAATCTTTTTGAGCGCACGCTCCTTGCGGCGCTTGTGCTTGGAGATGCCGGCGGCCTCCTCGATGAGGGCGCGGCGCTCCTCGGGGCGGCTCTGCAAAATGGCGTCGAGCTTGCCCTGGCTGATGATGGAATGCGTATCCTTGCCCAAGCCCGAATCGTGCAGGATGTCCTGAATGTCCATCAGGCGGCACGGACTCGAGTTGATGAGGTACTCGCTTTCGCCCGAGCGATACATACGACGGGTGATGGCGACCTCGTCAAAGTCGACGGGCAGCATATGGTCCGAGTTATCGAGCACCAGCGTGACCTCGGCGACACCCACCGGCTTGCGCGCTGACGAGCCCGAGAAGATGACATCCTCCATGGCCTGGCCGCGCAGCTGCTTGGCGCTCTGCTCGCCCAGGACCCACAGAATCGAGTCAGAGATGTTCGATTTTCCCGAGCCGTTGGGGCCGACGATGACGGTCAGGCCCGGCTCAAACGTCATATGGGCGCGGTCGGCAAACGACTTGAACCCTTTGAGCGTGAGGGACTTGAGATACACGGTTCCTCGCTTAAACAGGCTTCTTGTTGAGAATCACGCCGTTGGTGGTGTAGCCCATGCGGTCAAGTGCCTCGAGTGCAGCGGCTCCCTCGGCTTCCTTCTTTGAGGAGCCGGAGCCGCGACCCTGGCGAATACCGTCGATGAGCACCACAGCGGTAAAGGTGGGCGCATGCGCGGGGCCCTCGGAGCCGACCAGCTTATACGCGGGAGGCTCATGGCCGTCGGCCTGCACGCACTCCTGCAAGAACGACTTGGGGTTCGCGGGGTGCTCGGCACGCTCGGAGGCCAGGTGCGGCTTAAGCGTACGGTGAATGAACTCCGCCGCCGCATCCCAGCCAGCATCCAGATACAGCGCGCCCACGAGCGACTCGTAGACGTTCTCGAGCGCCGAGTGCAGGCCGCGCGCGCCGGTACCGGTCTCGGAGGCACCAAAGATGATGATGTCGTCGATGCCCAGCTCATGGGACACCTCGGACAGCGTGGCACCCGAGACAAGGGACACCTTCAGGCGCGTAAGCTTGCCCTCGTCAAACTCCGGATAGGATTCAAAGAGCGAACGGGCAACCACGGCGCCCAAAATGGAATCGCCCAAAAACTCAAGACGCTCATAGCTCGCCGAGACGGGCTGACCTTCCACGGCAGAGGGGTGCGTGAGCGCCGCGCGCAGAAGCACCTTATTATTGAACTCGTGGCCCAGAATTTCCTGGGCACGCGTAAGTCGTTCAGACAAAGCCAAGACCTAGGCCTCCCTGGCGTTTTCAATCGCGTCGACGGCGTCGGCGACAGAGTTGAGCGAGAGCAGAGTCTCG
Organism: uncultured Collinsella sp.; assembly: GCA_902496275.1. Lineage (GTDB taxonomy): Bacteria > Actinomycetota > Coriobacteriia > Coriobacteriales > Coriobacteriaceae > Collinsella. Next base: position 56,754 of record CABVAC010000008.1, on the reverse strand, counting down.
TCATCGATCTCGAGATTGAACTCGTCCTCGATAGCCGTAACCAGCTGCAGGCGCTCGAGCGAGTTGGCATCGAGGTCGTCAAAGGTGGTCTCATCGCTAATTTCGGCAACATCGACGCCCAGAACGTCAGCAGCGACCTCGGCGATCTTGTCGAAGATTTCGGAGCGGTCCATAGCGCTTCCTCTCATAGTGCATGAATACCAAAAGAATGGTACCGCCCGGGCGGTACCAAGACACGGTTCTGATTCTACCCCACGAAGCAGGCCGCGAGGCACATAACAGCGCTCTAACTCGCTCTTACAAAACGATGCCGTCCATGGAGTTGGCGACGTTCTCGACCAGCCCGGCGCGCACGGCTTCAGCCGCCGCGAGCGTACCGTTTTTGACGGCCTCGACCGAGGTGGCGCCATGGCCGATTAGGACCACGCCACGCAGGCCCAAAAGAATCGCGCCGCCCTTGGCATCACCAGAGAGCTTGGCCTTAATCTCGCGCATCTGCTTTTTGATGAGCAGCGCGGCGATCTTGGTGCCGAGCGAGGCCATAAAGGCGCCCTTGAGCTCCTGCAGCAAAAACTTGGCAGCGCCCTCGGTGGCCTTGAGCGCAATATTGCCCGACATGCCGTCGGCAACGACGACATCGAAATTGCCCGAGGTGAGGTCGGTGCCTTCGCAGTTGCCCACAAAGCCGGGAACGGCGGCTTTCATGGCCGGGAAGCAGGCCTTGGTAAAGTTGGAACCCTTCTCGTCCTCGGTGCCATTGGCAAGCAGGCCCACGCGGGGATGCTCGATGCCCAGGACAACGCGGGCATAGGCGCTACCCATCTGGGCAAAACGCACCATGTCGTCGACCTCGACATCGGGGTTGGCGCCCATGTCGCACAGCACCGTCAGACCGCCGGCGCGATTGGGCAGCGCATTGGTCAGACAAGGGCGCACCGGCTGCTTCTTGCCTTCAGCCATATATCTAAACGGCGTCACGTAGGCAGTAGCAGCGGCGGTCATGGCACCGGTCGAGCCGGCGGAGAAGAACGCGTCCGCATTGCCCTTCTTGATGGCGCGGCACGACAGCACGATCGACGACTTGCGCTTGGTCATCACGGCGCGAATGGGATCGTCATCCATGGCGATAACGTCGGGTGCCTCAAGAGCCTCAACACGTGCATGGGAAGCAGCAAAGGGATTAACGATTTCGGCGGGGCCAGCTGCCAAGACCTCGATATCGGGATCGGCGGCAAGTGCAGCCTCGATGCCATCGAGAACAACCTGAGGTTTCTCGTCTCCGCCCACAACGTCTACACAAATGCGAACGTTACTCATATACATGCTCCTTATACAAAAATGGCCGACTCATTGAGCCGGCCATTGTGGTTCCATTTGGAACGGCATCGCATCCAGAGTATAGCGTTACTCGGTAACGATAACCTCACGGTCCTTGTAGAAACCGCAGCTGGGGCACACGTGGTGCGGAAGCTTGACAGCACCGCAACGGGGGCACGTGGACTGAGCCGCAGCCGAGATCTTCATGTTGGCGGAACGACGGGTGTGAGTGCGGATACGACCCTGCTTTTGTTTAGGTACGGGCATAGTGACCTTCCTTATGAACTATCCAGTGTGGCGATTACGCGCAAGTAGCGATATTACCACAGTTTTACTCATCGAGCTTGAGATTCTTCAATGCTGCAAATGGATTTTCCGTGGCAGCGGCCCATTCTGCCTCTGCCTGGGCGGCGCAATCGCATTGCTCGACGTTGAGATTGCAACCGCAAGTGGGGCACAGACCGCGGCAATCGGGCTTGCAGAGCACCACAAACGGCGTGTCCATGACAACGGCATCGTTGATGGGCTCACCCAGATCGACGATGCGGTCCTCACCCAGGAGCTCGTAGCCGTCCTCGTAGGCCTCGGGATCCTCGGGCTCCTCAAAGAGGTAGAACTCCTCGATCTCGCCGGCGATATCAAACGAAGCGGGCTCCAGGCAACGGTCGCACTCGCCGGTGGCGTGCGCGCGGACCATGCCCGTGAGCAAGACACCGGTACCGGCATTGGTAAAGACAACGTCGTAGTCGATGCCGTCCTGTAGCTGGTACTCCTTCTCGCCCACCGTATAGGTGGCGACATCGACCTTGCCGGTCAGCGGATACGAATCTCCGGGAAACTCGAGCTGTTCGGAAAGATCGACGGTAACGCTCGGGAACTCAGCCATTACCACTGACCATTCTGTTGGGCGGCACCCTCGTTGAGCTGCTGACGGCAACGGGTAACGGTGCCGGTCAGGCTCTTGAGATTCTCCTCCAGGTGCGTAAAGACCTGCTCTGCGTAGTCCTCGGCAGCATAACGCGTCTCGCGCTCGTACTGCTGGGCACGATCGCGGATGTCGTCGGCCTGCTGCTGTGCCAAGCGGACGATCTCCTGCTCACCGGCAATGGTGAGGGCCTGCTGCTGAGCGTCGGCGATGATGGAATCGGCCTGAGCGGCGGCGGAAGCCATAAGCTCCTCGCGCTCCTTAAGGATACGGCGGGACTTCTGCCACTCCTCGGGATAGCTCATGCGGATCTCGTCGAGGATGTTGAAGAACACGTCGGCGTCGATGACCTTGAACTGAGCGTTCTTGCCGAAAGGCGGCTTGGCTTCCTCGATCAGCCCTTCGAGCTCATCGACCAAGCTGACGATCCTATCGCCAGGAAAATTCTCGCCCGGCATCCGGTCTCCTTTCATAGGTAACATATCATCGTGCTAGTTTACCACATGCCACCAGGCAATAAAAAACGTCACGAAAAGCGATGTCTGAGCGCTTCGACCACGTTGGGCGGGACAAACGTCGATACATCGCTGCCGAGTGAGGCGATCTGACGAACGACCGAGCTCGAGATATAGCCGTACTGCGGCGCACTCATGACAAAGATGGACTCCAGCTCGTTATCCAAGCGATAGTTGAGATCTGCCTGCTGCAGCTCGTACTCAAAGTCGGTCATGGCGCGCAGGCCCTTGACCACGGCCCCCGCCCCCTGCTCGCGAGCGAAGTCGACCAAGAGGCCGGTAAAGGGCAGGACCTCGACGCCGTCGATATCACCGAGCGCCTCGCGGGCCAGCGCCACGCGCTCATCGAGCATAAACGTGGTACCCACACCGTTTTTACCCTGCGACTCGGCAACAGCGACGATCACGCTGGGAAAGATGCGGCGGGCGCGGCGGATGACGTCGATATGGCCAAACGTGATGGGATCGAAGGTGCCCGGGACGATCACGCGGTTGATGGTGTCATTCATGGGCGTCCTCCTGAAACGTCGTGGCATCGTTGTTGTTAGCATCGGTGCCGGCGTTATCGCCCTCACCATCGTCATCGCCGACCCAACGAAGCAGGTCGACCGAGGTAATGCCGTAGTGCTTCTCGCGCACAATCTCAAAGCCTGCCGGATGCGCGCCCGCATCGGCGGCGGCATGCTCAAACAGGGCATAAGCGCCAGATGCAAGCAGACCCTGCTGAGCCAGGTTCGGCAGCAGTTCCTCGACCGGCTCGGCACCAAAAGCATAGGGCGGGTCGAGCAGGACCAGATCAAACGGGCCGCCCGGCACACGACCGCGCGAGGCGCTCGCCAGCATGTCGCCCGTTACCACGCGCCAACGCGCACGGTCACGGCAGAGCGACTCGATATTCTTGGTAATGAGCCGCGCGGCATTCCGATCGATCTCGAACGTCGTGAGTGAGCGGGCACCACGTGAGAGCATCTCTAACCCTAAGGCACCGGAGCCGCCAAAGGCGTCCAGCACGCGGACCTCATCCAGATCGAAGTCGAATGCCGACATGACCATAGATGCGCATGCCTCGCGCACGCGATCGGTCGTGGGGCGGGTGACATCGCGACCACGGGGCTCCTCGATCTTACGACCGCGCCATTCGCCGCCGATGATTCTCATCCTCCGCTGACCTCCTTAAAAATGTGTCGATATCGCATGGCGACCGCATCGCGCAGGGGGCGCGTCGCCACGGAGTCAAGGTTGCAAGCATACCGCAAGAGCTCGACCGCGTCCAAATGGGCCCACTCGATCAGCTCCTCGTCGGCATCCAGGTCGACAAAGCGCAGGGTCACTCCGCCATGCTGGCGGTACCCCAGGATTTCGCCCTCGTGGCGCAGACGCAGGTCCATCTGGGCGAGCGTAAAGCCATCCGAGGTCTTCTCGAGCGATTGCAGGCGATCTTGTGCTGCCGAAGCGCCGCCGTTGCCCTTGGAGTGCGTCATGACCAGACACGTGCCCGACACGCTGCCACGGCCCACGCGACCGCGCAGCTGGTGCAGAGCAGCCAAACCAAAGCGCTCCCCGTTCTCGATGACCATGACGGTGGCGTTAGGCACGTCGACGCCCACCTCGACCACCGTAGTCGAGACGAGCACGTCAATCTCGCCACGCTTGAAGGCATCGATAACCTGGTCCTTCTCCCCCGCTGGCATGCGGCCGTGAAGGCGCTCGATGGCAAGACCCGGCAACGCCAGACGCAGGCGATCGAGCTCGGTCGCCGTATCGTGCAGCGGCACGGGGACCGTCACGCGGCCCTCGTCGTCGCGGGCGATACCGGGCACGTCCTCCAGATCATCGGCCGAGTCACTCGGCTCCACGAGCGGGCAAATCACGTAGGCCTGCTGACCCTTTTCATGCGCCTCGCGGATGGCGCCATAGGCAAGGTCGCGACTCGACTCGGTAAGCACGCGTGTCGTCACGCCAGCGCCAGGGACGGGCCGATGGCGGATGATACTCGTGTCCAGATCGCCGTAGACCGAAAGCGCCAGCGTACGCGGGATGGGCGTTGCCGTCATAACGAGCAGATCGGCACCGGGGCCCTTCGCGCGCAAGGCATTGCGTTGGCCGACGCCAAACCGGTGCTGCTCGTCGATGACGACAAGCGACAGATGCTTGAACGCAACGTTATCCGAAAGCACCGCATGGGTGCCAAAGAGCACGTCAAGCTCGCCCGATTCCAGCTGCGCATGGATGCGCTCGCGCTCTGCGGCCGGCGTGGCACCCGTCAGAAGTGCCCAGGACATGCCGGCCTGCGAGAGCAGAGGGCCGGTCTTATCGGCATATTGGCGCGCCAGCACGCCCGTGGGCGCCATAACGCAGGCCTGCGTACCGCCATCGGCAGCCACAGCCAGCGCGCAGGCGGCAACGGCGGTCTTACCGGTACCGACATCGCCCAGCAGCAGGCGGTTCATCACGCGCCCGCCATCGCACATATCGCGCAGGATATCCTGGAACGCGGCCTCCTGCTCGTCGCTCAGCGAAAACGGCAGGGCCTGCTTGAGCGCGACCAGGTGCTCGCCCGCGGTGTGGGCATAGGGCACCACATCGACCAGGCCGCCGTCGTTGCGCAGACGCAGCGCCAGCTGCAGGTAGAGACACTCCTCGTAGGCAAGCCGTGCGCGCGCGATTTCGCGCTCAGCCATGCTCGAGGGAAAGTGGATCGATCGAAGCGCACGAGCATTGCTCATCAGGCGACGCTTAACGCGTAAGCGTGCCGGAATGGGATCAAAGGGATTGCCGACGACCTCGAGCGCGCCGCTTACGATGCGGCGCATCCACGCCTGGCTCACGCCGTCACTCACATAATGGACCGGCAAAATGGTGCCCGCAGCACGCCCGTCATCAAGCTTTTCAAAGTGCGGCGAGGCCATCTGCTTAAAACCGTAGGCAAACTCGACCTTGCCCATCACGGCCAGGCGGTCGCCCTGCTTAAGCTGCTGGGCAATCCAAGGCTGACGGAAAAAGGCGACCTGCAGCACGCCCGTCTCGTCAACGAGTGAGACCTCGGTCACCTGCATGCGCGGACGCGGCTTCTTTTGAACGATACGGTCGACCGTGGCGATGATGGTGCACACGGTACCGATGGGCGCCATCTCGATGGACCAGGAGCGCGTAAAGTCCAGGTATCGATGAGGGATATGGAGAAGGAGGTCCCCCACCGTCCGAATTCCCAGACGGCGAAGGGCCTCCTCACGTTTACCCGAAACATATTTGAGTCGCGCGATATCCTCGTCGAGCGCATTGCTCTGGGCAAAGCGCTCCGAGACGCGCGGCACGGAGCACAGTTCGGACATGGGCAGTTGCCTACTCGATCGAGAAGATCACGGGATAGAGCGGCTGCTCGCCACGATGGGCGTCGATCTCCAGATCGGGCTGAGCCTCCTCGATAGCGTCGACGATCTCCTGGAAGGCCTCATCGGACAGTTCCTCGCCGGCCAGAATCGTCAGCGCGTCGCCCTCCTCTTCCTCCTGCATACGGTTGATGCAATCGAGCGTGACCTGCTTCACGTCGGAGCCGACCACGTCGATGGAGCCGGCAATGATGCCCATGACGTCACCGGAGTGAATTGGCGAACCGTCGGAGGCACTGGAGTCGCGCACGGCGCGGGTGACCTCGCCATCGCGGACCTCGCTGATGGCGTCGACCATAGCGGCGACGGCATCCTCGAGCTCGGAATCGGGCAGGACCGCGAACAGCGCGGAGAAGGCCTGCGGAACGGTCTTGGTGGGAACGACGGCGACCTTCTTGTCGGTGCAGGCAGAGGCAGCGGCCTCGGCGGCCATGCGGATGTTGCCGTTGTTGGGCAGAATGATGACCGAGGTCGCGTTGACCTGGTCGACGGCGCCCAGCAGGTCTGCAGTCGAGGGATTCATGGTCTGGCCACCGGACACGATCACGTCAACGCCGAGGGACTTGAGGATGTCTGCCTCGCCGGAACCGGCGGCAACGGCGACAAAGCCCAGGGCCTTCGCGGGCTCGGCGGCCTTCTCCTGGTCCTCGTGGATCTTGGCGGTACGGTCGTGGGCCTCCATCTCCATGTTGTGGATAAAGACCTCGTAGATCTGGCCAAGCTGCAGCATGTGCTCGAGCACCAGGTTCGGGGTGTTGGAGTGCACGTGGATCTTGTAGTCGGGATATGCGCCCACGAGCAGCTCACAGTCGCCCATGGAACCCAGGAACTTAAGGCACTCGTCCTCGTCAAACGGGGCGTCGGCCTTAAAGAGGAACTCGTTGCAGTAGCGGAACTCCGAGCCCTCCCAATCGTCGTTGGCCTCGATCTCAACGCGGCCAAGAGCGGCATCGCGTGCAGAGCCAGCGGAATCGAACGTAGCGGAGAAATCCTCGACAACGGTGCTGCGACCAAGTGCTGCAGCCACAAAGTTCTCCAAGAAGATGGCAAAGCCGAAGGCGCCGGAGTCGACCACGCCGTTCTCTTTGAGGACGGGCAGCAGGTCGGGCGTGCGAGCGACGGACTGGTAGGCCTCGACGACGATGGCATCGAGCGCGTCCTCGGCCGAGAACTTCTTCTTTTCGCACTCGTCGGCCTTGGTCGAGACATCGCGCAGCACCGTGAGAATCGTGCCCTCGATGGGCTTACGGACGGCCTGGAAGGCGACCTTGACGGCGCGGCGGAAGGCGAAGGCGATGTTGGCGGACGTAATGGGCTCGTCGGCGGAGACAAGGCCCTCGGCCACACCGCGCAGGATCTGCGAGGTAATGACGCCGGAGTTACCGCGGGCGCCCATCAGGGAGCCGTGGGTGATGGCGCCGGCAATGGCCTCCATGTCGGCATCGGCGGGAAGGGCGGAGAGCTCCTTGGTCACCGAGGCGAGCGTGAGCGACATGTTGGTGCCGGTGTCGCCGTCGGGTACGGGGAAGACGTTGAGCTTATTGATCTCCTCGGCCTTGTCAGAAACGGCAGCCGCAGCGATCGGAAAACAGGTGCGAATGGTCTTTGCAATCATGGGTATTTGAATCTCCGTTTTCGGATGCTAGTTCAGACGGCTCTTGAGCGCGTCGATATGGATGCCGATCTTAAGGCTGGCGGGATCGATTTGGGCAATCTCCTGCAGGGTAAAGGCAACGGAGCTCGAAAGGTTGTGGCAGACGGACTTCATGTTGACGCCGTTCTCGAGCACGACGTGAAGATCGACCGTAAGGCCGTTCTCGTCGGCGGAGACAAGCACGCCCTTGCGGAGGCGCTGACCGGCAAGCAGGCGCACGCTCTCGGCGCCTTGGAGCTGCTCAGCCATACCGACGACGCCATAGCACGTCATCGCGGCATAACCGGCAATATCGGCAATAACGTCGTTCGAGACGCTCAGGCTGCCGTTAATGGTCTCAGACACAAGAATCTCCTTATCTGGTGCTCGCGGCACCATGTCGTGGGAGCAATCATTGCAATATTCTACAACGACCGCGCCATGTTGAGGTGGTGGGTCGCGGGATTACATCCTCGACACGAAATGTTGATACGGTAACGTTCGCGAACGGCGATCGCGGCATGAAAAAACCCGCCGCATACGCGACGGGTTTTACAACCTGGCTCCCCGGGTAGGACTCGAACCTACAACAGCGCGGTTAACAGCCGCGTGCTCTACCATTGAGCTACCGAGGAATTTAAAAGCCCAACGGAAAGGGCTGAAAAATTCTGGCTCCCCGGGTAGGACTCGAACCTACAACAGCGCGGTTAACAGCCGCGTGCTCTACCATTGAGCTACCGAGGAATAGGTGCGTGCTCTCAAGCAACGAAGTTTATTATACGGACGAATCAGCTTAGGGCAAGAACTTTTTTAAGAAATTTTCCGACCCAGTCATTGGGGACGTTCTTAAACGACCAGTCATTCAAGAACGTCCCCAACGACAACATGAAAGCGCCCTCAAGCGGATGTGCTTGAGGGCGATTCTTGCTTGCGAGGTTAAGACTCGATGTAGTCCTTAAGCTTGCTCGAGCGGCTCGGGTGGCGGAGCTTGGCCAAGGTCTTGGACTCGATCTGGCGGATACGCTCGCGCGTGACGCCAAACTCGCGGCCGACTTCCTCGAGCGTGCGGGGATGCCCGTCGACAAGGCCAAAGCGCAGCTCGATAACCTTGCGCTCACGATCGGCAAGCGAGTCGAGCACCTGAGTGAGCTGCTCCTGCAGCATGGAGAAGCTGGCGGCATCGGGCGGAACGATAGCCTGGGAGTCCTCGATAAAGTCGCCCAGCTGGGAATCCTCTTCCTCGCCGATGGGGGTCTCGAGCGACACGGGCTCCTGCGAGATCTTCTGGATCTCGCGGACGCGGTCGGCGCTCATGTCCATCTCGGCACCGATCTCCTCGGGGGTCGGGTCGCGACCCAGGTCCTGAAGGAGCTGGCGCTGCACGCGGACGAGCTTGTTGATAGTCTCAACCATATGCACGGGAATACGGATGGTACGGGCCTGATCGGCAATGGCGCGCGTAATGGCCTGACGGATCCACCACGTGGCGTACGTGGAGAACTTAAAGCCCTTCTGGTAGTCGAACTTCTCGACGGCGCGGATCAGACCGAGGTTGCCCTCCTGGATCAGGTCAAGGAACAGCATGCCGCGGCCGACATAGCGTTTGGCGATGGAGACGACCAGACGCAGGTTTGCGCTGATGAGTGCCTGCTTGGCTTCGAGGCCCACGTTCTCAATGCGCGTAAGACGACGCATCTCGGCACGCGTGAGCTCGAGCTCGCCGGCATCGGCAGCCTCGAGCTTCTCGGTGGCCTCGAGACCGGCCTCGATCTTCATGGCCAAATCGACCTCTTCGGAGGCGGTCAGCAGGTCGACCTTGCCGATCTCCTTGAGGTACATACGAACCGGATCGCCGGTCAGCATCACCGTGGAGGCATCGATGCCACGCACGCGGGAGCGTGAACGGGACGTGCGCACGGTGCGCTTCTTCTTGCTCTTGGAAGAACCCATCTCGGCATCGGCCTGACGGGCCATCTTGAGCTCGTGATCGTCGAGCGAGCCGGAATCGTGCTCGTCGTCGTCATCGAAATCGTCGGTATCGGTATCGTTATCGTCATCGTCGACGTCCATGGGGGCGTCGTCGTTACCGCTCGCGGAGATAATCTGGATGCCGCTGTTGCGCAGCGCGGAATACACCGCGGTGAGCTGCTCGTCAGAAACATCGATATCCTTCAGGGCGACCTGAATCTCGTCCTCGGTTACCGAAGTCCTGTTTGAGCCGTTGCCCATGAGCTTTGCAACGTAGGATTCCAGCCCAGTACCCGTGCTCTCAGTCTTTTTTGGCACAGATTCTCCCTTCATAGTCCACAGGACTCAATACTTTAGCACACACATCGACGTCTATACCCAAAAAGAGGACAGGATATAGGCGAGAATACGCTGGTTGACCACAACATCTAGGCCTATTCGGCGTCTGCGGCCTCCAGACCGATCAAACGGAACGGGTCCGCCACGCCGCCGATCGACTTTTGCAGTTCGCGTTGACGCTGCGAATCCTGCGCGGCCTGCACGGTCAGCGCGCGACGGGCCTCATCGTCGAGCGAACGGTCCTGGCGCAGCTTGGCCTGTGCGGCACGCATGCGGCGCTTGATGGTGTAGAGCTCGAGCGTATCGAGCATAAACACGATGTTCGTCTCGGTGGGGTGCTTGCTCGTCGCCGAGATGCGCCCGGCACTCACAAGCGTTGCCGCCTCGGGACACACCGAGCGCGCCGCATCCATGCAGGCTGCAGGATCGGTTCCCGGCGGCGTTGCCAGAACGGCCCATGCGATGGACTCGTGACGTGGGTCAACCCACTCGATAGAGCAGATGCGGTCGGCATACGTGCGGAACAGGTCGGGGTAGCTCGTGAGCATGGTCAGCAGCTCACGCTCCCCTGCCAAGGACTTACGCTCAAGATCAGTAAGAACCATCGGCGCCGCCGCAGCCGGAGCACCCGAACCATCAGTCGCAGGCACAGCACCCATACCATCAGGCGCGTCGATCGGCGGCAGGTCGTCGACGACCTCCACGGGCGCGGCGCCGTAGGCATCGAGCGGGACGTAGTCATACGGCTCTTCTTCGACCGGCGCGAACACCGGCGGCGTCGCGCCCGATGCCCAAGCACCGCGAGATGCCCCCTGCGAACCAGACGTCCGACCGCCCGCGCTACCAGAGCGCTCAGCCTGTGCCCGCTGGCGCTCATAGTTCTGCTCACGACGTCGTTCCGCATCCTCGCGCTTGGCGACATCGCGAAACACACGGCCCGAGCTCGCACGCACTGTCTCCAGATCCAAACCCAACAGGTCGGCAATTTGAATAAAGTACGTGTCGATCATATAGCTGTCGCGCAGCGGATAGATAAGCGTCAGCGCATCCTCCAGCGCCTTGGCGCGACCGCCCGGCGTGGAGATGTCGCTCGACTCCTGCAGCGAACGGTACACGAAGTCCATGAGCGGCTCGGCGGCGTCAATGCGTTTCTGCAGCTCCCCTCCGCCGTGCGCCGTGATGAACTCCATGGGATCGTTACCGTCGGGCAGTACCACGCAGCGCAGGTCCATAGAATCCTGCTCGATAAACTGAATCGCACGGCGAGCGGCCTTTTGACCGGCAGCATCGCCGTCAAACATATACACGATGCGCTTGGCAAAGCGGGTGAGCGTCTTGACGTGATGCTCCGTGAGCGCGGTGCCCAGCGTGGCGACAACGTTTTTAATCCCCGCTTCCCAACAGGCGATGCAGTCGGTATAGCCCTCCACCACGATGGCGGTATCCTGCGCGACGATAAACTCCTTGGCCCAATTAAAGCCGTAGAGGTTTCGCTTTTTATGAAACACGCTTGTCTCGGCGGTATTGAGGTACTTGGGTTGGCCGTCACCCATGATGCGACCACCAAAGGCAATGTTGTGACCCTGCTCGTCAAAGATGGGGAACATCACGCGGTCGTAGAAGCGGTCGGCAAGCTGCCCGCGCCCGCGGCTCACGGCAACGTTGGCGTCGATCATCTCCTGCGGGGTAAAACCCGCCTGGGACAGGTGCGACACCAGCGCGTTGCGGCCCGGTGCAAAGCCCAGGCAGTAGCGACGGCAGACGTCGCCACCCATGCCGCGGCTGGCAAAGTACTCGCGCGGACGGCCGTCCTTACCGCGCATAAGCATGGTGTGATAGAACTGGGCGGTCTCGGCGCACAGATCGTAGATGCGGGCACGCTTGGTACCGCGCTCGCGGCGGTCTCCGGTGTCGTGCAGCTCAATACCCGCGCGATCGGCCAAATAACGGATTGACTCGGGAAAGCTCAGGTTCTCGCGCTTCATGATATAGGTGAAGACGTCGCCACCCTCGCCGCAGCCAAAGCAATGCCACACCTGCGTGGCGGGAATAATGTGGAAGGACGGAGTCTTTTCGCCATGAAAAGGGCAGCAACCCCAAAACTCATGGCCGCGGGGCTTGAGCTCAACCGTTTCCTGCACGATGGCGACTAAGTCGGACGCAGCGCGTACCTGGTCTTTTTCCTCATCGCTAATCACGGACACTCACCCCCTGCTCGCCCAAGTTGTGACGAATATCTTCGATATTACCCTCGACGGTCGCGATCAACTCATCCAGCGAATCGAACACGCGCGACGGACGCAGCCAGCGCGTAAACGCCAGCGAAACGGAAGCGCCGTACAGGTCGCCCGTATAACCAATTAAATTAGCCTCGAGATGCGATGAAGCGACATCGTCGGCATACGTCGGCGGCAGGCCGACATTAACGGCAGCGGGCCACGCGATGTCATCGACGAGCACCAGACCCTCATACACACCATCGGCAGGCACCTGAATGCCGTCGGGAACCTGCAGGTTTGCCGTGGGAAAGCCCATGCCAGAACCCTCGTGACGGCCGCGAATAACACCGCCGCGCACCATATACGGGCGGCCGAGTAACCCAGCAGCAAGCCCCACATGGCCCTGTCCCAGCTCGTGACGAATGCGGGTGGCGCAAATGGCCTCGCCGCCCTCGCAAAGCAGGTCGTGACCATACACGTCAACTCCGCGCTCGGAACCCCAGGCGCGCATCTCGGCAACACCAGAAGCACCGCCGCGACCCAGCCTAAAATCGCTGCCAACGCGAATCGAACGAATGTCGACCACGCGTGACAACAGTGCGAGAAAACCGACATGGTCGAGCGCCGCAACCTCAGGCGTAAAGGGAACGGCCACCACTGCATCGACCCCGGTTTGAGCCAAGGCATGTAGACGGTCGGCCGTCGTCATCAATTTTTGAGCGGGCGAAGGACTCACCACAACGTCCGGATCGGGATCGAAAGTGACCACGACCGCCTTGCAGCCATGGGCGCGCGCATCGCTAACAAGCGCCGCAATGAGCTCCTGGTGACCACGGTGAACGCCGTCGAACACGCCGATGGCGATCGAGGCAGCACCCAAGTGCTCGCACTCATCAAACGCATCGGCAGTGACGATGCGAGCCACGTCCGACTCGCCCGCGAAAAAAATACGCGCGAGCTCGTGAGCGGACAACATCATCGAACACCGCCGATTGCCTGCGGAAACACGTGCTCCATGACAAAGCGGCCACTTTCGATGCGGGCGAGCGCCTTGAGTCCCCCATCGAGCACCAGCGCAAACGGCGCTTTCGAAGCATCGAAATCGGCAAGCGCACGCTCAACGGGAATGCGTCGGCCGCAGAGCAGATCGTCGGCAAGATTGCCCGGCAAGTCAACACGCGAGGCGCCCAGGGCCGCAATGGGATCCAGGGCAAAGCCAGCCGCGGACTCGGGGGAAAGTTCCTCGACCGCATGACAAGCGCCAATGGAAACAACACCGGAGGCCGTGCGGCGCAACGCGGAAATGTGCGCGGCGCTCTCGCAGGCGCGGCCCAAGTCGCGAGCGAGCGCACGGATATAGGTGCCCTTGCTCACCGAGAACGCCACGGTCCACACACACGTATCACCTTCGCCGCCCACGGCGATCAGGTCGGCGGCATAGACCTCGACAGGGCGCGGAGGTAGGTCCACCGCATTGCCCTCGCGAGCAGACTTGTAGGCGCGAACGCCATTGACCGAGATAGCCGAAAACGCCGGCGGCACCTGCATCTGCGGACCCAGCATAGCCGCCAAGCGCTCACGGGCATAGGCAGGATCGCGCAGCTCGTTGGCAATAGCCACCGTGCGGACCGCCTCGCCCTCCGCATCATCGGTATTGGTCTCGGCGCCAAACGAGATGTCGGCGACATAGCTTTTGGTATCGAGGGTTAGCATGCCCAGCAAACGAGTAGCCTGGCCAACACCCACCACCATGACACCCGATGCCATGGGGTCGAGCGTGCCGGCATGGCCGACGCGACGCTCATGGAGGGCGCGCCGACATTGCGAGACCACATCGTGGGACGTGCAGCCCACCGGCTTATCGACGGCGAGCAGCATATTCAGTTGAGAAGGCGTACGACGAGCCATGTACCATCCAAAAAGTTAAAGCTCGACGGTCACCGAAGCGGGATCCTCCCCTACCAGTTCGGCCAGCATGGGAAGTGCCACGGTGAGCGTCTCGAGAATCGTTCCGTTGTTGGAGAAACCGGCGGCAGCGGGATGTCCGCCTCCGCCAAAAGCAGCAGCGATCTCGGACACGTTGAGGTCGCCCTTGGAGCGCAGGTTGCCGCGCACCTTGCTATCGCCCTCAATGCCCTTCAGGAACAGGCAGACTTCGACGCCCATCACCGAGCGAACCACATCGACCAGGCCGTCGCACTCATCCGAGGTGACACCGCAGGCCTCAAGGTCACTCTGGTACGCGTAGCTATACGCGACGCGCCCGTGGGCCACCGTCTTGATGCGGCCCATAACGATGGACTTGAGGTGCAAAAACTCAACGCGCATGCTCTGGTAAACCTCGAGTGCCACACGCGCCGGATCGGCACCGTGGGCAACCAGACGCGAGGCTGCATGGAACGCGGCGGCATCGGCATTTTGATACTGAAAACGGCCGGTATCGGTAACCAAGCCACACAGCAGGCAGGTCGCAACGCCATCACGTGCGACAATGCCGCAATTGTCCAAGAAGCGGTCGATGATCATGGCGCAGGCTGCAGCTTCGACGCGCCTCAGGCTGAGCTCGGCAAACTCCTCGCGCGCCGGATGGTGATCGAAGCACACCACATGCTTGGAGCGACGAAGCACCTCGGCGGAGTTGTTCAGGCGCTCTACGACCGGTACGTCCACCGAGATGAACAGGTCAGGATTGCCAGTGTACGCAGATGCCGGCACCAGGCGATCGGAGCCTTCCATAAAGCGGTAGATACGCGGAACCGGGTCATCGTCTGCCAACAGCAGCGCAATGTCCTTGTTGGGAAAAAACTTCATGAGCGAAAGGCCCAGACCCAACACGGAGCCCAGGGCGTCGCCATCGGGAGAAGTGTGTCCCGAAATCGCAATGGAGGACGCACCCTCGATGAGCTCGAGGATGCGTCGCTGAATATCTGCAGACTCGCACGAGGCGAGGTCGGCGGAATTAGTCATCTAAAGCTGCCTCCTGGGCGGCATCCGCTATCGGATAGCCGTCCTCGTCCTTTTCGATCGCAAGCGTGGCGGGAACGTTTTCCAGCGCACGCGTGATGCGCTCGGCCTCATCGGTCGAGCGATCGATGCGAAAATCGAGCTCGGGCGTAACACGCCAATCGAGCGAGCGAGCCAACAGACTGCGAATACGGCCCTTAGCGCTTGCGAGCGCCTCCATGACCTCGTCGTAGCGGCTCGCATCGCACGACACGAACACACGCGCGAACGAACGGTCCACCGCGACCTCGACCGCGGTCAAAGTAACCAGGTCGAGACGCGGATCGGAAACCTCAAAGAGCAGGATATAACCGAGCTTCTCGCGAAGCTGCTCGCCCAGACGGCGGGTTGCCTGCGTTTGCTTCATAGCGCTACCCCCTACTCGGTACGGGCAACCTGGTCGATGCGGTAACCCTCGATCTGGTCGCCGGGCTTGATGTCCTGGAAGTTCTCCAGGCCAATGCCGCCCTCGGAACCGCTCTTGAGGCTCTTGGCTTCGTCCTTGTAGTGACGCATCGAGGCGATCTTGCCGTTGAAGACCACGATGCCGTCGCGCACCAGACGCACGGAATCGGTCGCGGCGATCTCGCCCTCTTCGACACGGACACCGGCGGCGATACCGACTTTGGGCACCTTGAAGGTGTCCAGGACGGTCGCGGTACCCGTGGAGACCTCGACCTCGGTGGGCTTAAGCATGCCGATACGGGCAGCGTCAAGTTCCTCGAGGCACTTGTAGATAACGTCGTAGCAACGGATCTCGACGCCCTCGCGCTCGGCGGCGGAACGTGCCTTACCGTCGGGGCGGACGCCAAAGCCGATGATGATGGCGTTGGAGGCGTCGGCCAGGACGACGTCGGTCTCGTTGATGGCACCAACGGCGGAGTGGATCGTGTTGATGCGAACCTCGGACTGATCCATCTTGTCGAGCGAGTCCTGAAGGGCCTCGATGGAACCCTGGACGTCGGCCTTGATGATCAGGTTGAGCTCCTTGACCTCGGCGTCGGCAATGGTCTCGAAGAGGTTCTCGAGCGTGACGTGCTTGACGCGGCTCTGCTCCTCGATACGGGCCTTGAGCGAACGCTCGTCAGCAAGCGCGCGAGCCTCACGCTCGTCCTCGAACACGCGGAACTCGTCACCGGCGTTGGGCACGGACTGCAGGCCCAGGATCTCGACGGCGTCGGAGGGACCGGCCTCGGTGACGGCGCGACCCTTGGGGTCGAGCATAGCACGGACGCGGCCGTAGGTAAGGCCGGCGACCAGCGTATCGCCCACGTGCAAGGTACCGCGGGTCACGAGCACGGTAGCGACCGAGCCGCGGCCCTTGTCGAGCTTGGCCTCGAGGACGTTGCCGGAGGCAAAGGTGTCCGGGTTGGCCTTGAGCTCGAGCACGTCTGCCTGGAGCAGCACGGTCTCCAGAAGGTCGTCGATACCGATCTTCTGCTTGGCCGAGATGTTGACGAACATGTTCTGTCCGCCCCACTCCTCGGGGATGACGCCGTACTCGGTGAGCTCCTGGCGCACGCGGTCGGGGTTGGCACCCGGCTTATCGATCTTGTTGACGGCGACGACGATGGGTACGCCGGCGGCCTTGGCGTGGTTGATCGACTCGACCGTCTGGGGCATGACGCCGTCGTCGGCAGCCACGATCAGAATAACGATGTCGGTCACCTTGGCACCACGGGCACGCATAGCCGTAAAGGTGGCATGACCCGGGGTATCGATGAAGGTGATCTTGCGGTCGTTGATCATGACCTGCGAAGCACCGATGGCCTGCGTGATGCCGCCCGCCTCGCCGGCAGCGACACCGGTGTGACGGATGGCGTCGAGGAGGCTCGTCTTGCCGTGGTCGACGTGGCCCATGACGGTGACGACCGGGGCGCGCGGCTTAAGGTCGGCGGGATCGTCGTAGAACGAGAAGGTGTTCTCCTCCTCGGGGGTGATGATCTTGATCTGACGACCCAGGTCGTCGGCAACGAGCTCGACGAGGTCATCGGACATGGACTGCGTCATGGTGAGCGGCGTACCCAGTAGGAACAGGCGCTTGATGATGTCGTTGGCCGGAACGTCGAGCGCCTCGGCGAGCTCCTGGACGGTAACGCCCTGGGAAACCTTGATGGCGTCGAGCTCCTCGGGGTTCACGCCCTGGGCCAGCGCTTCCTCTATCTTGCGCTCCTCCTGAGCCTTGGCAGCCTCGCGCTCGCGCTTCTCCTTGCGCTTCTTGCGGCGACCGGTGGACTCGCGAGAGGCCTCCTCGACGGCGGCACGAGCCTCCTCGAGCACCTTCTCGCGGCTGTACTCCTCGGCCTCGCGAGCCATACGGCTGTAGTGGTCCTCTTCGTTGTTGTGACCGCCCTTGCGCTTCTTGCCCTTGCCCTGCTTATCAGGGTTGGGGAAGTCCATGCCAGCAGCGACGTTGTTGCTGGCGTTGGTGCGATGGCTGTGCGGACGGCTCTCGGAGGCGTTGCGCTCGGAGTTGTTGTCGGAGGCGTTACGATCGTTACGGCGGCCACCGCGGCGATCATTGTTGCCGCCACGACGGTTACCGCGCTCGGCGGCGCGCTCGGCCTTGGCCTTGTCCTCGGCGTCCTTCTTCTCCTTGAGCACGGTCTCCTGTGCGGCGATCTGGTCGAGCAGCGAACGGAAGCGCGAACCGGAGTCGGAAGCGGGAACGGCGCGGCGCTGGGCCTCGCGGGCAGCCTCCTCCTTCTCGCGGGCAAGGCGCTCCTGCTCGGCCTTCTTCTTGGCCTCGGCCTCGGCGCGGGCAGCCTCCTCGGCAGCCTGGGCTGCGGCAAACTGGCGGCGTTCCTCCTCGCGTGCCTTCTCGGCGGCGATGCGCTCGCGCTCGGCCTCGGCGGCGCGAGCGGCCTCCTCGGCGGCAGCTGCCTGCTCCTCGGCCTGCTTGGCGGCCTCGACTTCCTGAGCGCAGGCCTCGATCACCGAGGCGAGCTGCTTGCGGACCATGGCGACATAGGCGTCCTCCAAAGTGGAGGACGCGGACTTAGCGGGAATCTTCATTTCGGCGAGATGACCCATCAGTTCCTTGGAGGTCATGCCGAACTCTTTGGCCAGGGTGGACACACGGACTTTTGCCATATGACTTCACCTACCCTTTCTGGCACCTTGGGTGCCTAGAGACTGAACGAGCGAGGGAGACGCGCCGGGACCCGCCCGGCGCGACCGCGCGCTAGATCAGGTCCTCCGCATCATCGAAGGCGTCGGTGTCGTGGACACCGCAGAAACGGGAGCCGGGACGAGCCTGGTTGCGGCACTGGACGCCGTCCTCGGACACGTACTCGCAGCGGCGGACGTCCTCGTCCTCCTCGTCACCGATCAGGTCGGCGGCGGGCTCCTCGTGAACGGGAACGTTCTTGAGGATGTCGGCGGCAAGCGTCTCCGACTTGATGTCGATGTGCCAGCCGGTCAGGCGCGCGGCGAGGCGGGCGTTCTGGCCCTCCTTGCCGATGGCGAGGGACAGCTGGTCGTCGGGCACGATGACGCCGGCGTAGGCCTTCTCCTCGTCGATGAGGACGCGGGTGACCTTAGCGGGCGAAAGGGCGTTGGCGACGTAGACGGCAGGATCGGCATCCCACAGGATGACGTCGACGCGCTCGCCACGGAGCTCGCCCACGACAGCGCGAACACGGCTGCCCTTGGGGCCGACGCAGGCACCCACGGGATCCAGGCGGTCGTCGAGCGAGTGGACGGCGACCTTGGAACGCTGGCCGGGCTCGCGGGCGATTGACTTGATCTGAACGGTGCCCTCATAGATCTCGGGCACCTCCTGCTCAAACAGACGACGCATGAGCTCGGGGTGGGTACGGGAGATGACAATCGGCGGACGGCTGTGCTCGCCACGAACCGGCTGCAGGTTGGAGTTGGGGTCGCGAACGTCGATGATCACGGCCTTGATATGCTGGTTGTGCAGGTAGCGCTCGCCCATCGGACGCTCGTTGCGCTCGTTCTCGTAGCGACGCTGATCGAAGTGCGGCAGCTCGGCCTCGACGCCCTCGCGGATCTTGACGATCGTGAAGTCGGGCGTGGACTGCAGCACGGTACCGCTGATGAGGTCACCGATGCGGCCGGAGAACTCCTCGTAGATCTGCTCGCGGGCGGAGTTGCGCACGATGGCGTTGATCTCGGCCTTAGCGTGCTGGGCGGCGATGCGGCTCGTGTTCTTGGGGGTGACGTCGATCTCCTCGAACTCGGTGAAGTTGCCCTCCTCGTCCATGGAATCGTCGATCGGCTCCAGGCGGTAGACGTAGATCTTGCCGGTGGTGCGGTCGATGGTCACCTTGGCGCCCCACTCAAGATGCAGGATCTCGGCATAGCTCTTGGCAAGCGACTGCTCCAGGCGGTCGATCAGGTAGAGCTGGTCGATGTGCTTCTCCTGGCAAAGCTCCATCAGGGCGGACATCATGTCGGATGCTGCCATCTTACTTTCCTTCCTTCGCGGGCTTGAAGTCATAGGTGGGCTTCAACTTGCACTTTTTAACATCAGAGAAATCGAGGGTAACGGACTCGCCGTCCTCGAGCTCGAGGGTCACGTTCGTCTCGGTGGCGGCGGCAATCTTGCCGGCGTACTTGCGACGGCCCTCGGTAGCGGTGGAGGTGAGCTCACAGTTCTCGCCAACAAAGCGGACAAAGTCGCACGGGCGGCGCAGCGGGCGCGCCATGCCCGGGCTCGACACCTCAAGCGTATAGCTCGAAGAGATAGGGTCGAGCTCCTCAATCACATCGCCGACCCACTTGGTGTTGGCCGTGACGTCGTTGAGCGACAGGCTCTGGCCCTCGGCACCCTCGATACGCACGCGCACGCAGGGGGCCTTGGTGGCGCCCACGAGCTCGACGTCGACGATGTCGACATCGTGCTGGGGAGCGACGGCCTCGAGCGCGTCGATGATCGCCTGCTCGGTCTTGGTCTTGACCATTGCGGCACCTCCATCCATACAAAAAAGAAGCGGGGCCGAAACCCCACTTCTTTCAATTACAACTTCATTTGCAAGCAAACTATACCAATAGCTGCGGAAACGCGCAAGCACAGTACGAATCTGCAGGTCAGCGTGCGCACAGGTTCTCCACAAGAAGAGGACAATTGACCGAAGAGCCCCATGCGGAGCAACCTCAACAGCCCCAAAACGGGCCATGCGTCCCAGCGTGCCGACCGAATCGGGCCCTATGGGCATTCCATCCCTGGGCGCACATCGGCCAGACTAGAGCCGAGAGGCATTCTGTAGCGAGAAAGCCTGCCGCACGCATTGACCGCACAACCTTCCAGCATCTCTACGGCAAGGAGGATCCATGGAACGCCTAGGCACCCTCTGCGCGACCGCGCTCGTCGTCGCTGCCTGCTCGTTCGCTCTGACGGGCTGCAACAACATCGATGGCAAAACCGGAACATGCGAACCGGATCGTGGCAGCACCAAAGCCATCGAGAAAACCGAACCCCCGGTAAGCTTCGACAAAATAGACGAGGACATCGACGATCCCCAGGGCTTAGGTCCCGACCCTCAAGAACAGTTCCCTATCGACCTTGAGGCAGACGAGAACGTCCATGTTACCTGCGTGGGCAAGGACACCGACGGCTACGGCGACGCCGCGCTCGTCTTTACGGTAACCAACAACACCGGTGTCGACATGATGTTTGGCGATGTGGACTCCTATGCCTACGTCAACGGCGTGGTCCGCGATGTGCGCATGCGCCAGCAGGTCGCAGCAGGCGAGGAAACGCGCGCCATGCTCACCTTTGTAGGCACCTTCGACGACCCGGACTTTAATGTGAACAACGACCTCAACGACATCTACCTCAACATTTGGATGATCGAGGAGCAAACGGGCAATGTTTACTTTAGGGACCTGGTACACATCCCGTAGAAGACGGTGCGACGCACTGACTAAGCAGGTCATACAACACAAAACGAGGGACGACCCAACCGGATCGCCCCTCGTCTTTTATGCGTCAGTTAAGTGCGCAGTGCTTACTTGACCACCAGGTTGACCAGCTTGCCGGGCACGCAGATGGCCTTGACGACCGTCTTACCCTCGAGCCACTTGGCGACGGCGGCCTCGGCGGCAGCCTGCATCTCCTCGTTGGAGGCGTCGCGGGCGACGTCGATGCGGCCACGGACCTTGCCGAGCACCTGGACGACGATCTGCACCGTGTCCTCGATGGACTCGGCCAAGTCGAACTCGGGCCAGGCGGCGGTGTAGGCGTTGCCCTCGCAGCCGAGGGCCTCGTGCCACAGTTCATCGGCCCAGAACGGGCAGATGGGGGCAAGGACGCTCACGATATCCTTAGCCACGCCGTAGCACAGCGCCTTGTCGCGGGCGGCACCCTCGGTGGCGTTGAGGTAGGCGCTCGCCGCGTTGACGAGCTCCATGACGGCCGAGATGGCGGTGTTGAACTGGCCGCGATCGAAGTCCTCGGTGCACTTGGCGATGGTGCGGTGACGCTCGCGATAGAGCTTCATCGCGACCTCGTCGAGCGCGGACTTGTCGAAGGCCACGTTGGCGTCGCCGGACTGGACGAGCTGCCAAACGATACGCCAGGCGCGCTTGATGAAGCGGTTGGCGCCCTCAACGGCCTTGGGGTCCCAGTCGAAGTCCTTCTCGGGCGGGGCGATAAACAGGATCGCCAGACGCATGGTGTCGGCGCCGTAGGGCTCGATGACCGAGCTCGGGGGCACGACGTTGCCCTTGGACTTGGACATGGTGTCGCCGTTCTCGTCCTTGACCATGCCCTGGCACAGCAGGTTGGTGAAGGGCTCGTCCACACTCAGCAGGCCCAGGTCGCGCAGTGCCTTGGTAAAGAAGCGGCTGTAGAGCAGGTGCAGAATGGCGTGCTCGATGCCGCCGATGTAGTTATCGACAGGCATCCAACGATCGGCAGCCTCGCGGGAGAAGGGCAGCTCGGTGTTGTGCGGGTCCGTATAGCGCAGGTAATACCAGCTGGAGCAAGTGAAGGTGTCCATGGTATCGGTCTCGCGCTTGGCCGGGCGGCCGCAGACCGGGCAGGTGGTCTCGTAGAACTCCTTGCACTCGGCGAGGGTCTCGCCGGCGCCCAGGTCCAGGTTCTCGGGCAGCGTTACCGGCAGCTGATCCTCGGGCACGGGCACGATGCCGCAGTGCTCGCAGTGGATAGCCGGGATGGGGTTGCCCCAATAGCGCTGGCGGCTGATGAGCCAGTCGCGCAGACGGAACTCGACCTTGCGACGGCCGCAGCCCATGGCCTCAAGGTCGGCCACAATCGCAGCCTCGCCCTCGGAGTGCTTGCCGCCACGCATGCCGGTGTACTTGCCGGACTGAACGAGCGTGCCCTCGGCAGCATGGGCGCAATCCCAGTCGACGGTCTCGGCATGGAAGGTATCAATGGTCTCGCCGCTGGCCTCGACGGCAGCGCGGTCGTCATCGTCCAGGATAATCGGCACAATAGGCAGGTCGTACTTGCGGGCGAACTCAAAGTCGCGCTGGTCGCCGCAGGGAACGGCCATGACGGCGCCGGTGCCGTAGTCGGCAACGACGTAGTCGGCAACCCACACGGGGACCTTCTCGCCGTTGACCGGGTTCACCACGTAGCGGCCGGTAAAGGCACCGTGCTTCTCGAGGGTGCCCTGGGCACGCTCGACGGCGGAGATATGCTTGGAGTCCTCGACGATCTTGGTCACGGCCTCCTCGTACTCCGTACCCTCGACGAGCTCGTGCAGACGAGCGTACTCGGGGGCCAGGACAAAGAAGGAGACACCGAAGAGCGTATCGGCACGCGTGGTGAAGACGGTGATCTTGCCCTCGTCGCCCTCGATGGGCTCGCCATCCTTGTCGCACAGGGTAAAGTCGACCTCGGCGCCCTCGGAGCGACCGATCCAGTTGGCCTGCATCTGCTTGACGCGCTCGGGCCAGCCGGGGAGCTTCTCCAGATCATCGAGCAGCTCCTGGGAGTACTCAGTGATCTTGAAGTACCACTGCTCAAGGTCGCGCTTCTCGGGCTCGGTGCCGCAGCGCCAGCACTTGCCCTCGGTGACCTGCTCGTTGGCCAGAACGGTCTTGCAGGTGGGGCACCAGTTGACCGGGTTCTTCTTACGGTAGACCAGGCCCTTTTCCCACAGCTTCTCAAAGATCCACTGACCCCAACGGTAGTAGTCGGGGCTGCAGGTCTTGACCATGCGATCCAGATCGTAGGAGAAGCCCATGCGCTTCATCGTGGCGAGCGCCTGGTCCATATTCTTATACGTCCAGGCGGCAGCCTGCGTATTGTGCTTAATAGCGGCGTTCTCGGCAGGCAGGCCAAAGGCGTCAAAGCCGATGGGGTGCAACACGTCGTAGCCGCGCATGCGGGCCTGACGGGCCATGGCATCGCCGATGGTATAGTTGCGCGCGTGGCCCATGTGCAGATCGCCCGACGGATACGGGAACATCTCGAGCACATACTTCTTGGGCTTGCTGTCGTCGGTGTCAACGGCAAAGAGGTTGGAGTCCTCCCAGGCCTTCATCCACCTGGACTCAATGGCCTGCGCGTCGTAGACAGGGATCTCGTCCTTATGATCTGTGCAATCGCACATATCAGCTCCTTTTAACTTGATTGGGGTCGGGCGGCTAGGCTTTACTCGCTGCTGCGGACAGTCCTGCTCGCACGAAGAGCACATTAAGTGGCCTTCGGCTCGTGCGGAACTTGCAGCGAGCAAAGCCTAGCCGCCCGACCCTAGGGTTAACTTGGATGATTCTAGCAAATACAACAAGCGAGATGCCTGCGACTTGCGGGCATCTCGCTTTATCTAAATAACGTGGCTGAGAATCAACCTTTGATATGCAGCTCTTACCTTATCGATAGGAAACGCTCTGCTGAGAATCCTTCACGACTACGTCGTGGGCGCCGCCTTCGACGATTGAGGTCGAGCTCACCAGGGTCAGGCGTGCCTTTTCCTGGAGCTCGGGGATCGAGAGGGCACCGCAGTTGCACATCGTGGACTTAACCTTGTAGAGCGTGCCGCCCACGCCGTCCTTGAGGGAACCGGCGTAGGGAACGTAGGAGTCGACGCCCTCGACGAAGCTGAGCTTCGCGGCGCCGCCCAGGTCGTAGCGCTGCCAGTTGCGAGCACGCGCAGAACCCTCGCCCCAGTACTCCTTCATGTACTGACCGTTCACGTTGACGCGCTCGGTCGGGCTCTCGTCGAAGCGAGCGAAGTAGCGGCCCAGCATCATAAAGTCGGCACCCATGGCAAGGGCGAGCGTCATGTGGTAGTCGTAGACAATGCCACCATCGGAGCAAACGGGCACGTAGACGCCGGTCTCCTCGTAGTACTCGTCGCGAGCGCGGCAGACGTCGATCAACGCAGTGGCCTGGCCACGGCCGATGCCCTTGGTCTCACGGGTGATGCAGATGGAACCGCCGCCGATACCGACCTTGATGAAGTCGGCACCGCAGTCGGCCAGGAAGCGGAAACCCTCGGCGTCGACGACGTTACCGGCACCAACCTTGACGTCCTCGCCGTAGTTGGCGCGGATCCACTCAATGGTGCGCTTCTGCCACTCGCTGAAGCCCTCGGAGGAGTCGATGCACAGGACATCGGCACCGGCCTCGATGAGCAGCGGCACGCGCTCGGCATAGTCGCGGGTGTTGATACCGGCACCAACCATGTAGCGCTTGTCGCCGTCGAGCAGCTCGTTGGGGTTGGTCTTGTGGCTGTCGTAGTCCTTGCGGAAGACGATGCCCATGAGGTGATCGTAGTCGTCGACGATGGGCAGGGCGTTGAGCTTATTGTCCCAGATGACGTCGTTAGCAACCTTGAGGCTGATGTTCTTGTCGCCCACGATGAGCTGCTCACGCGGGGTCATGAACTCGGAGACCTTCGTCTGGTGGTCATCGCGGCTGGGGCGATAGTCACGGCTGGTGACGATGCCCAGGAGCTTACCCTTGGGAGTGCCGTCGTCGGTGACCGGCATGGTGGAGTGGCCGGTCTTCTCCTTAAGCTCGATGACCTGCTCCATAGTCATGTCGGGGGTCAGCGTGGAATCCGACTGAACGAAGCCAGCCTTGTGATCCTTGACGGCCTTGACCATAGCGGCCTCGGACTCGGCGCTCTGGGAACCGTAAATGAAGGACAGGCCGCCCTCGGTAGCGAGCGCGACACCCATGTCGACGCCCGAGACGGACTGCATGATGGCGGAAACCATGGGGATGTTCAGGGTGATTGCCGGCTTCTCACCGCGCTTAAAGCGGGTTAACGGCGTCTTAAGAGAGACGTTGTTGGGGATGCACTGCGAGGACGAGTAACCAGGGACCAGCAGATACTCCGAAAACGTGTGGGACTCACCGGGAAAGAACGTAGCCATGTTTCTCCTTTTTCCATGCGACCGGTCGGCTGCAGGCCTCGTAGGACCCAGCCCAACCTTGGGCGCCCAATACTGGGGAAGTATCTTAACGCACTTTGACTGCTACAATGCATGATTTAAGAAGAGCACACGAGGGTTTGACGCAGGCTTTGCGTTTGCCCAGCAAACACTTTAGCGGGGAGACGTGGAGCACATGGAGTACAAGACGACGGCAAAGTTGGTCATTCAAGCGTGCGACAAGGATTTGCCGGGCGTCTTCGGCCACGGCTGCGTCTTGCTGCTGCAGGGCATCGCCCGCGAGCACTCGCTCAACCGCGCCGCCAAGAGCATGGGCATGGCCTATTCCAAAGCGTGGCGTATTGTAAACGAGGCCGAAGGCCAGCTAGGCTGCAAGCTCATCAAACGCGACGGCGCCCGCGGATCCACGCTCACCCCCGCTGGAGAGCGAGCCATAGCGGTCTACGAGGAGCTGCAGACCGACATCAACCAAGTAATTGCCGCAAAGGCCAACGACCTCATCGCCAGCATAAAAGAATAGCCAATTTAGGACGGGGCCTTATAGCCACACAACCCCTTCTCATAAGTTGCGGTGAAATAGGGACTGTTTATGCGGTTAAAGCCGTAAATCAATCCCTATTTCACCGCAACTTATGAAGTCGAGGATGATTTAGCTAGTTGCGGAGGGCATTATCTAGGGTGGCGGCCACGATCAAGGGGTTGTCGGTGCCGGCGAAGAGGCGGATGGTGCTCCCCTGCTTACCACGTGGAGCGGAAAGGCGCGTCGTAGCGCCACCGGCGGGCGATGTGCGAAACTCCCCCGGCAAAGCAACAAACAGCTCTCCCGCGCTACGCTCGATAAGATCAAATTCAACTGCCGGGCCAAAGCCGTGCTCGAGGATTCCCGTTGCAGCCGCATGGTCGGGATGCGAGCTCAGCCCGGGATAGCGCACGTTGCGCACCATCTCATTGGCGGCCAGATACTCGGCCAGCGCACGTGCGCGGTCGAAATGCGCCTGCATGCGGGCATCGAGCGTGTCCAGCCCGCGCTCCAGCACACCGGCCTCGTCAGCAGGCATATCAAGCTTGGCCAAGCCACAGCCCTCAAGCAGGGCATGCGCGCACTCAGCCGCGGCATCCACGCGATGGCGCTTGAGCTGCGAGCGCGCGACCGATACGGCAACCAACTTGCGCGGAGCCTTGCCGGCGCACACGCGATCGAGCGCCTCAAGCGACAGCGCAGCACCCAGCCGCAGTGAATCGCAGCCAAAAGCCGACGCCACCGTGTTATCCGCCACAAACAGCGCGTGGGCCACGCGAGCCGCGCGGCCCAGAGCGCGAAGGTCGGGCACACGCAGACCAAGCCCGCCGATGGAGTTGACGAACCACCACAGGTGCGGACCCTCGGCATCAAACGAAGCATCAAAACCCTCGGACGCAGCGGCAAACGCCTCGGCGGACGGCGAGCCCACCAGCGCGACATCGCAGCCGTCAAATCCGCTCGCAAACGCATCGGCAAAGTCGTCCGCAAAGGCAACCAGACGATCGCCGGGACACACAATCCCCAGCTGCGGCAGCGCTGCTGGCACATGCGAGGCCGCAAGCAACCGCGCCTCACGCGCGCCGGCTCTCAAAGCCCAAGCCTCTTCTAGCTGTTGCACGCCCATACGGCACCGTCCCTTCAAAACAAAAACCCACGATGCGGGTGTTCCCCGCATCGTGGGCAACGGCTGCAGTATAGCGCCGATATGCGACGAATCGCCTAGATGTTGAGCGCGTGGTAGGTCACATTCGCGCCCAGAGCGTCAACGGTCACGCCATAGGCCTCGGGATAGATGCGCGTCGAAAACACGAGCGAACCTTCGTTCACAAACACCTCGACCGACGAGACATCGCCAACAATGCGCACGTTGCGCACCTCGTCGACGGGCTCCCAGCGCACGGTACGACCGCAGCCGGCAGAAGCGCGACCCTCATCGGTAAATCGCATCTCAAAGCGCGCGGGCAGTTCGTCCTCGGCGGGCACAAACGCCAGCTTCAGCTCGCCATCAACGGTCGCGGTAAACGCGCCGTCGACACCGTCGACAACAACATCAAAGCAGGTATCGCCGGCAACCTCCAACGAGCCCTCCCCCACACGCACCGAGGCATAATGGTGCTCGATCTCGCGCACCGGCAGCTGCAGCACCACGCCGCCGGCACCGGCTGTAAGCTCACGCGGCACCGTCATGCAGTGCTGCCAGCCGCACACCACGGTGGGTGCGTTGCCATAGGTCGGCTCATCGGGCATGCCCATCCAGCCGATTAGAATATGGCGACCGTCCTCGGACGTAAACTCCTGCGGAGCATAGAAGTCAAAGCCGGCGTCCCACAGGCGGAACTCGCCCAGCTCATAAGCGTCCTTGCCACCCGTAATGTTACCCGTAACGGGCATGTAGCCCGCTGCATACACATTGCCGCGGTCCCAACGGTCGCCCTCGAGCCCCTGGGGAGAGAAAGACAGAAACCTTGCCGGCACGCCGCCATCCGCCTCAAGCTCCAGATACCCCGGGCACTCCCACATAAAGCCAAAGCGCTCGGGGGTAGACACGCGGCTCTCGAGCTCCCAACTCAGCATATCGGCCGAGCCATACACCAGGATCTCGCCCACATCGCGCCCGGCACCTTCGCCGTGCATCGCACAAAAACGGCTTTCGACATGCGGCCCGTCCACGCGACGACGCGCGCCCAGCACCATGTGGTAACGCCCATTATCATCGCGCCACACCTTGGGATCGCGCACATGGCAGGTCAGATCGTCGGGATAATCCTCGGACGCCAGCACCACGCGCTTTTGGCTGAACTCCCGACCGGCAAGGCCATCAACGCTCTCCACATAGACGGTATCGGCGCGGCGGCCAGTATTGACGTAGTCGTACGTGCCGTCTGCATCGGAAAGCTTAACGTTGCCTGTGTACAGTACGCGAATGCGGCCGTCCTCGGCAAGCGCGGAGCCCGAATACACGCCGTGACAATCGAACGGCTCGTCGGGCAGCAGCGGGGCGCCAACGTAGTCCCACGTCATAAGGTCGCGGCTCGTCGCATGGCCCCAGGCCTTAACGCCGCCCTCGACATCAAACGGCGCATACTGAAAATAGGCATGGAACACGCCGCCCGCCTGACAAAGACCGTTGGGGTCGTTGAGCCAGCCCGCCGGCGGCATAATATGGAAGCGCTGGCCATATGCGCCATGACCGCACTCAGAGGCGGCGGCGTCAACAGCGGCAACCAGCTTTGCAAGGTCGCGGCCAAGTGCATTAGACATATCAAAGTCCTAACGGATCGAAAGTAACAAGGCGCCAGAGATCGGCGCCAGATACGGAAAACGCCCGCGAGCATACAACCCGCGGGCACCCCTCAATCAAAAGCTCTTAGGCCTGCTCGGAAGCCTTGGGCTCGTCCTTGTACAGGACAAACGAGACGGCAAAGGAAACCAGCGCGGCGACCGCAAACATGATCGCGTACTGCACGGGCTGGGCCAGGCACAGCAGGATACCGAAGATACCGGTAACGCCCGTGCCGGAGGCAGCCAGCGAGGTGAGCGCGCAGACCAGGGCACCGCAACCGCCGCCGATGCAGCCGGCGATGAAGGGCTTAAAGAAGCGCAGGTTCACACCAAAGATGGCAGGCTCGGTAATGCCCATGAAGGCGGACAGGGCCGAAGGAAGCGCCAGGCCCTTTATCTTGGCATCGCGGGTCTTAAAGGCAACGGCGAGCGCGGCGCCACCCTGGGCGATGTTGGCGGCGCTGGCGATGGGCAGCCAGTAGGTCACGCCGTACTGGGCGAGCTGGCCCAGGTCGATGGCGGTGTACATCTGGTGGATACCGGTAACGACCGTGGGAGCATAGAACAGGCCGACGATAAAGGAACCGATGCCGAAGGGCAGGGTCAGCAGGGTCTGGATCAGACCGAGGATGGCGTTCTCGGCCCAAACAAAGATGGGGCCTACGGCAACGAGCGTCACGAGCACGGTCACGAACACCGAAACGAGCGGGGTTACAAAGAGGTCGAACATCTCGGGGACAACCTTGTGCAAACGCTTCTCGAGGAAGGCCAGAATGGCGCAGGCGATGACGATGGGGATCACATGGCCCTGATAACCGACCCACTCAAAGCTGTACACACCGGGAATGACGGTGACCATGGTCTGCACACCCTCGGAAGCAACCGTGTAGGCGCTCTGCAGCGAGGAGTTGATAAACGCACCGCCGACGACGGCGCCCAGGTACGGGTTGGCGCCAAAGGCCTTAGCCGCGGAGTAGCCGATCAGGATCTGCAGAATGCCAAAGGACGTTCCCGAGACCAGGTCGGCGATCTTATAGATAAAGTTATTGGTGTCGAGCGCGATAAAGCCGTTGGAGGCCATAAAATTAAGGGCGCTCATAATGCCCAGCAGCAGGCCCGAAGCCACGATGGCAGGGATGATGGGGACAAAGACATCGCCGAGCACCTTAATGGCACGCATAAAGATGTTCTGCTGCTGCGCCGCGGCCTCCTTGACCTCCGCCTTGGTGGCAGCCTCGACGCCACTGAGCGCGATGAACTCGTCGTAGACCTTGTTGACGGTGCCGGTGCCAAAAATAATCTGGAGCTGGCCCTGGGCCTCAAAGACGCCCTTGGCGCCGTCGACGTTCTCGATGGCCTCCTTGTTCACCTTGGAATTATCGGCAATCACCAGGCGAAGACGCGTGGCGCAGTGTGCGGCCGAAACAACGTTGTCGGCGCCGCCGACGTTGTCGAGCACCTCTTGGGCTGATTTACGGTAGTCCATGACTTCCCTTTCCTCTAACGGGCGCATTTACACCCGGCCATCTTTGACACTTACACTGTAATCGTTTTCAGTTTCATATATCTGTAATCGTTTTCATATTAGGGTGAACGGTAGGAAAAGGCCGGCGAATGGTAGTTTTACGGCAAAAACAGAGCCCTCAAAGGCAGACAGACGTGCCCAAAGCCTAGACATTCATAAGTTGATGGCCGAGCTTGAGCGTCTTGAGACCGCGCTCCCCCTCCACGCCATCGAGCGTATTGAGCAACATATTGGTCGCCTCGACGCCGCTGGTCAGGTAGCCGTAATGCACGGTAGGAATGCCGCCCGTCAGCGCGCGCAAAAACGCGTTGTCGCCAAAACCGCTCACGCGGTGCATGCCCTCGCCCAAGCCGCGAACCTCATCGATAGCACGCAGCGCGCCCGCCGCCATGGTGTCGGTCGCGCAAGCGATAAACGAAACATCGGGAGCGACGGAAAGCAGCTCACGTGCCGCACCATAGCCCGAGTCGAGCGTAAACGAGCCCAGGCGAATCAAGGCGGCATCGAGCGGGTTACCCGCGGCGCGCAAGCCGGCCTCAAAACCGCGACGGCGGTCATAACCGGCCGCGCGGTCCTCCTCGGTAACTCCAATGTAGGCGATCTTGCCGTCCACGCGGCCCGCAATCGCATGGCCCAGCTCAAAGGCAGCCTCGTAATCGTCGTGATAGACGCACGCCGCACCCTCGACTTTTTGTCCGATCAACACAATAGGCACGCGGCACGACTCAATCGCCCGGCGATGCTCGTCGGTGATCATGGTTGCCACCAGCACAATGCCATCAACCGGGTGGTTTTGGAATAAATCGAGGTATTCGAGCTCGCGATCAGGGGCGTTGTCAGTATTGGCAAGCAGCATCTGGTAGCCACGGCGACCGAGCACCTGGCCAATGCCGGCGGTAATGCGGCTCACGGATTCCGAGTTAATCTTAGGCACGATGACGCCGATGAGCTTGGTAGAGCCGGTACGCAGCGCGCGAGCCTGGCTGGACCGCACGTATCCGGTCAACTCAATCGCCTGCTTAATGCGCTCGGCCTTGTCCGCCGAGATATACCCACCGTTGAGGTAGCGCGAGACGGCGGCGCTCGAAACGCCGGCCAGCTCGGCCACATCTTTCATCTTTACCACGAGCACCCCTGTCGTTGAAATCGCTTTCACCATGATACCCAACCCTCGCCCAAAAAATATTCGACTGGAAAGGTCTCAGCGGATCATTTCAACCACTCAGGTCGAGCATGCGCCAGCGAGCGGGCAGCTGCCGTGGCGAGGTGCCGCGAAAGAGGAGCGAAGCGTACTTTATGTACGCGAGCGACGGTTTGAGCGGCAGATCGCCCGGCAGATGCCCGCGCAGCGTCGACCGGTCCGGCGTTCGGCAGAACGCCGGAACATAAGAGCCCGGCAGATGCCCGCGCAGCGTCGAGCGGTCCGGCGTTTGTTAAAACGCCGGAACATAGTTAGCCGTGATATTCGCCGTTGTACTGGATGAGCGTCAGGTCCTCCACGCCGTCGAGCGCGCGGATGGCGTCGGCATAGGGCATATCCACACCGTCCGAGAACACCTCGACGGCCATTTCGACCTTGTCACCGCGCATCGTCTTGGATTTGACGGTGAACTTGGTGCGCCCAAATGCACGCACGATATCATCGCCGGTGGTCTGCCCCGTGTAGTGAATGACCATCATGTACACGCGCGCCTTGTCCTGATGGCTCGCAAAGCCGGCAATCATCACCACGATCACCACCGCCGTGAGCCCCACGAGCGCATACATACCGGCTCCCGCCGTAATGCCCGTGGTAATGGACCAAAACAGATACAGCAGGTCGAGCGGGTCCTTGACCGCCGTACGGTAGCGGACGATAGACAGAGCACCGACCATACCAAGCGAGATGACCACGTTTGTCGAGATCGCGAGCGTGACCATGCAGGTGAGCACGCACATGCCCACGAGCGTCACGGCAAAACTGCGCGAATAGACCACGCCAGTAAAAAAGCGCTTGTACACGTAGTAGATCAGGATGCCCATGGCGAGCGCCACGAGCAGCGAAAGGCCGATCTTGGCAGGGTCGACCTGGCCAAACGCCTCCAAGACGGAGTTCTTAAAAAAGTCCCTGGTGCTCATGGTCTAAATATCCCCTCGGTTCCCAAAATCCGATTCCCAGTAGTTAAAACCGCGCAGGTAGGCGGTCTTGTCATAACACAGGCAGTACTTAGAGACCGCCGTGAGTTCGGCCGCACCCGGCGGCACCATATCGCGCACCAGCTGCGGGCAAAACTCGGTAAACTTGACCTCCATCACCAGCTTGCCGGGCTCCAGCACGGGCAACGCGGGCAACGTCGCGTCAAAGATGTCAAAGCTCCCCACCGCCGCACGCACGTTGCTATCAAAGGTAATGCGCACGGTGCCCTCGTCCATCACCCACGGCTCGCGCTCGTAGTCCACGATGGTCCGCGGGCGCATCATATTACAGATGCACTCGATGTAGAACTCGCGACAGAGCGGATAGGGGCTCCTCAGCAAAAAGTCGTAGTCGCCAGCCAGAATCTGCTCGAACTCGTCACGCGTGAGCGGCGCGTCCTCCTTGTAGATCCAGCTGCCGTACTTCTTTTTGCGCTCGAGCTTAATCACCTTGTCGCTGCCGTTATAGATGCGCACGCGATACTTTTTGCGCATGAGAATACCGGCGTCTTTTTCCTCGTAGGCCGAGTTGCAGTAGTCGTCAAAGTACAGGCTGCGAATGGTATAACCGCCCGCCTGCGCATGCTTGTCCAGCTTAAACACAGGCGCCATGCGACAGGCAAGCGCGGCGTGCTCGCCCTCGTTAATGAGATATTTGAGCTCGTGGCGGTAACGCTCCTGCGTGGCACGCACAGGCGGAGCTGCCAAGCGCTCAAGCAGCGCGCTAGCCCTCCTCATACGTATCCTCCACGACCTTACCGCCGTCCTGCACGTAAAAACACTTCATGCCGTAGTGCTTGCCGTCGTCGGTCACATAGTAGTCAAACGCATCTTGCGTATAGCCGTCGGAGTTGGTGGCGCGCACGCGCACAAAATACTGGCCGGCATCGGGCGCATCACAGGTCACCTCGGGAAGTAGCACGTCCTCGGCCTTAAAAAGCACGTCGCTTATGGCATAGTCGCGCGCCAGCTCCACGGTATAGCGAATGTCACGCGCTTTAAAGTCGTAGGACGCATCCCAGTTCATACGCAGCTTACCGTTATCGATCTGCGGCACGCCAATGTAGAACGGCATGGGCTTTTTATAGCTCTCGCAGTAGCTCTTATAGTTCTCCTCGATCTCGGAGGGAA
The DNA here is from genome assembly GCA_902496275.1 of uncultured Collinsella sp. GTDB lineage: Bacteria > Actinomycetota > Coriobacteriia > Coriobacteriales > Coriobacteriaceae > Collinsella. Next base: position 22,970 of record CABVAC010000008.1, on the reverse strand, counting down.
TCGCCGCGGCGATCTGCTCGTATTGGTCCTTGGTGACAGGCAGATTGTCGGTATCGGGCGAAGCAAAGACCAGCGATTCGGTAACCTCGCGATAATGTTTGATCATCTTGGCCAGGCGCGCCTCGGTCATATACGAGCGCAGGTCCTTTACGGCGCGGTCGAGCTCACTGCGAAACGCCTTACTGCGCAGCGCACGATTGAATAGCACGTTGCCCCAGTAGTTGCTTACGCCGCGCTCCCAGCTCGCATAGTCCGAGAACCCGGTAAGAGAAAGCTCCAGCTTACGCAGCATGCCGTCGTTATCCCAATCCAGGATATACCAGACCTTGGAGTTAAGCGGGCTGTACAGATAGCAGTTACGGTTCTGCGTATCGCAGTTGCCCGTCAGGATCTGAAACGCCAGCCAATAGACCAGATTCTCGGTATCAAAGTAGGTGTCGAGCACGTTATCGATCTTTTGCGATTCGTCGTTGAGCGCATCGAGCATCTCGATGAGCTTGGTGTGGTCCGAATCGCCCTTAATCTCGAGCATGCCCTCGAAGTTTGCCTGGTTGTAGTCGGGATCGTCGGCAAGCTTAATGGTGTCCTCGTAGCGATGGAAATCAAAGCTGTTCACCTTGTACAGGTACCCGCTCTTATCCAGGCCATGTGCCTTAAGCGCCGTCTTGTTGAGCTGCTCCACCTGCGTAAACAGGCCGTAGTCCTCAAAGGTATCGTTGGACTTTTCGGTCTGGTCGCACACCCACAGATGCACAAACTGCGTACGCAGGCCCATCATCTGGGGAATCCCGCGGATAAGGTCGTAGGCCATCTTGTTGCGAAAACGCATACCCTCGCCCATGTGCTTGTTGAGCGCAATCGCGCGCTGTTGGCGCCAGGTGCCCTTGCCCTTTTTGAGCTCCACCTTGTAATTCTTTTGCGTGTAGGAGCTCGATGTCTGGCCGCGCACCTGCACGGTGGCATTGGGCGCTTCCTCGCCATAGCCAACCTCGCCGGCCACCGGGCCGTCTTCGTCGCCCGCCTGCAGCAGGCCCATAACCTGATAGCGCGTCACGCCCATGTCGGCATAGTCATACACCGAGTACGTGTTGATCTCGGCCCAGCTATGGTCCGTGTTCTCGGAGCTGTTGCCGCGAGAGACCGTCAGATACATGGTCACAATGCCCGAGTCATCATAGACCTCGTACAGCTCGTCCTTATCGCGCAGATGCTTGGACTGGTCGGAGGCCTCGGCCTTTTTAATCTTGTCCTGCTTTTTTACCTTATTTGTCGAGGATTCGTCCTGAGATGAGCAGCCCGAAAGCAGCAGCGCGCCGGCAGCCGCCTCGATCAGACAGCGGCGAGACATCAACTTATCGATCATCAGAACCTCCCCAATGGTTGCGATACACGCGAACTACTGCGCGCTGAAACGCGCCGTGCGGCACGCCCTTGCAGCGGCACTCCTCATAGCGCTGCTCGGCACGGTCGAGCAAGCGGCCCAGCTGTGTAAAACGACCCGTTTTGTCGGTCGCCACAATGGGCTGCTGACTCAGGATACGATACGGTAAGTTGGCGGTATAGGTATCGAGCCGCAGCAGCGCCACGATAAAAAACACCACCGCACCCAACAAAAAGCCAAAGCCGTAAAACTGCTGCGGCAAAAGCAACGACACGGCGGTCGCCAGCCCTGCCACACCGGCAAACAGGCCCGAGGCCAGAACGGCTCCCTTGTAGTCGGTAAAGTACAGCAAGATAAGCAGGATCGTGTTGCCCACGGCATACAGGCCGTAGCCTACGCATAACGTGCGAAAATACCCGTGCATAAGATTGTTAAAGCCCAGCGGCAGGGCCGAGAGCACTGTGGTCTCGAGCGAGATGACCGCCGCGGTCACAAACAGCTGCTTGAGCGCGCAAAAGCGCAGTTCGCTGTTGAGCGTGGAGAGCATCTCCTCCTCGGCCACCACAATATCGCCCACCACGCCGCCGTCGTTAAACAGGCTGTAGTAGTCACGGTAGCGCGGATAGAAATTGACCTCGACCGACACCACAAAGTTGACGGTCGTGACCAGAATGGTCAAAAACGCAAGCAACGCCGGCACATCATGATAGGGCGCGCCGTAAAACAGGCCTTTGACCCACACGCCAATGGGCCCTGCCCAAATAATCACCAGGTGCGCAAAGAGCCCCAGGTTGGTAAACAGGCCCGTGAGCGCCAGCGGCATAAACTGATCGAGCCAGCGCAAAAAGAGCCAGGGGCTGCGGTCGTTCTGCGGAAAATACCGGTACAGCAGTACCACATCCCAGGCGAGCATGACGCCGTAGCCTAGGGCGATTGACGCCAACAGGCCCTCGACCGGCGGCAGCCCCAGTGCCAGCGCGGCCAGGGCGCACAGGCACGCCACACCAATGGCAGCCGCAAAGCTGCACAGGATACCGCGGTAATCTTTGATGGCCGTGAGGTAGCTCATGCCATTCCAGTTGACGATCATAATGTTGAACAGCCACAGGCACAGCAGCCCCTGCAGCAGCGTGGCGCCCGAGAACAGCAAAAAGACGCCGTAGAGCACCGTGCCCGCAACGAGCATGATGGCATTAGACCCCCAAAACGAAGGCAGGATCTCATCCTCGCGCTCGGCAAAGAGCATGTCGGCCAAAAAGCGCGTGACCGGCATGGAGAAAAAGCTTGTGAGCGTGAGCGATGCCAGCAGCGTATAGGTCACCATGCACACCAGCAGATCCTGGTTGGCGCGGCCCACACCCCACAGACCGCACAGCACCAAGATACCCACCTGGAGCAGCACGCCCAGCAGCATGGGGCCCGTGCACACAATGCCAGCGTAGCCATAGGCGCGCATCGTGGCAAACAGACCCTTGCGCCTAAACAGGCGTTTGAGCTCAAAACCGATTCCGGCCACCGGCTACTCCCCCTCTCTGGGCAGGTCAAACGCTTGCGCCGTCTCGTCGTACAGCGCGCGATAGTTGGCGAGCATCTGCTCGTGCAAAAAGTACGTGGCAACGCGACGCTGGCCACGCTCCCCCATCTCAATACGACGGGCCCGGCTCACGCACATGCGCTCCATGGCATCAGCCAAGCCCTTGCGATACATAGGCGGCGTCACAAAACCCGCCACGCCAAAGTCGTCGCCCGGGGCGCCTTCGAGCAGCTCGCGGCAGCAGCCCACCTCGGTCGTCACGCAGGGACGGCGCGCTGCAAGCGACTCCAGCACGCTGAGCGGCTGGCCCTCGGAGATGCTCGTCAAAATGGTAAAGTCAAGCTTTTCCATGTACTCAACCACGTTGACGCGGCCGGTAAAGATCAAGTCGCGCACGCCCAGGGTATCGACCAGCGCGTGACACTCGGCGCCGTACTCCTCGTCATCCACGCCACCCATGATGTGCAGGCGCACGCGGGGCAGGCGCTCGTGCAGCTCAAAGAAGGCATAGATCATGGTCTTGACGTCCTTGATGGGCGCCAGGCGCACCACCGCGCCAATGTCCACCCAGCCGTCATCGGGCTTTAAGGGAATGTCCTTAAAGCGATCGAACTGGATGCCGTTGGGGATGACCAGGCACTTGTCCGCATCGCAGCCCATGTCGATCTGCGTCTTACGGGCGTTATGGAACAAACTGGTCACGCGGAAGGCGCGACGGTAGATCTCCTCCGAAAGCAGGTAAAAAAAGCGGATCCAGCGGTCCTTAAACGACGGCACCACCCAGTCAGCGCGAATGATCTCTTCCTCGCGTTCGCGAGTATAGATGCCATGCTCGGTCAGCAGCACCGGCGCATGGTGAACGCTTGAGCCCAGGCAGGCGAGCAGGCCACCGTAGCCGGTCGAGATGGCGTGGTACACATCGGCCACCGGCACCTCGCTGCCCAGAAGGTAGAGCACGGGCAGCAGCATGGAGCGCATGGTGTGGAATGCATCGGCAAAGGGCGTGTATGGGTACTCGGCCAGGCACACGTCGCGAAAGATATCCATAAAGGCGCGACTCTGCAAAAACGAGAGCGGATGCACGCGACGGCGCTGGAAGATATCGAATAGCACGTCCCAGTCCGGATTGGAGAGCGACACCAGGCGGCGCAGCGCCTCGCGCTCGCGGGCGTTAAAGTCGGCCTCTTCTTGCTCGCCCGATAGGCGCAGGGCGTCGTCCAGAAACACCTCGTGCACCTCGACCACGTTGCCGGGCAGCTCGTAGACAAACTTGCCGCGGTCGACAGCATGCGCGCCAATCACCCACAGCACAAACTCGTGCTCGGGCATGGCCTGTATGTAGCCGTGCATCCAGGTGGACACGCCGCCGTGCACATAGGGGTAGCAACCCTCGAGTACCAAGCAGATTCTCATTTGTCGCCACCCTCCTTGCGTGCAATGGTCACCGTCTTGTCCGTGGCTTTGACCAGGTACAGGTCGCCCGTCAGATGCGTAATCTCGCCACCCGTGACTGCACCGGGCTCACCGTTGTTGGCGCGGAACACGAGCCACGCCTCGTCGTGGAAATTGCCCAGGCTGAGCGTCCAGGCATCCGCACTTGTATCCACGCTCACCGTCACGGACGAAAAGCGCTGGATGGCGCCCGAGCATTCCGAACCGGTCTGGCGCCGCAGGTCGGGCGCAGACTTGGTAAGCCACTCCAGGTAGTTGGTCAGACCGCCCTTGTAGACCTCCCAGCCCTCCTTGGCGCCGCGATCGGGATCGAGCAGATCATCCGGGTGCATAAAGTGCGTACTCACGTAGTGCATGTTGAGCTCGGACACGGCTGCCAGACGCATATAGGAATCGTTGACCATGCCGCCCGAGACAATACGTGGCTGCTCCACAATGCCATCGCTCGCCACGCCAAACTCCTGCACATAGGGCAAGACGGTGCCATCCTCAAAATACGTACTGGCGATGGTCTTAATGCGCGGAACGTCGGTGCCAATAAGCTTGCGCGCACGGGCCGAAAGGATATTCGACGGTGGCACATAGACCGAGCCGTGCGCGTTGGGCAGCACCTCGTCCTGAAAGGCGATGAGCTCGTTGAGCGACGCGACGAGCGTTTCCTCGTTCTTCCACGTCTTGTAGTCGTACAGCTTGCCATAGTCGGTATCCCAGAGCGCCAGAGGCTGATGGTTGTAGCCGTGAAAGCCCAGCTCTCCGCCCATCTGCAGCAGCATGCCGCCAAAGTAGCGGAACTGCGTGGTATCGGCCTGGCGCGCGGGCTCGGTCTGGTTGACCGCGTCCTCGTAGTTTTCGATCATCACGCCGGTAAAGCGAATGCCATATTTTTGCGCGAGCTTTTGCAGATCGGGCCACCAAACCTTGGTGTAAAAATCGGCAATGGAAAGCCCGTAGTCGCGCTTGATGTAGGTGCCATCGCCCGAGGGCACGGGGCTGGGAAAGTCGTCTAGGTAGAAAACGGCACTGTTGATGACCGGATAGGCCGTGGCATCGCCCAGCAGGCTGATCGCCGCGGCGTAAAAACCGCGCATAACCTTGTCATAGATACCGATATTGCATACCACGGTGCGCCCGCTACCGCAGTCATTCGACCAAATGAGCGGGGCGCCCGCATCGCCGGTCTTAGCCCACACACGAGCCGTCTCGCGCAGCGAAACCGAAAGCGACGAATCGAAGGGGTCCGAGAGCTCGTAGCGCTCTCCCCCGCCCAGCATAAAGTCCTCGCTCGGCACAATGCTTTCGGCTTTTACATAGTCATATCCGGCCGATTCAATGCCAAGCTTGGGGGCAATTACTTGCAGATAGCTCGAGTTATCCGGAGGCATGGCGAGCATAAGCGAACCACCGGCACTCACCCAACTCATAATGTCACTCAGGTGCGTACCGAGCCCATCGAGCGACGGCATGAGCAAAATCACGCGATCGAAGGAGGTCAGCGAGGGAATGGCATCCACGCCGTCCAGGGCAAGGTCCACGTCGCGGTGCGCGATCTTCATGTCGAGCAGGATCTGGTCAAACTGCTCCTTTACGTCCTCGACGCCAGCTTGGTCGGAATCGGTAATGACCAGGCACGTGGGCTTTTGGCCAAATATTGCGGAGGAAGCCGGCACCGCATCGTTGGCGGCAAGCATCCCCAGCTTATGCTGGCCCGCACTGTACTGCACGCCGGCGCGCTCCACCAGCAGCACGGCCGCCATGGCAATAAAGACCGCCCACACCACAAGCAGCCCCATCCAGCGAAAATGGCCCGCACGGTCGCGGATATGCTGCACCACGCTCATCGGGCCTCCTCTCCGTTGCGCCAAAACGCCAGTTCCTCGCGGTTGGCGGCGCTCAAGTATACATGCTGTTTGTCAATCGCATCGATCACGCGGTGGACCTCGTCACCGTCGCGGCGCATCACCGCCAGGCGCAGGCAAAGCATCCAAACCTCCTGCTCCTCGGGCACGTCGAGCACCAGCTGGTCGGTCACGGCCTGCGCCTCGTCGATCTGTCCGACATCGGCCAGCGCCGTCGCGTATCGAATGCGAAGCTCAAGGGTGTCCTCGCGCTCGCAGCGACGCGCAAGCAAGCGCGCGTACTGTTGGCGTTGAATCTGAGCCACGCGCCCCTCAGCCAAGCCCGAGCCCAAGTATTCACCAAGAAAATCGCAGTATTCGTTGAGGTTTTGCGCGCTCGGGTCCGTCTTAAAGGCACGCTCCAGCTGCTGCAGTTTAAGGTCGGACTCCTTGGAGATCTGCGCCACCGCCGTCGCGGCATAGTGAGCCACCTCAACGTCGTCGTTAAGCTTAGCCGCCTGCAGCTGCGCCAGGTACGCGTCGGGCTCCTCGGTGAGCATGGAGAGCATTAGGCGGCGCCGGTCTGCCGGGTCGTTGACGATGAGCGCCTCCTCGAGCGGGATCACGCCTGCATCGGCATCACGTTCGTGCACTAAGATGCTGCGATGCAGGTCGTCGTTGAAGCGCAGCGACTCCAGCGCAGACTCATTCAGTCCCTCGCCAAACACCGCGCTGCAGACCGATAGCAGAACCACCAGCAACGGGCCCCACAGCGGCACCAGCACTATCACAGGCAGCATGTGCCCGCGCACCGGCAGCAGGCCCAACTTCATGAGCGTCCACAGCACCAGGCAAACCAGCGCATGAATCAGCAGCAAGACGGCAGCAACGACAAGCGAGATCAAGCGGCACCCCCCTCACCGTCACCGGTGTAAGAGATGTGCTGCAACAGCGCCACGATATCCTCGCCGTCGACGGGCTCCACCTCAATCTGCTTTTCGCTCAGGCGCTCGCGGATAATGGGCAGATCGCATGCCTTTGCCTGGCGCATAAGCAGGTAGAGCACGTCGCCGTCGATCAGGCCCGCCGCATCGCTCTCGCGGATCGCCGACCCAATCGCGCCCACCAGCTCGCCGATAGGCTCCATGCCTGGTACCACGCGCAGGAGCAAAAAACTCCCCATCTTGCCATCTGCCAGCGCCTGCTCGGCCGCGAGCTCTTGGCCAAAGGCAGCCTGCTTGAGCACGCAAGTGCCGTCAACGCAGCGTTTATCCTGTGCCACCGCCTCATAGTCAAAGGCACGGCCCAGCGCGCTTTCGACCAGGCCACACAAGATGCGGAACAGGTTTTGGTAATAGAGGGTCATTTGGTTTTCGGCCGCGCGACGCACAAAGATCAACACGGCGGGTGCCCCATCGCGCTCGATCGTATATCCAAACATGGGAAGCCCCGGCATCAGTTCGCGGTTCACCCACAGGTTCGAACGACCCCCGTCGCTCAAAAGAGGTGCAAGCTGCTCAAGCGTGAGCGAACGTGCGGCATCTTCGGCAATCGCGGGACTTGCCGCCACCAGGCGTGCAAATGCCCCGCCCGAAACATGGTAGATCGCCACCGAATCGTTCTCGAGGATCTCGCCCAGAAGCTCGCAGCACTTGCGATAGATGTCGCGAGGGTTGAGCACGTCGAGCTCCTGCGTCACGGCAAAGATCTTGCCAAAGCTGTCGTGGCGACCCACGATCTGGCGCCTGTACGCACGCTTGTCCTCGATCGCGTCGTGATAGAGCTGCGTAAGGAACGTATTGCGGTTGCGCACGAGCTCGTTTTGATCGCGCTCCGCCCTAATGGCTTCGCTGTTGCGCAGCTGCACATAGCCGCACACGGCACCCACAACAAAGTACGCAATAAACGGCAGCCAGTTGGACGGCTCGTAGAACAGGCCCTGGAAGGTATAGCCGTACAGAGTAAAGTAACTCGCAGCCAAACCCACCGACGCCAGCAGCGCCGCAACCAGGCCAAAATCCAAGCCATACAGCGTGCCGATCAGCACCACGTAGAGCAGGCGATAATCGAGCACGTTGAGCTGGGTCGATTGGGAGAACAAGCGCTCCAGCACTTCAAAGAGCACCCAGGCGGCTGCCGTCTCCAGGCATTTGACAGGCAGCGTGCGCATTTGAATGCGGTCGATGGCCGCGCGCAAGGGGTTGACCTTCTTTGCACGGCCAGCATCCCAGCGAGCCTGAATGGTCGAGAGGTCGCGCAGCAAGTCGTAGCGCTGAAACCAGCCATAGCGCACGCGAGCGACGTCGCTGGCGGGCAGGGCGTAGCCGGCAGAATCGCCATAGGCAACTGAGAGCCCTGGGAACAGCGCCTTGAGGGCGTCGCCCACCTCACCCACCGTGTGATGGAAGGTATCGACTACGTCGAGCGTCTCAAAGTTAGCATTCCAGCTGTCGAAGATACGGCGTACCAGCACCGAAAGCTCCTCGGCACACAGCAGGGGAAACGCCGCATCCTGCGCGCCCTGCAGAGCGGCCGATCCGGTTGAGCATGCGTCGAACATCGGCACCAAAAACGGGTCCTCCAGCGCGGCAGACGCGGTATAGAGGAACGGCACGCGCAGGATCTTGGTCTGAACGCCCTCGCGAGCAGCGTAGTAGCGGCACAGGTCGTTGGCTGCGTGCGCGATAATGCCCTTGCCCGTTCGCCCCGCGGCATCGGCGGCACCCTCGGCACCCGCGGGCCCCGCTACATACAGCAGTTGGACCCGGCGACCCGCGCACGTACGAAAGACCGAGCGCAGCAGCTCGATATCGCCCACGGAATCGGTATGCGGGGTAAGGTAATTAGACAGGTAAACCACGCGGTCGAACTCGTAGGCCTGATCCAGGTGCTGGAGGAGCTCTTTCCACGAGGCATGGGGCGACGACTCGTCGCGGCGCGCTTCCGCGGCAGCGACGACCTTAACGTGGTCCCCGGGGAACGCCTTGGCACAAAAGTCATCGTCAACATATGCGGTGTTGCCAACAACCAGCACCTCCATGGCGTACTCCTCCCCTAAAATCCACTTCTGTCATAGTCAAACATGCGTATTTTACGCTGTCAACGCGAGTTGGAACGCCTTTAAGGCTGTTTTAAGAACTTTTTTAGAGGATGTGGGGACATCAAGAGTGCTAAATGAGCGACCAATTCGGAAGTGGGGTGAAAAACCGAGACCTGTCGACCAGACCCTAGTTTTGGGCACCCGCGACCTGCGGTTTTGTTGCCTGAAATCGGGCTATGCTCGGCGAGTTTCGATTTTTCTCCGCACTTCTCCTACGCACCGGATTTGCAATCGCGCATCATAATCCGCCAATCGCCCTAACCGGAAAGCCAATCCACAGACTCGACTAGCCAACCAGATACGGCCCGATTACATCGAAAATTTCGCCCACCTTGGTTGCAGGGTTTTGCGCAGATGGCTTAACGTTACCCAGCCCCCTATGGTATGTGACGAGGCGCCCAACACGCTGCAATGCCTCGCCTCGTTTGCCGTCCACCACCTCGAACAGCCCGTCCAAGTTCTTGCGGTACTCGATGCCCAGGTCTCTCGACATCTCCTGCGCGAGGACATGCTGGCAGTCGGACGCGGACATATGCGCGGTCGTGTAGCGAAAGTGCAGAAGCGGCCACAGCTCGAAGCAGGGGTTCGACCACAACGCATGGAAGGTCCTCGAACCGTCGGAGAGCTCGTTGCATTTGCGCTCCATCGCGTCAAAGTCGGACGCAGGAAAGTCATCCTTGTCATACACGAGCCACACATGGTCGAATGTCTCGGGCGCATAGCGGCAGTGTTCGACGGCGAAGTCAAGTAGGTCAAGCGTGTGTTTGCCGGTCCCCTTAACGACAATGGCAACCTTACGCTCGTTCGCCGCGCCCAACGCCGCACGCACACCCTCAAAGTAGCGAGGCTCGGTCTCCTTGCCCTCGCGCTTGCCGCTACGCCAGCCCTTCGACTTCTTCGCCAGCATGCTAATCCCACTCTTCGATGCGGGTGAGATACGGATCGGCGCCGTAGCGACCAGACAGGTATTGCTTGTCGAGAGCCGCGTTCTTGCTTACCAGATTACCGTTTGCCTCGTGGATGTCGGCGAGAGACCACAGTTGGCTCGCCTCCCCCTCGCCGCGCGCAGCGAACCATATCTCGTCACGGCGGAACACATCGTTTCGCATGGTTGACACATCCTGGGACGAGAAGATGAGCTGCGCGCCACTCTTGTTGACCTCAGGATCCTTAAACAGCAGAATCACATAGCGAAGAAGCTTCGGGTGCAGTTTGGCGTCGAGCTCGTCTACCACAACGGTGCCACCACGCTCAAGCGCTGTCATCAGATACGCAGCCAACCCCATGAGCTTCTGGGTTCCGGCAGATTCCTCGGATAAACGCAGCTCGTACGCCTTGTCGCCCACCTCGTGCCTCACGAAGACGCGCTGGCCGCGCCACTCCGGCGCCCTCTCCACTCTGAAGCCATCAATACGCACATCAACGGCGCACAAAAAACGCGTGACCTCGGGTGAGTCATCCTCGTCGAGCAATTGTTCGAGCATCTGCTCCAGATAGGAGCTGTTATAGTTCAGGAACACCCCGTCAAGAAACCAGCTGGCAGCCTCCTTGACCACCGGCGCGTCAAAGTTGATGCAGAGAAACGACAGGTACGGCAGGCTCGGGTTGAATCTCGCAGCCGTGACAAGCTTACGCAGAGTGGGACCAAGCTCAACCCCTGTGCCCTCGCGCTCGAACAGCATCGCTGTGCGTGACGCCCCCAATTTGCGCCGCCACAGTCCTTCGGACACAATCTCGTCCGCATGCACGGACAGGGCATAGCGGTACTCATGCTCACCTGCGCGATAGTAGAGCTCGAACTCGGTGGGCTTAGCAGCCGACACGTCATCGAACTCGAACGCAGAGCAACGGGGTATCGAAGAGCGGTTACCTTCTGGCACATCAGTGCTGGCAGACAACAATCTGATCGGCCTTGCCACCGCCGAACGAATATAGTCAAGAGCTTCGAGCAGGTTAGACTTGCCGCCAGCGTTAGGCCCGTACACCGCAGCTACCGGAAGGAAATTCTGCCCGTCAGGGCACTCTATGAGGGAACGCTCGAACTCCCTCATCGATGTTGCCTGCATGGAAAGCTCGGTCTCGTCGCGATAGGATCTATAGTTCCTGAAGGTGAACTGGCAAAGCATGGTACTCAACATTCTTTTCATTGTTTTAAAAGGTATATCAGAGTTTTTCTTTGATTATAGACTTTAAGTAGGCTAAATCAAGTGCTTGCTACACCAATGACAGCAGGCGCAAGGTGCAAACCGCCCACACTCGACCATCCCATTGCCGGAATGGCGTTTAGCAAGCACGTCGCACATTACATGCATGAAAAAAGGGCAACACTCTCTAACAGAAAGCGTCGCCCTTAAAGCTCCCGAAGAGCTTTTGTATTGTAGGAAAATACTCTACACCATCTCCCCTTGATTGAGGAAATCAGCCCGTAACTAGCCGGCCGAGACCATAACAAATCTTATGAATTACGCCATTAAGCACGGTGGGCATTTTGGTGGCAAAAAGGCACGGCACTTCCCATATCAATGCCTTCTTCCAGTATTGAATGTTCTCGCCTACTACGATCCGCTTGCCTGGCACGAGGCGAAAGCGGGCGCAAGCTATACTGCAGTGTATGAGTTGGCAAGTCACAGTAGGCTCTTTGTAGAACTTCTCGACGAGGCAATTTAAGAGACCTGGGGGAACAAGAAAAGATGAGCTTCCATGCCATCAAGAAACCGAAAACAGGCGAAGCCGCTTTGTTGAAGACGTGCACACGACAATCTACAACGCCAACTACACCGACCCGCGGATCCGGGAACTGAACGGTATCGATCTTAACATATCGTCACAAGACAAAGAACTTTTCCAGCGCCCGGCTCCACCATCGGCAACCCGGTAAAGCCATCTCTGGCTAACGCACTCACCAGATTCTTTATATCCCTACGCGACGATTCCTCGTCAACTGTTGCGACTCTCGAAGACGCGGTCCATGCGCCCACGTCAGTGATTTGCTATTTAGCGCCGGGAATCATATGACTGGGCGTGGCCGTACTCGCTATGTGGCTGTTAAATTGCAAAAGAAGTGATACGTCGCCCGCCAATGGATAAAAGGCCGTCCAAACTAGATGAAAAGAGTCACCTCATAGCCCATATCTTCCAAATGCCGTTCCGCTTCACCAGAACTATTTCATGCCCGCCCTCGATGAGCTGCGGTCCCTCAATCAGAAACGGTTCTCGAACGTTTGGGAGAAGCTTTACGAGGGCCGAGCCGTCCTCTTGATACCGAACAAGAGTGCTCATTCCATAATCCCCTTCCAAAAGCTCGGCGGCTTGCAAATAATCACCCCATCTGAAAATGGTCTCCCGTGCGACAAGGGAATTGAGTTCGCTGGGGTCCAGGGGCCTTCTGCCAAGCGCCTCTTTGAATAGTAGAACAGCGGTGATTATCTCTAAATCATCGCGCGAACCTTGCTGAACCTTTTTCTCAATGTCCTCATCCCCAAGATCTCTACCGCGAAGATTTCGCCAAAATGGCGAATTCTCAATCTGGCGACAAGCGTCTTTTGATTCAAACGAAACAGTTGCCGATGCTTCCTCTTTCCTCGATAGCGGCTTGATTCCAGCATTAAGAAGGAACTCAGAGAACTGCAGCAAAATCTGTTCTCTCCCCGCGATATACGGTGCCAGGGCGACCAGTCTCATGTGTTCGGGAACAGAGACGAGGTTCTCTGCCCGCGTTATATCCGCGTGCATCAGCACTCCGTACATTACATCTTCGACGTTTGCAAAGGCACCCTCGACAACCTTGCCGTCCCCAAAGGCAAACTCAATTGATTGGCTATTAAGGGCATCAAGACTATCCAGCAAGGATTCAATCACATCCTTACTAGAAGCGAAGTCCCGTTCAGCAGACTTGAGCAGCCTCCTGAGAAACAAGTCCTTTCCGCGCACAAAATACTTGCGCTGCAGCATAAGACGCACCGAGACCGCAGCAAACGCTTCATCCCCAAGCTCAAGTTCACCTAATTTCGAAAAGCAATTAGGATCGAAACGGGCAAGCCTCTCATCAAGTGGAAGCGTGCTGGCAAGTCTCTTGTAAGTATCAATCGTGTATAGATACAACTCATACGCAACGCTATTGTCCAAAGCTGCCGCACCCCTCAATCATGATTGACAGGTCGATAATTCACCTACTGCGTTTCAACGTCATTGGCCGCACATATCAGATCGCACAACTCTGCCACGCGTTTCATTGCATCACCCAACGGAGAAAAACCGGCCCCACAGGCAGTCCTTGCAATCCTAATTTTATCTGGATGCGTTTTCCCACCCTTAAACGTAAAGCTCAGCGGGCAAATAAATCTGTCACCAAGGGGATGCTCCCATTTTTTACCCGAATAACATTTCTCAATCGAAGCTGCAAGCACATCTTCTGGAACATAGTTCTCAATTGTTGCGCCCCAGGTAACCCACGACATTGCGCCGTTCTGTGTGCACTCGTCAATAATGCGTCGCTTGGTTGAATTAAGTCTCGAATGAGAGGATTTCTTATCAGAATCCATCAGCACGCAGAAATGAGTATTGATTCTAAAGAGGGATATCAGCTCCGCGGGGATATCTTCGCCAGCACTTGCATCTAGTGCATTCAGCAACTTGCCACCGTAAATCATTGCACTGTAATGAATACCTTCTTCGAGCGAAATGTTATGCTCATCAGACCATCTCTTAATCCAATAATTCAGGTACACGCGGTCCGAGGGCCCCTCAACCCACACTACAAAGTTTGCTTGCAACAGATCGGAGGCCTTGACCCCCAAATCATCAAGCAAATCGCGAGCACAACCCAGACCGTCAAGCTGTCTGCATCCAGAAACTCCATTTGTCTTAGACACATGGGCAACCTGAACGCCAGGATAGTTAATAACAGTTGGAGAATGCGTAGTGATGATAAATCGGTTTGAATCGTCCTCGAGAAGGTATTTCATAAACCTCGCCTGCAGAGCCGGGTGCAGATGAATTTCGGGTTCTTCAATACAGATAATGCTGTTGTCGTTGCAAGCAATAATCGAAGCGAGAATTACGAGCTCCGTAACTCCCGTACCCAAAGATTCAAGCGGCAGGTAATCGGCATCGGAAGTCTTAAGAGATATCTCATGGCTTTCATGCGAAACAAGCAGAGAGGCACGGGGGTCGTTCATGACATCGCGCACGAATCCTTGCAGCTTATTCAGCCGCGCTTCTGCCCGAGCATGATTTGAACGCTCCGGATTAAACAAGCGAAGCAAAGCTGTTGGAAGACCGCGTCCGCTGCAAAGATCGACATCGCGATCTGGAAAATCATCGTCTTCAACCGACCTAATTGCATCGACCTTAACAAAGCGAGGGATATTCCCCCACGGAACAATACTGCGGATTATGTCGGCATAGCACGATTCGTCATCACCGCCGTGTTGGAGAGGATCAAGGGAGCAGCGATTCAGGTCCATAGACAAGCCTGCACTTTTATACTGCGAGAAAGACGCAATCAGATCATTTACTAAAGACGACCCAGCAGCCGGCGACGCCGTTAGAAAGTCAAGCCAAACGCCATCTCCATCGTTTGATATATACGGCGGACGGGAAAATAACTCAGAAAGCTCTGCCATCCGCTTATCTCCAGAAGGTCGCTTTAAACTGGAGGACTCCAATAAAACAGATCGATCTATACACAGGGAAATAGTCAACGGGTCATTTGCCCCCGCTGATTTCAGCAGCAAGGGCGCATCTTCCCTAGTGAAGGGATAGCGATTGCGGGCGATTTCCCCTCTTTGGTCAATGGATGTCATTGCCTTAATAACAAAATCAACAAGAGACGATTTTCCGCAGTTATTCTGTCCCGCTAGGACTTGGACTTTATCAAATGGACCGAAGCGCGAGTCTTCACTTCCGAAAAAGGAGCGATAGCCGCTACAACCAAAACCCAGAAAGATATTGCGACGCATTCTTGCCAGCCCCCCTTGATAAATAAGCCATGTCCAAACTAATTCTAATTGTCTAAAACTCTTCATGAACCAGCAGCACGTGAGAACGGTCCCATCTAAAGCATGTCCATCGCCTTAGGCTTCAATGTAAAAGATAGTGACCACTCCACCGTCGAACTCATCGACCATCTCATTGACCACAGCTCATAATTCTGCAAAGTTGGATACTCGATAGAGATTGTCGTGCAATCATTTGGATATCAATTGCAGGACAACTCAACCGTATCGACGCCCTCAGCCTCAATCGAACAGGGTGCCATCTTGTGACTTTTGAAGCAGCTCAACAAATCCAATTTGGTCGAGTATGTGCTTTATCGCGTAGGTTTTCAAATACCTACTCAGCAGAGCCGTCAACTCTTCGACAAACGTTCTGAATTCAATCTCGGTCAGATAACGTTTGAGCATCCACACCATCTGGATGTAGTTAATGTTCTTGCGCCCTCCGACCCTAGCACAATAAAGACGCTCGTCATGGGCGCAAACGTTACGGAATTTAACGAGTGTTTCAATTGAAAGTTGAGCGGCCTTTTCGCTAAAGAAACCGCTTTTCTTCGATCCGGTTTTCCCAGTTGCATCTACAATCATTTTGCAAAAAGTACGCCGCTCGCCGGGCTTCATCAGATTGTAGAAATGCTCCATGTTTCCAAACGTCAAATCATTAACCAGAACCCACAGCGGCACCGAACCATATTCATTGCGATAGTGAGCAACAAATTCAGATTTACTTTTTAATGCCCTGCGGCTAAGTATGCTCGTCAGATTGGAAATCTCACGGGCGTATCTCGCCTCGTCTTTTCCCGTCGCAGAATATTCGTCTTGAGTACAAAATGAAGACTGCAAGTAATAGTCATTGGGACCACGATGAACATTCGAAAAGGTGTACGCGATCGCGGTCTTTATTTTGGCCTCGGCTAATATGAGAAACTTAAATGTTAGAGACCTCAACTCCCTATCGAACGTAAACAATGAATATAGGTCCGAAAAGGTTGCGCCGCTGCGATACCGGTCCTCATTGAACTTCGAGCTTAAGCTCATATCAATAAACGGATCCTTATAGCCGTTAACAATCGAGTAATAACCCTCGCTCATCAGAATGCGAGCCGTGTTGTCGTCAACAGTCAAACCCCTTTGCTTAAGCAATCTGACTTGATCGTCAATGGGCAAGAAAGGCTTTGCTGTCATTGAGGCTCCTCAAATGAAGAAAGGCAGCCATCCCAAGAAGGACAGCCGCCTTTCTGCAGGACGCGGGACCCGTAGGTTATCCGCGTCAATACCGCTGTTCAGATAGTCTACTGATTATCGATCCAAAAATCAACGTTAAATATTTGAGTCGAGCAGCAAACCATAAAACCCAAATTCAGACACCCTTGTCTATCAAGCAAATGAAACAACACTTGGGAAATATGTCAGACATTACACTCAAAAAAGACAACGCTCCCCAACTGAAAGCATCGCCCTAAAGCCCTCAAAGAACTTTTGTATTACAGGAGCACACCCTACACCATCTCTATGAGATGGTGTAGGGTGTGCTCCTCGCCCATCACAAAAACAGCATCACAAATGATGGGAGGCCGGCATGCGGAAGGTCATACGGCAGGATCACAAGGCATGAGAAAAACACGGTCGAGAGAATGCTCGACCGCAATCACAACGCCCACCAGGACAGCAGCCATGTCGTCCATGCTACTCAACATCGTCTTCGATGTTCCCTCCGTCGGTCTCGCCAAAGCCAACGTTGTCCAAAGCCGAACGAGCGAGCCCAATCTGATTCCACTTTATGGAATCAATCGCTTCAAGGTATGAACTCAAAGCATTAAGCTGATTCTGCCGAGCCATAGCCGAAATCTTCGCAAAGGAATCAGTCGCAAGGCCGACCTTCGACAGGGACGAAGGAATCTGCGCAGCCATATCGGAATAGTGATTAGACAAGTTGTACTTCAACAACGCACGCGATGCCGCCGCAACAGACTCCGCGTTCTTCTGACTCATCGTCTTGATAGCCTGTGAGGCAGCCTCATAAGAAGACTTAAGCGTTTCCTTGTCAGCCATTTCCTCATTTTCCTTAGACATAAACGTCTCGTCAGTCATTAAGTCGACAGGATTTGAATAGAAGCGGCAACCTACCAATCTGGAGGCGATTTGTTCGTGCAAGGTATAGCCCTTGCCATCGCTAGCCTTCGTAGCAAAATCGTCTGTATTGCTGCTGCAAATAGCCATTTCTACACCCGGGTTATCATTCATAAAACGCTCTAGAGCCGCGATGATTAGACAGTCTTCCTGAACTAGGCCCCATTCCGCCTTTGACTTCGATGGCTTATTGCCCTTAATAGCCATTTTTGTCGCAACGATAATATCCTCCTGTATAAGAGGAAGAACTACGCACCTATCGGACTCATTCGAAATATGATTAATTAACTCCAGCGCATCCTTAACATCACTATTAAGTTCAGCCCGAGCGGCCTTCACGGCATCAAGCAGCTTCACTTTGGCTGAATGACTTAAAAGCGAGTTTTCAGCTACATCCTGCACACTCTTTTTGACCGCCCCAAAAGACTCAACGGCGACAGACATAGTCTGGGGCAGAACCTTTTCCAATTCGAGTTGAACGACCTCGGGGAGAATCAATTTGACACCGCTATCCCCCAATCGCCCCATTAAGCGCTCGAGCAATTTCGGGCTCGATTTTTCCTTGCGAGCAAACGCGCAATCAACGATTACGCAGGTGTCAAGAAAAACGTATTTCATAACTTCTCGTCCTAGAATTAGCCATCTACCAATAGGCTCGGCTTCCCCCTACAGCCGCAACATAAAACACGATGCGTCATCGTGCAGCTTAAGCCGCGGATAACGATCGAAGTCAGGGTCCAGATTTTCCTCGACGCGTAGACGGACAAGGAGCTCATCAAACGACTCGCGAGTCGCCGTAGCGAGAAACGCCGCAGGATCGGCCAACCCAAACAGATCAAATGCGCGCTCCAGCCCGTCGGACATAGCGCAAACATAATCAACATCCTCGACAGGATACTGCCTCACATTGAGATGCTCCAAGGCAATCCCAGACGGATCAAGAATCCAATAGCCATCGGGCTTATTCTTGAGCTGACGGTTCGCAAGCAATGTATCGTTGACGGCAGCACGCTTCTGCACCCCAGTCATTGCTCTGCCACGCGAGCGATCGACCATCACGTCCACTGCTGTTTGGTCGAGCTCCGCAATCCGCTCATCAGACATAGTCACGAGCGAGCCGTCTTTAAAACCGATGAACGCTGGAGAGTCACCTAGGGAGACAATATCGACCAAATCGCCTGAAACAGAGACCACCACCAACGTGGAGGAGGGAAACAGTTCCTCGTTGTCCGTCACACCGTGTTTGCCAATAAAGTCGCGCGAATCATCCACCGCGAGGCGTATAGAATCGACAATTCCACGAGACATGTCTAAATACTCACAAATGCGGCCGCCAACAAAATGACTGAACCACTGAGCGTCCGAACCAGAATGATGCGGCAGCACACGCGTGCCGGTGATGCCAGAGGCTCCATCGAGTAGCACGGCATATGTCGACCCAACTGCAACGTAATCTTCATTAACCTGATTACCTATAGCAGAGCAGGAAAACTTGGCCTTGAACATGGAATCACCGCTTTCGGTAAACTGGCAAGCAAACGCAAAGCCATATCATCACTACCTAGGCCTTAGCAGACTTCAGGAATTTCGCCTTTGCTTTCTGGTTGCCATTGAACACAGTATCAACAAGCGATTGACGTGCAGATTTGCTCATATGAGGATGCTCGACAATATATCCAGCAGACAAAACCGTAATCGCCATAATAAAAGGCCACGCGGCATGCTCCCGCGCAGTCTTAATGGATTTCTTTGCTACGTTGCAAAACTCCTTCTCGGAGTTCGACCGCAGATATAGCGCGAGCATAAATAGCGAGTAAAAATCGCTTTCGTCAATAATCTTGGAGAAACCCAGAACACTAAGAGGTCCACAGGCATTAGACGCTACCGTGTCCAGCTGTCCGATACAACCCGACAGCGCTACCATAGATAATAACTTTCTAATATTTGGCCTAGCCTCTTCCGGAGATTCTAGCTGGCCAACAACATCTTCGACCATTTCGTCGTAGGAATCATCAACCGCTTCTAAAAGCAAATTGAGAGCAGCGCCAGTTGCGTAGTAGATTTGTTCTCTAACAGTCGCCTTAAGCGGCTCCTTTAGTTTTACCTGCTGTCGATTAAGGCAACGTCCCGCAATAGCAACATATTTCAAAGCAATAATTGCCGACTGAAAGGCACTCCTCGTTTCAGGAACCTCATATTCATAAACGCCAGCATAACTAACCCTTTCAATGGCTTCACAATTTCTTTTCTCTATCTCATCAGTTACGCTGCGAATGGCACCCGCACCTTCTTGAGAGGGCGGAGCAATCTTAATGCCTTCCAGCCCACTCAAACACTTATAGGTTTTTCCCTGATTAAAAATGACATCTGAACTATCCACGGCATCCGATGCCTTTTCGACTAGTTTCTGGGTTAGCCAGGGAATGAATCGAGTTCCCTCAAGCAAAACGAGTATCTCTTCATTTATGGAAAAATCTAGCTCATCCAAAAGACGCAGTACATAGGTTTCTCCCTTGTCCACGTCCTCGTCAAACTCAAGATCAATTGCCTGAGCAACAAAATAGGCATACAGACTTCTCGAGGCAAAAGAGTAGTTGAAGCCATTGTCTTCAACTAGGAGCACGCCAGACTGGACAGAAGCATCCATGATTATTTTTGGAGTTATAGGGATACCGTATTCACTCAGGTAGTTTTCAGCCACTTCAGAGAATGTCATACTCGAGAAAACAGTCGTTCGATCAGAGTGAATTTTAAGAGCAAGTTTCTTCAAAACGGTAATAACCGCATCCGCCAATATATCGAGCATCTGATTCTCGCCGTCTGATATGACATTACATATCTTTCTTTTGACGTTTGAATTCATAATTGACGTAAACGGCAAGTCACCCTTGATAAAAGACGCACCGGAATCATAAATGTAATAATCAATATATTGATTGATGAAGGGCGGAGTCATATCAAACAATTGAAAATGAGAGCCAACAGCTTTATCAACAATGGCAATAAGCTCATCTACCTGTGCGTCGGAAAGCCCAGTACCCTTACATCTCTTTTGAATTAACTCGTCTCTTTTATTTTTCGTCCAAGGACAGATAAGCAGATGTCGAAAATCAACCTCGACCGTTTCGTCCAACTCAAACGTAAAACTATTATCAGTAATTAAAACAATATTGCCGGCAGTCTTGAGCATCGATTTAATGACATCGGATTTTTTAGCTTTTCTCTTCAGAGAATCAAAGTCATCGACGAGCAAAAGAACTTTTTCACGAGGAATTCGTCCAAACAGTTCAACAGCTTCCCGAGTATCACCATACTGATCCTTGATAATGGATGACAGCGTTCGTGAAATGGAACCAGTTGAATAATCGGGAGTCAACAATAAAGGCGAATAGCCCATCGCCAACGACTCGCGGTATATGGCTTTAAGTAAAGAGCTCTTGCCCGCACGAATATCACTATGGATTTCAAGCGCTTTAGCATCAAGCAGGAACTCCATAAAAGAATGGATATCAGATATTAACTTTTGATCATTAATTCTTAGTTCACCATCTTTTGTGCCAGTTGCGATCTCTTCTTTCAAAGAAGGAAACACAAATGAGTCCTTAAATGATTCACTTGAATTATCTTCAGTTTCAAAAAGCTCGTTCACAAAATCTGGGCGCGGTCTGAAGTACGTTTTTGATTTTATATAACGCCGATAAGAGTGGGCCTCATCGAGAAGCGTGTGAATTTGTGCAGAGGTTTCCCAGCCATAGACCCTTTCCGCAAATTCATAGCTGCCAAACTCTCCAAAGCGAATTAGTAGCATTTTATAGGAGCTCTGGTCATCATCGCAAAGTGAATAAGTTCCTCCTCGCACGACGACACAGGACTCACCTGACAAACCACCTACGCAGCGGCTTTGTCCCATATGCTCATGTCCCGTAAACGCAAAGTCAAAGCAGTTGGCAAGCATATTCTCCAGGCTAATACGCTCATTATCGCAGAACCACTCTGGGCCATGATGCGAAGCAAAAATATGAAGGCCTGAGTCCGGTGTGTTATCAAGTAGAGAGCGATTAGGGTTTCTCAATACATGAAATCCTTTATCATCACCGTCAAGAGTAGATAAGGGGGCACTATTAAAACCAGATACCGAGACTTTCGTCCCCTCAACCTCAAAAACAATTGGCCCTGGCTGACCAAAAACAAAACGGTTGTCATATTTGTTTGCAAATTCAAAAAATGACGTCATATTTTCGATATCCACACCGTACTGTGCACCAGCAAAGCACCCAACAGACTTACACGGGCCTTGCAAATCATGATTTCCCGGCAATATATAAACTTTCAATTGGTATTCAGGTTGGTTCAGTTGTTCAATCAGATAGTCAAAGAACATAGCTGCTGATTGATATTCGCTTTCCTTGCCAGTTCGGGCAACATCACCAGTAACAAGCAGCAATACGGTTCCAGACTTAATACTCTTTTTAATAGTCACGAGGATATCGTCTACCCGTTTTTGATAATTGCCCTGGAGTTCTTCGAAATGAAAATCCGTAAGCTGGACAATACAAAGCTGAGGATCAAAATCACGGCAATCCACTGCGCGACCTCCGAAATACTACTCCGTCGAATATAGTGATTCTAGCTACACACGCCGCTCACTTACCAGGCATTAAAGAAACAATTAAAGGGACGGCTCCATACAAGGCAATCGGAATAAAGGCGAAAACGATACCAAAGATAATCAAGCGACGACACAGCTTTTCGTCCCGCCCCGAGATGAGAGAAAACACTGCAAATACCGTAATCAGCAGTCCAAACAAAGAGCATGCTAGAAATGAAAGCTCAAAAAACTTCAGCTTTGAATGTGCCGTAATAGATGCCATGGTAAACACCACAGAAAGCACGGCGGAAAATAGACCAACAATTTCAACGTTACTTGACACACTTGCTTTTACATTTTCAATTTCTTTAGAAGCACGGTCAGCGATTCTCTTAGTCGACGACAGAAAGTCTGCACGCAATCGAGCAGCTTCAATATCGGCGAGATGCTTTGGATATTCAGGGGAAGTCGGATGCAGCAAAGAAACTGCTTTATCAAAATCAATGTATGCATTATTCATATCCCCCTTCAACGCATTAAGCCGAGCCCTTGTAACACGGTATTTGGAATAAGACTGATCTAAACTGATTGCACGATTTACAGACTTGATGGCTTCATTAAGATAAGCGGAATCCATCTCCACGCCACTTTCCATAAGAGAGGCAACAATGTGGGCATACACGTTCAGGCACGACGGCCTATCAGGGAATTGAGAACAAAGAGCGCTTGCATCTTCTAGCAACTCGGCATGTGACTTACCGAGAGGATTGCAAAACTCATAGCAGCTAAGATAAATTAGTTTGAAATCGATGTAATCTTCGAACCGAGTTGCCCCGAGTGTAATAAGTGACTGAAGTTTTTGACGGTCGCATGCCCGTCTATATATCACCGATAATAAATGGCTCTGTTAGACCAGAATTGACATATAGGTGATGCCACCGTGGTATAATATAA
>CABVAC010000007.1 GCA_902496275.1 uncultured Collinsella sp. | reverse complement strand
CGTAGTGCACGAAGTTGCTGCCGATGAAGCCGCAGCCGCCCGTGACGATGATGTTCCGAAAAGAATTGGTCATCCTTTAGCACCTTTCTTGCTGAGGGCCATACCTGCTAAAGCTTTATTTAACACCTGCGCCATAGTTTCAATTGCAACTGTTGCGGCTTCGACCTCAGTCTCATTTGGATCAACAAGTCCTTTTGTGACTAGCCCAAGATGAATTCTATTAGCGACTTTGAAAAACGGATCATCCTTCGGGTATATATATTTTCCATCGATACCGAGATCGTCTTCCCAGTCTTCCCCAGCCGGAATTGAGAACTTGGCGAGGACCCTTACGCCCAAGTTAGACTCATGGATAGATTCCTTTCTCCGATCGGGGCGTTCGGAACCAACAAGAACTGCTTTCTGGAAATAAGGACGCTCCGCCTGAGGCGGCATCAGACCAGATAGTTCCATTTGGAAAAGTCCATCATTGGAGTTTAGCGAAAGTGGTCCATTCATGTACGGCATTCCGAGAGCATAGACTACCGGGCTATCAGACGGGTCCGCATTATGAAGAGCAAACCAACACGCAGTTCTAAGGGATCTCGTGAGATCAATAAGCGGTGTCGGGCAAATCCCGTAGTGCTGCAGTAAAGCCCACTGTTCAACCCTTCGGGAGGCAAATCTTGTTTTCTCCTTGCCAAACAATCCCTTATACTCCCCGGTGAGCTCGCTTTCAAGTAGCGAACATGCTGTCCCAAGCACATCAAACCGCGAATCGAGTTCTTCAAGACTCAGCTCACGACCGTTATTGGCCCTATAAATTGAAGGCATTATCAATGAGCGCCCGGTTGCATCATCTAAATAATCGTTATTTTGACCCCTAAACAAAACCATGTAATCGGGGTTATAGGAAGATATAGACGCGGTCATTCTTACAAGGTCCTCGTAAAGTCTCACGAAATAAGGAGACTGACCCGCCATTGAGTTGGCGTTGATGCGCGACGAAGCGAAGCCCGATTTCAGTTCAAGGGGAAGTGAGACGGATCTAATTAATCTCATTGAAAAATCCGTCATCTTGGATTGGCACTAGCCCTCCGGCGGCGACCTTCTTGAGGTGCTGGCCGTAGACCGACTTGCCGTAGGCCTCGGCAGCCTGCTTGAGCCCCTCGGTCGTGATCCAGCCGTTCTCCCAGGCGATCTCCTCGGGAACGGACACGGGAAGGTCCTGGGAGTGCTCGACGGCGCGGACGAACTCCGCGGCCTCGTGCAGGCTCTCCATGGTGCCGGTGTCCAGCCACGCGTACCCGCGGCCCAGGGTCACGACGGACAGCGTCCCCTCCTCCAGGTACATCTGGTTGAGCGTGGTGATCTCCAGTTCCCCGCGCGCGGACGGCTTGACCTCATGCGCCTTGGCGGCGACGTCACCCGGGTAGAAGTACAGGCCGGTGACGGCGTAGGAGCTCTTGGGCTCGGCGGGCTTCTCCTCGATGGAGACGGCCCTCCCCTCGCCGTCGAACTCCACGACGCCGAAGCGCTCGGGGTCGTCCACGTGGTAGCCGAAGACCGTGGCCCTCCCCGACTCGGCGTTCTGGACGGCGCGCGTCAGGTGGCGCGACAGGCCGTTGCCGTAGAAGATGTTGTCGCCGAGCACCAGGGCGCACGGCTCGCCGGCGATGAACTCCTCGCCGATGGTGAAGGCCTGGGCCAGGCCGTCCGGCGAGGGCTGCTCGGCGTAGGAGAGGTTCACGCCGTAGCGCGAGCCGTCCCCGAGCAGGCGCTCGAAGTTGGGCAGGTCCGTCGGCGTGGAGATGACCAGGATGTCCCGGATGCCCGCCAGCATGAGGGTGGACAGCGGGTAGTAGATCATGGGCTTGTCGTAGACCGGCAGCAGCTGCTTGGAGGTCACGAGCGTGAGCGGGTACAGGCGGGTGCCGGACCCGCCGGCGAGGATGATGCCTTTCATATTAAAATCCAATCCATTTTGATGTAGCTATCGCTGCTTCTTAAGTTTGGTCAAACATGAAGCAACGCTTTTCAGCGCAGAATGATTGAGCAAGAGATAGCCAACGTAGACTAATGCATACAGAATCGCCGCAGTTCCACCAGATAAAAGCTCAGCGAACAAGACGAAAGCGACTGTAAGCAGGATCTCCTGAAACGGCCTAGTTGAACCCGGGGCGCAAAGCTGTTCGTTCAGATAGAGCTCGGACCACAACGACCTGCCAATAATGCAGATAACGGCGCCACACAGGACGGCGTCGAGCGAGTTAAGGACAAGAACACCGAATATCGAAAAAACAGCGCTACAAATAACAGTGACGATATTCAACTTCAGGAGCAGCTGTTCTTTACGAAGTACCTTGAAATAGGTAGTACAGCAAAGGCTCATCTTTGTATTGAAGACGCATATCGGAAGTAAGAGCGCAAAGTATTTGAGGCTTTCGGCATATTGAGGAAGCCATATCCCCAAAAACCAAACCATAGGGAAATAGAGTAAATAGATCGCAGGGAAAATAAGCTCGATAGAATTCCTTATGCCAATGTAAAAACGAACCCTCTCATCTTCAGAGCCTGTCCTAAGGGCAGGAAATAAAACCATACTCGCCTGTGAGACGAAGGTGATGAAGAAATTCACCAGAGAGAGGGAGAACGAAATTTTTGCAAAGGCGACGATACCCCAAAAATGATCGATAAGAAACCTAGATACCCCGAGGATTAGTGTGTCGGCGATGTTCGCAATCATCAGCTTCACGCCGACGATGATACTGCGGATGCCGTCCTTAAGCGAATTGCCAAAAGACACTGATTTAGCGCGTAGGATATCCCTGCCCATCCAAGAGCAATATATGAGCGCAATAATTTTCGAAACGAGATACGCGTAGACATAGGGATGGTAGTCCGAAACCTTAAATCCAATTAAAACAAGGAGCGGAGCCAGAAACACCAGCCTGTCTAGCATTGTAGAAAACGAAAAAAGCTTAGTTTCGTTCATGGCCTGAAAGACAAAGCCCAAATAACTTGTCAGGTTATATACGACGGTGTAAAGCGCGAAAGACGCGATAACAAATAACCGATTTGCATCATCGACGAGAGGCAGCGAAGCCAAAGTGATGCCGAGGCAAATCACTGCCTGGAAACAAGCACCGAAGATATACTGGGATTTGATTGAGCTCTTATCGATTTCATCACGAGAGAGACCCCCGTTAATCAGGTAGACACCATCATTCAGGCCAAGGTGAAAAAAGCCGGAATAGGTCGTATAAAACATGAACAGTTGCCAGTATCCATAATCAGCAACGCCAACGATTTTCGGCACGAGCAGCGACATGACGACACTGACCGATAGAGAAATAAACTGTGCAGCAAACGCAATCATAGTGTTGCGTGCGATAGACGAATAATTCATTCAACCTCGTTTGTTTAAACTAGCAACCTTGATTTATTCAGAAATCAAAATAGGGCCTGACTCGCACAAATCTGAATACCGAGCACTCGTTCTACCCAGAACGAGTCCACAGGAAACAAACAAGATGACCGTTGGCACCCACCAACCAAGCTCGCAATAAAACATGAGCTCCGCGCAGCATATGCAGGAAACGGAAAATAGTACTTGATCGAGTTCGCAACCCGACCTGAACGAACCGATACCAGCGGAAATTAGCAAGAATACAAAACTACAAATTCCAAGAAAACCATATTCATACAGCATTGCAAGGAAACCATTATCCACCGTTGAAAAACCGCTAATTTCAACCGTCGTGCCCAGCATAGTCATGCGACTACTGCCATAACCATTTCCAGTAAGCCAAAACAGCGGCCTGCTTAAAAAGCTATGAATAATATAGGCAATGGCTCCGGAACGCTGGCTATATGAAACATCAGTTTCAAGCTCACCAAATCGAGAAGCCACAAAGTTAAACAGTCCAAACTTGTAGAGAATGAAAACGAGTAGCAATACAGCTGGAACTAAAAGCGCAATTAAATTCCATTTAGAATACTCGGGGTTCTTTAGGCGAAAGATCAGGTACACCGATGCTAAAGCAATGAGAATAATCCACGCGCTACGACTCTTTGTCAGAAGCAGAGCGACCAAAAGAACTACAGAGTATAAGAGACGTTTCATCCTGCCCGTCTCCAATTTATAGTTGATTACAACAGCAATAACTATCATTTGGCCAAATACGATTGCATGACCGAAAAAACTACGCAGTCGATACAAGGATGGATTATCAATCGTTACAGTTTGCAGAAAAGAAAAGGAACCATTTGTAACTAGTCGTTGACCTAAAACAATTTCAAGGACAAAGCTAAATAGGCAGGCGAACACCATAACGTTGCGAAGCATAAGCAATGCAGACTCAACCCAGTCATCGTTCTTTACTTTGCCGTAAATATAACCAAGAAGGATGCAAAAGAAATACGAGCAGACCGTAAGGAGGGATTCATTAATGCTTCGGGACGTAAACGCAATGGCAGAAAAGAAAACCATCGCGCCCATAACGACAATGGGAATAGCGTTATTTAAAAACACTTTGTAGAGGCGCCCAGAAAGAACTTCTTTGAAAACGAGCAATCCTAGAACAGAAAAAAATAGTCCTTTAACGGGAGAAATGACACTTAAGATTGCGGCAAAAATCAAAATAGTGAATTCATTAGTAAATAGCTCAAGCATTCTAAACACCTACTTACTGTCACAGGAACTGATTAAGACCTTAAAATCACCAAGCAGGGAACGATTTGACAGTTCATACTTACGGTATTTTAGAATGGTGCCTAAATCACTTATTTTTAGGCCACCTACGAGCAAGTGCAAACGGGCATTTAAAACAGAACCGTAATGCTCTATATGTGAAGAAGTTATACGATAATCGCCAGGATTACTACTGCAGTATTCTTCTAAAACCTTAGAAAATCTCAAGCACATCCCTATCTCAGCAACACGAGATTTCTTGTCAATATGTCGCATCTCAGTTGCATTAGAGTCATGCCTGCGGAACCGAATCAAGGGCTGATTTAGAAGTCTGAGAGTCCCCTTCAGTAATGAGAAGCGCCATAACATACCGTCATGCGCAAAATCATCCTGCCAATATGGCATGATTTCCCTTATAAAACTAGATTTAACGGCATACGAACATCCAGGGCGCCGTACCGACATAAACTTGCTATCGAAAACCGGGGTCTCCAAATCGTCCAGAGGTTTGGAATCATCGACAGCACCATAGACTGTTACCTTTTTACCGCCGCTCTCATAAAACGGCTCGACGGCGCAGCTGAGAACCTCAATCGAGGGGTCCTTCTCGAGGATTGAGGACATCACAGCGATTTTATCGAGTTCCCAAATATCATCCTGGTCGCACGGGAAGACGATTCCATCGTCTATAGATGCAAGGTCAAGAAGCCGTTTAAAGCTCTTGCGCCAGCCGAAATTCGAGCTGTTCTTGTTGACGGTCCAATTAGCGAGTGCGTGTTCCTCGATGTATTCGCAGATGAGATCGAACGATCCATCTGTCGAGCAATCATCCGCGATCACCACCCGATCCGGAGACACGGTCTGAAGTCGCAAGCTGTCTAGCTGTTCAGTAAGATATCGTGTGCCGTTATAGACTGACATCACAACCGTAACCATTAAAAACCTTCGTCCAATTAAAGTTCAGCCATTAGCTGATCGTAAATATTGATAAGACGTTCAACATACGCGATCTTTTTGAGATGGCTAAAGTCCGCCTTCTCAACTGCCTCCCTGTAACGCGAGTAAACATCAGAATCGAGCATATTGACCATTGCGTCAGATAGCGACTCCACACTACCTGCGTTGAAGATCTCGCCGAGACCTTTTGACATCACAAAGGAGGCCGCATCGCCGACATCCGAAACAATACATGGCAGGCCGGCGGCAATCATTGCTTCATAAGCGACGAGCCCGAACGTCTCTCGCCAAACAGAAGGCATGACGATAGCGCGAGATTGTTTCATGACGGAAAGAACTTCATCATGAGGCAAGGAGCCCATGAATCTGATATCTGGATAGCTATCCGACAACCTCTTCAATTCGGTACCGTCGCCAATGACGATCGCATTCACGCCCGCCCGACAGGCCGCTTCGCAAAACAAGTCACAGCCTTTCTCTGGACTTAAGCGGCCGACGAATAGGTATGCCGAAGAATCTCCTTCGGAATCATCTTGAAACTTAGCCGCATCAACATAGTTTAAGCAGTCATACCGTTCAGAATTCCACGCTAGATGAGGTTCGATCAATCGACGGCTGGAGTCGGAGACAAAGGCGACCGCCGGGCGAAGCGAGCCTAAGACATGGTTCTGCACGGAGAAACGAACGGACCGGTACAATTTTTGGGCATACGAGCGCTTGTCACAGTTGTGCAGCAGGCACTTCGGAGAACCGGGAGCGATTCCGCAGTTACAATGATTCACATAGTCGTAGAGCCCACCGTTAGAGCAAACAAGGAAGTACTCATGGGCAGTAATGAGACATTTGAAGCCCCGTCGCTCTATTGCCCTGAATATAGAGGGAGAAAGGGAGTGCGTCCAAGAATGCACATGAACGACCGCCGTTTCTGGGTCAAGCTGATTGAGCAAATCATCCAGCGCCGTTTCCGAGCGTCGGTTCCAGATGCCCTGAACAGCACCAGAGACGCCACCGTTCAAGACGTCGCCCTGCCCGCAATTAACGCAAATAACCCCCGATTCGACCAAAGCCGGATCGGGATCTCCCAGCGCTGAGAAGAAATAGCTGTTAAGCCCCATCTTTGCCAATGCCGAAGCTGTCTCGATTGCGATTTTTGAAGCTCCACCCCCGATATGGGGACGGTCGCAAATCGTAATCGCTGTGGTAAGGCTACTCATGCGCGTTCCCAGGTATAATGGATCGGACCAAACGTTTTACGCCCAACCGCATCGACGGCGGAAGCATTTTTTTCACACGGTCGAAAAGGCTCACTTTGGGAACCAAGACAGAATCAAAGATCCCCGACCCCAGTGCCTCATACTGAGCGATGACCGCATCGCGCCTCTCTTCAAGTCCTGAACGCTTATTAGGGTCTTCATGCAGGAGCACGTCATCCGCTGCGACGTCGTTGTTAGAATAGGCAACGCAATCGACTATCTCATCAATCAGCTTGGCGCCGCGCTCGGTCTTCACGATAACGGCTGAAATGCCCTTCTCAGGATACACGCAGTCTCGGGCTGACTCAGAACGCCAGGAGTCGCCGAGGATAATGTCAGCGGGACTGTCGCACCCTCTGAAGGGACAACTATAGCAAGACGATCTGCTGATCATGCCTTTGATATAGGACCCATAAAACGGGTCGAATGCGGCGGGCCTCTTTATAATCCTGCCGTCGGACAACTCAATCTTTATGTTATGGCCCCAACCGAATTTCGATTTATCTCTAAAAGTCAGTGCGGTGACATCGGACTTCTCCCGAAGCTCAAGCCAGTCAACATAGGAACGAAACATGGAAGAGCTTGGTACACCGTGGCAAACAACGCTGACGGTTGTCAGCCCATCCATCGGCTTACCCAAATAGAGAAGCAGCGCGGAAACCTGGCAGGGAGTACCGCTAAACAGTACATGCTTGCCGGATTTCAGATCGTTGAGCACATCGGGGTACGATTCACTCGCATCGCTCTGGACATATTTGGACTTTTGAAGGAGCGCAATATCGGCAAGATCGGATATACCGATATGCCTAACGCAATCAACACCGTCCCAAGCGGCGCCGTAAACACGCCCACCTTTCTCAAGAACCCGCTTCGCGAGAAGAGAGAAGACGCCGCCGGACGAACTCTGCGCGAGCTCGTCAGAATCACCACTCTGCAAAACAGCGGCGCGAATGACCTCCGAGTCCGCATCAACTCGGTTTTCCGCCGGACAGGAGCGCAGGCATAGGCCACAGGAAGTGCATTTGGCTGCATCCACCACGGGATAATCAAAACCATCGGGCGAAGGATGCATTTCAATAGCCGAAAAAGGGCATTTGGCCGCACATGCTCCGCATCCAAAACAGGCTTGATGAGAAATTATGGCGATGTTTTTGTTCAAGCTGACTCCCCCTATTGTTCGAGAGCATCCAAGAGCCAATTTTTCGAGAACGAGATGAGTGACTCCACATCCGACAGACGTCTTTCATACCCCTCGATTTCAGTAGCATGAATGTGGCTTTCATAGCCATCGAGTAGGCGATCTTCAGTGTTCGAGAGCCTCGCGAGGCTCTCGACTCGGGAATTCTGAGAGCGTTTGTCGGTCTCCTCAAATCGCTTGAAGCAGTAATAGTCCTTGCGAAAGATTTGGGAGAATAGCGTACCGTGCAACGAATCGGTCAGCACGAACCGCGCACTCGCCAAATACGCGAGCCATTCATCGGGACCAAGCCCGTAGCGTGGATTAAGCTCCTCGTCGACTGCATTTTTACCTGAACCAACAAGCGTCACAACTTCGCAGCCGAGCTCCTTCGAAATCGATTCGACCGCTTTCCTGTAAAACGGCCTATCCCCAAGAAAGTAGCAGACAATTTTACCGGGCTCAGGACATTTTCCGTCAATGAGAGGGGCCCAGTCCTCCTTCGACAGAAGCAGGACAGGGTCCACGACCTGTGAGGGACGCTCAAGACCGAGTGATTCGACAAAATCCGCACCGGCATCTTCGCGAACAGATACGGAACTGAAAGATTTAAGAAGATTAGCAATGATCCTCTTCTTCCTCTCTGTGGTGTTCGTAACACCGAAGCTGGGCGCATACGCGATTCGCTTATCACTGTCGCTCAGAAAGGAGAAATAGAAATTCCTGTTCAAAAGATATGGCGACCAAATCTGATCCGATCCACAGACGTACGCATCGTATTTCCCCCGCAAGCCGACCAGTCCGTCTGTATCGGTAATCCGTTCAGTAGTAACGATATTCTGGCTTAAAAAGCGATTGAAAACATCAGCGGTCGAGGAACCGAAGTCGTCATGCTCCTTCTTACGATTGAGCAGCTCATGTGCTTTACCGGCAAACAAATCGAAGGAATTTCGGTTGATCGCCCAGTTCAGTAGCTTTTCTTTGACGCAGGGGAGATAGTCGGCGTCAACAACATCATGACCCTCGGACTTCAAGAACTGCTGCAGAGCATAAGCCTGGAGCAACGTGCCGAAATTTTGGTTATGGAGCCACGTTAAAATACAGATTTTCATTAATTCACCGTTTCAAATAGCTTCAGGTAGTACTCTTCAAGCTTGGGCGCCGCCTTAAAGATGTCATAAGATTCAAACCCCGGAGATGAATGAGGATCGGAGCGATCAAAGACATCCCTGCGGGCGGCAAGGATCGCGTTGGACCACCCCTCGACGCCCATACTCAACGGAAGGAAGCTGCACCGACTGGATAACGCAACATCGTTGGGGACCCTTTCAGAGCAGATGCACGGGAGACCGGAAGCCTGGGCCTCAATCGCGACCATTCCGAGGCCCTCGTACAGGCTGGGGAGCACGAATAAATCGAGCGACTGATAGACGTCCTGCACATCAGAAATCTGGCCGAGAAAACGCACCGCCGAGGCAATGCCAAGTGAGCATGCCTTTTCCTCCGCTTGAGGTCTCAGTTTTCCATCGCCGCAGACGACAAGGATGGAATCAGGATTCTGAGCATGCACTGCCTTGAAAACATCAAGCAAAAACAACTGGTTCTTCTGAGAGATGAACCTACCGATATTCCCCAATACCAGCGTATCGTCCTTCGCTCCGAGCTGAGCACGTCGCTCGTCCCTAATCGATCGATTGAAAGAAAAGTTGTTCAAATCGATAGCATTATTAAAAACAGTAAAACGGGATGAACCGAACAGCCATTTTCCAGCATGCTCGGTGCAGGCTGCCAAATCAGTCGGATACCTTGTTGAGAACAGCTTCAAAGAGCCTTTGATGACATTTTTAGCAAACTCCCCCTTTCCGCTTGTAGAGTGGCTGTGGGCTATACGCACAGGTATGCCCGCCTTCTTAGCAGCGCGAAGCGGAAAGACAGAAAGCGCATTGATATGGCTGTGCACAATCTTCCAGTTCTCTTCCTTAAAGAGGCGCTGAAGCTCTCGCTGGTATTCGACAACATGCTGGTAGGGAGGAATCTCAAAAACCCTGCCACCTAAAGATTCAATCTCCTCGCGGGGAACAAGCGTCGAATCGGAATCGACAAGAAAATCGAACTGCACTTTGCTGCGATCAATATGGCGGTAGTAATTCATGACGACGGCCTCGACGCCGCCGCCAACCATCTTGCCAACAACCTGAGCTACTCTAATCGGTTCAGCCATTTAGCAAGCACCGCCACCGGTAAAGACCTCAACGACCGTGAGGAGAACAATCTTCAGGTCCGTGATGGGACCGCGTTTGGCGATGTACTCGAGATCACGTCGAACCATGCCGTCGAAGTCGGTATCGTTGCGGTCCGTGACCTGCCACCAGCCGGTGATCCCGGGCTTAACCGCCAGACGCTGCAGGTCGAATTCTGTATACTCGGCCACCTCGTTGGGCAGCGGCGGGCGCGGGCCCACGACGGACATCTGGCCCAGGAACACGTTCACGAACTGCGGGAACTCGTCGATGGAGTGCTTACGGATGAACTTGCCGATCTTGGTGACGCGCGGGTCTTCCTTCATCTTGAACATGGCGCCGGCGATCTCGTTTCGCTCCTTGAGCTCGGCGAGACGCTCGTCGGCGTCCCTGTACATGGAGCGGAACTTCCACATGCGGAAGGTGGACAGGCTGCCGTCGCGGCGGGTCTGGCCCACGCGGATCTGGCTGTAGAACGGGTTGCCCTCGCTCTCCAGGCGGATGGCCGCGGCGAGCACCAGACTCGGAATGGCGATGACGGCCAGAACGCAGCCGCTGAACACAATGTCGAACACGCGCTTTACGGCGCGGTAGCCCAGGCGCGTGCGGTCCCAGTCCTTCACGGCCTGCATGCCCTTGTAGCGCATGCTCGCGTCGTCGCCGCTCATGGCCTGGGCGACCAGCACGGCCCCCACCGGCGCGTTTTGCCCTGTCACTTCTTTAGTAGTCAAGTTCAAATCCACGTCCCTGTTCCCAGGGACACCCCCCCCCATCGATGAATTCAAATAACGAATGAATTACCAGCGCAACGTCTCCCTTACGTTTTGCTGGGCACGTCGAGCGCAAGCAGCTCCCTAAAAGCGAAGTCGCCTTCGCCCACGTCCACCAGGCACCAGCGTTTATGACGGTCGATCTTCTTTACACGGGCCTCTTGCCCCACCAAGGGCCCCTGCTCTATGTGCAGCACACCGTCTTCTATGCGCGCCACGCTGTTGCGCACCACGCCGTTATCGTCGAGCACGCTGCGGTACCAGTCCTGCGCATCGTCCGGCATGGGCGCATAGGCCCGCTCCTTACTGCCGGCAATGCGACAGCCAAAGCTCAGCTGAGCCAAAGCCTTGTCGAGCAGGGCAGCATCGCGCGTGGCGACGAAGAAGTATTCCTTGTACATGGGTTTGGTTTGGAGCGACCAGGCTCCGTCCCGCTTAAACCAGAACTCCTTTTGCATCACAAAAGCGTCTTGCATCAGCTCGTGCGGGATAATGCGACGGACCTTTTCGCAGGTCTCGCGTTCTTTACCATGGGGGGTGTGGACCAGATACCAGCGGACGCGGCCGCGCTGGCTTTTGGTGATAGCGCCGTTAAAAGCACCGGGCAGCTGCTCTTGGCGCCGCATTGTCCGTTCCATGTTCTCGCCCCCTTCTCCAGCTCCGCGACGCACGCAGATGCAGGGGCGTTAAGAACAGGCTTCTCGCTCGCAGCTAGGCGCAGTCGCAAAAGTACAGGTTTTTGTATCTTTCGACGTTGCTCATTATACGAGCAAACCGCTCACGTTTTACCAGATTGCACAAAATGCGCCGCGAATGGGCGCATCTCCATACCCCTCTACAAAAACCTGTACCTTTTTGCACAACAAAAAAGCCGCTCTAACCAGCGGCTTTTCTTCTATAGACAACAAAAAGGCGACCGCCCGCGAGGACGATCGCCTTTGTTAATTCTTGTATTGTTTGTGCTAGGCGCGGGTCTTGATCTCCTCGAGCACCTTGGCCACAAACTCGTCAACGCTCATCTGGACGGTCTCGTTGGAGCGATCGCGGACGGAGATGTTGCCGGCCTCGACCTCCTTCTCGCCCAAGATGAGCATGTAGGGCACGCGGTCGATGCTGCGAGCCTCACGGATCTTGTAGCCGATCTTCTCGTCGCGGTCGTCGCAGACCACGCGAATGCCGGCTTCCTCCAGCTTGGCGCACACCTCGTGAGCGTAGTCGCGGCTCTTCTCAGAGACGGGAAGCGCCTTGACCTGCACGGGAGCCAACCAAGTGGGGAACTTGCCCGCAAAGTGCTCAATCAGAATGCCAATGAAGCGCTCGATGGAGCCAAAGCACACGCGGTGCAGCATGATGGGGCGCTTCTTGGTGCCGTCGGCGTCCACGTACTCCAGGTCAAAGTTGAGCGGCATCTGGAAGTCGAGCTGCACGGTACCGCACTGCCAGGTACGGCCGAGCGAGTCCTCCAGGTGGAAGTCGATCTTGGGGCCGTAGAAGGCGCCGTCGCCCTCGTTGACCTCGTAGTCCATACCCAGCTTCTCCAGAGCGGTGCGCAGGCCTTCCTCGGCGCGCGCCCAGTCCTCGTCCGAACCCATGGAGTCCTCCGGGCGGGTGGAAAGCTCGACGTGATACTTAAAGCCAAACTTCTGGTACACGGAGTCGATGAGGTCGACAACGCCCACGATCTCGTCGGTCAGCTGGTCGGGACGAACAAACAGGTGGGCGTCGTCCTGGTTGAAGCAGCGCACGCGGAACAGGCCGTGCAGGGCGCCGCGCAGCTCGTGGCGGTGCACCAGGCCAATCTCGCCGGCGCGGATGGGCAGCTCGCGGTAGGAGTGCGGCTTGGAGGCGTACACCAGCACGCCGCCCGGGCAGTTCATGGGCTTAATGCAGTACTCTTCGTCGTCGATGACGGTGGAGTACATGTTGTCCTTGTAGTGGTCCCAGTGGCCCGAGGTCTTCCACAGCTGCTTGTTCATGATGAGCGGCGTGGAAATCTCCACGTAGCCGGCCTTGTGGTGGATCTCGCGCCAGTAGTCCAGCAGCGTGTTCTTAAGGATCATGCCGTTGGGCAGGAAGAACGGGAAGCCGGGGGCCTCGTCGCGCATCATAAAGAGGTCCATCTCGCGGCCGATTTTGCGGTGGTCGCGCTTCTTGGCCTCCTCCAGCATGTGCATGTGCTCGTCGAGCTCTTCCTTGGTGGCAAAGGCGACGCCGTTGATGCGGGTGAGCATCTTGTTGTCCTTGTCGCCCTTCCAGTAAGCGCCCGAGACGCCGGTTAGCTTAAAGGCCTTCAGCGCCTTGGTGTAGCAGATGTGGGGGCCGACGCACATGTCGATGTAGTCGCCCTGCTGGTAGAAGGTGATACGGGCGTCGTCGTCCAGGTCGCCGATATGCTCGACCTTGTACTTCTCGCCGCGCTCCTCCATAAGGGCGATGGCCTCGGCGCGGGGCTTCTCGTACACGGAAAACTTGAGGTTCTCCTTGACGATCTTTTTCATCTCGGCCTCGATCGCGGGGAAGTCGTCCTCGCTGATCTTGACGCCCTCGGGCAGATCGACGTCGTAGTAGAAGCCATTGTCGGTCGCGGGGCCGTAGGCAAAGTCGGCCTCGGGGTACAGGCGCTTGATGGCCTGCGCCATGATGTGCGCGGCGGAGTGGCGGATGACGTGCGTGACCTCGTCCTGCGGGAGCTCGGCCACCGAACCGTCATTGTAGAGTGCCTTCATGGGTATGTTTTCTCCTCTCGGATGCCTGATGCAAGTGCGTGCGATGCGCTCGGCGTTTTAACTTGCATCATTATAGGCAGGTTGCCTTGGTATACAAGCGCCCGCCGCACCTTAATGGCACGGCGGGCGATTTTCTACGCATGCTT
The DNA here is from genome assembly GCA_902496275.1 of uncultured Collinsella sp. Classification (GTDB taxonomy): domain Bacteria; phylum Actinomycetota; class Coriobacteriia; order Coriobacteriales; family Coriobacteriaceae; genus Collinsella. Next base: position 70,463 of record CABVAC010000007.1, on the reverse strand, counting down.
CATCGTGTGGGGGCGGCGCGGGGCGCGTGGCGGCCGTGGCTTGCGCGGGGCGCGCGGTGCCCGTGGCTTGCGGCCGGCCCGGCGATGGATGCGTTACTGAATGCGAGTTCGGCAGTAGGGGCAGACCTTCCAGTGCGCGTCGAGCGGGCGATGGCAGCTGGGGCAGACGTTGCGAACCTGGGTGTCGCACACCGGGCAGACGACGAAGTCCTTCTCGATGGGCGCACCGCACTGCGGGCAGGTGCCGTACTGGGCAAGCTGGCGCTCGCGCAGGGCCATGTCCAGCTCCTGCTCCTCGCGGTCGGACGCGTAGGAGTGCGGGCGCAGGACCAGGTAGGCGATGAGGCCTACAAACGGGATGAGGGCGATGATGCCCCATGCCACGTAGGCGCTGGCGCCGCGGCGGCGAGCGTCGATGAACACATAGACGACTGACAGCACATACAGGGCGATGATAAAACCAACGAAGGCATAGACGACGCCCATAAGCTGCGGCGACATGAGCTCGGAGATGTACTTGGACATTACGGGTACCTTTCGGAATATTAACAGTCCGGTCAAGTTTACCACGGGGTTTGTTTATATGGGACTTCGGATGGGTACGGGGCTGGCGCGGACACAAACATCTCAATCTGTAACAGGCGGGAGCGGAATTCGGGTCTAGATGTTACAGATCAAGACAAACGGAGTGGGCGCCAGACTAACGTCTCGATCTGTAACATCTAGAACCCAAATCATCAGCTAACTGTTACAGATTGAGACAAAGGAAAACGTCCAGACCGAATGTCTCAATCTGTAACAGCTACTCTGCAAAACCAGCCCCAGATGTTACAGATCGAGACAAATCTCCGACACGAGGGACGGCAGACGAGGTTGTCGACGTTGCCGGGTCTCCCCTCGCCTGCCGTTGGCGGGTGTTGCGGGGCTGTTCGCCGCATTGCCGCCGCGCTGGGGGCACGCAGACCGTAGGATGGTCTTATTGACAGCCTGTCAACTCGTCCGGGAGGCACTGTGGCAGAAACGTTTGATATCGCGATTGTGGGCGCGGGCATCACGGGATGCGCCATCGCGCGGCAGCTCGCACGCTATGACCTGTCCATCTGCGTGGTCGAGGCGGCCAACGACATCGCCCTGGGCGCATCGAAGGCAAATGGCGGCCTGGTACACGCTGGCTACGATCCGGCGCCGGGAACCGTAAAGGCACAGGTCAACGCCCGTGGCTGCGAGTTGTACGGCACGTGGGCTCAGGAGCTAGGCTTTCTGTTCTGCCGCACCGGGTCGATGGTGTTGGGCTTTAACGACGAGGACCGCACGCATCTGGAGCAGCTGCGGTGCAACGGCCATATCAACGGCGTGCCCGAGCTGTCGATCGTCGGACCCGACCGCATCCACGAATTAGAGCCGCGCGCCAGTGCCGATGCAACGTGCGCGTTGTGGTGCCCCTCGACCGGGTTTGTCGACCCGTTTGAGGTTGCCATCGCCGCGCTGGAAAACGCCGTGGCCAACGGGGTGACGTTTATGCGCTCCGCATCGGTGGAAGCGATTGAAGTCGCGGGCTCGGGCGACGACGCGCACTTTACGCTGGCGACCCCCGCTGGCAACGTGCGCTGCCGCTACCTGATCAACGCCGCGGGCAACGACGCCGCCGACATCTCGCATATGGCGGGCGCCGAGGAGTTCCAGATGGCCTGGCGCCAGGGCAACATCGTGGTGCTGGACAAGGAGCCGCGCACGCTGATGCCGCTCTACCCCGTTCCCACGCCGGTGTCCAAGGGCGTTATCGTCACGGGTTCCGTACACGGCAACACCGTAATTACCGCGACGGCCGCCGTGCGCGAGCCGGGCGATACACAGACCTACGCGACCGATGTCAACGCGCTCCTGACCGGCGCGCGCAAGCTGGTGCCCGATCTGGACACGCGCCGCGTGGTACGCGCGTTTGCCGGCGGTCGTCCGGTCATTCAGGGGACGAACGACTTCTTTATTGGGCAGTCGGCCGTGGTACCGGGGCTGCTCCAGGCAGCGGGTATTCAGTCGCCGGGCGTTGCGAGTGCGCCGGCCATTGCCGAGCGCATGGAGCAGGTACTACGCAATGCCGGCGTGGCCCTGCGCGAACGTTCCGATTGGGACCCGATACGCCGCGCGCCGGACGACTTTGACCGTGCACCGCTTGCGCTCAAGGAAGAGCTCATTAAGTCCGACCCCGCGTGGGGGCAGATCGTCTGCCGCTGCGAGACAGTGCCCGAGGCCGAGATCGTGGCCGCGATCCGACGCCGCCCGGGCGCGGTTTCGGTCGAGGGCGTCAAGCGCCGCTGCCGTGCCGGCATGGGTCGATGCCAGAGCGGCTTTTGCCAAAGCCGTGTGGTTGCGATCCTGGCGCGCGAGCTGGGCTGCGACCCCAGCGAGGTGCTGCTGGAGGATGCCGGTTCTTGGCTGGTCGAGGGACCGCTGAAAGGGGTGCGCTAGGATGGCGAAATTCAAATCGAGCGCGATTGATTGCAGCGTCGTCGAAGCCGTACAAACGCAAGCCTTCGACGTGGTCGTTATCGGCGGCGGACCTGCCGGCATGGCGGCCGCGCTGGCCGCGCATAAGGCAGGCGCACGCGTGGCCATCGTGGAGCGCGAGCAGCATCTGGGCGGCATCCTGCGCCAGTGCATCCACCCCGGCTTTGGACTGTCGCACTTTAAACAGGAGCTCACCGGTCCCGAGTACGCGCAGCGCTTTATCGACCAGGTGCGCTCGACCGACATTGCGCTGTTCCTGAACAGCATGGTGATTGGGATTGATTCAGGCGAGCCTACGGAAGACGCCGCACTCCACACCGTCACGCTCATGAGTCCTGCCGGCATGCTGCAGCTCACCGGGCGCGCGGTCGTCCTTGCCATGGGTTGCCGCGAGCGCACCCGCAGCGAGATCAAGATTCCCGGCAGCCGACCCGCCGGCGTGTTTACGGCGGGCCTGGCGCAGCGATACATCAATATCGAAAACCTCAAACCCGGCTCGCGCGCCGTCATTTTGGGCTCGGGCGATATCGGGCTGATCATGGCACGTCGCTGCACGCTCGAGGGGATTTCGGTCGAGGGCGTATACGAGCTCATGCCGTACGCCAACGGCCTGCGCCGCAACGTCAAGAACTGCCTTGACGACTTTGGCATTCCGCTGCACCTGTCCACCACCGTCACACGCGTAATCGGGCACGACCGCGTGGAAGCCGTCGAGGTGAGCCAAGTCGACAAGCGCCTGGTGCCCATTCCGGGTACCGAGCGCATTGTTCCGTGCGACACGTTGCTGCTTTCGGTGGGCTTGATTCCCGAGAACGAGCTTTCGGTTGCCGCAGGCGTAGAGCTTGACCCGCGAACACGCGGCGCTATGGTGGACCAGAGTCTGCAGACGGGCGTGCCGGGCATCTTTGCCTGCGGCAACGTCCTGCACGTGCACGACCTGGCCGACAACGTAACAACCGAGTCCGAGAGGGCTGGCGCAGCTGCAGCGACGCACGCGCTGGGGGCTGTCGGCACCGCAGCGGGAGTGGCAGACGCGGACTGCGAGCTCAAGGTCTCCCCCGCCGGCATCGCGGGCTACGCCCTGCCGGGACGCATTACGACTGTGGCACTCACCAAACTCAACTTCCGTGTGCGCCGGCCAGTCGATGCCGCCTGCGTGAGGATCTTGGCCGACGGCGAGGAACTGTTCGCCGGCAAGGTCCGCGCGTTTAAGCCGAGCGTTATGGAAAGCTTCCCGCTGCCGGCAAAGGTCATCAAACAAGCGCTCGACCTGGATGCTAATGAGATTGTCCTATCCGTCGATCCCGTTGAGGAGGCGTAAGGCCATGAGCACGAATGCGACCGAAACACTGCAGTTCAACTGCACGACCTGCCCATCCGAATGCCTTCTGGCCGTAGAGGTGGTGCGCGACGCCAATGGCGCCATGGTGGAAGTGCGCTCCGTAACTGGCAACAACTGCCCGCGCGGCGATAAGTTCGCACATCAGGAACTCACCTGCCCCATGCGCGTGCTCACCACCACCGTGGCCGTATCCGGCGGCGACGAGGCGCTGCTGCCTGTGCGCACGGCCGAAGCCATCCCGCTCGAGCTTCACACTCAAGCCATGGACGTCATCCGCGGCCTGGTCTTAGGCGACCCCGTCCGCATGGGCGACGTTGTGCTCCCCAACCTCCTCAACACGGGCATCGACCTCATCGCCAGCATGGACATCAATCAAGCCTAACCAGTCTTTTTAGGACGGGGCTCTTTTAGCTACCCCGCCATTCACCCCGTCCCCTCCTCAGTTGCGGTGAAATAGTTCCTGATTTCCGCCAAAACCCCGACATCCAGGAACTATTCCACCGCAACTTTCTTTGAGAATCGTGCATTTTGCTGCTGCTCGGTTAGTGCTATTTCAAAACTACCCCGGTTTACGGGGCTAAATCGATAACCACCAACCACACCGACCATTTTCGATTTTCGCCAAGCCGTCTACCTGCGGTTTTATTTTTGCCATTTTGGTCATGGTCAGCCAAGAGCAATCCAGCCCCGTAATCCGGCATAGTTTTGAAAGCAGACCAGGGGTAGTTAATTTGGGACGGGGCTATTTTAGCTACCCTTAACTGTCGACGAATTATTCGAGGCCAGAATAAGTATCAGCTGGCATATTGGGGCAGCTAAAATAGCCCCGTCCCAAATTAACTACCCTAGCGAAAGGACGATGTATGGCACATGTCGATGGCCAGCGTGTGGCGCGCGTGCTCGATGCGCTCGAGGCTCAGCACCCCGGCGCACAGCTGCTCGTAAACGACCCGTGGTCGATCTATTACCTGACCGGCTTTTATGCCGATATGTTCGAGCGTTTTTGCGGCGTGCTGCTCGCGCGCAATGCCGAGCCGGTAATCCTAGTAAACGCTCTACACCAGCTGCCGGAATACGACAATGCCCGCGTCGCGTACCACACCGATACCGACGTCGTGGCCGACGCCATCGCTCGCGAGGTTAATCCTGCCAAGCCCCTCGGCATCGACACCGTCATGCGCTCTGGCTTTTTGATGCCGCTCATGGAGCGCCACGCAGCCAGCGAGTTTTTCCTGGGCGACTTTGCCGTCACCGCCGCACGCACCTACAAGGATGCCGCCGAGCAGGAGCTCATGCGCGCGTCCTCGGCCGCCAACGACGCCGTGATGGCCGACGCCATCAAGCTCGTCCACGAGGGCGTAACGGAGCGCGAAATTGCCGACCAGATGCTCGGTCTGTACCGTAATCACGGCTGCGAGGGCTTTAGCTTTCCGCCCATCGTGAGCTTTGGCGCCAACGCTGGAGACCCGCATCACGAGCCCGACGACACCGTACTCAAGCGAGGCGACGTGGTGCTGTTCGACATTGGCGGACGTCGCCGCAACTACTGCTCGGACATGACACGCACGTTCTTTTGGGGCGAGACGGACGAGGAGACGGCACATATCTACGACATCGTGCGCCGCGCCAACGAGGCCGCCGAGGCGCTCATCGCCCCGGGCGTGCGCATGTGCGACCTGGACCGCGCCGCGCGCGACGTGATTGAGGACGCGGGCTATGGGCAGTACTTTACGCACCGCCTGGGACACTCGATCGGCCTGCAGGACCACGAGCCGGGAGACGTCTCGCTCGTCAACGAGCAGGTTGTCGAGCCGGGCATGACCTTCTCCATCGAGCCGGGCATCTACCTCCCCGGCCGCACTGGCGTCCGCATCGAGGACTTGGCCCTAGTTACCGAGTCCGGCGTCGAGATTCTCAACGCCTACCCCCACGATCCGGTCCGCTTAGGCTAACCTCATCCCCAAGTCCCCAAACTAAGTTGCGGTGAAATACGGACTGCTTAAGGCTTCTAGCCCATAAAATAGTCCCTATTTCACCGCAACTGCCAAGGGGACCAGGATAGTCAAAAAGCCCCGTCCCAAATTAGCTGCCCTGATGGCAAAACGAAAGGCCTCCCGATTCCCCAACGAGAACCTGGAGGCCTTCTTGTGACCTAAAGCGCTACGCTCTCGACGCTACTCCGCGCGATGACGCAGCTTTTCGATCGCTGCGGCGATAAGAGCCAGCAGGCCGGTTCCGCCAAGCGCCGCGACGGTCACGGCAGTATTGTCGCCCGTCTCGGCCAGGCTTCCCTTAGCGGCCTTCTTGCCATCCTTCTTGCCCGAAGAATCCTTGGCATCGGACTTGGCACCGTTATCCTTGCCGCCTGTCGGTTCCTGTACAACAACAGGCTCAACGACTTCAACGGTCACCGAAGCAGTGAGCTGTTGAGGCGCCGGCGTCTCCACAGTGCCATCCTCGGCAAGCGTCGCAATCACCGCGGCGTCGCCGTCAACGGGCATCGTCGCGGTAATGACGACGGTTCCGTTCTTGAGGGCCTTGACCTTACCGTTCTCGACCGTAGCGGTCGTCGGGTCGGACGAGGTCCACGTCACGTTACCACGCAGCAGCGCGCCATCAGCCGCATTGCTCGCCGCGGCAGCAAGGTCAATTGCCTTGCCGCGCTCTACCTTGAGCACGGTTTCGGCAGTCGTGGCCTTGCCGTTTTGGTCAACGATAACGAGGCCCTTGGCCGCCGGGCGCGGCTTAACGCGCACCATGCAGCTGACCGTAAGCTCCGTGCCGCGAACCTTACCGCCCACGGTCACATCATCGGCACCCCAATCCAGTGTGGGGACATTCTCCCAATCGACGTCGTAGTCCTCCTGGCTGCCGTCCTTCATCATCACGGAGACCTTCTTGGGCAGCGCCTTCAGCACATCGGCGGCAGAGCTTGCCTCAAACACCTCAACGGGAGCGAACGTCGCAGGCCTCACGGGAATCTCGCTTGCTGGCGTCTCGACGACCAGCTTGCAGGTCGCCTTGAGCGTCGTGCCCTCAACGGAGCCCTCGAGCGTGTACTCGCCGACAGAGGGAAGCTGCTTGTCCAGGCCATCCGTATTCCATGTGACCACGGCCTCATCCGTGTGGCCATCGGAGTACGTCACGGCAACCTTCTTGGGCAGCTGCCCCGTCACGGTGTCGGCCTTGGCATCGCGCTCAACCGTAATCTGCGGCACATCGGCTACCTTATTGATCGTCGTCGTGGAGGTGACGACAACTTCGACAGGCAGGTTGCCGTTCACCGTCACGCCCTTGGCGACGACGCTGTTGCCGTACGCCGCAGCCGCGGCGGGAACCTCAGACCACGTAACCTCGGACTCCACCTTCGTCTTACCGTCTTTCATAAGGACCGTCGCCTTAACGCCCTTGAGCGCCTCGCGCACGGCGTCGGCAGACGAACCCTCGGGAACGCTAACGCCCGCGACAGGCTCAACGAGCGCGGGAATCTCAGCATTGCTCTTCACGACCGTGACCGTGCACTTGGCCTTAACCGAAGTGCCCTCTACCTTGCCCTCAAGCGCAACATCGCCCAGCTTGCCCAAGGCATCTGCCGTAAGCGGGGTCTTATCCCACGTAACGGCGGCAGTCTTCGTCGAGCCGTCGGACATGTTGAGGGTCACCTGGGCAGGCAGCACGATGTCAGCAGCAGCCGTGTTGCGGGCAACCGAAAGCTTGACGCCAGCGATGCTCTCGACGACCGGCACCAGGTTGACCGTAGCCTTGACCTCAAAGCTGCCAACCGCGGTTTTACCCGTAACGACAAAGCTTGTACCGTCATTCTTAATGGTGACGGCCTCCTTGGGAGCAGTCCAGTCGATCTTCGAATCGACCTCGGATCCGTCCTTCATGGCGACCTTCACGGTCTTGGGCAGCGCTGCCACAACGGCATCGGGCTTCGCCCCGTCGTCGAGCGTCACAGCGTCAACCGTACCAGCCAGGTGATCAGGAATCTCACGCAGCGGTTTGACGACCTTGATAGTGCACTCAACCTTTTGATCGGTACCGGCAACCGTACCCTTAACCGTAACTTCACCTTCCTTGGCAAAGTCCTTGTCGGAAAGGCCCTTAGTATCCCACGTTACATCGGCTTCGGAGTCGGTATCGTCAGAGTAGATTGCCGTGACCGTGTCGGGCAGCTTGGCCAAGGCATCAGCTGTCTTGGTATCGCGCTCGACCTCAATCTCGTCAACGGTATCAAAGCCCACGATATGCGCCGTCACCTTGACCTGAGCCTTAACGGTCATGCCGTTGTCCGTAAGGCCCGTGACCTCAAACTCGGTGCCGGCACGGCCCAGGCTGTCGACCTGAGACCACTTAACGGGCGTCTCTTTCTTGGTCTTGCCGTCCTTCATGACAACCGTCACCTTGGACGGCAGTTTATCCCTAAGGTCGCTGACCTTGGCATTGTCCACAATCTCAACAACATCGATCGGCTCGACGTAGTCGGGCGTCTGGGCCTTCTGATCCACCACGGTCACATTGCAGGTCACCTTGGCGCCGTTGAGCTTAACCGTGCCCGTGATCTCCACGGTGCCGGTTCCGTTGAGCAGCTTGTCCGTAACGTTAGAAAGATCCCAAACGTCAATGTCGAGCAAATCGGTCGAGCCGTCGGAGTAAGTCGCAACAACTTGCTTGGGCATCTGGGCGTACAGATCCTGCTTGGACGTGCCCTTGGCAACGCTAAACGACTTGGCCTCGAGCTTGGTAATGGTTCGCGGCGCCTCGGAGACGTTGACGTACACGATGGCATTGACGTTGTCGACATCCTTGAGCTTGCCGACGAGTTTATACGTACCCTTCCTGGCGAGCGGCTTGGAGAGGTCGATGCCGTCGGTGTCGGTCCACTTTTCGATCTCGATGCCGCCTAAACTGCCCCGAGTATCCCGCGCTGAGCCATCCGAGAAATATACGGACACGGCATCTGGCAGCTCCAGCATCGATCCGACCGTGGTGTTGACCACGACTGCCTCGGGCTGCAACGCAACCTTCTTCGCCTTCTTATCGGCAACCGTCACCTTGGCGGTCACGTTGCCGTTCTCATCCACGCCGACCTTTTGGCCGTCATCGTCAAGCAGCGCCATAACAGCAGCGGCATCAAAGCCGACCACATGGCCCGTCGCATAGAACGTGCCAGGCCGCTCGTACTTCTCGGGCGCGATCGGATCCCAATCAATAGCCGCTGTCGAAACGGAACCGTCGCTCATCTCGACCGCCATCTTGGACGGCATAGCAGGCGCAGTGCCCGCCTTGGTGGTCACTGCGGTCTCGCCGTTATCGATTGCCTTCTCAACGCCTTGGATAACGATCTTGGTCTGAACAGTGAGACCGGTGTTAGTGCCGTCACCGTATCCGTCGAGGCCGCTTGCAAACAGCGTGCCAGACACTGTCGTGACCTGACCCGGCTCTCCGGTATAAACCGAGGGACGAACGTAATCCCATTGAACCTGGGCATTATGAGTTTTGCCGTCACTCGTGGCAACCGAGACATTCCACGGCAGCTCGGGGAAAACACCGCTGGCCGTATTAATGCACTCAGGAACGGCAACGGAGATGACGGAACAGACGTCGACAGTGATTGTCGCCTCGGCACCACCTTGGAGCTTGCCCTTCACCTTAAACGAACCGTCCTTGGCATAAGCGTCTTCGGCGACACGGTCCCATGTGACCTTTTCGCGCTGGGCTCAGAAGACACATCGTTGTCGTATCGAACCTCAAGGTATTCCGGCAGCATCGGCTTGGTGCCGGGGACGGTCCATATGGTTCCGCCCTGAACCGAGGTTGCCTTACTCGCGATCTTAACGGTGGCAGTAATCGGAAGGTCGACAGTCTGCATGCCGTACCCTGCATTAAAGCTAATTGTTGCAGTGCCGCGTACCACGCCGCCCTGGGTCCAATCGAAGCCCTTCGTGTTCCACTTGGTCTCGGCGTATTTATGCGAATAGTCCGGATGTTCTGCCGCATCGGGGCTGATAAGTTCGACATAGCCGGGAAGCATGGCGGTGCCGTCGCTGCCCCTGAGCACTGTAATGGTTTGTGGCTGAGCCTCCCAGTTTTTAGTCACGATGACGTGCACTTTCACGGGGATATTCGTTCCGGCGACCGTTCCGGTAATCGTGCAGTCCTTCTGGGGGCACCTATCGTAGGTATCCCAGTTGACGCCGAGACTGTCAAAAGTCGTTCCGTCCTGCAATGCGCCGGACACGTAGAAGTAGTCCAGATTGACTTCCTCACCGGGATAGATAACGCGCCAGTCCTCGTACGACTGTCCAAGCGTCACGCCGTTATCGCTGTAGTTGTTGACACCCTTGACCTCGCCGCACACCGCAGTCGCATGGATCTTTGCCAGCGAGTCGGCGACCGTACCGGTAATTTCGTACTCGCCCGGTTTGCCGTCCAGCAGCTCTTGAGGAAACTCATCCCAGCTATAAGGCTGTCCCGAGGAATACCTGGGGTAGTAGGAGCTACCGTCAGACAAATACAGATCGGACAGATAGCGCGGAGCCAGAAGTCCGGCGCCGGGAATATAGGGAATCTTGCCGATGTTGTTATCTTCGAGATCACAGATATTGACCGTCGCCGTAACCGGGATGCTGGAACCGGTAAAGTATCCGTTGACCGTAATCTGGCCAAGGTTCTTTAGGGCGTCCTGGCTAATCGTCGACCACTGAACGGGGAAACTGCCTCGCGAACCATTCCACATCGTGGCCTCGATTGAATCGGGCATATTGGGCTGGCATCCAATAAGCGTGCTTGTCGATGTCGAGGAAGGCATCTGCAGGGCGCGGACGGAGATGGTCGCCGTAACTCGATTGCTGTCACCCAGCTCCACCTGACTAGTCGACGAAGATGAGGTATTGGTCCAATATGTCAGCGAACCGGAAAGCTTAAATGACCCCTCGTTTGCCACCTGTGTGTCCAAAATGGGATCCCACGCAATGTTGCACTGCTTCTTTGTACCGTCGGTAAATGTAACTAAAACGCCGCCGGGAAGACCGCTGCCCGTTGTAGGGCGTACGCCGACGGGGGTGTTGACGGGGGCAAGAGGATCAATAGAGGCAACTTCCCTGACCTCGACCTGAGCAGTCACCTTAAGGCCGTTAACAGGTGACGCATCATACGACGCGAGCGTGCCTGTGACCGTATAGGTGCCGGCCTTTTGAAATTGAGACACATCGGCGTTGTCCCAAGTAACCTGATAGCCGTGAGAGTATATGGTGTTATTCGACTGAGTGACGGGGAAATAGACATACGTGCTTAGAGGAGTGTTGTCTCCGACCACGCGCTCGAACCTCAGCGAATTAAGATCGAGCACATCCTTGGGGTCCTTAACAGTGACAGTGCAGGTAACCTCACGGTTATCAAAACCATTGAGTTTGCCTTTAACCGTAAACGTTCCCACTTTAGAGTAAAGCGACGCGTCAACAGGATCCCAAGATACCGGGACCTGCTCGGTAGCACCGTTATCAAAGACAACCGAAGCAGAATACGGCAGAGACGGGACCTCACCGGTTAGGGTCGTACACGTCAACTCGGTCTGGACGCTCTTGACCGCACGAACATACACGGTGCAGTACACGAGCATGGAGGGACAGTCCTTTATATGGCCCTCAACAATAAACGTGCCCGCATTCTGGTACTGGTCCTCGGAAATTTCATTCCACACAACCGGGCACGTCCGGGACTCACCATTGGAGTAGTAAACGGACACGCTCGAAGTCAGCGTGGGCGCAAAACCCGCTGCGGTCCATGTGGACCACTGAGTGCCACCCGTTGTGCGGGGAGCGTAGACTTTGAGAACACCAGCCACATCGAACGGCTCAGCGAGCGAGAACCATTGACCGTTAGCGTATCCACCGCGAATCTGGCCTGTGATGGCGATTTCGGACTCTTCGGTTGCTGAGGCAAACGTCTCTATCGACTTTTCATCCCACTGCACAAAAGCAGAGCCCTCGGTGCCGTCAGACCATTTTACCTTCACTTCAGGGGATGGCACATAGTCGCCGTTATCGAAGCCGACATACTTTTCAATGATGGGATTAGATTCGACCGAAACGACTTTATGGCCGTTTTCGCTGGTCGGTGCAACGACGTTGGCTGCGTCAACTGCCGCCGGATCCGCCGCGGCAGCTTCGACAACCACGCGTTGCTTGACCGTCTGCGTGGCACCGTCGACGGTACCCTCAAACTCATACGAGCCGACAGGCAGCTGCGCCAGAGTTGCCGGAGCATCAGCGCCGTTTAACTTCCAGGTGACATTTTCCTGCTTGGTGGTACCGCTCTCGTAGGTTGCCGCCACGGTATGAGGTAGCGTGGCGTCGGAGCCCTCGGCAACATGCAGGTCGGTCAGGTCCGCAAGCGAGGTGATCTTGTCGACCGCCTGATCTTCCGAGGTTGCCTGGCCGGTGTCCGCAGACGCGGCAGCCGCACCCGTCGCATCGCTTTGCTCGGCAACGACTTGGGTGGTATCACCCTGCATCATCTCGGCGAACGCCTGCGACGGCACCGAGCCGACCGTCATCGTCAGAGCCAGACCCGCGGTAATAGCCGCGTTGACATGCCTTCTGTTCATGTTTCCTCCCGACACGCTCAACGGACCAAACAGCACAGGTCCGATTGGCAAGTTAAGTTGAGCGAATCCTTGCCCGATGGAGGTTTGCAATATGCTAAAGGTTAAGCGGCATAAAAGATTTCGTAAACGGGCACCCAAATTAGCTGCTTTTGAGTTGCGGTGATATACGGACTGTTTGAGGCTTCTGGCTTGTAAAACAGTCCGTATCTCACCGCAACTGATGAGGGGATGGGTTAGCGGAGCAGGCCGGCTACTTCGCCGGCTAGGGTGATGGTGCCGGCTGCTACGAAGGGCTCGCCCGCGGCCTTGAAAGCTGCAAGGGCCTCGGAAACGCTGGGGTATACGCCCGCGAGCTTATCGGCGTCCACCAGGGCAGCGAGCTCCTCCGCCGGCAGGGCGCGATCGGAATCGGTCTGCGTCACGACCACACGGGGGAACGCCGGAACAAGCACGTCGACGATGCCCGCCACGTCCTTGTCTGCCAGCGCGGCGCACAGCAGCGTGGGGCGATTCTCTACGCACGGATCGATCTCGTCCAGCGCGCTCACAAAGTTCTCGCAGCTCTGGGGGTTATGGCAGGCGTCGATCAGCTTGAGCGGATCGGTCCCCAGCACGTCAAAACGACCCGGTGTGGGGCAGCCCATAAGCGAGGCATCCAGCGCATCGTGGTCGAGCTCGCGACCCAGATACCCCTCGCACAGCATAATCGCGCACGCGGCATTCTGCGGCTGATAGGCCGGTTTGACCATGCTCGACGTATAGATCGCACGCGGCGTGGTGCAGCTAAACTCCACCGTATCGCCCACGTGTGCCGGAAGTTTAGTCGTCGTATGACTCACCACGAGCGGCACAACGCCGCACTCGCGACAACGTGCATCCATCACGTGCTGAACGCTCGGCTCATGCGTGCCCTCGCCCAGCACAACCAAGCGTCCGGGCTTGATGACCGCGGCCTTCTCCCCCGCAATGGCCTCGAGCGTATCGCCCAAAATACGTGTGTGGTCGAGCCCAATGCCGGTAATGGCAACGGCGACGGGATCGGTCGCACTCGTAGCATCCCAGCGTCCGCCCATGCCAACCTCAAGCACGGCAACATCCACGCGAGCCTCGGCAAACACCACAAGTGCAGCAGCCGTCAACAGGTCAAACGGCGTAATGGTGTACGCGCGCTCCCCCGCCGCAATACGACGCGCATTCACTCGATGTCCCGCCTCAACAGCGGCAGAAACACCACGGGCAAAGGCCTCGTCGCTCACAACACGCCCGTCAACCTCCATGCGCTCGGGATAGCGCACCAGTTGCGGCGACGTATACAGCGCGGTCTTGAGCCCCTCGCCGCGAAGGATAGCAGCCGAAAAACGTGTGGTCGAAGTCTTGCCATTGGTACCGGCGACCTGAATGCAATCAAAGTACTCGTCCGGGCGTCCCAACTCATCGAGCATATCGACAACCGTCTCAAGCAGAGGCCCAGCATCCCCAGAAATCCGCCCCGTATCAGCAGCCAGCCCCACAGCCTCATCAAACGAAAGCAACTCAAACGAGAACGGCACAGAATACGACCCAGAACGCTTAGCCATAACCCAAAGTCTCCAATTACAGAAAAAGAGGCCCATCAAAAAATAATGAGCCCCTCGCGTTGACAATATCAGCCTTTACCCGCTTGCAGCAAGATCAAGGCCACAACCCAGTGGCCCTACCAGGCAGCGAACGCCCCCGTAAACGCTATGGGAGCGGTTTGGGGCTTTACTCGATACAAGTTCCGCACGAGCCGAAGGCCACTTAATGTGGCCTTCGTGCGAGCAGGACTGTTCGCAGTAGCGAGCAAAGCCCCAAACCGCGTCCCCCAGTAACGCTTACGAGAAGTCAGCAACCTGAGCAGTCAGCGCCGCCAGGATCTCCTTGAGCTCAGCTGCACGGTCCCTCTTCTTCTGGACCACGGCAGGCGCGGCCTTGGCCACAAAGCCCTCGTTGGCGAGCGTCTTCTCGCAGCCGGCGAGCTCCTTCTGGGCCGCGGCGATCTCCTTCTCCAGGCGCGCCTTCTCGGCCGAAAGGTCAACCTTGCCCTCGAGCACCACAAAGACCTCGACGCCGCTGTCGACCACGGCGATACTCGCAGCCGGCTTCTCAACGTCAGCACCCATGACGAGCGAAGCGGTGTTGGCCAGCGGCTCGATGGTCGAGCGCAGGCTCTCGAGCTTCTCGATGTCCTCGGCGCCGGCACGCACGACCACGTCGAGCTCGGCCTTGGGGCTCAAGCGATAACGCGAACGGGTGGCGCGGGCGGCAGACACGACGGTGCGGCACAGCTCAAACGCGCGCTCGGCGGGCTCATCAACATACTTAGCATAGTCGGCAGGCTCCGGCCACTTGGCGATCATGAGCGCCTCGGCGCGGTCCAGGTTGCCCTCGGCATCCAGATCGAGCACACTCGCCGGCATGTTGTCCCAGATCTCCTCGGTAACGAACGGCATGAGCGGGTGCATCAGGCGAATGGAGGTGTCGAGCACAAAGATCAGGTTGCGCTGAGCCTGCAGACGGCCCTCGCCCCTCAGACGGGCCTTGGTGACCTCGACGTACCAGTCGCAGACCTCGTTCCAGAAGAACTGCTGCACGCCGCGGGCCATGTCGCCAAAGGTGTAGTTCTCAATACCCTCGGTGACCATCTTCACGGCCTTGGCCAGACGGCTGAACATCCAGGCGTCGGCCGGCGTCTCCACGACGGGCTCGCCGGGCGTGTAGCCCTCCATGTTCATAAGAAGGAAGCGGCTGGCGTTCCAGATCTTGGTCACAAACGACTTGGCCTGGTCGGTACGCGGGCTGTCGATAAGCTTCTTGGTCTTCTTATCGATGTTCGCGTCGAACTTGACGTCCTGGTTGTTGGTGCACAGCGTGAGCAAGTTGTAGCGCATGGCGTCGGCGCCGTACATGCCAATGAGGTCCATGGGGTCAACGCCGTTGCCCTTGGACTTGGACATGCGGCTGCCATCCTTGGCAAGAATCGTCGGGTAGATGACGACGTCCTTAAACGGCACCTCGTCCAGGAAGTACAGCGAGCTCATGACCATGCGGGCGACCCACAGCGCGATGATGTCGCGCGCGGTGACGAGCGCCGTCGTGGGGTGATGGCCCTCGAGCAGCTCCGGCTTTTGCGGCCAGCCCTGCGTGGCGAAGGTCCACAGCTGCGAGCTGAACCAGGTGTCCAGCACGTTCTCGTCCTGATGCACGTGATGGCCACCGCACTTGGGGCACACGTCGGTATCCTCGGTAAGGGCGTCCTCCCAGCCGCAATCCTCGCAGTAGAACACGGGGATGCGGTGGCCCCACCACAGCTGGCGGCTGATGCACCAGTCCTTGAGGTTCTCCATCCAGGTGGTGTAGGTCTGCGTCCAGCGCGCGGGGTGGAAGGTGACCTTGCCGGAGTTGACGGCGTCGAGCGCCGGCCCCTTGAGTTTGTCGACGGCGACGAACCACTGCTCGGACAGCCACGGCTCCAGTGCGGCGTCGCAACGGTAGCAGTGCATGACGGAGTGATCGAGGTCCTCGACGTGATCGAGCAGGTCGTGCTCCTCGAACCACTTGATGACGGCCTCGCGGCACTCGTCGCGGTTCATGCCGGTGAACTCGCCATAGCCCTCAACAACCACCGCGTGCTCATCGAAGATATTAATCTGCGGCAGGTCGTGGGCCTGACCCATGGCATAGTCGTTGGGGTCGTGAGCCGGGGTGACCTTGACGAAGCCGGAGCCAAAGTTGGCATCGACGTGCCAATCCTCAAAGATGGGGATCTCACGGTTGACGATGGGGAGCTTGACAGTCTTACCCACGAAGGCGGCCTTCTCGGGGTCCTTCGGGGAGACGGCGACGCCCGTGTCGCCGAGCATGGTCTCGGGGCGCGTGGTGGCGACAACGATGTAGTCCTGGCCGTTAACCGGCTCGGTCAGCGGGTAGCGCAGGTGCCACAGGTGGCCCTTCTCGTCCTTGTACTCGGCCTCGTCGTCCGAGATGGCGGTAGTGCAGTTGGGGCACCAGTTGACGATGCGCTTGCCGCGGTAGATTAGGCCGTCGTGGTACCAGTCGCAGAAGACCTTGCGCACGGCCTGGGCGTAATCCTCGTCCATGGTGAAGCGCTCGTTGTCGAAGTCGACGGAGCAGCCCATGCGCTTGATCTGTTCGACGATGATGCCGCCGTACTCGTGGGTCCAATCCCAGCAAGCGTCGACAAACTTGTCGCGACCGATCTCCAGGCGGCTGATGCCCTCGCTCTTGAGCTTCTTGTCGACCTTGGTCTGCGTGGCGATACCGGCGTGGTCGGTACCGAGCACCCAGCGCGTGGACTTGCCGCGCATGCGGGCCATACGGATGATGGCATCCTGGATGGAGTCGTCGGTGGCGTGGCCCATGTGGAGCTTGCCGGTCACGTTGGGAGGCGGAATGGTGACGGTGCAGTCGCCCACGCCCTCGCGGCGCTTATAGTAGCCGCCGTCGAGCCACTTCTGCAGGATCGCCGGCTCGTTGGTCGACGGATCGTAGTTCTTGGGCATCTCTTCCATATATCTCTCCCTGTCCCGCCGGGGAGGAATGTAGGCCCGCCAGGGCCTACATTCCTCCCCTTAGGTATCGATTACTTCAGTCTGATATGACTTCGCTGAGGCTTAAACAAACACACAGAATAACACAGGTAGTTGGGGTTATTGCGTATATATAAAATAGCCTCCGGCCGCGGGTGGTCGGAGGCTAATTGCAAGCACGTTTTTGGCTGGTTTAGCCGTAGATGCGCTGGGGCTGTTCTTCGCCCTTTACGGAGGCTTCGGTCACAACGACCTTGGAAACACCCTCCTCGCTGGGCAGGTCGAACATCGTCTGCTGCAGCACGTCCTCGCAGATGGAGCGCAGGCCGCGGGCGCCGGTCTTGCGGGCAAGCGCCATACGGGCGATCTCGTGCAGGGCGGCGTCCTCAAACTCAAGCTCAACGTCCTCGAGCTGGAACATCTTGCGGTACTGACGCACCACGGCGTTCTTGGGCTCGGTCAGGATCGACACCAGGTCGTCCTCGTCGAGCGCCTGCGTCTGGGTGACGACGGGCGTACGTCCCACAAACTCGGGGATCATGCCAAAGGCGTTGAGGTCCTGCGGGAGCACCTGACGCAGCAGGTCGTTCTCGTCGACCGAGGTGGGGCCGGCGATCTCGGAGTTAAAGCCCACGCCCTTGTTGCCCACGCGGTCGGCGATGATCTTGTCCAGACCCACAAAGGCACCGCCGCAGATGAACAGGATGTTGGTCGTGTCAATCTGCAGCAGCTCCTGCTGGGGATGCTTGCGGCCGCCGGTGGGCGGAACGCTTGCCACCGTACCCTCAAGAATCTTAAGCAGTGCCTGCTGAACGCCCTCGCCCGAGACATCGCGGGTGATGGAAAGGTTCTCGGCCTTGCGGGCGATCTTGTCGATCTCGTCCACGTAGATAATGCCAACCTGCGCGCGCTCAATATCGCCATCGGCGGCATTGATGAGCTTGAGCAGGATGTTCTCCACGTCCTCGCCCACATAGCCGGCCTCGGTGAGCGCGGTGGCATCGGCGATGGCAAACGGCACCTCGAGGATGCGCGCGAGCGTCTGGGCCAGCAGGGTCTTACCGGTACCGGTGGGGCCGAGCAGCAAAATGTTGGACTTGGCGAGCTCCACCTCGTCCATGTCATCACCGAGCTGCGAATCCAAGCCGTCGTCAAAGGCGGACACCGCAGCACCGCCCTCGATCACGCGACGGTAATGGTTGTACACGGCAACCGACATGGCGCGTTTGGCGTCCTCTTGACCCATGACATAGGCCGAAAGCTCGTCATAGATCTCGTGCGGCGTCGGCACGTGCGTGATGACCTGACGGTCGTCCTCGAGCTCAAAGCCCTCGGCCTCGGGGTCAACGGCGGGCTGGGATGCAGCTTGGCCGTGGTCGTTGAGGAAACCCGGGAGATTGCCGTTGCGGGCGGCGTCCATAAAGTCCGAAGCAAGCGACTCCTCAAGGATCTCGGAGCAGGCGGCGACGCACTCGTCACAGATAAAGATGTTGGTCGGGCCCTTTACGAGGCGACGGACCTGGCCCTGCTCTTTTCCGCAGAAGGAGCAGCGGATGGGGTTGCCGTTCTCGTCAAAGTTGTCCTGCATGTTTCCTGCCATCCTAGGCGTCCTTCGCGGCAAGATCGCGCGAGGTGACGATACGGTCGATCAGACCGTAGTCGAGGGCCTCGGCAGCGGTCAGGTAGTTGTCGCGCTCGGTATCGGCCTGGACCTTCTCGATGGGCTGGCCCGAGGCGTCGGACAGGATCTGGTTGAGCTCGCGGCGAGTCTTCTTGATCTCCTCGGCAACGATCTCAATCTCGGTCTGCTGGCCCTGGGCACCGCCGCTGGGCTGGTGAATCATGACCTTGGAGTGCGGCAGGCAGAAGCGCTTGCCCTTGGCGCCGGCCGAAAGCAGCACGGCGGCCATGGACGCGGCCATACCGACGCAGATGGTGGAGACCTGCGGCTTGATGAAGTTCATGGTGTCCAGAATCGCCAGGCCGGAGTAAACCTCGCCGCCGGGCGAATTGATGTAGAGCGAGATATCCTTCTCGGCATCCTGGCTCTCAAGATGCAGCAACTGGGCAACGACCAGGTTGGCGCTGACGGAGTTGATCTCCTCGCCCAAGAAGATGATGCGGTCGTTGAGCAGGCGCGAATAGATATCGTAGCTGCGCTCGCCGCGCGGCGTCTGCTCGATAACGTATGGCACGAGGGCGGAATCGAACTTGGCGATCATACGCATCTCCATTTCTCTCTTGCGGACCAAATTGGTTCTAGATAAACGTACGGTGCCCGCATGCTATGCATTGGCTGGCACCGTACGAAGCAACCGGATAACCGGTGTATAACTTTACCCCATCACGGGCGCACGCATGCGCTCGCGGGCAAGGTGGCGAGAATTACTCGGCGTCCTTGGCGGTCTCGTCGACCTCGGTCACCTTGGCGTTCTCGACCAGGTGGTCGACGGCCTTGGAGCGACGGATGGACTCGCGGACGGCAGGCATGCGGCCATCGGCGATGAACTCGGCCTTGGAAGCCTCGACGTCCTTGACGCCGGCCTTCTCGAACTCGGCGTTGATGTCGTCCTCGGTGACCTCAATCTTGAGCTCACGGGCGAGGGCGTCCAGAGCCAGGGACTCACGAGCAACGTCGTTGGCCTGCTTGTGCAGGTCGCCGATGAACTGCTCCATGGTCAGGCCGGAAGCGGGCAGCCAGGTGTCGAGGGTCATGCCGCGTGCAGCGAGGTTGGACAGGAAGTTCTGGCCAAGCTCCTCAAAGACGGACTGCTCGTAGTCGGCGTCCATCTCGTCGAGCTGCAGACGCTCGGCGAGAGCGGAGACGCAACGGTTCTCCTTCTCGGCCGGCAGGCGGGAAGCCTTGTCCTGCTCGATCTCGATCTTGATGGCATCGCGCATGGCGTCGATGCTGTCGAAGCCGAAGTCGGACTTGACAAGCTCGTCGGTGAGCTCGGGGGTGTTGCGGACCTTGATGCCCTTGACGGTGACCTCGACGGTGTGGGTCTCGGCCTCCTCGCCCTCCTCGACCTCGTCGGTCCAGGTGACGGTCTTGACGTCGTCAACGTTAGCGCCGATCAGGGCCTCGTTGAACTCAGCGGGGTTGCTGTCGCTACCGGCGATGAGCATGCGGCCCTCGGCGGCAAAGTTGTCAGCGTTCTCGACGGCCTTGAGGTCGACGGTGACGTAGTCCTCGGCCTCGACGGCGCGACCCTCGACGTCCTCGAAGGTGGCGCGGTAGTTGAGAAGCATCTCGACCTGGTTGTTGATCTCGGACTCGGTGACCTCCGCAGGGGGC
The DNA here is from genome assembly GCA_902496275.1 of uncultured Collinsella sp. Classification (GTDB taxonomy): domain Bacteria; phylum Actinomycetota; class Coriobacteriia; order Coriobacteriales; family Coriobacteriaceae; genus Collinsella. Next base: position 50,139 of record CABVAC010000007.1, on the reverse strand, counting down.
ATCTCGATCTCGACAGCGTCGAAGGAGGAGAGCTCAGCGGCGGGACGCAGGGAGAACTCGACGGTGTAGGTGTAGTCCTCGTGATCCTTGGCGAGGTCGAGCTCCTTGTAGTCACCGCTCTTGGTGGGGACGATGTCCAGCTCGTTGAGGACGGCAGGCTCGTTGGCGGCGATCAGGTCGTTGGTGGCCTGAGCGAGGGTAGCCTCGGCGCCAAGAGCGGAGTCGATGACCGGACGGGGAGCCTTACCGGCGCGGAAGCCCGGGAAGCGGTACTTCTTGGCGGTGTCCTTGTAGGCCTTCTTGATCGCGGCGTCGACGTCGGCGGCCGGGATGGTGACCGTAGCGGTGAGCTTGGCGTCCTTGACGTCAGAAGCGGTGATGTTCAACACGTTCCTCCTCATACTGCCCAGCTTATCTGAGGTGCTGGTACCTTTATGCAACAAAGAGTCGCGACGGCCGAAGCCGACGCAGATGCGTTGGTGCGGGCGAAAGGACTCGAACCTTCACGGGAATCCCACCAGAACCTAAATCTGGCGCGTCTACCAATTCCGCCACGCCCGCATGAGCGCACAGACTAGGAATGATAGCAGATACGAACGACAAGCGCACGCACACGTTTTACACGCTCACGACCTCACCACGAGTGCAAAAGGCGGGACGAGTTGCCCCGCCCCGCCAATTACGACTTGTTCGCTGATCCGCTACTCCCCCAGCAGGGCCTTCTCGGGCGTGATCGGCAGCGAGCGAACCTGGTGGCCGGTGGCGTGCGCCACGGCCGAGGCCACGGCGGCGAGCGGCGTGTTGATGACGACCTCGCCGATCGACTTGGCGCCAAACGGACCCGTCGGCTCGTAGCTCGGCTCAAAGGCCACGCGAATGCTGCCGATATCCAGGCGCGTGGGCAGCTTGTAGCTCATAAAGTTGCCGGTGCGCAGACGGCCGCGCTCGTCATGCTCGACGATCTCGTAGAGCGCGTGGCCGATACCCTGGGCAATGCCGCCCTCGGCCTGGACGCGCGCGAGCGCCTCGTTGATCACGGTGCCGCAGTCCACGGCCGCCGCGTAGTCCACCACGGTCACCTTGCCGGTGGCCTTGTCGACCTCGACCTCGGCAATACCGGCCATAAACGGCGGGGGCGAAACGGGCAGGCAGGCAGAGGCATGCGAGGTGAGCGCGTCGCCGCCCGCGATGTTCTTGACGCACAGGTTGGCAAAGTCGCGCAGCGTGAGGAAGCGGTTCTGCTCGCGCGCGGCACGCTCGTCGGACAGACGCACGTACTGGCCATCGAAGACCACGTCGGCAGCGTCCACGTCCCACATCTGGGCGGCCTTGGCGCAAATCTTCTCGCGCAGCTCGGTCGCTGCGTTTTTGGCGGCAAGGCCCGTCACGTACGTGCCCGAGCTCGCGTACGAGCCAGCGTCGAACGGCGACACATCAGTGTCCACGCCGCGCACCACGATAATCGAACTCTCCACGCCCAGCTCCTCGGCGGCAATCTGCGCCAGGATCGTGTCGACGCCCATGCCGTTATCGGTGGCGCCGGTGCCGATGGTAATGAAGCCGTCCTCTTCCAAGCGCATGTCGATGCCGGCGATGTCCACGTTGGAGATGCCCGAGCCCTGCATGGTGAGCGCGCAGCCCAGGGCGCGCACGCGGTCGCCCAGGTCCACGGCCAGCGGCTTGTCGCGCCAGCCGATCATGTCCATCGCACGCAGCAGGCAGCGGTCGAGCGCGCAGGCATTGAGCTTCTCGTTGTAGTACTGCGGCATGGTCTCGCCCTCGCGCACGATGTTCTTAAGGCGCAGGTCGGCGGGGTCCATGTGCAGCATGTCGGCAAGCTCGTTGACGGCGCTCTCCACGGCAAACTGGCCCTGGGTGGCACCGTAGCCGCGATACGCGCCGCCGCGGTTGGTGTTGGTGTAGACGGCGTCCCACCTAAAGCGGCTCGCCTTCACATGGTTGTAGATGGGCAGGCTCTTGTGGCCCGAGAGGCCGATCGTCGTGGTGGCATGCTCGCCGTACGCACCGGCGTTGGACAACGTGTGCAGGTCAATGGCCGTGATGGTGCCGTCGTTCATGGCGCCCAGCTTGACGGTCATCTGCATCTGGTGACGCGAGTTGCCCGCAGTGATGGTCTCCTCACGGGTGTAGCAGCAATAGCTCGGACGGCCAGTCTGCTGGGTCACGAATGCCACGAAGATCTCGCAGCACCCCGTCTGCTTGGAGCCAAAGCCGCCGCCGATGCGCGGCTTAATAACTTGCACCTGCGACTGCGGAATGTCGAGCGACTGCGCGACCATGCGGCGCACGTGGAAGGGCACCTGCGTAGAGGTGGTCACCGAGATGCGGCCGAACGCGTCGGTCGTCGCGAAGGCACGGAAGGTTTCCATGGGCGCGGTCTGCGTGGCCTGGCTGGTGTAAGTGCGCTCAAAGACGATGTCGCTCTGGGCGAAGGCCTCGTCCAGATCGCCAAAATCACTGGTACCGCTGCACACCAGATTGCGAGCAACGTCGCCGCCCTGCGGGAACATAAAGGTCACGTCGCCCTCGGGGTGGACCACGATGTCGTTATCGAGTGCCTGGGTAAAGTCGAGCAGCGGCTCGAGCACCTCGTAGTCGACCTTGATGAGCTTGAGTGCCTTATCGGCGGCCTCCTCGGTCTCGGCGGCGACGATCGCCACCTCCTCGTTTTGGTAGCGCACCAGGTTCTCGAGGATCAGGCGGTCGTAGGGACTCGGTTGCGGATAGCTCTGGCCGGCGATGGTAAAGCGGCGCTTGGGCACGTCCTCGTAGGTGTAGACACCCACCACGCCGGGCACCTTCAGGGCGCGCGAGGTGTCGATGGAGCGGATCTTGGCGCGAGCATACGGGCTGCGCTTGAGTTTGACGATGAGCGCGCCGGCGGGCACCATATCGCCCGTGTAGACGGGACGGCCCTCGAGCAGAGCCTTCGAATCCTTCTTGGGCTGCTTGTGGGTGATTTGCTTGTACGAGACGCCGTCGCAGCTGGTGTCGTTGACCGGCAGCTCGGGCATCTCAAAGCCCACCTGCACGCCGGACTCGTTGAGGAAGCGGACGATGGCGCGCAGCTGGCTCTCGTAGCCGCTGCAACGGCACAGGTTGCCGGCGAGCTGGCGCGAGAGCTCCTCGCGCGTTGCGACGAGGCTCGGATCCTCCTTGGCGGCGCGGGCGAGAGCCAGCACGTTCATGATGAGGCCGGGGGCGCAAAAACCGCACTGCTCAGCGCCTTCGGCAGCCATCGCACGGGCGAGCGCCTCGGACTCGGCCTTGAGGCCTTCGAGCGTGGTGATGGTGTGGCCCTCGACGCGCGCGGCGGGAACCGAGCAGCTCAGCACCGGGTCGCCGTCGAGCCACACCGTGCACAGGCCGCAGTTGGTGGTTTCGCAGGCACAGCGCACCGACGCGCAACCCTGCTCGCGCAGCAGCGCGAAGAGCATGGTGTCGGGGGCAATCTGAACCTTGACCTTGCGGCCGTTGAGCGTAAAGGAAAGATCGATGAGTTTGGCAGCCATTAGCGCACCTCGCTAGAATCGACGCCGGGCACGCGGCGGCAGGAATACTCGTCCGTGGCGAACTTAGGGATCTGCACGGTCTCGAGCTCGCGGGCAAGCGCGGCCGAAAGCTCGATGCCGGCGGCGCGGCGCACGGCCTGAATCGCCAGCGGGGCCGAGATGCGACGGCGGTACTCGGCTGAGCCCCACAGGTTGGTGCCGTAGCTCAGCGCGCGCACGGACGCGGCAAGGGCACGCAGCTCATCCTCGGAAGGCTGCTCGTTCACCAAGCCGCATGCCTCGCCCTGCAGCAGGGTCGCGCGCAGCGGACGGGCACCCACGGTGACATGCCAGCTGTTGTCCCACCAGGCGGCGGTAACGTTCAGCGAGGGGAAGTCGGTCGCGGCCTTGCGCACGGCCTCATAGCTCGCGCGGTAGTCGTGCTTAACGACCACGACGCGCTCGATCACGTCGCGCACGTAGCCCATGTCAACGAACTCGGCGAGCGGAACGCGGCCGGCACCCGTCAGCTCAACATAGGAATCGAGCGCGAGGAAGGCAGAGAGAACGTCCGAGAAGCCAAAGCGGCCGTAGATGCTGCCGCCCACCGTGGCGGTATTGCGCAGCTGCACGCCCACGATGTCGTGGACGGCGAACTCAAAGACATTGTTGACAAGCGCGTTGAGCCCGGCATGACGCTCGAGCTGGCGCAGGGTGCACATGGCACCGATGCGAAACTCGGTCTCGGTCTCCTCGATCTGATCGAGTCCGCAGGCCGAAAGGTCAATCGCCGTCGCCACGCGACGCGAACCCAGGCGCATCCAGATGCCGCCGCCCACAATCTTGTTGTTGCGGTTCTTCTGTAAGAGCTCATAGGCTTCGGCCGCGTTTCCAACACGGACGTAGGTACCGAAATTGAGCACGTTCTCCCCCATCTCTTCACTTGTCCAGTACTTTTAAGTGTACCAAACGAGGGGGCACAGCTCGTGTCGGGACAAAATGAACCGTTTTCCTCCGTCGCATGCGAATCAAAAAAGGCTCCCAGCCAAGATGACTGGGAGCCTTCTGCGATGCTATATCGAGCGAAGATTTAGCAGACGCCCTGGGCGAGCATGGCGTCAGCGACCTTCAGGAAGCCGGCGATGTTGGCGCCCATGACGAAGTTGCCCTCCTGGCCGTACTCCTTGGCGGTGTCGTCCACGTTGTGGAACATGCCGCGCATGAGCTGCTCGAGCTTGCCGTCGACCTCCTCGAAGGTCCAGGACAGGTGCTCGGCGTTCTGGCTCATCTCCAGGCCGGACACGAGCACGCCGCCGGCGTTGGCAGCCTTACCGGGCATAAAGGCAACGCCGTTCTCCTGGAAGTAGGTCGTGGCCTCGATGGTCGTGGGCATGTTCGCGCCCTCGCCGACCACCTTGCAGCCGTTGGCGACGAGCGCCTGGGCGTCCTCGAGCAGCAGCGTGTTCTCGCGAGCGCAGGGCAGCGCGATGTCGCAGGGCAGCTGCCAAACGCCACGGCCGTCGCCCTCGTGCCACGTGGCATTGGGCTTCTCGTCAACGTACATAGCGAGCGTAACGCCCTTGTCGTGGCCAGAGCGCTTCTTGTTGTAGACGTGCTCGAGCACAGTGTAGTCGATGCCGTCGGGATCCTCGACCCAGCCGTGAGTATCGGAGCAGGCCAGCACCTTGCCGCCGAGCTGGGAGACCTTCTGAACGGCGTAGATAGCGACGTTGCCGGAGCCGTGCACGACGACGTTCTTGCCCTCGAAGGAGTCGCCGCGGCTCTTGAGGTACTCGTCCACAAAGTAGGCCAGACCGTAGCCGGTGGCCTCGGTACGGGCGAGCGAGCCGCCAAAGGAGAGGCCCTTGCCGGTGAGGACGCCGGTCCACTCGTTGGTCAGGCGCTTGTACTGACCGAACAGGTAGGCAACCTCGCGGCCGCCAACGCCCAGGTCGCCGGCAGGAACGTCGGTGTTGGGGCCGATGTGGCGATAGAGCTCGGTCATGAAGGACTGGCAGAAGTGCATGATCTCGTTGTTGGACTTGCCCTTGGGGTCAAAGTCGGAGCCGCCCTTGCCGCCGCCCATGGGAAGGGTGGTCAGGCTGTTCTTGAGGATCTGCTCCAGGCCCAGGAACTTGAGCATACCCAGGGTGACCGTCGGGTTAAAGCGCAGGCCGCCCTTGTAGGGTCCAATGGCAGAGTTGAACTCGACGCGATAGCCGCGGTTGACCTGAACCTTGCCCTGGTCGTCGACCCAGGGAACACGGAACATGACGATGCGCTCGGGCTCGACGAGGCGCTCCAGCAGGGCGGCCTCCTCGTACTCGGGGTGGGCGTCGAGCGCCGGCTGGATGGTGCCGAGGATCTCGGTCGCGGCCTGGATGAACTCAGGCTGCTCGGGATAGCGGGCCTTGAGCTCTTCGAGAACTTTCTGCGTGTAGCTCATGCTTCCTCCAATGATGGGAAACGAAAAATGTTGATCGCGGCACCCTATGCGCCGCGAACTTTATCGAGTATGGATAATATCGCACTGTTGCGGGAAAGTTTCGCATAAGCAGACGGGCAGATGTTTCGTTTTGATTACGATGCAGGTAGAAGCGTTTTTGAGTGCCTGACATGCAAAACCCGTGTTTCAAACCTGTTTCGTCCACATGTTCCAAACCACCACATTGGGGACAGGCACCTTTGTGGTGATGTTGGTGGTTAGAGGACGAGCTGATGATAGTCGGCGGGGGTTACGCGGCCTTCGGTGGCAGCGCGGAAGGCCGCGAGCGCATCGCCCGAGAACGGCATGGCCCAGCACAGCCCGCAGCCGGCGGTAATGGAGCCGGGCAGCGGCATGATGCGCCCGGGCACACCGACGGCAAGACACAGCTGTTCGCATTCCATCACATCGAAGGTGCTATCGAACGAAACGATGATCTTGCGTTCGTGATCAGAGGCATCGCCGAACGAGGCCTCGCGGTGCGACTCGCGATACGCAGCCGCCGCTGCCTCTTCCTCGGCCGTATGTCCACAGCTGCCACAGCCGCAGGTGCAAGGCTCGGACCCATCGCAAGTGCAAGGTTCCCCAGTATCGGGGCAAATATCATGTGACACGGCATCTCCCGTCATTGATGTGTGCAGATCTAGGCGAGCAACTCGGCCGCCGCAAACTCCTCGGGCGTATTGACGTTCTCGAAGCAGAGCGTCGAGTCCGCGGCCTTAACGATCTGCGGCTCATCCATATAACCGGCCTGAACGCGATTGATCAGGCAGCGAATGCGCTGTCGGTCGCAGGAGAGCAGCTCTTGGGCAACCGGCACACACGCGTCACGGCGCCAGACGGCGCAAAGCGGCTCAATTCCCCGCTCCTCGCGCGGCACGCACACGTCGAGCGCCTCGGCCTCAACACAGCCAGCAAGGGCACCGATTAGCTCCGAAGAGACAAACGGCATATCACAGGCGACGATAGCAACGAGAGGCAGCCGGGCCGCAGTCAGCGAACTCGCGATGCCGCGCATGGCGCCCGCCGGCCCCCCAAGGTCCGACACTATTCGCGGCACCAGGCCGCCAAACGCGCGCTCCTCAAGGTAGGCAAGCTCGCTGGGACGCGAAGTCGTCACGACCAACTCGCCGGCAACTGGCGCCAGCCGACCCAGCACGCGTTCGATGAGCGGCTCGCCGCAAAACGCCATGCGAGCCTTATCACAGCCCATGCGCGAGGACAGCCCACCCGCTTGGACGACACAAGAAAGATCGGCACGTCTTACGGTAGTCATACGGCAAAACACCTCCATCGGCATGCTCGAAACCCGGTGCACGAAGCTAAATACAGCCACCGAAATAGCAGCGCTATGAAAAGCTCGTGCAAAAACAAAACAGCGCCTTTGCGGCACGCAGCAAGACCGCGAGCACAAAAGCGCTGGTAGCGTATGGCGGGAACGTATGTGAATCGAACACATCCAAGACGTTTTGCACGCCTCGCAACGGTTTTGAGGACCGCGGAGCCCACCGGAGCCCATCCGTTCCCAAGTGCGGCGGTATTTTACCAAACCGAAACGGCTCCATCCCAAAAAGACGAACAAGAAGTTGCGGTGGAATAGTTCCTGTATTTGCTGCCAAAGCCTCCAAATAGGAACTATTTCACCGCAACTGAGGAGGCGGGAGCGAGTGACCGGCCTAGCGCAGGGACCTCAAGCCGCCGGCGTCCTTGTCGAGCACCGTAAAGCGCACGGCATCTAGGTGCTCCAAGATGCTGATTGCACGTTTGCGCGACACACCCAGGGCCTCGCGCAGCACGCTCGTTGTGGCTGCGCCACCGGCCGCCTCAATGGCAGCTGCGACGAGCTCGCGCGCATGGGCCTCGGTGGCAGCGGACAGCGCAACGTCGCGCTCGACCTTAACGATCGAGCGGTTGAGCGAAAGCTCGCGCAGGGCGCGCGTCATGGTGTCGCGATCGAGCTGCAGTTGCTCGCCCACCTCGGGCAACGTCGGTGCATCGAGGCCGGCCCCATCGAGCAGCGCCACGATCCGCTCGCAAGCCTCTCGCACCACGCGAGCCGCCGCGGCGGCCGAATGCGGATCGAATACCTCGGCGCCCTCGGCGGCGCACACGCCACGTGAGCAGCCCTCGGCAATCAACGCCGCGGCAACGCCTTCATCAGCGGCAGGCCAGGCAGCATGGGCGACCGCGCCGGGCGTAAAACCCGTCTCCTTAGGGGCAGCGGCGTGCATGGCGGTCAGGGTCGTCGCGAGCGCGTCCATTGCGGCGTCGAGCGCGAGAGCATTTATGTACAACGGCCTGTCCGAGCCGGCAAGCACGTGCACGCCACCCTCCGCCACCAGCGCACGCAGCGCAGTATCAACATCGCTGGCAGCAAGATCCAAAGCCTCGGCAACATCAACCGTCGTAACCGGCAGCGTCTGCAGCGCCAGCCACGCGTCCACACCAGCGACGGCATCGCCGGCCTCAAGCGCTGCAAGCAGCGTGCGCTCCCCCGCCGAAAGCTCGCGCGAGCGACGGCAGCGCGAAAGCAGCACACGCCCGCCGCCGATAAGCATAACGGGCGAATACGACAACACCACAGCATGGTCTCCGGCGCGCAGCGGCAGCGGCTCCTCCAAGCGCACCTGCACGGTACGGGTCTCGCCCACCGCCATGGGGGCCTCGCCCTCCAAAAGTATGATACGGCCGACGACTTCGGCCGTGCCGGCCATCACATGCACGCGCGCGCCCGACTCGAGCACGCGCGGCTTGGCGCCCTCGCGACCCAGGTAGGTGAACGTCATCATAAAGCGCAACGTCTGACCAAAACGGTCTGCCACGCCCAGCATCTCGCCGCGGTCAAGTGCCGCGACACCGTCACCAACCAGGTTGAGCGCCACGCGTTGCCCAGGCAGCGCGCGCGGCGTATCGCCATGCACCTGAATCCCGCGCACACGACAGACCGTACGCGACGGCAAAGCCATCAGCTCGTCGCCCACCGCAACCGGTGCATCGTGCAGCGTTCCCGTCACGACGGTGCCGACGCCCTTGATCGTAAAGCAGCGGTCAATCGGCAGGCGCGGCGCGGCGTCGGTGCGCTCGGCACGGTCGCGGCAGGCATCCCAGCAGGCACTTACCTGCTCGTCGAGCACCGCAAGCAGCCCGTCGATCCCCTCGCCCGTCTTAGACGACACGGGCACAATCGGCGCGTCCGCAAACACGGTACCCGACAAAAAGTCATCGACGTCGAGCTCGGCAAGCTCGGTCATCTCGCTATCGGCCAGGTCGCACATCGTCAGCGCGACCACCATGTGCGTAACGCCCAGCAGCTCCAGCACATGCACGTGCTCGCGGGTCTGCGGCATCACGCCCTCGACGGCAGAGACCACCAACACGGCAACATCAATGCCCGTGGCACCCTGCACCATGGCGCGCAGGTAATGCGCGTGGCCCGGCACGTCGACCAGGCCGACGATCTTGCCGCTCGGCAGCGCCAGCTCGCCAAAGCCAAGCTCCACGGTCATACCGCGACGGCGCTCGACCTCCAGACGGTCGGGATTCTTGCCGGTCAACGCCTCGATCAGTGCCGACTTACCGTGGTCGACGTGGCCCGCCGTGCCAACGATAACGGGACACTCCACCAGCGCTTGAACCTCACTCATCGCGCAACCGCCTTCTTAACGCACGCGACGAGCGTCGATGCCGCCGTCTCGATATCGCGGTCGCCCACGAGCGTGCGTACATCAAACAGAATGCGGTCGTGCGAGGCACGCGTGACGACCGGCGTATCGAAGTCTTGGACGAGCGAGCGCTTGAGCGCGTCGAGGGACAGGCGCCCGTCAACCGGGCAGACGGCCACACACATCGTGGGCAGCTCGACGGTAGGCAGCGAGCCGCCCCCGGGGGTCGACGAATCCTCGGCGATCTCCACCTGCACGGCGCACGGGCAACCCGCCTTATCGAGGCCTGCCGTCATCAGCTCGCGCAGCTTGCGTGCGCGACGCTCCAGATGAGCCTGCGGAAGCGTGAGCATGTTGAGCACCGGCACCTCGCGATGGGCCACATCCGCCCCATCCATGTAAATGCGCAGTGTAGCCTCGAGCGCCGCCAGTGCGAGCTTTCCCGGACGCAGGGCACGCATAAGCGGATGCGACCCGCAGGCCTGGACCAGATCGCGACGACCCATGATAATGCCCGCCTGTGCGGCACCGAGCAGCTTATCGCCCGAGCACGACACGATATCGAGCCCCGCCGAAACTGAAGCCGGCGTGGTTTCTTCGCCGCCGCGCACCAAGATGTCGTCGGGCAACAGCGCGCCCGACCCCTGGTCCTCGTAGAACAGCAGGCCATGCTTGTGGGCAAGCGCCGCAAGCTCCCGAGAACCCACCTCCTCGTGGAAACCCTCGATGCGATAGTTGGAAGGATGGACCTTGAGGATCATCGCCGTATCGGGCGTGATGGCGCGCTCGTAGTCGCTCAAATGCGTGCGGTTGGTGGCCCCGACCTCAACGAGCTTGGCACCCGAGGCCTCCATAACATCGGGGATACGGAAGCTGCCGCCGATCTCGACAAGCTCGCCGCGGCTGACGATGACTTCCTTGCCCGCGGCGTGAGTCGCCAGCACCAACAGCACGGCGGCCGCGTTATTGTTAACGACCAGCGCGTCCTCGGCACCGGTAAGCGAGCGGATGAGCTGAGCGGCGTGCTCCTTGCGCGACCCGCGCGAGCAGGTATCCACGCTGTACTCGAGCGTGCTGTAGCCGCGCGCGACCTCGGCCACGGCCTTGGCGGCCGACTCCGCGAGCGGGGCGCGGCCCAGGTTGGTATGGATGACCACACCCGTGGCGTTAACGGCGGGACGCAGGCTCGGCAGCGCAGAGCGATGCGCACGCCACTCGATGGCCGAGGCCAGCTCGCGCTTGGAACGCGGAGCGGCACCGGCACGAATCGCGGCGCGCTCTTCGTCAAGCTCAGCCGTCACGGCAGCATGGACCACCGCGTCGCAGGTCTCCCCCGCCGCCTTCACCACCGGCCACTCGGCTAGCAGCTCGTTGACGGAAGGAATGGCGCGCAGGCGGGCGCGCACCTCATCGGACATGTTCTGGCTATCGCTCATGTGCAGCCTTTCAAAAGAAACGTGGATCAGTCAAATGCATCAGCTGAGTCAATTACTCGTCATTATCCTCGCGCGCGACAATCTTTTCCACGCGAACGGCGTTTTCCTGGGTGAGTGCGGCGCCCGTCAACGGGTCCCAACGCAACGGCGTATGGTCGAGCGGGCCCACGCCCAAGGCTTGAACGCCACCGGCATCGGCGCCAAACGAACGCCCGCCGGGAGCGGCCGAGGTGAAGATGCACGCCGGATGCAGATACGGCGTCGTCTCCACGCGCACGCGGTCGCGGCCCATGTCGCTCACAAGCTCGACGACCTCGCCATCGGCGATACCCATGCGAGCGGCGACATCGGCGTTCATCTGCACAGCGTCCAAGTCCGACCCCATCTCGGCGGCACCGGCCGCCGCGAGTCTGCGCGAGGTATGCGACTCAAAGGGTCGATTGCCGCTAATGAGGCGAAACATCCCCGGGCCAGGCTCCACCATGGGAGCGATCCAGTTGGGTACACGACCCAGGCCGGCTCGTTCCCATACGTCACTTGCCAGCGCAATCTTACCGCCGGCAAGCGGAATCACCGGCTCACCCGTGCGCGACGGCAGCGCCACGCCCGTATCGGCCCAGCCACGCTCCTTGAGCTCGTCCAGATTGATCCCAAAAGGCGCCACCTGGGCAGCCGCAAGGTCGTCCGGCGTAAACTGGAAGTACTCGCCCACGCCACAGGCCTGCGCCAGACCGGCAAAAATCTCCCGACCGGGACGTGTGTCGTCATGCTGCACAGGCAGCACGGCGTTGCGGTAGAACACGCGCGCATCGTTGGCTCCCACGACCGTGCCCACGCCGCGGTCGGCCTCCAGATACGTCACGTCGGGCAGCACGAAGTCAGAAGCACGCGCCGTCTCGGACCAGCGAATATCAATCGTCACGAGCAAGTCGAGCTGCTGCAAAATACCCAGCCAAGCCTGTGCATTGCCATAGCCCGCACCGGGGTTACTGGCATAGACGATGAGCCCACGCAAATCGCCGGCAAGAATCGACTGACCGATGGTCGTGCACAGCCCGCGCACCGGATCGACCAGTGGATAGCGCTCGGACCCCAGCTTGGGCTCGCGCGGCACCGGCGGCGTCGCAAAGCGCGTGGGATCGAGGTCGCCCAGTGAAAGCGGTGTGGGCGGATTGAGCGCGCCACCCGCATGTCCAATACAGCCCAGCAGCACATCGACCAAGCAGATAGCGCGTGCGGTCTGGGTGCTATTGGCATACGCGATACCGATGCCACCATGAAAGCCCGCATCCACCACAGCGGCAGGCGCGGCGGCAGCTAGATCGCGCGCCGTGGCGACAATCTCTGCGGCCGGCACATCGCACATCGACTCAGCCCACTCGGGCGTCCAAACAGCAGCAGTCTGCGCCAGCTCGTCAAAACCCGTGGTATAGCGGGCAACGAACTCGCGGTCGTACAGGCCCTCGACAATCAACACGTGGGCAATACCCAGCAGCAACGCCAGATCGCATCCGGGGCGCACGCGCAGCCAGCGGTCGGCAAGCGCCGCAGAGCCACTGCGCCGCGGGTCGACCACGATGATCTTCGTCCCGCGCCGGCGCGCGTCGTTGAGCGCATCAACGGCCCCCATCGTCGACGAATCGACAATGGAACGCCCCAGATACATGATGCAATCGGTATGCGCCAAGTCGGAGGCGGGACTATAGCCCAAGCTGTGCTCCCAACCGGTAAGTCGGCTTACCTCGCAGGCACCGTCGGCGCCGTACACGTTGGGCGAGCCCAGCGCATGCATAAGGCGATAGGCCCAGTAGCGGTCGAACGAGGGCACGCCGAGCGTCATGCCCAGCGCACGGGGCCCGCGCTCGTCAACAATCCCCAAAAGACGCTCGGCAATCTGGGCAAACGCCTCATCCCAGGAAATCGCATCAAACCCCGAGCCATCAGCTCGTCGGCGCATGGGATGCAAAATCCGGTCGCGCTCGTCAAACGGCATAACCAGGCGATGCCGTCCGCGGGCGCAGAGGGCACGCGCCGCGCACGGATGCCCCGGCACCGGCAGCTCGGCCACCACGCGACCGTCCTCAACGTGTGCCGCAAAGGCGCAATCGGCATAGCATCCCCCGCATGTGGTCACCACGGCGCGACCGTCACGCTTCACAGCAGATGCCATCTCGATTACCCCTTTCATCAGCCAAACACAACAGGCCAAAAGCCCGGCAACGAGCCCCCAGACCCAAAAAGCCTCCCGCACGGCAACGCCCCGCGGGAGGCCCAACGTCAAACAGACGGTACCTTACGCCTCGGACTTCTTGGCGTAGATAAACCAGTAGCCGAGCGCGACCAGAACCGCGCCGCCCACGATGTTGCCCAGCGTGGCGGCGGACAGGTTAAACGCAATGCCCGCGGCGTTGAGCGCATCGGCGCCGGCGACGTCGGCACCGTAGCCGCACGCGTGCATCACGGCACCCATGGGCAAAAAGTACATGTTGGCAACGCAGTGCTCAAAACCGCAGGCCACGAAGGCGGCGATGGGCAGCAGAATGCCCACAACCTTATCGACCACGGTCTTGCCGGCGGTACCGATCCAAACAGCCAGGCACACAAAGATGTTGCACAGGATGCCGCGGAAGAAGATCGTCATCCAGTCGATCGTCACCTTGCCGGCGGCGACGCTCACCATGGAATTGGCGACCGCCTCGCCGTTGAGCTTATAGATGCCGGCCATGTACACCAAAAAGACGATGAACAGGGCACCGACAAAATTACCGACCCACACGACGATCCAGGCCTTGAGCATCTGGACCAGAGTGATCTTTTTGCTCTTGAGCGCGCAGACCATAAGCGAATTGCCGGTAAACAGCTCGGCGCCGCACACCAGCACCAGCACCAGGCCCAGGCAAAAGCACAGGCCGCCCACGACGCGCTGGGCACCCCAGCCCAGCGTGCTGTCGCTCAAAAACACCGTAAAGAACAGACCGCCGAAGGCGATAAACGCGCCGGCGAACATCGCCAAAACAAAGGCCTTTGCGACCGGCAGGTTAGCCTTGGTCACGCCGGCGGCCTCGGTCTTGGCCTCGATCGCGGCGGGCGCCAGGCAATCGGGAGCGGGATATTCTGCCTTGGAATCTGCCATGTCAATCACTTCTTTCCTAATCAGCAGGGACAAGCGCTGCTATAGCTCCTGCCCCAAGCGGACAAAGTGGGAAAAGTCGTTGGCGGCCACGGCGTCGTACACGGCGTCGACGGCCTCAAAGACCTCCGGGGACATGGGGTTGTAGAACTCCGTATCGCCCGGCTGAATCCCTATGAAGACGATATCTTCGCACGATTGCTCAATCTCTTCGATCAGAATCGACAAGGGAAGCGAATGCGTGGTGAACATCGACTTGCGGGCCACGTCACGTTTGTCGAGCAAGCGGATGGCGCCGACGGGCAGCGCCATGTCGGCGGCATCGACCAAGACCAGGCGAGGCGGACGCTCGCGCTTGACCTCGATGATGTCATCCTCGGGCGTCTGACCGCCATCGATGGTGTACCAACCGGCAAGCGGCGCGTCCTCCATCTTTTTGGAGAGCACGGGGCCGGCGGCATCGTCGGCACGCAGCACGCTTCCCGCCGTGAGCACAATGCCCGCAAACGGGGCCCCGTTCACACGACCATCCACAACGCGACCCATTACTGCAACCTCCCCGTCAAATACACGCCCGACACATCGCGCACGCGCTCAACCAGATCGCGAAACTTCATTAAGAACGCGACCTGCTGGGCATGCAGGCCAAAGTCGTCGTCGAACACCGAGATGCCGGCCTTGGCCGACCCGCGAAAACCGCGCTCGTCGAGCAGCGAATCGCAGGCCTCGAGCAGCGACGGTACCGCCGCCTTGTCGAGCTGGCACTCGCCAAAGGAGCGGATGGCCTCGAACTTGGTCTTGGCCTCCCCCTCCGGCAGCGCGTCGACGAGCGAATAAAACACGTTCACCGGCACCGACAGGCGCGGCTCAAAGCAATCGAGCACGCCGGTGTGGTGGCCCACGGCGAGCGTGTAGTACAGCACGTCGCAGGCCTCCTGGGGAACGTCTTCCTCGGTCTCCACAAACTTACGCGTGAGCTCATAGAAGACCACCTGGTCGGGCGCATGGCCCAGGCAGGGGTCGGCGACGCCCTCGGCGGCCTCGTCGCTTGCGCGCGAGGCATCGCCAAAAGAGCCGCCGAGCATGCCGGGGCCCGCAAAGTAACCAGAGCGGTCCGTGAGCTCCATCTAGCGACCTCCGGCCAGCACCAGATCCTGCAGCGCCGAGTAGACCTCAACGCGGCGCGGATCGTCCTGCTTGTCGATGAGCAGCGCCATGGCACCGCGGATATCGCCCTTGGGCGCGCCCTCGAGCGTATCCATAAACTCGTTGGCCAGGTCGCGGCCGTAACGGTAGCCGCTCATGGCGCGAGCTTCGCGCTCGATGGCAACGCGCAGCTTGTACGGCACGCCGGGGTGCAGGATATCGGCCTGCTCGCCGGCGGCCTCCACCGTGGTCTCGGCATGGAGCTTTTGGTCCAGCAGACCGAGCGCCATGGCAAAGCCGTAGATGGTCTGCGCGGGGCTGGGCGGGCAGCCGGGGATATAGACATCGACCGGCAAGATCTTGTCCGTGCCGCCCCAGACGCAGTAGTTGTCGTAGAAGATGCCGCCGGTGCAGCCGCACGCGCCATAGGACACCACGATCTTGGGATCGGGTGCGGCCTCAAAGGCGCGCAGGGCCGGCATGCGCATGGCACGCGTCACGGCACCGGTGTACAGCAGCACATCGGCGTGACGGGGCGAGGGCACGACCTTGATGCCAAAGCGCTCGACGTCGAAGACGGGCGTGATGGAACCGAAGATCTCGATCTCGCAGCCGTTGCAGCCGCCGCAGTCAACGCGGTAGACGTACACCGAGCGCTTGATCTTCTTAAGAAGGGTCGCCTTGGCCTTCTCGATGCTCTCGTCGAGCTCGATCTTGGTCGGGCGGTACTGAAGCCGCTCGGGCAAAAGCGTGGGTTCGGCCATGGTTACTCCTCCTTCGTATCAAAATCCATGATGATGCCCTCGACCGGCGCCGGACCGGCGGGAATCTCGGGCGCATCGGGGTTGAGCTCGCGGTCGATATACTCCGGGTTCACGCCATGGCCGCCCAGATACTCCATGCCGGGGCCCTGGGGCTCGCCGGACGCAAGCGTCTCGTTGGCAGCCATGCCGTGCGCGTTGCCGGTCTTTACGGCCGAGGCGGCGCGCAGGGCGTCGAGCTCACGTTTGCACTCCTGGCACATACCGACGGTACGGGCGGCCTGCTCGGCCTCCATGCCGCCGGCCTTTTGCAGCAGGCGCTTGGCGTAGTCGATCTCCTTGTGCGGGGCAAACGGCTTGCCGCAACGCGAGCAGTGCTCGAGCGTGTAGACGCTCTTGCTGGTGAGGTCGTCCTTGCTCATGACGGCCAGCTCAAACTCCTCGGTGAGCTTGATGGCCTCCATGGGGCAGGCTTCCTCACAACGGCCGCAAAAGATGCAGCGACCGTAGTCGATCGACCAGGTGATGGTATCGGCCGCAAGGTCGGTGTCCATGCGAATGGCATCGGCCGGGCACGCCACGCCGCAGGCACCGCAGGCGATGCAGAGCTCGGCATTGTGCTCGGGTTTGCCGCGCATGTCCTTGTTGGTGGGGAACGGCGCAAACGGGTACTTGACCGTCGCGTCGCCGGCCTTGGCGTTAACCTTCCAAAGCTTCAGCATATTAGAGCGCCTCCTCATCGAGCGGAGCGGCAATGGTGCCCTCGCCCGCAAGCGGCGACTTGTCGCGCCAGACGTTCTCGAACTGCTCCTTGTCGAGCACATGGTCGCGCTTGGCGGCGACATCGGTCACCGTCACGCGGTCGGTGCAGGAGTAGCACGGGTCGAGCGAACCGACGATCAGCGCCGCGTCGCCCACGGTGTTGCCGCGGAACATGTAGCGCAGGACCGGCCAGTTGCTGTACGTGGCGGCCTTGGCGCGCCAGCGGTAGCACTTCTGGTTGTTACCGAGCATGGCCCAGTGCACGTCCTCGCCGCGCGGCGCCTCGGTGGCGCCGATGGCGTACTTGTGCGGGGTGTACTCCCAATCCGTGGTGAGGATGGGGCCCGACGGGCAGTTTTCGAGCATGGTCTCGATCATGTCGATCGAATCGTAGACCTCCTGGATGCGGACGGCGGTACGGCCGAAGGCATCGCAGGTGTCGGCCGTGGCGGCGTGCATCTTTTGGACGTCCGGATCGGCGTAGCCGTCGAAGGGATGGTCAAAGCGCACGTCGCGGGCATAGCCCGAGCCACGCATGAGCGGGCCGACCGGCGAGAAGTCGCGAGCGATCTTGCGGTCCAAGATGCCGATACCGCTCGTACGCTCAATAAAGTTGGGCGTGGAGAGCAAGACGTCGACGAGCTCCTGGACCTCGGAGCGCAGCTGGTGGATGGTCGTGAGCGTGGAGAGCTTCTGCTCGGCCAAAATGTCGCGACGCACGCCGCCGATCACGTTGAGGCCGTAGGTCTTGCGGTGACCGGAGAGCTTCTCGGCCAGGTCCATGGACTTCTCGCGGACGCGGAAGAACTGCTGGAAGCCGGAGTCGAAGCCCGTGTAGTGCGACGCCAGGCCAATGTTGAGCAGATGCGAGTGCAGGCGCTCAACCTCGAGCATGATAGCGCGGATGTACTGGGCGCGCGGCGGGACATGGATGCCCTGAGCGCGCTCGACGGCCTCGGCGTAGGCCACCGAGTGGGCGCAGCCGCAGATGCCGCAGATGCGGTCGGCGAGGAACGTCACGGCGTCATAGTTCAGGCGCGTCTCGGCGACCTTCTCCATGCCGCGGTGCACGTAGAACAGACGGTAGTCGGCGTCGACGATCGTCTCGCCCTCGACGAACAGGCGGAAGTGGCCGGGCTCGTCGGAGGTAATGTGCAGCGGGCCCATGGGGACGAGCGTGGTCTCCTTGCCCTTAGTATCGGCCAAGAACTCGTAGTTTTCCATGTCGCTCGCGGGAGCGGGACGGAAGCGGTAGTCCATGGAGTCCTTGCGCAGCGGGTACAGGCCACTGGGCCAATCGTCGGGCAGCACCAGGCGACGACGATCAGGCAGGCCCTCAGGGATCAGGCCGAACATATCGCGCAGCTCGCGCTCGCCCCACACGCAGGCGGGGACGAACGGCGTCACGGACGGGAACGTCATCTTGGCGGGATCGACCTCGGTGCGCACGGTCACCCAGCCGGGATCCTCCCCCTCCATGGAGATGACGTAGTACACGGCGTAACGGCCGCACAGGCTGCGCTCGTCGTTGCCGATGATCACGGGAATCCAGCCGTAACGCTCGTAATACAGGTAGTGGACGGCCTCGGGCAGCTTGTCCTGCTTGACGGTAATCGTCAGCTGGTCCTCGCACTGCCACTCGACCTTCTCGATGCAGCCCGGAACGGCGCGGCGCAGGGCCTCGACATGGCTCTCGCAGCGACGGGCATACACCTTGTTCTCAGTTTCAATCATTCGTTACTCCACCTCGCTCTGAGCGGTCTCGGTACCGAACACAGCGCGGTACATCGGCGTCGCGTGAAGTTCCTCGGTGCTCTGCTCGAGCACGATGCCGGTCGCGGTCTCCACACCGTGCACGAGGGGCAGCGGGGTGGCGATGCCAAACCACAAGATCATGACAGCCAGGATGATTTCGGGGATAAGCATGAGCGCCGGGGCCTCATGCTTGTCCATGCCCTGGGGCGCATGGCCGAACACCGACTTGAGCGCGATGCGGGTGAGCGCGGAGATGGCCACGGTAAGACCGAGGGCGACCACGACGACCAGCCACATGGGACCGGCGGTAACACCGGCGACAAAAGTCAGGAACTCGGAGATGAACATGCCAAAGGGCGGGAAGGCACCAAGACCGAGCAGCGCCAGGACGGCGAGCGCGGCGGTTGCGGGGGCAACCTCGACGACGCCCTGGATCTTGGCCAGGCTACGCGTGCCAAAGGCGTGCTGGATGTTGCCGGACACGCAGAAGGCAAGCGTCTTGGTAAAGCCGTGGAACACGCAGTGCAGCAGGGCCGCGGCGATACCCAGCGGGCCACCGATACCCAGGCACAGGGCGATAACGCCCACGTTCTCCACAGACGAGTACGCAAAGCGGCGCTTGAGGTCGTCCTGGCGAAACATCGAAAGTGCCGCAACCAAAATGGACAGCGTGCCGACGATCAACAGCAAAAGCTGCGGATACTCGGCGCCCACGGCCTGGATAGTAAAGCCGTAGAAGCGCATGATCACAAGCATGGCGCACTTAAGCAGCACGCCCGAGAGCAGGGCCGAGACAGGGCTCGGGGCCTGGGAGTGGGCATCGGGCAGCCAAGTGTGCATGGGGAACAGGCCGGCCTTGGTGCCAAAGCCGATCACGATAAACGCAAAGGCGAGGCGCATGAGCGTCGGGTCGAACTGGTCGGCATACGGCAGCACGCACGACAGGAACGCGGCCTCGTGGGCGTTGGGAATCACGTCGGCGGCGTTGGCGTAGATCAACAGCGTGCCGAACAGGCCAAAGGCCACGCCGGCGGTGCAGACCATCGCATACTTCCAAGAAGCCTCGAGGGCCGTCTTGTTCTTGTAGATACCCACGAGGAAGACGGTGGAAAGCGTGGTTGCCTCCACGGCGGCCCACGTGAGAATCATGTTGTTGGACAGGCACGCGAGCAGCATGGTGAACACAAAAAGGCTAAACAGCGCAAAATACTGCTTGGCGCGCTCGGCGGGCATGGAGCCCTCCTCGATATCGGCCTTTACATAGGGCAGCGAGAACAGCCCCGTAAGAAAACCGATAAAGCCGATGAGCAGCACAAAGATGGCGCCCAGCGAATCGAGGTGGAACCACAGGCCAAGAGCGCTCGCGGTTTCGCCGCTCATAAGGACGTCACCGGCCGTCATAATCGACAGCACCAGGACGGCTGCGACGGAGACCAGGTTGAGACCGGCAAACACGTTATAGGACGTGTTCTTGGGCAAAAACGCCATGACCAGCGAGAACACCAAAGGAGTCGCGAGCAGGGCGAGAATCAACGTTTCCATGGACTACCCCCTCAGCTCGGACAGGTCGCGCGCATCGAGCGAGTGGGAGTCGTCCCAAATGCGACGCACGACGATGGACATGATGATGACGGCAAAGATGGCGTCGGTGGCGATACCGATCTCGATGATCTCGGGAGCGGTGGGGGCCAAAAGCGCGAGCGTCACGTGGCTGCCGTTTTCCATAAGGCAGTATCCAAAGATCTGCTTCATGATGTTGCGCTGCGAGATGATGCAGGTAAGGCCCACAAAGAAGTGAGCGAAGCTAATGGCGAGCGCAGGCGTTGCGACCTCGGCCGTGGGCAGGCTGATCTGCGTCACGACGGCAAAGCAGATCGCGACCTCCACGGCGATGATGCAAATGGCCCACGCGGGCTTAAGGCCGGCCTTGAGCGATGCGTCGCTCGGCTCGCCCATCTTCTTGTACGCACGGTTGAGGATATAAGGGACCAGGACGACCTTGGTGATAAAGGCAGATCCAGCCCACATAAGCAGCTCCTGCGCACCGGTGGTGACACCGAGCGTGGCGAGAAGCCCCACGAGCACCAGCGACTGCACCGCATACCAGCTGATGGAATGCTTGATGTTCTTGGAGACAACCACCATGGTGGACGTGACGATCAGAAGGCCGCCAAGGATGTTGACGATCGAATAACCCATGTCGTTCTACCTCCTAACCGATCCAGCTGGCCGAAAGCGGGCCGCTGACGATGACCATGATGATGAGCACGATGAACACGAACGCCATCGCGCGGGGAAGCGGGGCTCCCGCAGCGACCTCGTCGCTCGGCTCGCCGGGCAGGCAATAGCCCATCCACTTGAGGAACCAGGCGAAGGTGGCGACGGTTTCGGCGACCATGATGCACACGAGCACCAGGATCGCGACGTTGCCGGCACCCACGGAAAAGCCACCGGCGATAATCTGGAACTTCGAGAAGAACGTGTTCATGGGCGGCACGCCGGCAATGGCGAGTGCCGCGACACCAAAGCCCACGCCCGAGATCGGGTACTTCTTTACGATGCCGCGAAGCTTGGGCAGCATACGCGTGCCGAGCGTAAAGGAGAACGAACCGGCGATCAGGAAGAACAGCGTCTTGGCGAAAGCGTGGTTAAAGATGTGGCACACGGCGCCATCGAAGGCCAGCTGGCTGCCAAAGACCGAAAGGCCCAGACCAAAGAACACATAGGAGAGCTGGGCGATCGTGGAGAAGGCCAGCAGACGCTTCATGTCCTTTTGCGGCAGGTACATAAGGAAACCAAAGAGCATGGTGACCATGGCGTCGATAATGGCGACCCAGCCCACGATCTCGGGAATCTCGCCGGCAGAGACGAGTGCACGCGCGAACACGCACACGCCGACCTTAACCATCGAGGCACCATGCAGGTAGGCCGAAACAGGCGTCGGCGCCTCCATGGCCGAAGGCAGCCACATGTACATGGGAACCTGTGCGGACTTGGCCCAGGCCGCAAACAGCACGAGCAAAAGGACGATAGCCTTGAGCTTGGCGTCGAGGCCGGCAATCGCGGTAATGGCAAAGGTGCCGGCGTGGGCAAACACGATGGCGGCGCCCAGATACAGGCCGAGCGCACCGATATGCGTAATGATCAGGGCCTTCATGCCGGCCTTCTTGGCCGTAGGCGACATGTAGTAGCTAATGAGGCCCCAAGAGCACGCACCCGTGATCTCAAAGAACACGAGCTGACCCAAAAGGGTCGAGCTGTACACAAGGCCGGCCATGGCACCGATGAAGGTCGCGAGGTACGCGTAGAAGCGACGACGCGGCGCATCGGGATGCTCACGGTTATTCTCGCTCATATAGGGAATCGAATAGATCACGACAAGCAGGCCGATGCCCACAAAGGCGGGCGCGAGCAGCGTGCTCATGCGATCGAAGGTGAATCCCATGACGAGGGTCTGCCCAAACGAGATCAGGGGGACCTGCGTGTCGGGCATGCCGGCGCCAGCGAAATTCGCGGCGAGGGCAATGGTGCAGACCGTCGAGACGGCGGCACCCAAAACGCTGAACCACTTGGCGTACGGACGGGGGAACAGGGCGACGAGCACCGAGGCCACCATCGGGGCCGCGATAGCGACCAAGCCGAGAAGGGACAGACTGACTGCAAATGACATTGTTTCTCCCTTCTCCTACACGCCGACGACCACGAAGACAAACGCCAGAACGGCAATGCCAACGACGGCCCAGGTCTGATTACCGAGCACCTTAAAACGCGAGCGCGAGCAGGAGTTCTCGATCACGCCGCATACGACAAAGTCGATAAGGCACTTCACCAGGAAGATGACTGCGCCCAGAACGGCGGCGGCGCCCACGGTCACGGGCTCGCCCCAGGGGACGAAGATCGCGCAGAACCAAGCGACAACCAGGACCTGTTTCATGGACATGGCAAGCTTGGCCATGGCGAGCGACGGGCCGGAAAGCTCGGCGAGCGGACCTTCCTGAAGCTCTTGCTCGGCCTCGGCCTGATCAAACGGCAGCTTGCCGAGTTCCATGTAGCAGGCAATCGCAAAGGCAATGCCGGCAAGGATCACGGCAACCGGCGCGTCGATGGCACCCGTCATGATGTGCTGACCCATAGTGGCGATGTCGGTGGAGCCGCACACCAGGGCAGCGGCAAACAGCGCCAGAAGCATAGACGGCTCGATGAGCACGCTCATGAGCAGCTCGCGGACGCCGCCGATACCGGCGTAGGCGTTGGACGAATCCACACCGCAGAGGGCGAAGAAGAAGCGGGCGAGCGCCAGGCTGTACATAATGGTGATGGCGTCACCAAAGACCGGGATGGGGCTTTGTGCCGTAAAGAGCGGCAGACCCATCGCAAGCATAAAGGCGACGGCGAAGAACAGCGGCGGCATGATGCGCAGCGCAAAGCTCGCATCCTCGCTCTGGGACTCGGGGCGCGCAAAGAGCTTGGCCAGGTCGCGGTAGTCCTGCATGATGCTGGGGCCGCGACGGTTGTGCATCTTGGCGCGGATCACGCGGCCGAGACCGGAGAAGAACGGTGCGACGGCCATGACGACCACGCCCTGCAGAACGGCAAGTACGATGTTGTTCATGCTCTCCCCTCCTTAACCCATTTGCACGGCGAGCACGAGGAACACCACGAGTGCCGCGACGATATAGCAGATATAGATGCTGTAGTTGCCGCCCTCGAGCTTAGTCGCGAGGTCGGCGAGCTTCTCGACACCCTTATGCGGGGCATCGACGAGAACCTTGTCGGGTACGGGCTCCACAGCCTCGGCCACACCGGTGAGCTTCTGGAAGAAGTGCGCGATGGACCAGCAGACGGCCGTGCAGCGGTCGCGCAGCGTGTAGAGCGGCTGCATAAACCAGGACACCTCGGAGGCAAAGGTCGTGGCCACGACGGGCATATGCTCGTTGGGAGCATAGCCGCATGCCCACGGCTGGGACTTCTGCACCTTACCGACGGTCTTGAGCTTGCGGTAGCCGCAAGCAAGGCCGACAAGCACCACGAGCGCAATGGCGATCGCGGGCGTGGAGGTGGCGGCGCCGGAGTACTGGTTCATGAGCTCCATGCCCTCGGCGGCAAACACGCCACCGTACGGATGCAGCACGGACGCGGCGACATCGACCAGCACGGGCGCGATCACGGGAGCGCCAATGCCCAGCACGACGCAGATGGCCGCGAGCAGGCCCTGCGCAAACACCATAGGGGCGGGAACCTCCTTGGCATTGGCAGCGGCCTCGGAGCGGGGCGCGGAGGCAAAGGAGACGCCATAGGCCTTGACGAAGCACGTGACAGCCAGCGCACCGGTAATGGCAAGCGCGACGGCAGCGAACACGGCCACGATCATGACGGCCTTGTCGCCCTGCATGGCGGCGTTAAAGAGCGACTGGTAGGTAAACCACTCGGACACAAAGCCGTTGAAGGGCGGGATGGCCGAGATGGCAAGCGCACCAACGAGGAAGCAGATGGCCGTTGCCGGCATACGACGGAACAGGCCGCCCATCTTCTCCATATTGCGCGTACCCGTGGAGTACAGCAGCGCACCGGCGCCCAAGAACAGCTCGCCCTTAAACATCGCGTGGTTAAACGTGTGGTAGAGGGCGGCCATCAGAGCCAGGACGGCGATGCCGACAGAGTCGAGCGCCATGGCGGCCATGGAAGCGCCGACGCCGAGCAGAATGATGCCGATGTTCTCGACGGAGTGATAGGCCAGCAGGCGCTTGATGTCATGCTCCTGCAGGGCGAAGGCCACGCCGAGGACCGACGAGATTGCACCGAAGACCATGACCATAAGGCCCCACCAAACCTGAACGCCCGAGGCGGAGAGCAGGTCGAGACCAACCTTGAGGATGCCGAAGATACCGATCTTGATCATGCCGCCGGACATGAGGGCCGACACGTTGGACGGCGCCTCGGGATGTGCCTTGGGCAGCCAGCCGTGCAGCGGGATAATACCGGCCTTGGCGCCAAAGCCAAAGAAGGCAAGCACGAAGCACACGGATGCGACCGCGGGGCTAAACTGCGTGGCGCGGAAATCCGCAAAGGCAAACGAGCCACCGGCGAAGTTGGTCATGGTGAGGAAACTCGCCATGATGAGCACAAAGCCCACGTGCGCGATCACAAAGTAGAGCCAACCGCCATGGATGGAGTTCTCGTTCTCCTCGATCACGACCAGGAAGTACGAGGTCAGCGACATGAGCTCAAAGGCGACCAGGAACCAAAACACGTTGTCGGCGGTGATGACGAGCATCATGGACGCCACAAAGGTGTTAAAGAAGAAGCCGGCGCGGCCCTTTTTGCCCGGGTACTCATCAAAGTAGTTGAGACCGTAGATCGAGCCGGCAAACGCGAGCACCGAGATGAGCGCCACGAACAGGCCAGACAGCTGATTGAGCAGCAGCTGGAAATGGGCAAACGGGAAAAACACGATGGTGTCGACCGACGTGACATCGCCCAGCACGGCCTGGATACCGGCCACAAACGAAAGCACCGCGGCGGCGGCACCGACAAGGCAGCCGGCGGTCTTGGCGGCGTTATCGGCCTTGATCAGCAGAACCGAGGCGAGCGCACCGATGCACGAGACGGCAAGCGATGCGATAAACAGCGTCATGCTATCCATTGTTTACGCTCCCTTCTGCTTTCTCGGACAGGCCCTGGGCCACAGCGGTAACGTCAACGGCCGGACCGTTTTCGATCGAGCGCAGGCGCTTGGCCTCGTCGAGCTCGCGATCGGCCGCACCGCCCATGACGGTCAGCGCCTTGGTGGGGCACGCCGCCACACAATGCGGGCCGTCAGGATCAAAGGCGCACAGGTCGCACTTGACAGCGCAGGTGTACTGGCCGGGAGCCCACGTAAGCAGGCTGCTCAGGGACTTAGGATACGAAGGCGTCGGGTCGCACATGCCTGCGACACCGGCGATAGACGTGCCATCGGGATGGATGGCTCCGAAGGGGCACGCGATGGCGCACAGCCTGCACCCGATGCACTCCTGCTCCTTGACGTGGATGCGGTCGCCATCGTGCTCGATGGCATTCACCGGGCAGACCTCGGCGCAGGGGGCACCCTCGCAATGGTGGCAGGCAAGGGCGGCCGAAATACCGCCGGTCTTCACGAGCGCCAGGCGCGGCGCATCCTGAAGACCCTGCATCCGGTGGGCGTCGGCACAGGCAGACTGGCATGTTCCGCAGCCGATGCACCTCTCCGGGTTGATGTCGATGAAGCGGTTCATCCCCACTTCCTTTCAAAATAACGGGCCGGGCTCCCGAACGTACGGGACGCCCGGCCCAAAAAGCCAACGAGAACGGGACTACACGATTTGATTCACGTGCGTCTCGTCGTCGAACTTGGCGGCGCCGGGCTCAACGTCCTGGGGAGCGGCGGCGTCGACCAGAGCCTGCTTGAGCTCGGTGTACTGACGCTCGACCTCGCCCTCGGCCCAGACTTGGTCGGCGATAGCGTCGACCTGGCAGGCGGAGAACTTGTCCTCGGGCGTATGCGAGACCGGGTCGACCTTGTGCATGGTCAGCTCGTTGCACTTGCCGATCCACCACTGGTAGGTCATATAGACCGTGCCCTTGTTGATACGGTCGCTCACGTCGGCGCGGCTGTATACCTGGCCGCGGCGGCTGTGGATCGAGACGATGTCGCCGTTCTTGATGCCGCGCGCCTGGGCGTCCGCGGGATTCATGCGGACAAAGCCGGGCTCGTCGGCAAGCAGCGCCAGCGTCTTGCAGTTGCCGGTCATCGAGCGGCAGCTGTAGTGGCCAACCTCACGGACGGTGCACAGGATGAGCGGGTACTCATCGTCGGGAAGCTCGGAGGGCGCCTCCCAGTCGTGCGCCATCAGGTTGGCGCGGCCGTCCTTGGTGGTGAACTTGCCACCAGCGAACATGTCGGGCGTACCGTGGTCGTTCACATCGGTGCTCTTGACCGGCCACTGGGCGTAACCGCCCTCGGGAGCCATCTTCTCGTAGGTTGCGCCCACAAAGTTGGGGCACAGGCTAATGCACTCGTTCCAGATCTGCTCGGTGTTGTCGTAGTGCATGGGATAGCCCATACGCGTGGACAGGTCCGCGAAGATCTCCCAGTCGTGACGGCACTCGCCCTTGGGCGGAACGGCCGCGTCAAAGTGCTGGAAGCTACGGTCGGATGCAGTAAAGACACCCTCGTGCTCGCCCCAAGAGGTAGCGGGCAGGATGACGTCGGCGAGCATGGTCGTCTGCGTCATAAAGATGTCCTGGCAAATGAACAGATCCAGCTCGGAGAGCGTCTTGCGCATACCGGCCGAATCGGGCTCGGTCTGCACCGGGTCCTCGCCGTAGTTGTAGAAGCAGTGCACCTTGCCCTCGTCGACCAGGTGGCCCAGGTCGGTGAGCTTGTAGCCCTCCTCGAGCGGGAGCTTTTCCTCGGGCACGCCCCAAGCCTTGGCAAACTTGGCACGAGCGGCGGGGTCGGTGACTTTCTGGTAGCCAGGGTACAGGTTGGGCAGCATACCCATATCGCAGGAGCCCTGGACGTTGTTCTGGCCACGCACGGGCGCGAGGCCGGAGTTGGGTTTGCCGATCTGGCCGGCAACGCAGGCGATGGAGGCGATGGTGTGCACCGTCTTCAGGTTCTGCTTCTGCTGGCATACGCCCATGCCCCAGCCAATGATGGCAGAAGGCTTCGCCGTGGCGTACATCTCGGCAGCTTGGTGGATCAGCGCGGGCTCGACACCCGTGATGTCCTGTACGGATTCGGGAGTGTAGTTCTTGATGGTCTCCCACCACTCGTCAAAGCCGTTCGTGTGCTCGGCGACGAATTCCTTGTCGTAGAGGCCATCGTTGACCAGACAGTTGGCAAAGGCGTTGAGGAACGCGACATTGCAACCGTTCTTGATCGGAAGGTAGATATCGGCGATACGCGCAGTTTCGATATGGCGCGGGTCGGCGACGATGATCTTGCAACCCTTTTCTTTGGCTCGCACGATACGCCTTGCGACGATGGGGTGCGAATCGGCAGGGTTATAGCCGAAGAGGAAAATGCAGCCCGCATCCTCCATACCGGGGATGGAGCATGACATGCAACCTGAACCAACCGTGTCCATCAGACCGAGGACAGTAGGGCCGTGTCAAGTACGGGCGCAGTTGTCCACGCTGTGGGTGCCGATGCACGCACGCGTAAACTTCTGCATGACGTAGTTCGCCTCATTGCCGCCGCCTCGCGAAGAGCCGGTGGTCATGACAGCGTTAGGACCATATTCGTCAATTATGGCCTGCATCTTAGATGCGGTGAAATCCAGTGCCTCGTCCCAGCTTACGCGCTCAAGATCCGCGCCCTTGGTGCGGCGGATCATCGGGTGCAGTACGCGAGGAGTCAAGATCTTGGTGTCGTTGATGAAGTCGTAGCCGCTCATGCCCTTAAGGCACAGCTCGCCCTGATTGGTGATGCCGTTGAGCGGTTCGGTACCCACGACCTGGCCGTTTTGAACCAGGAGGTTAAACTGGCAACCGGCGCCGCAATACGGGCAGATCACTTTATGCTTCTCCATGACACCCTCCTTCCTTTCTCTGTTACCGATTAATCGGTACGTATTTGACAATCGTCGGGCCTGTATGGCCGCCCGCCTACGCCTCGTTTTCGATGGTGGCGCGGGCACGCTCGGCGGTCAGTTCCGCCAGGCGCTCCTCGTCTACCAGGGTGAGGCCCTTAGTCGGGCACGCCTCGGCACACGCCGGACCGCCGGGACGGTCCACGCACAGGTCGCACTTGAGCACGAAGCTCTTAGTCTGCGAACCCACGCGCACGTCGCCCATCAAGACGGGGACCTGCGTGGTCGCCACGCTCACGGCGCCAAAGGGGCAGGCCATGACGCAGCTCTTGCAGCCGATGCAGTTGTCCTCGTTGACGCCGATGCGATGGTTCTTTGGATCAAAGAACAAGGCGCCCGTGGGGCAGGCCTTAGCGCACGGGGCATCCTCGCAGTGATGGCAAGCCACCGGTGCGGAGATCTCGTAGGTGCGCGTCACGCGCAGACGCGGCGCGGCAATGTTGCCGGGGATGTCGTGTGCCTCGATACACGCTGCCATGCAAGTTTGGCACCCAATGCAGCGCGATGAATCGGCTACGACTCGTTTATTGCCCATGTTGTTCACTCCCTCCTGAATCCCATGCCGGAGAGACCCTGTCGACGTTGCCCCGGACCGCCCGTGGTCCGGCATCGGCGTATCGAGAGCATGCGGCGAAACAGGCACTCGGTAGAATATCTCCAACGGTATACAGGTTAAATATACGCAGTTGCAGGGGGTAAACTTGAGCATAGGCCCTGCATTACGGGTGTATTGCAGGGGTTTGGGCTGGTTAGGATTATTCTCAATAGGATATAAAAGCGAGTGTATTACACGCGTACGCCCAACAAAGATTTCACGCTCGCTTCTGAAGGATGTAGTACGTTTGTAATAATGTTCACACTCAATTACTCGAGTGCAATAAAGTAGTTGTTATAAGATTGGCAATTACTAGCCGAAGCTGTATTTGACTATTCATATTGCACGCTCATTAAGGGAGGCCAGTGATGTCATCGACTCAAAAACGAGCCATCCTGCAGGTGCGCATTCGCGAGGAAGACAAGCAGCATGCCGAGCGTCTCTACGACGCCATGGGCACATCGCTCGCCGAGGCTGTCCGTCTATTTGTCGCGCAGAGCATTTTGATGCGCAAGCTCCCCTTTCAGCCGGTCGCCGTGCGCTCAAAGGACGGCACCGCCGCCTATGGATCGCTCAAAGCATATGGGGACCCCAATCGCCGCTCCAAGGAGCGCAATGCCTGGATTGAATACCTTGCTACAGAAAGCGACGATTCGATTTTGGGTCCCGAGGAAGTAGATATCCATGAGTAGCACCATCATCGACGAGACCGTCATCCTGCGCTATCTGCTCGACGACGAGGTCCTGTCGCCGCGCGCCGCCAAGGCCATCGCCACGCGCACCGCTCGCGTCTACCCCGAGATCATCACGCGCGTCGTGGTCACGCTGCGCGACGTCTATAAGGTTCCACGCGTTGAGATTACTGCGGCCATGAAAAGGCTGATCGATGACGTCATGGTCGACGAGCCCACCGTTGTCGCCCTTGCCGTCAAACTCTTTGGCAAGACCCATATGGACTTTACCGACTGCCTCCTCGCAGCCCGAACCGCCATCTACAACGATGATGTCGTGAGCTTTGGCAAGCCCATCATCCAAGGCATGATCGATTACCGCCGCAAGCGCCAAACCGCTGCCGACGCCCGCGACCGCGCCGCCGAAGCCCGCAGCCGAAGCACCGACTCCACCATCGACAAACTCCGCCACCGCCCCCGCAGCTAACCCCATCCCCTCCTAAGTTGCGGTGAAATAGTTCCTGGATTTAGGCTTATTCGAGCTTTTCAAGAACTATTTCACCGCAACTTTCTGTAAGGGTGGTTTTTAGTGCCGCCGAGGGGCACTAATCAACCGTTTGCCGATATGTTTGGCTCTAACTCATGACTCTGACCTGCCCCGTCAAGCTTTTGGTCAGTTCATGGCAAGGTCTGGCGGACCAAATATGGGTTAGCGTAGTGTCATTCACTCCCCCTCAAGACCATGGGGTCGAACATGAGTCATGATAAACGCTGTTCCAAACCGCAAGTAGAGCTGTTCTTCCGGTTATTCGAGGCCCATCACGGCGGGCACCTGTTTGTGGCTACCAAAAAATGGGATGAACGCTGTGCCTACGCGCTCATGCAAAAAGAGATGATTATTCGACTCTACAACCATGTCTACGCAGATTCCGCGTATTGGAATGACCTCGGCGTCGAAGATCGCATCTTTCAATTGGCATCCGCTATTGCGGTCGTTGAACCGGATGCCGTGTTTTGTGGAGCAACGGCGGCACTGCTCTATGGCATCGGTTCTGCATATTCGCTTCTCGACAAGGTGCAAGTGCTGCTGCCGCGTTCCACCAGACGCGATATGTACGAATTCGTTGAATACCGACGCTGGCGGCCGGGCGACGTATGGCAGCTCGGCCCGTTTACGTTAACGGATCCATATCGCACGGTGGTCGACATCGCCCGAACGAGCGCTTTTCGATATGCGCTAGGCTATGTCGACGGGTTGGCTCGTGAGTACGGTGTCGAGCGTGAAGAATTGCGTGCATATGCACAAGCGAACTGCCGCGGACTGCATGGCATCGCGCGCGCATTTGACGTTTTTGAACATATGGATGGCAGATCGGATAACGGTGGAGAATCCGAAGCACGGGCGGCAATGATTCTGGCGGGAGTTGCCGCACCCGAACTTCAGGTTGAAATCACTCGACCGGGAAACGCCGGCTATTATTTGGCAGATTACGGCTGGCAGATGCCAAACGGCTCTTGGATGCTGGCTGAGCTGCATGGACTAGGCAAGTTCGAGGACGAGTCCCAAAATGATCCGGAACATACTGCGGCAAAAACCTATCGAGCTGCCCTCATGCGCGACGCGAACCTGCGCGCCATGGGCCACAACGTCATTCATTTCAAGCTCTCAGACACCTACGATGTCAAAGCATTCGGCTCCATGATGCGCGGCTACGGTATACCAACCACAAAACCCTACGCAGACTCCTGACCGGCTGTCCTCATCTTCTCGATAACAGAACCCATCATCGACCCACCCCGCTCGGCCTCAATAAGTTGCGGTGAAATAGTTCCTGGATAACAGCTTTTGCGGCTAATCCAGGAACTATTTCACCGCAACTTAGGAGGGGATGTGGGGTCCCCGGCATGTATATGAAAACGGCTCTGGCACCAAATGGAGCCAAAGCCGTTAAAACTATCCTATGGAGCGGGCGACGGGAATCGAACCCGCGTCATCAGCTTGGAAGGCTGGGGTTCTACCATTGAACTACGCCCGCAAGATATGGTCGGGACGACAGGATTTGAACCTGCGACATCCTGCTCCCAAAGCAGGCGCGCTACCAAACTGCGCCACGTCCCGAAGGTGTTGAGCAGCTAAGGTCTAAACCTTGCGTGTCCCAAAGCGAAGGAAATTATAGGGGAGACTTCGCGCCTGTGCAAGCGACGATACCCTAGCTCCTCGAATGTGCGACAAACTGACTATGGGCCAGGCCGATCACAAACGCCACCACGGCGACTGGCGCCCACGCGGCACCGATATCCGCCAGGGGCAATGCATCGAACGGCAGCCACGCGCCCGCAAGGAACGCGTCGCGAACCGAGGTGATCACACTCTGCACGGCAACCACGCCGCCGACCCAGACCCACACCTGCGGATGAGCGTCGCAAAAGCCGTGCACCAGGCCCATCAGTACCAGCACGATGGCGACGGGATACAAGGCGTTGAGCATGGGCACCGAGAACATGAGGATCATGTCGAGGCCCACGTTGGAGAGCACGCACGAAAACGCCGCGAACACAAAGGCGAGAATCGCAAAGGGACGGCGCATAGCCTCCTCGGAAGCCTCCGCTCCCCCTTCGACCACATACGTCTCGCAGAAGTAACGCGAGCAGCAGCTGATGAGGCCGATGCACACGTTCATGCAGGCGAGGAAAAAGATTGCAAAGACCACGACCGTGCCGACAAGGCCAAAGTGCATGGAGGCAGAGCGGGCGAGGATGGCGGCGCCGTTAGTGGCATCGGGCATGACCGTGCCGAGCTGCATGCCGGCAAGCGCCAGGCCGCAGTAGATGACGGCCATGAGCACACCGGCGATCACACCGGAGCGGGAAATCTCAAAGGCCACGCGCTTGTCATCGGTAACGCCCAGCTCGTGGATGGTCTCGGCGATGATGATGCCGAAGGCGAGCGACGCGAGCAGGTCCATGGTCTGATAGCCAGTCAGAAAGCCTTGCACGGCAGCGGCCGCATCGTAGGGAGCCTGAGGCGCGGCAGCCGGTCCCAGCGGCGAGATCACGGCAGCACCCACAACCAGCACGATGAGCGCGATAAGCGCGGGGCCCGTAATGCGACCGAGTACGCGCGTGATGACGCCCGGACGCAGCGTGAGCGCAAACGCAACCACGAAGAACCCGATGGCAAAGACCAGGCGAGCCGTGCCGAGCGAAACGCCCTCGGGCAGCAGCGGCACCAGCATCTCGAAGGCCGTGGAGCTCGTGCGCGGAATGGCCAGGCACGGGCCGATGGCCAGATACACCGCCGCGACAAAGAACTCACCAAACTTGGGGTGCACGCGACCGGCAAGCTCGCGCGCCGTTCCGGCAAGCGCGACGGCGATAAATCCCATGACGGGCAGGCCGATGGCGGCAATCAGAAAGCCGAGCATGGCGACCGGCGTGGCAGAACCTGCCTGCAGCGCCAGCAGCGGCGGAATAATGAGGTTGCCAGCGCCAAAGAGCATCGAGAACAGGGCGATGCCGACGGTGACAACATGGTCGGAGCGCAGACCGCGCGGGGTGGATGAAGCCATGGGACCACCTTTCGGGTCGAAACAAAAACGGGACGGGCAAAAACACCCGTCCCGCAAGTATATACGCTCTAGCAGGCTAAATCGCGCAAAGCGTCAATCGCGGTATCGACTTCCTCGTCCGTGTTGAAATACCCAAACGAGAAGCGGACGACGCCCTGGCGCTCGGTCCCCAGCGCACGGTGCATGAGCGGAGCGCAATGGGCGCCGGGGCGCGTCGCAATACCCCACCCTTGCATGAGCGCGTCCGAGATCTCGGCAGAGTCGATATCGCCCACGTTGAGTGAGACGATTGCCGAGCGCACGGGCTGGTCAAACGCACCGTAGAGCGCAATGCCGGGAATTTCGCGAACACCGGCGAGGAAGCGATCAGCGAGCGCACGCTCGTGGGCAGCAATCGCCTCGACCCCACCCTGGGCCTCGATAAAGTCGAGACCGGCAGAAAGTCCCGCGATGCCGTGACCGTTGAGCGTGCCCGCCTCGAGGCGCGTGGGCCACTCAAGCGGCTGCAGTGGGTCGAAACTGTGCACGCCCGTGCCGCCCATGGCCCACGGAGCCACGTCAATGCCCTCAGCCACGGCCAGGCCGCCGGTTCCCTGCGGACCCATGAGCCCCTTGTGGCCGGTAAAGCACACAATGTCGAGCCCCATGGCCTGCATATCGATACGCGCCGTACCGGCAGACTGAGAGGCGTCGACTATCACCAGCGCGCCGGCCGCATGGGACATGGCCGCCACGCGCGCAATGTCGACCGCGTTGCCGGTCACATTGGAGGCATGCGTCACCACCACGGCACGTGTACCGGGCGTGACCAACCGCTCGAGCTCGTCGTAGTCGAGCACGCCGTTCGCGTCGCAGCCCGCATGCTCAACGGTAACGTCCTGCTCAACCGCCAGGCGGTTGAGCGGACGCAGCACGGAGTTGTGCTCGAGCACCGTCGTGACCACACGGTCGCCGGAGCGCACCACGCAATTGATGGCGGTGTTGAGTGCCGCCGTAGAGTTGGGCGTAAAGCACACATGGTCCGGCCTCGGGCAACCCAAAAGGCGCGCAAGCTTGGCACGGCAAGCGTGAATCGTACGAGCGGCATCGAGGGCACCCGACGTGGCGCCGCGCCCGGCATTGCCGAGCGAACACATCGCTTGCGTCACGGCATCGATGACCGTCTGTGGCTTGTGCATGGTCGTCGCCGCGTTATCCAGGTAGATCATCGCACGACCTCCCACATATCGATCACGGTGAAGCCCTCGGTGGGAATGCCCGCCGCGGCAAGCTCGCCGCGTAGCAGCTCCTCATCTGCGGGCAACGCCTTCCACGCCAGACCGCAGCCGGCAGCGACCTCCCCGGGCACGGGAATCGTTCGCCCGGGAAGGCCGCGCTCGATGCACAGGGACTCGCAGCCCATGGCGGCCGCCGTGGTGGGAAACGTGATGACAAGCGCCGGGCTCTTCTCCCTCATGGCAACTCCAACCAATACACTACGGGCGCACGACGCGCACGGCCTGCTCCATCTTCTCCACAATCACGTACATGTTGGTGACCTCGCCCACCGCAAGCTGGTCTTTAATGCCATAGTGATCGAGGCAGGTACCGCAGGTGAGAATCTCGACACCCTGCTCGGCCAGGCCCTTCAGGTCGTCGAGCACCGGAGAGCCCTCGACGGTGAGCTTGGCACCGCCGTTGTAGAACAGCATAGTCGCGGGCAGCTCCTCCTGCTGCGTCACGGCAAAGATGAAGGCCTTCATGAGCTTGTGGCCCAGCTCGTCGTCGCCACGGCCCATGCAATCGGTGTAGACGGAAATGACGAGCTTGCCCTTGCCGGCGCTGGCATCACAGAAGGCAGCGCCATCCTGCTCGGGGTCCGCAACGGCAACGGCGCCAGAGGTCGCCACGGTCACATGCCACTCGGCGTCAGAAACCTTCTCGACCGAGGCCGTGCAGCCCTTCTCCTGCGCCATCTTGGATATGTTCTTGACGGCGGTCTCGTTGTCGACCGAGGTCACGACTGTGCCCTCGCCATCGAGCTGCTTCAGGGCTTTGAGCGTCTTGACGACGGGCAGCGGGCAGGCATCGCCCATGGCATTGACTTCAATCTTGGTAGACATAGTTTTTCCTTTCGAATAAATCGTTTTAGAACGGTACATAGCTCAATAAACGTGTCGTTAACGGACAACGTGGACGGCAGGACCGCCTGGCACCGGCTCGCACACGCGACCGACGACGGCGGCAACGCGCCCCTCGGCATGCAGACGACGCGCAAGCTCATCCACATCCGCCGCGGGCGCCGCAATAAGCAAACCGCCCGAGGTCTGCGGATCGTACAGCGCATCCAGCATGCCCGGCTCCAGGTCCTCGTCGGCCGCCACGCGCGGGCCAAAGAAGTCCTGGTTGCGGTAGGAGCCCGCGGGGATAATGCCCAGACGCGCCATGTCGAGCACCTGGTCAAAGAGCGGCACCGCCCCCGATGCAAGCTCAACCTGCACGCCCGAGCCCTCGGCCATCTCGCACGCGTGCCCGATCAGACCAAAGCCCGTAATGTCGGTGCAGCCGTGAAGCTCAAGTCCCTCGGCCAGGCGAATCGGTGCCTCGTTGAGGGTGCGCAT
This sequence comes from uncultured Collinsella sp., assembly GCA_902496275.1. Lineage (GTDB taxonomy): Bacteria > Actinomycetota > Coriobacteriia > Coriobacteriales > Coriobacteriaceae > Collinsella. Next base: position 14,441 of record CABVAC010000007.1, on the reverse strand, counting down.
CGAGTCAAACATGGCTGCGGCCTCGTCCTGCTCGATGAGCTCGCCCTTAATGGCCGTAGTGATGATGCCCGAGCCAACCGCCTTGGTCAGCAGTAACGCATCGCCCACGTGCGCGCCGCTGTTGGCGAGCATGCGGTCGAGTGGCACAAAACCGCTCACGGACAGACCGTACTTGGGCTCGTCGTCGTTGATGGTGTGGCCGCCCGCGATGGAGCAACCCGCCTCGACGCACTTATCGGCGCCGCCCGCCAGAATCTGGCCGGCAACCTCTACGCCCAGGCAACTGGGTATGCAAAGCAGGTTCATGGCATGGCTCGGCCGCCCGCCCATGGCGTAGATATCCGACAGCGAGTTGGCCGCAGCGATCTGGCCAAACAGAAACGGGTCGTCGACCATCGGCGGAAAGAAGTCGATGGACTGCACAAGGCCCAAGTTATCGCCAACGCGAAAGACGCTCGCATCGTCGGAGGTATCGAACCCCACGAGCAGGTTGTCGTTATGCACATTGGGCAAGTCGCCCAGGACCTGGGCGAGGGCTCCGGGAGCCAACTTAGCGGCTCAACCGCTCGCGGCAGTCATGGACGTGAGCCTCACGGTGTCTTTAGCCATACGAACCCCCTTCCAACAAATCAACGACTTTAAGTATACGCCCCAGGCACGCTTCCCAAGAGACCGCCGACGGCTCGAACGTCGAAGGCGGCGCCGCAAGCGCCTGCGCGATAGCATCTGCCAGTGCGCGCTCAAACAACGGAAGGTCGGCCGCCACGGGCGTGTCGACATCCGTCATACGCGGCGGCGCCACCCACGTCACGGGAGCACCGGGAAGCATCGCCTCCATCCAGGGACGAACGCCGGGCAAATCGGTCGCCACAACTTTGCAGCCGCACGCGAGGGCCTCGATCGTCACGAGCGGCAGACCCTCGTAAAACGAAGGCAGCACAAAGACATCGGAACTTCGGTAGGCACGCACGAGCTCATCGCTATCCAGGCGCCCCGCCAGCGTCACCGGCACATCCGAGGCCGCGGCCAAGCGCTCGATACGCGCGTACTCGGCATCGTCCCCGCGGCCGCCCACAAGTACCAAGCCAGATGGGCGGACGTCATCGTCAATCGGCAATGACACGGCTCGAACCAGCGACTCTACGCCCTTTTTAAAACAAATCTTGCCCACGTACACAAGCGATCCCGGCTGCCTCGCCACGCTTGCGTCGCGGCAGAAGACGCGATGGTCGTAGCCCGTCCCAATCACGTGGATGCGATCGGCATCGACGCCGCACACCAGGCCAATCTGCTCAGCCTGCTCAGCATGGAGCGCAAAGACGGCATCGAGCCGACGAACCGCACTTACGATGCGATCGCGCTCGAGCGCATGCGAACGCAGCTGGCGCAGGTCGGTCGAATGGCACACGGCAACAACCGGCACGCCCCGGACGCACTCGCGCGCCAATGCGGTCACCAGATACAGGTGATGGCAGAGCACCAGATCGGGCCGAAACTCTGCCACCGCCCGATCGATTAAAGCAGCAAATGCCCGCTCAAATGCCTTGAGCATCGAAGGCGTCAGATCACGATAGCGTGTGGAGGGATAGGGCATGACATCGGACATACCGCAGATGGGAAACGGCAGCTCGGGCGACTCGAACGGTACGGCAAACACGGCAGCACGCCGGTCCAGCTCGCCTTGGGTATCACCCGGTGCCGCGCCGCAAAGCACGGCGGCGCGATGCCCCGTCTCGATCTGTTCGCGCACGAGCGCGGCAAGGTAGGTGCCGCTGCCGGTGCTATCTGGTTTTTGCGCCGAGATATTGAGGATGCGCATGTCGCGGTACACCCCTAGGCCAAGGCGGCGGCGCGGACAGCCGCGCCGATGGCGCCGGCAAAGCGAGCCTGGGGCGAGGTGGTCACCGACGACCCCAGTAGCTCGCCCAACCGCTCCACCACGAAGGCGTTCTCGCACAGGCCACCGGTCAGGTAGTACGGGGCGCCCGCGGCCTGCCCGGCCATGGTCGCCACGCGCGAGACCACGCTGTCGATCACGCCACGCGCAATGTTCTCGCGCGGCTCGCCACGGCCGATCAGGCTGATGACCTCGCTTTCGGCAAACACCGTGCACATGCTGGAAATCTTGGTAGGCTCGCCGGAACGTGCCAGATCGGCCATCTGCTGCTGGGAAATACCTAGGCGGTCGGCCATGATCTCCAAAAAGCGCCCCGTGCCGGCGGCGCACTTGTCGTTCATGGCAAACTTGGCCACTCGGCCACTTTTAAGCTGAATGACCTTGGTGTCCTGACCGCCCACGTCGATCACGGTGCCGTGATCGCCAAACAGGCGCACGGCACCGGTACCGTGGCAGGTAATCTCGGTCACGACCTTGTGCGCATAGGGCACGGCGACACGACCGTAGCCGGTCGCGACCACGCGCACGTCGTCGGCAGCCACGTCATAGCCGGCCGCTGCCAGCGCCTCGCGCAGCCGTTCGGAAGCATCGACCGAGGAGAACCCGGTTGGCTGCACGCACGTCCACGCCACCGAACCCTCCCCGTCGACCACAGCGGCCTTAGCCGCCGTAGACCCGATATCGATCCCGATCCCTATCATGGCTCTCTCCCAATCTAAACATCAAAGGTAGCGGCGCGTTCAGGCGCCTTAGCTCTAGGTTTCTCAGGTGCCGGAGATTGCCCCGAAAGAGGAGCGCAGCGTACTTTGGGTACGCAAGCGACGGTTTGAGGGGCAAGATCCGGTGCCTGAGGAAGCTAGAGGGTTTCGATGAAGGCGGCGATGCGGGTCTCGATCTGACCCATGTCGCCATTGCTGTAATCGGTCTCGATCTTCATGTACGGAATACCCGCACCCTCGACGGCCTCCTGCATGCGCGCGCTCTCAACGTTGAAGGTATGGCAGGCCTGTAGCACGCTCTCTACCACGCCATCGACGTGATACTTCTCGCACATGGCCAGCGTGTTTTTCATACGACCGTCGTTGGGCGTCATGACCGAGCAGTTGATATCCAGATAGCGGTCGGCGATGGCGCGCAGGATGTCGGGAGCCTCCGGATCGATCATCATGGCCGCCGTGCGCTCGCCCGAGCAGTCGTCCATGCACACGACCACGCCGCCGTTGGACTCGATAGTACGGCCGATCTTGTTAATCACGCCGCCCACCGGGCAGCCGGTGATCAGAATGCGCTTGGCATCTGCCGCGACCGGGCGCTCGCCCGCGTCGTAGGCCTCACGCAGCTTGGCGACCTTTTGCTCCAGCTGCTGTGTATAGGCCTCGATATCAAAGCTGAACGTGCCGGCAAACATGGTGCTCATCAGATCGACGCCGCTCATGGCCGCCGGCTGGTTGGCCTGCAGCGCAAACATCTCGAGCTGGGCCGCACGCAGGCGGTTGCGACGACGCACGGCGGCGCGCAGGTCGTCATCGGTAATCGTGATGCCGTAGAAGCCCTCGAGCTCCTCCTTGAGCAGGCGGCACTCCTCGTACCAGCCCTCGCGCTCGTAGGCGCGATCGCGACCCTGCGGAAGATGCAGAATGTGCGTGCGCCTGAGCTCGTTGAGTAGCTCGTACATCTTCTTCTTGCCGTCGCAGGTTGTCTCACCGATGACCATGTCGCTAAAGTACGTAAACGGGCACTTTTGCGAGTAAGCAAAGCCGTAGGTCGACTTGATGAGCGGGCAGAGATTTGCCGGCAGCACCTTCTCGGCCTCGGGAATCACCTCGTCGGACGTGCCGCACAGCGCCACGCTCGCAGCCCCCGCGGCATCGATAATCTCGAGTGGCGTATAGCTGCACAGGAAGCCGACCAGGCGATTACCGGCCTGCTTGTAATCCTTAACGCGAATAAACGCGGCCTTACGCTGCTCGTTGAACTCCTCAAACGTGGACGGCAACGGCTGCTCATTATTTTCCGACATATAACTCCTTAACAAACCTTTCAACCAACCAAGGAAACGGCTTTCCCAAGTGCCCGAGGTTGCCGTGAAAGAGAAGCGCCGCATACTTTGGTACGCAAGCGACGGTTTGAACGGCAAGATAGGGCGCCTAGGGAAGCCGCCAGGGCGGATAGTCCTAAATGGTTTCCAAGAAAGCTTCAATGCGCGTCTGCAGTTGGCCTGCATCCTCGCCGGCGTAGTCGGTCGTGATGTGCATAAACGGAATGCCGGCTTCCTCGGCGGCCTTCTCCACGACAAACGACTCCATCTCGTAAAGCGTGCAGAACTGCAGGGCCACGTCGACGATGCCGTCGGCATGCAGGTCCTTGGCCATCTGGACAATATCCTTCATACGCTGGTCGTTGGGCGTAAAGACGGCACAGTTGATCTTAAAGTAGCGCTCGGCGATGGCATCGAGCATCTCGTCGACCGTCTCACCGGACTCGTCAACCAGATCCTTGTAGTAGCGCGAGCCCGTGCAGGACTCCTCGCCCACCACAACGCCGCCGGCCTTCTCGATGAGGTTGAACAGCTTCCAGTTGGGCACGGCCATGGGCGTGCCGGTGTACAGGATACGCTTGGTCCCCTTGGGCGCCACGCCCTCGCCGGCCTCGACACGCTGCTCGCACTCAGCCGCCATATCGTTAATGGCTCCGGTCAGACGCGGCGTGTCGTCCATAAAGGCGGCCTGAACGGTCAGCAGGCTGTCGAGACCGCTGATGGGCGCCGGGTCGGCAGCGCGCGTGGCAGCGAGGCGCTGCAGGGCGCGACGCTTCTCATTGACGGCGTGGATGGCGGCCTTCAGACGCTCAGGCGTAATCGTGACGCCGCACTCTTCCTCGATCTTGGCGGCGAGCTTCTTGACCTCGGCCTTCCAGGTCACGAGCGTAGACTCGTCGTGCACGTTGGGAATAACCATGACGTACATGTTCTTTTGCGTTGCAAAGAACTCGTAGGCCTTCTTCTTGCCATCGCAGGTGTTCTCGCCTACCACCAGGTCACTCGACTCAATGTAGGGGCAGACCTCGCCCAGCTTAAAGCCGGCAAAGCTCTTGATGAGCGGACAGGTGTTGCGCGGCAGGTGCTCCTCGACCTTATCGGTTGCCCAGTCGGCACCCGAGCACAGACCAACGGGAATGCCGTCACAGGCAAGCACGATCTCCTCGGGCACGTACACGCAGAACGACCCCACGATCTTGGTGGCCTCGCCGGCCTCCTTCTTGTCGAGCATCTCCTTAATACGGCCGCTGTGGATGTTGGTGGCCACAAAGTCCAGGTAGGACGTTGACTTGGGACGGTTGTTCTGCGACAGGAACATGTCCCCGTACATCTGGCCCACGGCGCCCAGCAGCATATCGTGGTCGGCAAGATTCATGCCGAGGCTCTCCCACATCGGATGGAAATCGAATTCTTCAGCCATAACGGTTCCCCTCTCGAACCAAAAATGAATAGCTACGGTATTGCTGCACGGTGGATGGCGAAAACCCAGCCGCGCCTAAACCCGGAATTTTAGGGAACCTGCTTTGCGGTCGATTATTTAGTTGTGCGTCGTCTCTCCCGGAGCCGTGAACATACCTGCTCATATGCGGCTCCGAGCGATATATAGGGCACGCGCGGCAACGCGGCAAATGTATGTCGTCTGCGGCATGTGCGCACCCTCCTTAACCAGTTGATGTCAACTATATCAACGGTCATCGACCATGCGAACACCGTTGACATTCGTACGACAGCATCGTGTGCCGTCGTTTAATAAATTATTATCTTGATTAATAAGAGTTTGTCATCTCTCATTCAGCGAACGGCAAACAAAACCGCCGAGGCTTATACCCCGACGGCATTACCCAGCGCTATCGACAAACCAAATGGATCCTGCTGGCATCAAAATGCATGCGCAGCGTCTCGCCTGCTTGCGGCAGCTCGTCGACAGGCATGCTCACCTTGTTGACCTTCCACTGAAGACGGGTGGGCGCATCGGCCCGCGGCGCATCCAACAGCACCAGGCGCTCAAAACGCGAGTCGCTCACGCGCGCCACGTGCAGGTCGTAGCTGTTGCGACCCCGCTCAGCGCGATTGTCAACATGGAAGTAGCTTGCGCGAATGCCCAGGTACTCCACATTATCGGGAACCTCGCGACCCACGTTAAAGGTCATGCCCCAGTCGAGGGCTTCAACTTCTTCGTCGCCGATCTTGCGCGCCCGGCTCGTGTTCTTGCAGCCCGTCAAGCGCAGCGCGGCCAAGGTTTGCGGCCGGCGGACCACGTCCTCGACGGAGCTGATCTCCTCCACATGCCCGTTATGCATAACGCAGATGCGCTCGCACAGACGGCACGCCTCGTCGATATCGTGACTCACGTAGAGCACGGTGCGGTTGCATACGTCGAACAGGTCAAGCATGTTTTGCTCAAGCGCGCTCTTAAGATAGGAATCGAGTGCGCTCATGGGCTCGTCGAACATAAAGATGCCCGGGTGCGCCGCCACCATGCGCGCGAGCGCCACGCGCTGCTGCTGGCCGCCCGAGAGGCGCGCGGGATAGCGGTCGGCGAAATCAGCCAGACCGAAAATGCCCAGATAGCGCTCGGCCAGCCTTTTGCGCGCCGCGGCGTCGCCCGCGCCCTTTACACCGGCACATACGTTATCGGCCACCGTCATGTTGGGAAACAGCTGATAGTTTTGGAACAACAGGGCGCATTTTCGCTCCTGAGGCGACAGGTTGATGCCCGCCGCCGAGTCAAAAAAGGTCACGCCGTTGACAACGATCTTGCCCTCGTCGGGCGCCTCCACACCGGCAATGCAGCGCAGCGTACAGCTCTTGCCGCAACCCGAGGCGCCCAGCAGCGCCACACGCTCCTCGCCGGCCTCAAGCTGCATGTCGAGCATAAACCCGGGATAGCGCTTTTTGATATCCAGAACGAGCGACATGGCCTATCGACCTCCCTGCAAAGCGGCATCATCGCGCATAAGCTCGGCCAACGCCTCGCGATCGATACGCAGCGCATCGCCGCCGACTGGGTCGAGCGAATCGACCTGGCCGCCCAGCGGCTTGGCCTGCTTGCGCTCTGCGCGGGACAGGCCGTGCTCGCGGTACTTTTGCGAATGCGCCGTGTACATGTTGATGAATAGGATGACCAGGAAGCTGAACGCAATTACGACCACGACCCAAAAGAGGGCCACGGACGTGTTGCCGCCCATCCACTCAAAGTAGATGGCGATGGGAATGGTCTGCGTAATACCAGCGTAGTTGCCCGCAAAGAACAGGGTGCAGCCAAACTCGCCCATCGCGCGGGCAAAGGCAAGCACCGTGCCGGCGGCAATCGAGGGCCAGCCGAGCGGCATCATAAGCTTGGTAAAGATGCGACGCTCGGACCAGCCCAGCGTGCGCGCCGCATCGAGCATCTGCGTGTCGAGGCTCTCGAAGGCTCCGAGCGCCGTACGATAGACGAGCGGGAACGACACGACGACGGCAGAGATCACCGCCGCGGGCCAGGTAAAGACGATCGAGATGCCGTGCGCAATGAGCCACTGGCCCACCCCGGTCGAGCGGCCAAACAGCATGAGGAGCAGAAAGCCGCAGACCGTGGGCGGCAGCACCATAGGAACCGTAAAGACCGAATCGAGCAGGCCCTTGATGCGACTCGAGGTACCCATAGTCTTCCACGCGGCGAACAGGCCCAGCGCAAAGGAGATCAGCAGGGCAAGGCCACTCGTTTTTATGGACACCCAAAACGGGCGATAGTCGATGTCGCCCAAAAAGGAAGCCAGAGAGGTCAAGGGCCCCTGCTCATCCCGCATCACGACAGACGATGCTTCTACCATTTGAGCGCTATCAAGCCAACGCGCGCCGCCCTTGGCATCACCCGAGGCCGATGCAATCACAACATAGCGGCCCCCATCCGCACCACGCTCGTCAAAGCCATAGGTATACCCGCCGGCATCAAACGTTGTTTCCGCCGTGACATACCAAGGAAGATCCACGTCCCCTAGCTGCGCACCTCCCATGCAGTTTGCGCTGTCGAGCTCACAGACGAGGGCCTTGAGACCCGATACGCACTCGTTGTCCTGCGGATCCAATCCATACTTCTCGACCGCCTTGGAGGATATCCACACCACAACGCGATCGGCAGCGGGCGCCACTACAAGGTCCACGTCCTCGTCAACGGGAAACCGGTAGCCCTCAGGCTGGCCCTCCATGGCACGAGCGGTCCCCTTGGCCAACCGCTCAAAACCCTCGATCCCATAGGAAAGCCCATGAGCGGTCGCGGCAACCTGGGCTCCGTCCTCAGCGTCCCCAGCAAACGCAAATCCCGGCACCCAGCAAAGCGCGAAGGTCAAAGCACAGGCGACAAGCATGCGGAATCTATTAAGCACGAAAAGCTCCAAGCGAATACAAGGACGGAGTGAGACACAAAACGATGGAATTATCGCGCCAAGCCGCACTACTCGGAAAGCTCAAAGCCGTACTTGGCCCAAATCTTCTGAGCTTTCTTGTTGGTCAGACAGAAGTCGATGAACGCCTTGGCCTCGTCGTCATGCTCGGAGCTCTCGGCAACGGCACCCGGGTACACGATGGGCTTGTGCGAATCCTCGGGGCACACGAAGGCCTCCTCGATGCCGTCGTAGCGGAAGATATCGGAGCTGTAGACAAAACCGGCCACGCAGTCGCCTGTAGAGACGTAGGCGGCAGCGGTGCCGACCTTATCGGCCAGTGCGACCTTGTCGGCGATCTCGGGAGCATACTCGCCGTCGTCGCCCTCGATGCCGGTGTAGAGGCCCACGGAGGCCAGGGCCTGGTTAGCGTACTTGCCGGCGGGAACGGTCTTGGCGTCGCCAATGGCAATCATGCCTTCCAGGTTCGCAACGTCGGCAATGGCCTCGACCTTGGTGTCGGAGCCCTCGGCGCGAATGATCACGAGGTCGTTGACGAACATATCCTCACGGGTGTCGGCGTCGACGAGCTCGGCGGCCTCGGCGTCATCCATGGTGCCCTTGGAGGCTGTGATGAGCACGTCAACGGCGGCACCGGCGCGCATCTGCTCGACGAGGTCGCCGGAGGCCTTGAACTGCGTGTCGGCAAAGGCGGTGCCGGTCTGGTCGGTATAAAGCTCCTGAACCTCGGGCAGAGCCTTCTCGAGCGAGTTGGCGGCAAAGACCTGCAGCTCGACAGCTTTCTTGGAAGATGCCTTAGCAGAACCGGCATCGGATCCGGCCGGCTCGGACGTATTGTTGCCCGAGCAGCCGGCAAGACCAAGGCCGGCAGCGGCGACAGCAGAAAGCGAGACGAATCCGCGACGGGAAACCATATCGAACATATTCAACCCTTTCGGACCTTGTGCCCGGGTACCCCACCGCGGGCTATAACCTGCAATCAGATTATACTTTCGCGCGAATAATGATAGTGAGAAATTATTCTCGTCAGAGAATATAGTTTCGAGTTAGCGTGCACCTCGGCGTCGCTTCGGTGGAAAACAAAGGCGGAGCAGCCGTTCAGGTCGCCCCGCCGCAGGTAAACCGCTTAGTTGGTATGTCCGCCGCCCGCTGTCATCTGAGCCGCATGCTCCAGCTGGTCTGCTATGGCCTCCCAGCTTTCGCGGGCGGCCTTCGTAGAACCGGGAAAGTTAACGACAAGTGTATGACCTCGTTGCATGCAAATAGCGCGCGAGAGCATGGCGCGGCGCGTCTTGGTCATGGAGTACGCGCGAATCGCCTCTGCAATACCCGGCACATCGCGGTCGCAGACGGCACGCGTCGCCTCGGGCGTCACATCGCGCATCGAAAGCCCCGTGCCGCCGCAGGTGAGCACGACATTGGCGTGGCACTCATCGGCGGCTTCCACAATGGCATCACCAATCTCGCTGACGTCATCGCGCACGACCACATGTGAGGCGACCGTCCAGCCCTGTGCCTCGATAAGTTCCTCGAGTGCGGCTCCAGCCTCGTCCTGGGCAAGATCACGCGTGTCCGAGCACGTCACAATCGATATCTTCAACTCCACAGCATTCCTCCTACAACACGGTGCCCTCGGGCAGGTCGACGCGAACAACGTCCACGACATCTCCCGCCTTGAGCTCGCACGGTCCTTCGTCAATACGCAGCAGGCAGTTGGCCCGCTGCATCGTGCCGAGCAGCGCCGAATTCTGCGTCTTGGCCTCGGTCACCATCAGCTCACCGGTCTTGGGGTCGCGCAAAACCGTGGCGCGATCGAAGAAGCGTCGGTCCTGGCGCTTTTTCACACCGTGTGTGAGCGTCGCCTGCTGCACGGGACGCGGACCCTCGGCAAAGCCGCGCATCTTGCGAATCGCCGGACGGGCGAGCATCTCAAAGCCCACATACGCCGCAGCCGGATTGCCTGAAAGCCCCAGGTAGGGCTTACCCCCGAGCAAGCCAAACGTGATGGCCTTGCCCGGACGCATCGAGATGCGATCGAACAGCACCTCGCCCTCGCGCCGGACGAGTGCCGTCACATAGTCGTAATCGCCCGCCGAGGCGCCTCCGCTCGTAATGACAAAATCGCACTCTTGCACCGCGCGATGCACGAGCTCGGCAATCGCCTGCTCATCATCAGACGCAATGCCGTAGAACACGGGCTCGGCTCCTGCATCGAGTGCTTCGGCCATCAACGCCGAGGAGTTGGAATCGCGAATCTGACCGCGCGCCGGTACTTTACTCGGTGCGACCAATTCCGTGCCCAGCGAGATGATGCCCACACGTGGGGCAGCGTGCACCTTCACGCTCGCGTAACCGGCGCTTGCCAGCAGGCCCGCGCCCGCCGGAGCCACGACCTCGCCGGCGTGTATCACAACATCGCCGGCATGGGCCTCCTCGGCGGCAGAGCGAACGTTCTCCCCCACCTTGGCCGGCGCCGAGAAGCGGACGTGCGAGCCCTCGTTGCCATCGCCGTCAAGCACCTCGACGATCTCGTATTTCACTACGGCGTCGGCACCCTCGGGCACCGGCGCGCCTGTCATAATGCGGACCGTCTCGCCCGGGCCAAGAGCACCCTCAAACACATGGCCCGCAGCCTCGTGTCCGATAACGTCGAGCGTCACCGGCGTCTCACCAGACGCCTGCGCCAAGTCCGCCGAGCGCACGGCATATCCGTCCATAGCGCTGTTGGCAAACGGCGAAATGTCGATATCGGCCACAGCATCCTCGGCCAAGGGAAAACCAGCCGCCTGCCACACGGGAATCTCTACGAGATTGGTCGGAGCAACGTGCGACAGAACAATCGACTGCGCGTCCTCCAGCGGAATGAGTTTCTCTGCCATATGCACCTCTTAATGCCACGGCGCACAACAGGAGCGCCGATTCTTTATGCTTGTCTCAGTATAATCCCCGACGCGCGACCGCGATTTGGCCTGTACCCGCAAATACACCTGTCGGCCGCAAGCCGCGAAACAGAATGGAAACCAAGCCACCGGCTCGTCGCGTTTACCGCGTTCTATAATGCTTGCGTTGCAACCTAAAAGAGGAACGTATGGCTCATAACGACAAACCCGAAAGCGCAAACGAGGCTCAGGATCATTCCCAGCCGCTCGACGACGGCGGCTTTTTCTCCCTGAACGACGTCATCATGGCAGGCAGGCATCAGCTCACCCGCTCCGAGCAGCTCTTGGCTGCCGACACGCGCCGCAACGCCCGCAACCTACTCGCGAGCGCCAAGTTGCTCGTACTCGTCGTCATCGTCTCGCTCGCCATGGGCGTCGCCGCTTGGGCGTTTTTGGCCTCGTTGAATATCGCCACCGACTATCGCGAACACCATGCGTGGATTTACGCACTGCTTCCCGTTGTGGGCGTTGCCACCGCATGGGTGTACAAAAACCACGGTCTTGCCGCCAAACGCGGTAACAACCTGGTCATCGACTCCGCTCTGGGCACACGCCTCATCCATATGCGCATGGCCGTCCTCACCTTCGTCTGCTCCACGCTCACGCACCTAACGGGCGGATCGGCCGGTCGCGAGGGAGCCGCGGTTCAGATTGGCGGCACCATCGCCAGCAACATCTCGAGCCTCGCCCACCTCAAAAAGCATGATCACCACGACCTCATGCTCGCCGGCATCTCGTCGGCCTTTGGCGCCGTATTCGGCTCGCCCCTTGCCGGAGCTTTCTTTGGCATGGAGATGTGCTTTATCGGCAAGATCGACTACACCGCGGGCATCTACTGTCTGGTCGCCTCGTTTACCGGCTACTTTACATCACTCGCCCTGGGTACCGAGTACGAGGCGAATGTCATCGCCAGCGTTCCCGCCATGACGCCCAAGACAGTCGTCATCGTTGTTATCAGCGCCATCATCTTCGGTCTGGCGGCACGCCTCTTTGCCTGGTCGGTTCGAACCGTCAAGAGCCTGTACGGTCGCTTTATCACCAATTACCTCGTTCGCGCACTTATAGGCGCACTCGTGGTTTTGGCCGCCTATGCCCTCCTCGACGCTTGGGACTACGCCGGCCTTTCCACGTGGCTTTCCGGCGCTGGATTTGCCGGCAACACCACCCTGGCGGATGCAGCCATCAAGTTGGTCGTCACAGCGCTCACCCTGGGCGCCGGCTTCCAAGGCGGCGAGGTCACGCCCCTGTTTGGTATCGGTGCGGCACTCGGTGGCTGGATCGGCTGCCTCACCGGTCTCGACCCCAGTTTTCTGGCAGCTCTCGGCATGCTCGGCGTCTTCTGCGCCGGCCTCAACGTGCCCATCACCACCTGTATGATGGCCATCGACCTGTTCCACGGCACGGCCGCCGGCTTCTTCGTGATCGTGGCGTTTATCAGCTATCTCGCCGGCGGCCACCGCGGCGTGTACCCCGCCCAGCGCATCATCTCACCCAAGCGCCGTTCGCTTATTGTGGATGAGGGCGGTACGGTAGCGGATGCTATCGAGCGCCACAACGACCTGATAGAGTAGATGAAATAATCGCCGTGCAGCCACAATCAGAGGCAATTCGACCTGAGCGCGACCGCACCGTAACGTCATACGCCGGGAGTCGCCCCATGCACGCAACTGATTTTGGTCGCACGCTCATCATCGCCAACCCAGCCGCCCAGTCGGGTGCGGCGCGCGAAGTTGCCGAGCGCCTGCAACGCTTTTTGGACATGACCGCACGCGCATCCCAGTTTGACCTGGTGCTAACCGAACGTATGGGACACGCCAAGGAGCTGGCCGCCCAGGCTCAGGGCTATCGCACCGTTATCGCCCTTGGCGGCGACGGCGTGATCCACGAGGTCGTCAACGGGCTTATGACGCAAAAGGAGGACGCCCGCCCCGCTCTTGCCGTCCTGCCCGTGGGCTCCGGCAACGATTTTGCCCAGACGCTCGGCATCGAAGATTTCTCCGGCAAGAATTTTGGCGCGCTGCTCACCTGTGAGCTGCAGCGTCAGGACATCGGGCGGATTCGCTCATGGAACCCCGCATGCGGCAGCGGCGAGGCTACCGTTGAGTACTACGACCAGACGCTTTCGGTCGGCATCGATGCCGCCATCGGCCTTGGCACCACCGAACTGCGCAAAAAGACTGGCCTGACGGGCGCTCCGCTCTACACCCTCTCGGGACTTGAGCAGTTTGGCCTGCGCTATCGCAACTACCCCATGACAGTCAGCTTTGACGGCGCGCCCGCCGAGCGCGTGAGGGCGATCGTTATGGCGATTCAGCTGGGCCCCACGTATGGCTCGGGCTATCGCATCTGCCCCGATGCCGACCCCTGCGACGGCGTACTCGACATCTGCTACGCCTGCGGCCCTGTCCCTCGCGCGGTTGCCCTGCCTATGTTTCTTTCGGCCAAGGACGGCCACCATACCAAGTTGCCAGCAGTTCGTATGCGCCGCTGCCGCCATGCCGCACTCACCTTTGAGGAGCCCGACTACCCCATCCAAGCCGACGGCGAGCCCGTTGTCGCCTCGCGCATCGAGGTCGACGTCCTTCCCGCCGCTCTCGAAGTCTGGCACCCAACCCGCTAACCCCCCATAAGTTGCGGTGAAATAGGGACTGTTTATGCAGTTAAAGCCGCAAAACAGTCCCTATTTCACCGCAACTTATGAGGAAGCTATTCGTCGCTGCCCGGCTTGCGACGGTTGGCCTTTTTAATGGCGTTGAAGTGCTTGTCATTGAGCCTGCGCTGGCGAGAGCGCTGAGGCACCTTGGTCTTTACGCGTCGGCGCGGTGGACGCCCGCGACGATCAAGCTCAGCGCGCAGCTTACGCAGGCAGCTGCTACGGTTTTGGAACTGACTGCGGCTCTCGCGCGCCGTCACGGTAATCCCCGTGGGCCCATGCTTCATGCGCACCGCCGAGTCCGTCGTGTTGACGCCCTGTCCGCCCGGGCCCGTCGCGCGAAACACCTGAACCTCGCAATCGCGTGCCAACTCCTCGACCGACATCTCGGCATAGTGCGCATACTCACGCCATCCCATCTTGTTCTCATCCATATCAACACCTCCCCTCATACAAAAAATGTGACAAAGGGAAAGTCCCTTTGTCACATCGCATACCAATCGCTTGTGTTGCGCGCTTAGGCGAAGGTGAT
>CABVAC010000006.1 GCA_902496275.1 uncultured Collinsella sp. | reverse complement strand
CCTGTCGTTTCCGTGCCCCTGGATTGGGTCATAGTGTCTGACTTATGCTCAACCTACGATAATTCCAAACTGGGTGAGTTACTCACTGTAGCGGGTGGCTATGGCGGCTCAGGGGTAGTCATTGGGGACGTTCTTGTTTGACTAGTCGTTTAAGAACGTCCCCAATGACTACAAGCCGCACCGCCCGCCGTTCAGCTGAAACCACCTGCCAAAAAGGGACAGGTTTATTTTGGCAGGTTTTATCTGGGCAAACGTCCAAACCGACGTAAGGGAGTTGCCTTCCCTCGTGGCGGTCTTCTAGCAGAAAAACCAAGTGAGTAGGCTTTTTGCAGGAGGCCGAGCACGCCCCAAAATGCCACGGCTCTGACCTGCGATTTTATTGAACATTTGTCGCGATGTGCTCGGCAGGTTCAAAAAAGTCTACTCACTTGTATCTGAGACGCACCAGGTAGGCAAAAACCGCCGCGGAAGGGCCCCTGGTCCCTTCGCGGCGGTCATACGCCTCTGATTTTGCGACGATTTTGCCCGCTTGCTACTCGCTGTAGCGGGTGGCTATGGCGGCTCGCACCATGCCGGTGCTCATGAGGTAGGTCACCAGGAAGTAGCCACCGTATGCTGCTAGGAAGATTGCACAGGTGAGGCCCACGGTGCCGCCAATGCTCATATTTCCGAAAATGCTCACCAACTCGATGATCACCTTAAGTGCCACAAAGGAGTGCGCCAGGCCCACTGCCAGCGGGAACAGGAAGAATACCGCTTGCTGCGCCATCACCGAATGGCGAATCTGGCGGTCGTCGCAGCCGATCTGTGCCAGCACACGATAGCTGCGGCTGCCGTCGGCCACGTTGGAGAGTTGCTGGATCGACAGAATCGCCGCGCATGCAACAACCAATACAAAGCCGATGTAGATGGCTAGGTAGCTAATAAGACCGTTCATTTGTGCTGCCTGCGTGTACATCTCGGAGCGTGTGATGAAGGTTCCCCACGACCCCGGCTCCTTGCCGTCAACGAGCAGATTGTCGAGCACAGTGTATTTAATACTCTCGTCTGCCTCGGTCGTATCCATCCCCTGTTTGTAGTTAACGAGCAGGCTACTGGAATACGGCTGCAGATTAAGTTGGGACAACAGCTCGTCGGCAACGACGACGGTACCCGGATTACTGCCCATCGCCGAGTTGGCGATGGCCGCCGCATCTTCGTCCGACTTATCGGTTGCGGGCTTGAGCGTATGCCCGCCCAAGGTAAGGGCATGGCCGCCAGCCATATACTTGGTGTACAGGTCGACCAGCTCGCCGCCCATATCACACGTGAGCAGATACTGGTCGTGACCGATGTGCACCGGCTCCTCGCCCATCATCTGACGCAGTTTGTTGTACTGGCTCGCCGGCGTCACAAACAGACCCATCGTATCGGCATTGCTACCCCCGAACGCCTTGGGAAGCTTTTCGCCCATGGCCTTGCACATTTCACTTGGAGTCACCGAAGGATCCGAACCGCCAAGCGGGTAACTCAGATACGAATCGATCTGCACATGCTCACCGGCAACATCGGCAATATTGACCTTCTTGCCGGTCTCGTCGTTGTTGTCCGCCGACTTGCCCTTACGATCGCCGTGCCATGGATCGCCGTGCCATGCGGAGTACAAATCGACCGTACTATCGGCCAGCACCATGCGATCGGCTTCACACGGATTGATGTACTCTTTGTAGTAGTCGAGCGTATCGGGCGTGTAATAGACATACGTCTGTGACACGTCAACAGGGTTATAGCGCTCCAGGTTTTCGTTCATCACGTTGGCAATCGACATACCGCACGTCACCGAGGTGATGGCCAAAAACAGGAGCATCGCGATGACGCCCATCGAAAAGCACACCGTGTTGACCTTGGCCGCAAGCTGGCGCACGGTAAACATGTTGAGGCCGCGCCAATACACGCCGCGCAGGCTCTGCAGCAGCTTGATGAGCATGCCCGAGAGTCCCCAGAACAGGGCAAAGGTGCCAACTGTAACCATAGCGGTCGTAATGCCAAACTGGTTCATGGCCTCTTGCAGCTTGCTGTCCGTCGCGGTTAGCGGGAACCCATCACGTAGCAGACGGTAATAGGCCACGCCCACAAGCACCACGCCCACGGCAAAAATGGCAATCGCGATCCAGGGGTTGCGTGTCTTGATGCTCTCGTTGCGACGCTCGGCACCCATAAGCTCGATGAGTTTGGTACGACGCACGGCGCGAAGGTTCAGCAGTAGCGTGAACACAAACATTACGAGCATGCAAGCAAGGGTCAGGTTGAACGCATGCACCGAGAAAAAGAAGTGGAAATTGGCGATCTGTGTCTTAAAGAGCGAGGCCGTAAAGAACGTCATGAGCTGGGAGAGTCCCACACCCAGCACAATGCCGGCGACAAAGGCCACGACCGATACTATCACGGTCTCGAGCGCCATGATCGTGGCGACGCGCCCGCGCCCCATACCGAGCACCTGGTACAGGCCAAACTCCTTCTTGCGGCGTTTCATGATGAAGTTATTGGCATACACCATCAAAAAGGCCATGACACCGGCCAAAAAGTACGTCAGGTCGCCGAGCATGCTGCCCATAACCTGCGCCAAGCCCTCTTCATCGATTCCGGCGATGTCGACCTGCATCGAGATGGTGTTAAAGGCATAGAAGACCGTGACGCCCAGGGTGAGCGTCAAAAGGTAGACGAGGTAGTCGCGGCCGGCGCGGCGGACGTTGCCCCAAGCGAGTTTACAGAGCATCGGAGCCCTCACCGCCCATCATGGCAACGACCTCCATAATGCGGTCGAAGAACTCTCGGCGGTCGGTGTCGCCGCGGCGCAGCTCGGTGAAGATCTTGCCGTCGCGGATAAACAGCACACGGCTCGTGTAGCTGGCGGCAAAGCTGTCGTGCGTGACCATGAGCACGGTGGCGCGCAGGCGGCGGTTGAGGGCCTCTAGGCTCTCGAGCAACAGGCGGGCGCTTTTGGAGTCGAGGGCGCCGGTAGGCTCGTCGGCCATGATCATGGTGGGGTCGGTGACGAGCGCGCGAGCCGCGGCAACGCGCTGCTGCTGGCCGCCGGACATCTGGTAGGGATACTTGTCGAGCACCTGACTGATGGACAGGCGCGCTGCCACATCCTGCACGCGGGTCGAGATCTCTGCCGAGTTTGTGCGGGCAATGGTGAGCGGCAGGGCGATGTTCTCGCGTGCCGTGAGCGTATCGAGCAGGTTGGAGTCCTGGAAGATAAAGCCGAGCTCCTCGCGGCGAAACTGCGAGAGCTTGGCCTGCTTCATGCGCGTCACGTCCTGCCCGTTGATGCGGATCGTGCCGCTCGTGGCGCTATCAATGGTCGACACGCAGTTAAGCAACGTCGACTTGCCCGAGCCCGAAGCGCCCATGATGCCAACAAATTCGCCGCGGTTGACGGTAAAGCTGACGTCGTTAAGCGCGCGGGTCACGTTGCCCAGCGCTCCATATACTTTTTCGAGATGCGCGACCTCCAGTACCGGGGTCGCCATGTGCGTGGTTTGCATACCGAGTCCTTTCTTGCGATTAGTCTACGGCATCTATAGTCGCAAGAAGACGAGTCGGCTACCATCGATATGGCTTACGCTTGCCTTACCGTTGTGTAAGGTACGGGTAGCTACCCTGTCACGTGTTGATGTTGAGAGAGGACTCCTGTTGAAGACTGTTCATGTTGCCGCTGGGATCATTCGCAAGGATGGATCTGACGAGCTGCTTGCCGTGCAGCGCGGCTACGGCGACATGCAGGGACTTTGGGAGTTCCCCGGCGGCAAGCTCATGCGCGGCGAGACGCCCGAAGACGCCGTGCGCCGCGAGCTCATGGAAGAGCTGCAGGTAAAAGTCACCAACCTGCGCGATTTCTACACCGTTGAGTACGACTACCCCGATTTTCATCTCTCCATGGAGTGCTACTACTGCTCGCTCGCCGATGAATCCGATGAACCCCAGAAGCATGACCGCCAGCTCGATATCCGCTGGATTCCGCGCACCTCGCTTGCCACCGTTGAGTGGATGCCCGCCGACAAAGGGCTCATTGATGCCCTGATTGAGTTGAAGGAAGATCGGCTTGAGGCTAACGGCGCCAACGACACCGAGTCCACCACAGCCGACGAGCCCGTTACCAAGCCCAAGCGCAAAGCCAGGCGCCGCAGCAAAAAGCGCCCCAAGCCCGGCCTGCTGGACGGCATCGACACCTCGGACCTTTCCGCTGACGAGCGTGAGCTCGTGCGCCGTCGCGCCGCCATCAAAAAGTCCATGAAGGGCAACAAGCGTGCGAACACCAAGCCCGAGCTGCTCGTTCGCCAGCGCCTGCGCGCCGCAGGCCTTACGGGATACCGTCTGGAATGGAAGGTGCCCGGAAAACCCGACATCGCCTTCCCCGGGCGCAAGATCGCCATCTTCGTCAACGGCTGCTTTTGGCACCGCTGCCCCAAGTGCAACCTTAGCCAGCCCAAGCGCAACGTTGAGTTTTGGGAGGCAAAGTTCCGTCGCAACGTCGAGCGCGACCACGCTGCCGTGGCAGCACTCACTCAAATGGGCTGGACGCCCATAACCATCTGGGAATGCGAGCTCAAAAAAGACCACATCGACGCCACGATGGAAAAGGTCATCGAACAAGTACGCGCCGCCGCACCGCAGCGCTAGGAACGAGCCATCCACACGCCCCACACAAGCAAGCCACATCCGTGCCACAAACCTTAGAAAGCCCTTAAGCCCAAAACCTTTCAAGAGTGTTACTCGATAGCTTTTACCTGCGGTTTCATCGCAACGTCAAACCTCATTAAGCCTTTCTTTAGCACTTCTTTGCAGCAGCCGCGGCATAATACTGCCAACGCACGGGACCTAGCAGCACACCCCGTGCGCAACCTTTTGGTGGACATCGAGGAGGCCGCATAAGCATGCATTCTTCCAATGACGCAGCACAGCAGCCATCCCCAACACATGCAGACCTTTTCTCCTTCCCCCCGACACAGAGAAACGGCCTCCTCGACTCCCCAACCACAAAAGCCAAACGCTCAACCGACCAGAGCCACAACTTATGAGCATCGTTCGAAAAGCTCCAAGCATCTCTAGACAAAACCTTCCCCAACCAAGCCCGGGCATACTAACCCCTCATCAACAAAGCGCCCCTCGCGCCCCATCCTTTCCGCCCTAACGCCACAAGGGCGATCGAGCAGGACGGCTTGGGCGGGTCCCCGTACTTAGTTTCCAAAATCATTCCGCAGCGCGAAGGCCCCCGTTGCCAACGCTTCGTAGAAGCGAGGCAACGGGGGCCTTCATGCGCGAGGACGTTTTGGAAACTAAGTACGGGGACCCGCCCAAGCCGTCCGGTGGGATCAGAGTACCCTTGCTGTTACTCTGCTTTGCCCACAGAGTTGAGGTTGGTCATGCGGATCTTAACCAGCTCGGTGATCTCACGCATGCCCTCCTTGGCCGGCTTCTTGGGATCGAAGCAGGCGGGGTTCTCGGCCATGTAGGCCATGAAGCCCTTGGTGTAGGCCTGACGCAGCTCGGTGGCGTAGTTAACCTTGCAGATGCCGTTCTTCACGGCCTCGGCGACCTGCTCATCGGGCACACCGGAGGTGCCGTGCAGAACCAGCGGCACGTCGACGGCGTCGCGGATGGCCTTGACCACGGACTGCTCGATGTGCGGATCGCTCGTGTACACACCGTGGCTGGTGCCAACGCCAATTGCGAGGGAGGTGCAGCCGGTGCGCTCGACGAACTCCTTGGCCTCGGCCGGATCGGTGTAGGGGCTCTCGCCCTCAACCGCGGGACCGTCGTCCTCCTTGCCGCCAACCTTGCCGAGCTCAGCCTCGACGGGCACACCCATGGCGCGGCCAGCGTCGGCGACGGACTTGGTCAGGGCAATGTTATCCTCGAAGGACTCGTGCGAGCCGTCGATCATGACGGAGGTGTAGCCGGTGCGGAAAGCCTGCATGCAGCGGTCATAGCCGTCGCCATGATCGAGGTGCAGGGCAACGGGCACGGAAGCGCGCTCGGCGGCAGCCTTGACCATGCCGTAGAAGTAGTCCAGACCAGCGGTCTTGATGGTGCCCGGGGTGGTCTGCATGATGACGGGGGACTTGGTCTCCTCGGCAGCGGCCAGAACGGCCATAACAAACTCGAGGTTCTCGACGTTGAAAGCGCCAACAGCGTAGTGGCCGGCCTGAGCGTCCTTGAGCATCTTTTCGGTGGTAACAAGTGCCATGAGCGTTTGCTCCTCTCCCTCGCCCGCATCTGGACATCGGGCGTAGTTGTTCACAAGGCGTTTTACCTTGCGTTTTGCTGCGCTCATTGTATGAAATTCAGCAGCTTTGCACGTGCGAGATATTGAGCCCATGCAGGTCAATACAGTCATTTTTGAAAAGCAAACGGAAGAAATTTGAGCCGAGTGAACATGTTCGATATTGAATTTTGGGCGTTCAGCGTCTTTCTTTTATAGAAAAGATAAGTAATCGAAAGGTATTTTCTTACTCAAAAAGAAAATGAACGAAAATAGAGTCAACACAATTCCTGCAAATTTCAGACGATGATGGAGCAGATATGGCCCACGCAACAACCCGAGCTTTCGCCGACGAGCGTCGTTCCGCCATCATGGAGATGCTCGATCATAATGCCTCGGTGCAGGTAGCAGAAATCGCCCAGACCTTTGGCGTGTCCTCCGTCACCGCCCGCGCCGACCTGGACGCGCTCGCCGAAGCAGGCAAGCTGCGCCGCACGCATGGCGGTGCTGTATCGCTCCACAAACGCCTGACCGTCTCCACGCAGGATCGCCGCATCAACGTCAACGTCGCCGCCAAGCAGGCCATCGCGCAAAGCGCCATCGAGCTCGTCAATGACGGCGACACGTTGCTCGTCGACTCGGGCACCACGGCGCTCGAGTTCGTCCGGCTCCTCGATCAGCGCGACGGCATCACCGTCATCACGGCCGACATTACCATTGCCGATTACATCGACGAGAGCATGCCCTCAGTCGATGTCGTCATGCTGGGCGGGGCGTTGCGCAAAGGCCATCGTTATTTGTACGGACCGCTCACTATGCAAGCGCTCCAAATGGTCCATGCCGATCTTGCCGTCATGTGCCCTGGCGCTTTTGTCCCCAGCTGCGGCTTTACGACCGACTTTCCCCAGATGGCCGAGACTAAAACGGCTATGATCGCCGCGGCCCATCAAAGCGTCGCCCTCATGGACGCCAGCAAGGTTAACGGACGCGGCATGTACCGCTTTGCCGAGCTGACCGATGTCGACGCCATCGTGATGGACCATGACCCCGATCATGCCGTCGCCACCTCAATCGCCGAGATCGTCGACAACGCCCGCCCAAATCTCCTCATCGCCGGCGCTTAAACAAAAACCACCACAAAGGTCTCCTTTGTGGTGGTTGAGCATCAGAAGTGAATGTGTCGCTACTTGGACAGCTCGTCGGCAAGGGCCTCGATCTGAGCGCGCGAGGCGTCGTTGAGCGAGCCCAGCACGGTCACCTTGTTCTGCGTCAGGGTGATGTCCTTCATGCCCTCGAGCTCCTTGGTCATAACCTTGGCAGCTGCAGGCGCCCAAGAGCCGGCCTCGACGAGCGCTACCGTACGGTTCTGGTAGGCGTGCTCGGCGAGCGTATGGATGAAGGTGCTCATGCACGGGAAGATCTCGCCCTGATAGGTGATGGAGGCGAGCACCAGACGGTCGTAGCGGAACGCATCCTCAACGGCCTCGGCCATGTCGTCGCGAGCCAAGTCAAAGACGGAGACCTTCTGGCCGCGAGCCTCAAGCGCTGCGGCGAGCTCCTCGACGGCAGCCTTCAGATGGCCGTACACGCTCGCATAGGCAATCGTGATGCCCTTGTCCTCGGGCTGGTAGCTCGACCAGGTGTTATAGGTGTCGAGGTAATAGCCCAGGTTCTCGGTCAGTACGGGGCCGTGGAGCGGACAGATGATCTGGATATCCAGATCGGCGGCCTTCTTGAGGACGGCCTGTACGAACTTGCCGAACTTACCGACGATGCCAAAGTAGTAGCGGCGAGCCTCACAAGCCCACCCTTCCGGATCCTCGATGTCGTTGGCGCCAAACTTGCCAAAGCCGTCGGCACTAAAGAGCACCTTGTCGGTGGACTCGTAGGAGAAGATCACCTCGGGCCAGTGAACGTTGGGGGCGCCGATAAAGGTCAGGCTGTGGCCGCCCAGGTCGAGCACATCGCCCTCTTTGACGACCATCTTGCGCTCGGGGTAGTCGGTGCCAAAGTAGTTGACCATCATGCGGAAGGCGCCCATGCTAGCCACAATCTGGGCCTGGGGATAGCGCTCCATAAAGGCGGCGATACCAGCGGAGTGATCGGGCTCCATGTGATGGACGACCAGGTAATCGGGCGTACGACCATCGAGCACGGCCTCGAGGTTGCCGAGCCACTCGTCGACAAAGTCAGCGTCAACCGAATCGGCGACGGCGATCTTGTCGCCCAAGATAACGTAGCTGTTGTATGCCATACCGTTCTCGGACACGTCGTACTGGCCCTCGAACAGGTCAATGTCGTGATCGTCGACGCCAATGTAGCGGATATCCTTGGTGATCTCCATCAGGCAAAGCCTCCTAGATAGACAAAAGAGCCCGTCTATCATAGCACTCGCCTTCATAGCCACGGCTATCTGTCAGCATCCTTACCGATTGTTTTTGAGGCGGAATATACCGCCGTTTACCTGCACAAACTATGCGCGCGGTATCGCCGTGCTATGTCGAATGATGAGTTGGCCGGGAATACGAATGGCAACGGTTTTGCCCGCCGTACCCGCCTCGGGAACCGCATGCTCAAACACCTCGCGTCCGCGCTGATGTAGATCGAATCGCACGGTCGTGAGCTCGTTGTGTGCGACAAAATCATCGAGCGAATCGTCGACGCCCACCACGCTTACGTCCTCGGGCACGCGCAGACCGCTATCGCGCAGCGCGGCAATCGCGCCATTTGCCATCTGATCGTTTGCCGCATAGATCGCCGTCATGGTGCGGTCGTGCTCGGCCAGGTACCTGCCGGCCTCGTAGCCGCTGTTGGCAGACCAGTCGCCCTCGAGCGGCTCTGCCGGCTCGATGTGTTTACGCTCGAGCGCATCCTGCCAACCGGCGCGGCGAAATTGTTCGTCGACCGAGAACGACGGGCCGCCAATATAACGAATCTGCTCGTGCCCCAGCTCAAACAGGTGATCCATAAGCAACAGCGAGCAGCCGTAATGGTCGGAATCGACCGTGGTCACCCGCGGGTGCGCATACATGGTAACGATGACCGTGCCAATGCCCGGCAGTGGATCGAACGTCTCAAAATCGGGCGCCATGCGACTCATACCGATGATGATGCCGTCCACCGGCAATGCGGCCATACGACGCGTGGCCTCGGCAAGCGAGAATTCCTCGGTCTTGGACATCTCGACCAGCGTGATGGCGCAATTATGCTCGCGAGCAGCGCTGGCGATGCCATCGATCATTGAGAGGTTGCCAAACTTGGTGACATCGTTGACGCACAGGCCGACCGAATGGTAGCGACCGTCGCGCAGCGAGCGACCGGCATAACTCGGACGAAAGCCGAGCTCTTGCATAGCGGCCTGCACGCGCTGGCGCGTCTGCTCGTTAACGTTGGGCAAGCCGTTGGCGACGCGCGAAACCGTCTGCTGCGAAACGCCGGCAGCGCGGGCGACGTCGGCCATGGAGACCGGACGCGTACCTGTATCGTTGGACGGGCGCCTTGCCACAGGATCACCTTCACCCTTGCGAGATTTGAATAGTGTGAATGCCGGCCCGGGCAGAAATACATCCCGCGCCGAGGCCCGCTATCGTCGGACGCATGTTAACGTACTCTACTTTTTCTATCTGCATCTCTTCTGCTTTATAAGTCCATACGGCAGTACCGTTCACGGCTGTATTTCTACCGATTACCAGATTCTCAAAAAGTGACAAGCGATGTGTTATGAGTACGTTAACATAGCCCGTAACGTGCGGTATCGTGAACACTTGGTTCATGCCGCTTCAAGTTGTTAACGTACTCATAACGACGCAAAACCCACCCGTGCGCGCCAAGGAAAGGACTCCCATGACCACCCCCGACGAAAAGACATTCGCCACGCTCACCAAGCTGTTCGAGGAGGAGTTTGGCCCCATCGGCGACCGCCAGGTGCTCTACGTGCACGCGCCCGGCCGTTCCGAGATCAGCGGCAACCACACCGACCACGAGGGTGGCCACGTTATCGCCGGTTCGCTCGATGTCGCCGTCGACGGCATCGCCGTGGCAACCGATTCCAACAAGGTTCGCGTAGCCGACGAGGGCTATCCCACGTTTGAAATCGCGCTCGACACGCTAGACGTTCAGGAGTCCGAGAAGGGCACGTCCGCAAGCCTCGTCCGCGGCATGGCCCACGAGATTGCAGCCCTTGGCGTTGAGCCCCACGGCTTCGACTTTGCCTTTACCTGCTCCGTCCCCTCGGGCGGCGGTCTTTCCAGCTCTGCCGCCGTCGAGGCCGCGTACGGTCGCGCCATGGAAACCCTCTGGGGCGCACCCGCCATCGAGCCCGTCGCGCTCGCGCAGATGAGCCAGCGCACCGAGAACAACTACTATGGCAAGCCCTGCGGTCTGATGGACCAGGCCGCTGTGTGCCTGGGCGGCCTTGCCTACATGGACTTTGAGGACCAGGCTCAGCCTAAAACCCAGAAGCTCGAACTCAACTTTGAGGATCACGGCTATGCGCTCGTGCTCGTTAAGGTCGGTGCCGACCACGTGGCCGCCACCGACGATTACGCTGCCGTTCCGCGCGAGATGCAAGACGTCGCCGCCGAGTTTGGCAAGGCACGCCTGTGCGAGGTCGATGTTGCCGACTTTGACGCCAAGCTCCCCGAGCTGCGCGCCAAGCTGGGCGACCGCGCCTGCCTGCGCGCCGTTCACTACTGGTACGAGAACGGCCTGGTCGACAAGCGCTGGGCTGCTCTGAACGCCGGCGACATCGATCAGTTCCTGGTCCTGACGCGCGAGTCCGGCGCCAGCTCTGCCATGTACCTACAGAATGTCGTTGCCAAGCTGGGCTCCGAGCAGCCCTCGATGTATGCCCTGGCACTGGCCGAGCACGTGCTCGACGGTCGCGGTGCCGTTCGTATTCACGGTGGCGGCTTTGGCGGCACCATCCAGGCCTTCGTGCCGCTCGATCTGGTCGACACCTTCATTGCCAAGATGAACGGCTGGCTGGGCGAGGGATCTGCCCGCCACTACGCGATTTCTGACAAGGGGGCTTACGCGGCATGGCTGTAATGACTGACGTGCGCGAGGCCGCGCAGAACCTGATCGAGTACGCTATCCACCGATCGATGATCGGCCAGGACGATCGCATCTGGGCGTATAACACCATTCTCGAGTGCATCGGTGCTACGGGCCCGGCGCTCGACATGGCCTGGGCGCTCCAGGTCGAGAAACTCTCGCTCTTGCACCCCGATACACTCCCCAACTTTGACCTTGAAGGCACGCTTGCCGCGCTTTCCGAGGCTGCCGTTGCCAACGGCGCCGCCGAGGACACGGCATCGGGCCGCGATCGCATCGCCATGCGCATCATGGGCGTGCTGATGCCGAGGCCTTCGTTTGTAAACGAGGAATTCAACGGCCGCATTGGTGTCAACGAGCCCCGCACCGCAACCGACTGGTTCTACGGTCTATGCTGCGACGCCGGCTACGTGCGCCGCGCCGCCATCGCGCGCAATATCAAATGGAGCACCCCCACCAACTGGGGCAACCTGGAGATCACCATCAACCTGTCCAAGCCTGAGAAGGACCCGCGCGATATTGCCGCGGCCGGTGCCGCCAAAAACACGAGCGAGAAGTATCCCGCCTGTCAGCTGTGCATCGAGAACGAGGGCTACCCTGGACGCTCCGCCGCAGCCGACGGCGGTGCCCATCCCGCCCGTCAGAACCTGCGAGTTATCCCTATCCAGCTCGACGGCGAGCGCTGGGGCTTCCAGTACAGCCCGTACGCGTACTTTAACGAGCACTGCATTGCTATGAGCTCCGAGCATCGTCCGATGCACGTCGACCGCAAGGGTCTGACCTGCCTGCTCGATTTTGTGGACCTGTTCCCGCACTACTTTATTGGCTCCAACGCCGACCTGCCCATCGTGGGCGGCTCGATCTTGTCGCACGACCACTTCCAGGGCGGCGCACACGAGTTCCCCATGATGCACGCCGCTGAGGTCTCGCAGTTTAGCGTGCCCGGCTTTGACCAGGTCAGCGGTACCGTGTTGCAGTGGCCGCTCTCGGTGCTGCGACTGCGTTCGCACGACCGCGCCCAGCTGCTCGACGCCGCCGAGAAGATTATCCTTGCCTGGCGCGAGTGGACCGATGAGTCGGTTGGCGTCGTCGCGCACACAGCCGATGGCGTGGCGCACAACACCGTGACGCCCGTCATCCGCCGCGTCGACTCCCGCGGCAATGCCGGCGGCGAAATCTACGAGGCCTACCTGGCGCTTCGCTGCAATATCACGACTGACGAGCATCCGCTGGGCGTATTCCACCCGCATGCCGAGTACCACCACATTAAGAAGGAGAACATCGGCCTGATCGAGGTCATGGGCCTGGCCATTTTGCCGCCACGCCTGGTTCCCGAGCTCGGCGCCGTCCGCGAGCACCTGCTGGCCGCCAAGGTCGACGCAAGCTACGACCTTGGCGCCGCACTCGAGGGCGACGACCTTTGCCGCAGCCACGCCGCATGGGCCGAGGATGTCTTTGCACGCCGCGCCGACGAGCTTACGGCGGACAACGCCATCGACATCCTGCACGAGGAGGTGGGCGTGGTGTTTGGCCACGTGCTCGACAACGCCGGAGTCTTTAAGTGGGACGAGGCAGGACGCGCCGCCCAGCAGCGCTTTATCGACTCGCTGTAGAGCACGGGCCCGAACGTTCAACAGCAGCCTGCACGACATAGCCACCTACACGACAACGGCGCCCGCCGGCAACATCGCCGACGGGCGCCGTTTTATTGGCTAGTCGTTGGGGACGTTCTTAAACGACTAGTCAAACAAGAACGTCCCCAACGACTACTTGCGACCAGGGCAACGTCGATGTTTTGGCAACGACAGCGAAAACGCCCCTAAGCGAGCAAGGTGACGTGAAAGAGGAGGGCATTGACCTTCTGGTCATGCCCGACGATTGAACGTCAGATTGCCGCTTAGGGGCGTTTGTAGCGTCGAGCCGTTTCGGCGTTTGGTAAAACGCCGAAACCCTAGAGTTCAGTCACGACAACACTGTTATAGATCTCGTCCCAGCGGTCCATGACCAGGTGGCCAGTCTTGGGATCCATGGCGTTGAGCTTGCCGCAGGTATTGGCGGTCTTGAGCACCGTGACGTCGTCGGTACCAGCAGCAATCGCATGCGCAAAGCCGGCGATGGTCGAGTCGCCGGAACCCGTCGCGTTTACAGCCGCAATCGCGGGCGTCTTGGCGCGGAACGCACGACCCTCATGGAAGCCCACCGAACCAGCAGCGCCCATCGAAACGACAACCCAGGGAATACCGGCAAAGCGGTCATCGGCGGCAAGCGCCTCGCGCAGGGCATCGACATCATCGGTCGTAAAGGACGTACCCAGCAGGCCGTTAATCTCGGTCAGGTTGGGCTTTACCAGCTCAGGCTTAGCGTCGGACTCCAGCGCGGCCTCCAGCGATGCACCCGAAGTGTCGAGCAGCACCTTGGCGCCCGCCTCCTCGGCGATCTTGACGAGCTCGGCATAGTAGCCGGCATCGACGCCGCGCGGCAGCGAGCCCGAAAGCGTCACAACGTCCGCCTTCGCTGCAAGCTCGGCGAACTTTGCCGTAAAGGCCTCGAGCTCGGCCGGGGCGATCTGCGGGCCGCTCTCCAAAAGCTCGGTCTGATTACCCTCGTGCAGGATATTCAGGCAGATGCGCGTCTCGCCGGCAATGGGCACAAAGTCGTTCTTGACGCCATCGGCATCCATGAGCTCGGCCATATAGGCACCCATGTGGCCGCCGAGCAGACCGGTCGCGAGCACGTCGTCGCCCAGCTGCAGCAGCACGCGGCTCACGTTGAGGCCCTTGCCGCCAGCGGTCTTTTCGGGCGTCACACGGTTAACATCGTCGATGATTAACTTGTCGAGCTGATAGCGCGTATCAATCGACGGGTTCATGGTAACGGTCAGAATCATATTGAACTCCTGTTTCCGGGGCACGACACGCGCGGCCCCAAACATGCGATAGCTCGTTAAAGGATCTCGATCTCAAAGCCGCGGGTAACGGTCTCCCCCGGCTTGGCCACCAGGCAGCCGCGCTTGTGCTCCAGAATATCGTCCTCGTCGGAGCAGGTGGACAGGCCGCCCCACGGTTCCACGGCCACAAAGTCACCCTCGGGCTTGCTCCACACAATCAGGTACGGCATATCGGGGAACGTCAGTCGCACGCCCTTGTCCTCGGTTTTCTTGATAAGCGTAACCACGCGGCTCTCGAGCACGTCAAAGATGGTCTCTGCGAAGTCAAAGAGTTCGTGGGTCAGCGGCAGGTCATGGCCAACCATCGGGTTCTTGCTGCGATGCTCAACATCAATCAGGCCCGTCGAGGGAACGGCAGTACAGAGCTCGGCGGCCTCGCGCTGCTCAAAACGGAGCTCGTAGTCGTCGTAGGACTCGCCCTCGTCAAGCGGGCACTTAAAGCCAGGGTGACCGCCCACAAAGAACGGCATGTCCTCGGTGCCCTCATTGGTCACCTCGTACGACACGGCCACCTTCTCCGCATCGATCGTGTAACGAGCAACGATCTTAAACGGATACGGGTACTGCTCGAGCAACTCGGCATGGTCGGCAGAGCTTAAGCTCAGCACAACCATGTTGTCGCTTTGCTCCTCGAGCTTCCACTCCTGCTTGCGAGCAAAGCCGTGGCGGGCGAGCTTGACCTCGCGGCCGCCCATGGTCATTGCGCGACCGTCACGAAGGCCGCCGCAGATCGGGAAACAAATGGGTGCCTGGCCCGACCACACCGCCGGGTCGCCCTGCCACAGGTACTCACGGCCGTTGGCCGTAATAGAAGTGAACGACCCGCCCGCCGTGCTCAGTGCCACGCGGATAGAACCGTTATCAAGAACAAACTCCATAGGAGCCTTCCCTTTCTTACGACAGCCCGCCAAGTCAATAGGGCTGATAGAAAACCGGCCCGCGCCCCCTCACAGAAACGCGAGCCGTCAATTGAAAAGCTGCAAATCGCCAAGTATAGCCAAGAGCGAAGCACTCAAGCCAAGCAAGCAAACGTGTTATCGGAGCAGCTCGCCGTACCAGAACACTTCGCAACAACAGGGGCGATCTCACAGGTCACTCAAACGTCAGCGAGCGGCGCTCAGGTGCCCCAGGTCGCCGCGAAAGAGGAGCGACGCGTACTTCATGTACGCGAGCGACGGTTTGAGCGGCGAGATGGGGTGCCTGGGCGGCGCGCAGCGTCGACCCGTTACGCGGTTTGGTAAAACCGCGTAACCTCCTTAGTCGTGGTACTCGCCGCGGTCCCACTTCTCGAGGAACTCGTCAAAGAAGTGCGGGTCAGCCTGAGCCTCGGCGTCGGCCTTATTGCAGGCATCGATCTTGGCGATCAGGGCATCGTGCTCGGGGGTCTTCTCGTAGGGCTCCTCCAGGAAGGCAAGCATGATATCGGCCATCAGGAACTCGCCGGTAATCTTGCCGCCAAAGCCCACGATGTTGGCGTTGAGCTCGCGACGAGCGTACAGGGCAGAGGTCATGTCGCGGACCAGGGCGCAGCGGGCGCCGGGAACCTTGTTGACGGCGTTGGTGATGCCAATGCCGGTGCCGCACAGGGCCACGCCAAAGTCGGCCTTGCCGCTGGCAACAGCCTCGCCCACGGCCTTACCGTAGATGGGATAGTGCGTACGGGTGTGGCTGTAGGTGCCGCAGTCGAGCACCTTGTAGCCAGCCTGCTCCAGGCGGTCGGCCAGATAGATCTTCTCGTCCGTAACGATATGGTCGCAACCGATTGCGATGGTCTTCTTCATCAGAACGTCCTTTCGTCTGAATTCACAAGTTGAGGTAGAAGTTCGAGTTCTCGGTGGCTCTCGTTAGGCCATCTTGTTGAGCATGTCGACACGGATCTGGTGACGGCCGCCGGCGTACTGTGCACGCAGGAACTCGCGGGCGATCTTCTTGGCGACCTCGGTGCCCACAACGCCCGGGCCCATGGTGACCATGCGCGAGCCGTTGTGCTCGCGGGTCATGTAAGCGGAACGCTCGTCGGAAATGTTGGCGACGACCATGCCCTTGATCTTGACGGCGGCCATATAGGAGCCGACGCCGTACTTATCGAATGCAAAGCCCTGGGAATCCTTGTGCTCCAGCAGGTCCTTGGCAACGGCGGTCGCGGAATCGACAAAGTCCGCGGCAGGGGTCTCGGAATAGTCGACGACCTCGTGACCGTCGGCGATGAGCATCTCCTTGATGGACTCCTTCATCGACATACCGTCGGCATCGGAAGCGATTACAACCCTCATGACATCCTCCTTGAGAGATACGCAGGTGCGTAGTTTCTGTTTGGAAGTGTTGAATCGCGTTCAGGTCCGGGCATCTGAATGTGCGGTTCTTCACTGTTCGTGTTTATTTGAACACATTCGAACACCGACTGCAACAATAATTTGTTTATCTTTGTTCTTTTTTGAACAAACACCATTCACGGATGATTGCTGACCGTTTGAGCCGGGCGCGGACGTAGCGACCATGTGTTCAACAAACAAGAGGGCGGCCAAGAACGTGTCTCGGCCGCCCTTCGGCGGTATTCCCCGGTATATACAGCTGTTTAAGCTACTCGGACTGCCCACCCTTTTTGGCGTGCTTGGACGGAGCACTCAGAAAGCGGCCCGTCAAATAGTTCGCCGGGCCGGAAATATCAATCCCCAGCAGTACGTGTCCCAGCCACAGGAACGCCACGAGCACCAGTAGAGGAATCACACACGAGGTCACGATCATCACGATGACGCCTTCGATGAGGTCGGTCACTTGCTGCACGATCTCGTCGGTCATCTGCTTGGCACCGCTGGTCACCGACGTAACAAGGCTCGAGGCCCCATCAGTCAACTGCTCGAGCACGTTTTTGGACTCCGTGGCCTCGGATTTTTTCTTGTTCGATTTTGAGCTGGTCTCGGCTGACTTGTCCGCGGTGTCGGCCGCGTCCGCAGCCTTTTGCTCAGCTTGCTCAATACTTACGCGATACGTTTCATCGACCTTTTGCGACACCCATACGCTCGCGGGCACGAGCGCCATGCCGATCACGGCAACCACCAGTACGCGTGTCGCCACACGGCGCAGGACAGTGCTCGTGCTCCAGCGCCCGTGAATGCCGAGCGACACCGCAAAGAGCACCAACGCAAACGGGATTAAGATGCCCAAGCCAACCGACCACAAAATGGTTAGCAGGTATTTCTCGAGGTAGAGCACGGCAAGCACGATACCAAGGTTGCCTGAAAGCTGCGCGAGCTGCTCGGCAACCGGCGTTCCCGTATCACCCGGCAGCGCGGTAATGCCCGCAGACAGCGCCACGCACGAGGTCGTGAGCGCCAGTACGTTACCCTTCTTTTGGTCGATGACCTCGATGGTGGAGTCCCAAGTTTTGGTATCGGCGAAATGCGGACGAGCTACAAAGCCCGACAGCAGCGCCAGTACCACGAGCGCAACGATAAAGCCAATCTGAAGCTTTTTGTTTGCGCACACGACGTCGGACAGGCTGGGCTGCAGCTCGGTTACCGTCGTGTGCTCGGTTATCTGGACAGGACGCCCATGAGCCATCTCGTGCGCGTCTTTCTTTTGAATCAATCCGTTGTCCGGCATTTGGATACCTCCTCATTCCGGCCTGTATTGCGGATGGAAGTATACCCACCCAGCGAAAAACCGAACGGGAGGGCGTGCAGAAGCTCCATAACGCTGCTAGTCGAATAGTGCCATTTCAAAACTATGCCGGTTTACTACGGTAAAACCGATAGGACCGACCACATTTGCTATTAGCAGAAAATGACAAGCTTTCTACCTGCGGCTTTGATAACGCCGTTCTTTCCATAGTTGAAAGAATGCGATTCATCGTAGTAAACCGGCATAGTTTTGTAACCGACAGGCCGAGTCGGCACCGCAGCAAACCTAATGACCCGTTTTCTTCCATCCTCAAAGGATCAAATGCATGGTAGGAGTGTCCCTAACTGCGGCAGATAAGGAACGTCCCCAAGTGCCGGGTAAACAGAAAAGCCCTGCTGCGGATAGCGGCAGAGCTTTTGGAAGGGGACTTGGTTGTGAGGGCTCGTTAGGCGAGCTTGGCCTCGAGCTCGGCAATGCGCTTGTAGGCATCGATGGTAAAGCGGGCCTGCTTCTCCAGGATCATGGTGGTCATGAGAGTGTCCTGAGCATGGGCCATGATGAAGGTCATCTCCATCTCGCCACCGCCGGCCTCCTGCGAAAGCAGCTTGGTCTGCGTGTCGTGGGCGCCGATAAGTGCATCGCTCGCATCCTTGTGCAGCTGTTCGGCCTTCTCAAAGTCACCCTCGCGAGCAGCATCGAGCGCTGCAAGCAGATCGGTCTGGGCGTCACCTGCGTATGCGACAATCTCGAATCCAACCATCGAGATTTCTTCTTTGGTTGCCATATTGCGTTCCTTTCACATATGAACCAATGGAGAGCATCGCGTCCGGGCATACGCGCTGCGTTCTGTATGGCAGAAACATTAACATTCAAACAAAAAAGAACAGCGCAAAACGTAATTTCAAGCTATGAACGGTCACTTTTCGCCCGTGAACGGTTTTTAAACCAATTTGAACAATATCGAACACAATTAGCGGCAACCCAAACAGACCCGCGCCCTAGCGTACATCGCGCACCGTATCGCCCTCGACGAGCACGCCCGGAAACAGCATGTGCTCCACACCGGGTGCAACGCCCTCGGCGCCAGCAATCTTGTCGACCGCCCACATGCCGACGCGCCTGTTATCAAAGCGCACCGTGGTCAGGCGACAATCGGGCACAATATCGCCCAGGCTGTCGTCAACACCCGCCACGCTCACGTCCTCGGGCACGCGCTTTCCGCGCGACTCGAGTCCGCGAATGCAGCCGTAGGCCATGGCGTCGTTGGAGGCATAGATGGCAGTACAGGTCGGATCATCCGCCAGGGCTTGACCTGCGGCATATCCGCTCTGCGCCGTCCAATCGCCACGGATAAGTCGCGGTGGCTCAATGCCATGCGCACGCAATGTCTCGCGCCAGCCTTCCTCGCGCCGCATGCCCGAAAGCGAGCGCTCGGGGCACGAGATAAAGTGCACGGTTTTGTGCCCCCGCCCCAGCAAGTACTCGACCACCTGGCGCGAGCAATCGAACTGGTCGTTATCGACCGTTGAACAGAGCGGGTGCTCCAACATCGTAACGAGCACCGTCTGCATGCCGGGCAGCGGTTCAAAGGTGCCAAAGTCCGCCGGCATGCGGTTCATGATCACGACCATGCCGTCTACCGGCAGCGCGCTCATGCGTGACGATGCGCTCTCGAGGGTATACGGATGCCCGTCTACTTTAGTGAGGGTGATGGCATAGCCATGTTTGTCGGCCGCAGCGGCAAAGCCCTCCATACGGTCGAGGTTGCCAGTACCGGTAATGTTGAACATGGCAACGCCGACGGTCTTAAACTTGCCACGGCGCAGCGATCGACCGGCAAAATTGGGGCGATACCCCAGCTCGCGCATGGCGGCACGCACGCGCTCCTTGGTCTCGGGGCGTACGCTGGGCGAATCGTGCACCGTACGCGAGACTGTCTGCTCCGAGACGCCCGCGAGACGTGCCACATCCTTGACGGATACCGATTTTTTAACAGCGGCCATAGGTCGATCTTTCTATGTCAACGATGCCATTGGTGGCACCCTGCGCAGTCATTTTTAACGCCTTCAAGTATATCCAACGCCTCCCCCACCATACGCTCACCACCCAAAACCTACCGTTCACCGACATTTTTGCTTCCCCGAACGGCTTTTGTCGCCCAAATGTTAACGTTGCCATTGTGCAAACACAGAGCCACCGGGCGGCTCAAACGTTTACGCGTAATGAATCGACGGTTCGCAGGCACAGGAACCACCGGTTCGCTTCTTTTTTTGTGTCACAAAATGGCAACGTCAACATTTTGGCAACCGAATGTCAAAAGCTACCATCGTTGCTAACCCACCGACTCTTAGGAGCATTGCATGGAGCAACTCATCGCCATCATCGAAAAGGGCCAGCCCTTTTTCAACGCGATCGCCCGCAACAAGTACCTCAAGGCGATCCGCGACGGCTTTATCTCCGTCATCCCCATCATCATCTTCTCGTCCATCTTCTGCCTGGTAGCCTCGGTCCCCAACATCTGGGGTTTCTACTGGCCCGATGACATCAACAACGCCCTATGGAAGTGCTACAACTACTCCATGGGCATCCTGGCCATCGCCTGCGCCGCCACCACGGCCAAGCACTTCGCCGACGCTCAGAACCGCGATCTGCCCAAGAACAACCAGATCAACTTCATCTCGTGCATGTGCGCGGCCATCATCGGCTTCTTGCTCCTTTCGAGCGACACAATCGCCACGGACGCTGCCAGCGGTTTCAACACCACCTACCTTGGTTCCAAGGGCCTGCTGACCGCTTTCATCGCTGCGTTTGTGACTGGCATCATCTACAAGTTCTTCATTAAGCGCAACATCACCGTCAAGATGCCCGAGCAGGTTCCGCCCAACATCTCGCAGACCTTCAAGGACATCATCCCCTTCTCCGTCTGCATCACCGTCTTTTGGGTCTTTGACATCGTCTTCCGCGCTGCTTTTGGCTTCTGCTTTGCCCAGGGTGTCATCCAGGTGTTCCAGCCCCTGTTCACCGCTGCCGATGGCTACATCGGCCTCGCTGTGATCTACGGCGCCATGAGCCTGTTCTGGTTCGTGGGCGTCCACGGCCCCTCGATCGTCGAGCCCGCCATCGCCGCCGCTCTCGTTGCCAACATGACCGACAACCTGGCTGCGTTCCAGGCCGGCCAGCACGCTTCCGCTGTCCTGACCCAGGGTGCCCAGTACTTCGTCGTCTGCATGGGCGGCACCGGCGCCACGCTCGTCCTGGTCTTTATGTTCTGCTTCCTGGCCAAGTCTCAGGAGATGCGCGCCGTCGGTAAGGCCGCCATCGTCCCCGTCTGCTTTGCCGTCAACGAGCCGCTACTGTTCGCCGCACCCATCGTGCTCAACCCCGTCTTCTTTGTCCCGTTTGTCCTTGCCCCGATCGCCAACATCTGGATCCTCAAGATCTTTATCGACTTCTTGGGCATGAACGGCTTTATGTACACCCTGCCTTGGACCGTCCCCGGCCCCATCGGCACCATCATGGGCCTGGGCTTCCAGCCGCTCGCCTTTGTGATGCTCGCCCTTATCCTGGTCGTCGACTTCGTTCTGTACTACCCGTTCTTCCGAGCCTATGACGCCCAGAAGTGCGCCGAGGAGGCCGAGATCTCCCAGGAGGAGCTCGCCGCCAAGAACGCCGAGAAGGCCGCCAAGCTTAACGATGCCTTCCAGGGCAAGGCCGATGCCAAGAGCGTTGCCGCCGGCGCCGCCGCCGAGGCCGTGAAGTCCGACGCGCCCGCCGCCACCGAGGCCACGGCCACCAGCGACCTCAACGGCAAGCGCGTGCTCGTGCTCTGCCAGGGTGGCGGTACCTCGGGCCTGCTCGCCAACGCACTGGCCAAGGCCGCCAAGGAGCGCGGCATCAATCTTGAGACCGCTGCCGAGGCCTATGGCAACCACGTTGACATGCTCCCCGACTTTGACCTGGTCGTCCTGGCCCCGCAGGCCGCAAGCTACCTGGCCGACCTGCAGAAGGACTGCGAGCGCGTGGGCAACAAATGCGTCGCCTGCCGCGGTAAGCAGTACATCGAGCTCTCCCAGAACGGCGACAAGTCTCTCGCCTTCGTAAGCGAGCAACTCTCGAAGTAAGTAACGCTCAGGGCCAGCCGACCATCCACAGCCGGCTGGCCCTTCGATTTAGACGATTGGATCATCATGTCCGTTAACCCCGCTAGCGTCACCAACCCGCCTGCGCAGTTTCCCGAGGGCTTTGTCTTTGGCGGCGCCACTGCTGCTTACCAGGTAGAGGGCGAGACCCGCACCCACGGTAAGGGCAAAGTCGCCTGGGACGACTTCTTGGAGGCCCAGGGGCGCTTCTCCCCCGATCCCGCTTCGGACTTCTACAACCAGTACCCCGTCGATCTGGAACTGTGCGAGGAGTTTGGCATCAACGGCATTCGCCTCTCTATCGCCTGGAGCCGCATCTTCCCCAACGGTACCGGCGAAATCAACCCCGAGGGTGTCCAGTTCTATCACGATCTCTTCGCCGAATGCCACAAGCACCACGTTGAGCCGTTTGTCACGCTGCATCACTTCGATACGCCGCTGCCCCTCTTTGAGAAGGGCGACTTCCTCAACCGCGAGACCATCGACGCCTTTGTGGACTTTGCCACCTTCTGCTTTAAGGAGTACGCCGACCAGGTGACCTACTGGTTCACCTTTAACGAGATCTGGGCCGACGCCTCCAACACCTACATCGAGGGCACCTTCCCCGGTGGCGTCAAGGCGCATCTGGCCGAGGCTTTCCAGTGCGAGCACAACATGATGCTCGCCCACGCCAAGGCCGTGCTGGCCTTCCACAACGGCGGCTTTAAGGGCAAGATCGGCGTCATCCAGTCGCTGGAGTTTAAGTACCCGCTCAACGAGAACGACCCCGCCGACATCAAAGCCGCCAACAACGAGCACGTGCTGCAGAACCAGTTTCTGCTCGACGCCACCTTCCGCGGCGACTATGCCCCCGACACCCTCGAGTGCGCCAACCGCCTGGCTGCCGTCTCGGGCGGCACCATCGAGATCCTGGACGAGGACCTCGAGATTATGCGCGAGGCCGCGCTCTACAACGACTACCTGGGCGTTAACAACTACCAGTGCCGCTTCTTGAAGGCTTACGATGGCGAGAACGACCTGCACCACAACGGTACGGGCGAGAAGGGCACCGGCCGCTGGCGCGTTAAGGGTATTGGCGAGCATGTGAACAAGCCTGGTATCCCCACCACCGACTGGGACTGGATCATCTATCCCGAGGGCCTGTTCGATCTGCTCGTCTACATTAAGCAGCGCTACCCCAACTACAAGCAGATCTTCATCACCGAGAACGGCATGGGCTACAAGGACCCCTACAAGGACGGTTTTGTGGACGACCAGCCGCGCATCGACTACATCGAGCAGCACCTGCGCTGGTTGCTCAAGGCCATGGAGGTTGGCGTCAACGTAGGCGGCTACTTCCTGTGGAGCCTGCAGGATCAGTTCTCCTGGACCAACGGTTACAACAAGCGTTACGGCTTCTTCTACGTTGACTTTGAAACCCAAAAGCGCACACCCAAGGCAAGCGCATACTGGTATAAGCACGTGGCGCAAACCCGTCGTCTGGACTAGCGGCTTGCGACGAGCGGTTGGCGGAGTTGCACCGCCCACATAACCTGTCCCCCATTTCTCAGCCGGGGGTGGCACGTCACACGGCGCGTCGCCCCCGGCCTTTTTGGGCGGTTCGGGGTCCGTTTGTCTCAATCCGTAACATCTAGCCGAGTTTTTGGGTCCTAGCTGTTACAGATTGAGACGAACAGGATTGCTCTTTCCGAAGAATCTAAATCTGTAACACGTAGCCCGCTTTTGACCGTCTACCTGTTACAAATCGAGACAAACGGAGTAGGACCTAACCCCGTATGTCCCTAACAGTCGAGCGTTCGACCAGCGTGCTCGGCACATGAATCGCCTCGATAGACGAGCTCTCTCCAATCGCCGCCTCAAACGCAAGCTTACCGACACCGCGCAAATCAAATCGCAGCGTCGTCAGCCGATTGTGAGGAACAAGTCCCTCGAGTGCGTCGTCGATACCAACCACGCTCACGTCGTCGGGCACGGACAGGCCCGCGTTCTCGAGCGCGGCGATAACGCCCAGCGCCATCTGGTCATTTGCCGCAAGCACGGCAGTCGGCGCCTGCGACCCGCCGGCAAGCACCTCGGCCGCAATCCGCTCGCCCATGGCGTACCCACTGTCCGCACTCCAATCGCCACGCAGCATCGGAGCGGCATCGACATGAGCACGACCCAGCGTATCGCGCCAACCGGCCTCACGAAAACGTGAGGAAATCGAGTTTTCCGGACCCGCCACAAACCGCATATTCGAGTGACCATGTTCCAGCAGATAATTGGTCAACAGCTCGCACGAACCATACTGGTCGGAGTCGATCGTCGTGCAGCGCGGATGCGCATACATGGACAGGATGACCGTTCGCACTCCCGGCTGGGGAACAAACTCCTCAAAATCGGGAGCCATGCGGTTCATGTTGAGAATCATACCGTCGACGGGTCGCTCGACCATGCGGCGCGAGGCATCGGCAAGTGCATAGGGCTTGTCGCCGCCCATCTCGATCATAGTGACGGCAAAATCGTGCTCGCGCGCCGCTTGCATGATACCCTCGAGCGTCGCCAGGTTACCGACACGTGTGATGTTGTACATGCACAGGCCAATAGAACGATACGACCCGCCGCGCAACGCCGCTCCAGCAAAATTGGGACGAAAGCCCAGCTCTTCCATGGCGGCCAGCACACGCTTGCGCGTCTTTTCCGTCACGTTGGGCATACCGTTGACCACGCGAGACACAGTCTGGCGGCTCACGCCAGCGAGCGCCGCAACCTCTGCCGCGCTCGCCGAACGACCATTCCTTGTCTGCTGATCCATGCCTTCCACGCTAACCTGCTTCCCAACTATTCCCCGCGCCCATGGCGCATCGTACATACATTGATAACGTGCTCATGATACCCGAGCCATATACCACAACATGAAAACTTCTGTCAATCAAAACCGCTTACCGAACAAATACAACCGTTCGCGGCTGTTTGAAGTTGTTTTGTTTCTATACATCCCAGCCGGATGTTAACGTGCTCATTGTCAAATGTTCACGTGCTCATTTTGGTTCTAATCATTTTAAGATAGTGTTTATCGGGCTTTTTCACCGCTGAACGCTAACCAGGGAGCCTCCTGAGCGCAAACGCACAATATCGAACAGCGAGACGAGAGGGTGTATGCATATGTCTTTGCTAAACCGCGTACAGCAGCTGCCGAAGGGCTTTGTTTGGGGCGCCGCAACCGCCGCGTACCAAACGGAAGGTTCCACGAAGGTGGCAGGCAAGGGTAAGACCATGTGGGACGATTACCTTGTCGCCCAGGGTCGCTTTTTGCCCGACCCGGCCAGTGATTTCTACAACCGCTACGAGGAGGATATCCGCCTTTCTGCCGAGCATGGACTCAACGCCATTCGTGTGTCCATCGCCTGGACCCGCATCTTCCCCAACGGCGACGATGCCGAACCCCTCTCCGAGGGCGTTAAGCACTACCACGAGCTGTTCGCCTGCTGCAAAAAGTATGGCGTCGAGCCCTATGTGTCCCTGCATCACTTTGACTCCCCCGCCGCCCTGTTCAACCAGGGCGACTGGCTCAACCGCAAGACCGTCGACGCCTATGTGCGCTATGCCGAGTTCTGCTTCCGCGAGTTCCGCGAGGTCAAAAATTGGTTCACCATCAACGAGCTCATCAGCCTCTCGCACTCCCAATACATCCAAGGCAACTTCCCGCCCAACCATCACTTTGATGTGACGAGCGGCATCCAGAGCCAGCACAACGAGCTCGTTGCCCACGCCCGCGCCGTCAACCTGTATAAGGATCTTGACGAGACCGAGCACCTGGGCGGACGCATTGGCATGGTCAACGTCCTGACGCCGGCATATCCTGCCACCGACTCGCCCGCCGACCAGCACGCCGCCGACCTGTACAACGCCTTCTACACCGACTTCATCATGGACGGCGCCTTCCTGGGTCACTACTCCGCGCGCACCCTCTCACTCATCAACGAGATTCTGCGTGCCAACAACGCCACACTTACGGTTGAGGACAGCGACATGGAGGAGCTCGCCAAGGCGGCGCCCCGCAACGATATGTTCGGCCTCAACTACTATCAGTCGGCGTTTATCGCCGCCTACGATGGCGAGTCAACCAACAGCTTTAACGGCACCGGAGACAAGGGCACCTCGTGCTTTAAGTTTAAGGGCGTCGGGCAGCAGGTCGATATGCCGGGTATCCCCACCACCGACTGGGATTGGCTCATCTACCCGCAAGGCCTCTACGACACGCTCAAGCACATCAGCGCCACCTATCCCAACCTCCCCGTCATCTATATCACCGAAAATGGCCTGGGCCACAAGGACCCCGAGCCCGACGCAAACGGCATCGTCGCCGATCCCGAGCGCATCGACTTTGTCGACCAGCACATGGAGAAGGTGCTCCAGGCGCGCGCCGAGGGCGTCGACGTCCAGGGCTACTTTATCTGGAGCCTGCAGGACCAGTTCTCGTGGGCCAATGGCTATAACAAGCGCTACGGCCTGTTCTACATCGACTTCGACACGCAAAAACGCTACATCAAGCAGTCGGCACTCTGGTACAAGGAGCTCGCCGACACTATGGCGGACGCGCAGTAGCGCATCGCCTCGCTTTCCCCCGAGAAGGGAGCGGCCCTATGCGATACAAACCCAGCCGCTCCCCTCTCTCCCCCTGGGACCGACCCCGCCTGCACCCGGGCTTTTAGCAAGCGGGAGACCATATAGGTTTTCAACGTCCATGCCATTAAGATTTCATGCAAAGAGGAGCGTGAACTATGGAATCGATCGTTAAGTTCTTGGAGAAAGGTCAGCCGTACTTCGACAAGGTCTCTAAGAACATCTACCTTCAGGCCATTAAAGACGGCTTTTTGGCAGCAATGCCCATCATCCTGTCTTCTTCTGTCTTCCTGCTTATTTCGACCCTGCCGGGCGTTGTCGCCACGGTCGGCGGCTTTACGCTGCCCGACTGGTGGAACGTCGACGTCGTGAACTTCTGCAACAAGGTTTACAACTTCACGATGGGCGTCGTGGGCATCATGGTCGCCGGCACCACCGCAAGCGCGCTGACCGGCTCCAAGAACCGCCGCATGCCTGCTGGCAAGGCCATCAACGCCACGAGCACCATGGTCGCCGCCATGTGCGCTATGCTCATCTTGGCCGTTACCCAGACGAGTGCCAAGATCGACGGCGCCGATGTCTCGGTGTTCTTTACCGACAACATGGGCACCAAGGGCCTGCTGAGCTCCTTTGTCGCCGCATTTGCCACGGTCAACATCTATGCCTTCTGCATTAAGCGAGACATCACCATCAAGCTGCCCAAAGAAGTCCCCGGCGCCATCGCCCAGAACTTCCGCGACATCTTCGCCTTCAGCTTCTCCATCCTGTTTGTCGCCGTCATCGACGTTATCTGCCGCACCTGCTTGGCCGTCCCGTTTGCCAACGTCATCTCCACGCTGGTGAGCCCGCTGTTCGCCGCTGCCGATTCCTACGCCGGCCTCGCCCTCATCTGGTTCATGATCCCGCTGTTCTGGTTCATGGGCATCCACGGCCCCTCGGTCGTTAAGCCTGCCCTCAACGCCGCGCTGTTTGGCAACATCACCACCAACCTCGCCACGCTGCAGGCCGGCGGTCACCCCGCCCTCGCCCTGACCGAAAACTTCGGTAACTACATCGGCGAACTCGGCGGCACCGGCGCCACGTTCATTGTCCCGATCATCTTCCTGCTCTTTATGCGCTCCAAGCAGCTCAAGGCCGTCGGCAAAGCCTCTGTCGTACCCGTGATGTTCGCCGTCAACGAGCCGCTGCTGTTCGCCGCGCCCATCATCCTCAACCCGTACTTCCTGATCCCGTTCCTGTTTGCCCCCGTGGCCAACGTCCTCATTGGTAAGTTCTTCATCGACTTTTTGGGCATGAACGGCTTTATCTATGCCATGCCGTGGGCACTCCCCGGACCGATCGGCACCTTCATCGACACCAACTTCCAGCCGATCTCTCTGGTCCTGGTTGTCGTCCTGCTGGTCGTTGACTTCTTGATCTACTACCCGTTCTGCAAGGCCTACGACAACGTCCTGTGCAAGCAGGAGGCCGAGACCCTGGCCGAAGAAGAGGCCGAGGAGACCAAGGCCGTCAAGACCGCTGCCGCCCCCGCCGTTGAGGCTCCTGTTGTCGAGACCGCTTCTGCCACCGAGGCCTCCGCAGCTCCGTCCGCCCTTAAGGGCAAGGATCTGAGGGTTCTGGTTCTGTGCGCTGGCGCCGGCACCTCCGCACTGCTCGCCAACGCGCTTAAGGAAGGCGCCGACGAGCTGGGCATCGACATTACCGCCAACGCCGGTGCCTACGGCAGCCACTACGCCATCATGGACCAGTACAACGTCATCGTCCTGCCTCCGCAGGTTCGCACCTATTACAACGAGATGAAGGCCGACACCGACCGCCTGGGCATCACGCTGCTGTCGCCCAAGGGCAAACAGTACATCGACCTCACTAAGGATCCCAAGGGTGCCGTCGCCTGGATCGAGGAAAACCTCAAGGCATAAGACGCTGACGCCACCTGCCGCTCGCAGACAAAAAATGGCCCGTGCATCGATGCGTGATGCGCGGGCCATTTTGTTTAGACCGCACCCGCCCTCCTGTTCATCTCAATCTGTAACATCTAGCCGAGTTTTTGGATCCTAGCTGTTACAGATCGAGACAAACAGAACGCCCGAGCAGAAATATCTCAATCTGTAATATTTAGCTGAGTTTTTCGGTCCTAACTGTTACAGATTGAGACGAACGGGCCGAAAAACCCTACGCCCGCAGGTCCTTTACGCTGGAACGTTCGACCAACACGCCCGAGACGAGCGTACGGCTTCTGGAGCTCGGGGCTTCCAGACCTGCGACGACCTCGTTAAGCGCACGGACGCCCAGCTCGCGGTGACGGAACTTCACCGACGTCA
Source organism: uncultured Collinsella sp. (assembly GCA_902496275.1). Taxonomy (GTDB): domain Bacteria; phylum Actinomycetota; class Coriobacteriia; order Coriobacteriales; family Coriobacteriaceae; genus Collinsella. Next base: position 55,761 of record CABVAC010000006.1, on the reverse strand, counting down.
GAATCGAGTTGGGAATCGTCTTGTAAAGCTCGTCATCAAAGCCGATCACGGACACGTCGTCGGGCACACTGAGCCCTTTGTCACGTAGAGCCATCATCACGCCGTTTGCCATGCAGTCGTTAGCAGCGAGGACCGCCGTGCAATCGGGTTTATCGGCAAGCACAAGGCCCGCGGCATAGCCACTATCCGCATTCCAATCGCCTTGCAGAGGCTCGGGCGGCTCAATGCCATGCGCCTCGAGTGCCGCTCGCCAACCTTTCATACGGCACTGGCTCGACAGCGCTTCTTTCTTACCAGAGACGAAGTACACGTTCTTGTGCCCGTGATTCAAGAAGTACTCGCACGCCATGCGCGCGCCGCCCTCTTGATCGTCACTGACGGTGGAGCAGGTAGGATGTTCCATCGGTGTGATAATCACCGTCTTGAGGTCTTTCGGTGCCTCAAAAGTATCAAAGTCATCGACCATCTGACGCAGGTTGAAGATCATGCCATCAACAGGCAGCTGCGACATCCTACGCGCCGCTTCGGCAAGGGTCATCTTCTCCCCCGCCCGCTTTTTGATCATCGTGAGCGCAAAGCCGCGTTCTTCGGCGGCATCTGCGATACCGTCAATCATGTCCACGGCACCGCCCGACAAGTGGAACAGCACCACGCCGATGCACCCGTAACGGCCCAACTTGAGCGAACGCGCGGCAAAGTTCGCCCGGAACCCGAGCGCTTCCATTGCGGAATGGACCTTATCGCGTGTCGACTCTCGCACGCTACCGGGCTCGTTAATCACACGCGAAACCGTCTTGAGAGAAACACCCGCGGCAATCGCCACATCGTTCATTGAGACATTTTTCTTGTCCATCGTTGCCACTACTTCTCCACTCGGTTCTCTATCGCTTGTTTTTTGCGTTCTAGCATACACCACCTGCCTGACTGATAAATCAACCGTTTACCGGACAATATCGACCGCTCACCCGTATATCCTTGTTGCTCTTCCAAAAATGTCTTACGTTGTCATTAACGAAATGACAACGTTGTCATTTCGCAATGCCTTCCTTAAGCAGGAAGGTTTCCGGGCAGTCCTGACCATCCATCGACGACCAGTTCCATCCACATGCATCGCGCATCAAGTAGCAAAGGAGCTCTATGGACGCCATCGTAAAGATGCTCGAAAAGCATCAGCCGTTCTTTGAGAAGATCTCGAGGAACATCTACCTCCAGGCTATTAAGGACGGATTCCTTGGGTGCATGCCCATCGTCCTCACCTCTTCGATCTTTCTGCTCATTGCCACCCTTCCCGGCGTAGTCGGCATCACGCTGCCCCAGCCGCTCATCGACTGGTGCAACAAGCTATACAACTTCACCATGGGCGTCATGGGCATCATGGTTGCCGGCACCACTGCCAAGAACTTTACGGCTTCCATGAACCGTCGCATGCCCGCCGGCAAGGTGCTCAACGACGGCTCCACCATGGTAGCCGCCCAGTGCAGCATGCTGCTGCTCGCCGTTACGCAGTTCACCACCAAGCTCGACGGCTCCGAGCTTTCGGTCTTCGACTGCACCAGCATGGGCACGCGTGGCCTGTTCTCCGCCTATATCGCCGCGTTCATTACCGTGTGGGTCTATAAGTTCTGCGTCTCGCGCGATCTGACCATTAAGCTGCCCAAGGAGGTTCCGGGCGCCATCGCTCAGAACTTCCGCGACATCATCCCCTTTGGCGGCGCTGTCATCATCTGCGGCATCATCGATGTTGTCGTGCGCAACCTCATGGGCGTTCCGTTCTCCGAGCTGCTCATCAAGCTGCTCTCCCCGCTCTTCACTGCGGCAGAAACCTATCCTGGCCTCATCCTTATCCAGGCAGCCACCGCGTTCTTCTGGTTCATCGGCGTCCACGGCCCTTCGATTGTCCAGCCGGGCATCGACCCCATCCGTCTTGCCAACCAGGCCGAGAACCTGCAGGTTCTGCTGGCCGGTGGCCACCCCGCCCACTCCCTCACCTTTAACATGTCGCTCGTGGGTGAGTTCGGCGGCACTGGCGCTACGTTCATCGTGCCGCTTCTGCTGATTCTCTTTATGAAGTCCAAGCAGCTCAAAGCCGTCGGTAAGGCCTCGATTGTTCCTGTTGCCTTTGCTGTCAACGAGCCGCTGCTCTTTGGCGCGCCGATGATCCTTAACCCCTACATGCTCATCCCCTTTGTTGCCGCCGGCTGCGTCAACGTAAGTGTTGCCAAGTTCTTTATCGACAACGTGGGCATGAACGGCTTCTCCTTCGTGGTGCCTTGGGCTACCCCTGCCCCCATCGGCATCTTCATCACCACGAACTTCCAGCTTATCGCCCTGGTATTTGTCGCGATCATCATCTTGCTGGACGCCATCATCTACCTGCCGTTCTTGAAGGCATACGATAAGCTGCTCTGCGACCAGGAGGCCGAGCGCGCCGCCGAGCTGGGTCTCGAGTCCGATGGTGCTGCCACCATCGCCGCCAGCACCTCTGCGGCCGCTGTCGAGCAGACCGCCGCTTCCGTCGAGCCGACCGCTGCTGCCGCCGACAGCAAGCCTGTCGCCGATCAGCCCGAGCCCGCCGCCGACGCATCCGCTAAGAAGGATGTCGACGGTCTGAAGGTCCTCGTCCTGTGCGCCGGCGCCGGCACCTCTGCCATGCTTGCCAACGCCATCAAGGAAGGTGCTGCGCAGACCGGAGAGAACATCGCTTCCTCCGCAGGCGCCTATGGCCAGCACACTGCCATCATGGATCAGTACGACGTTATCGTGCTTGCCCCGCAGGTTCGTAGCTACTACAACGACATGAAGGCCGACACCGATCGCCTGGGCATTAAGCTGCTCGCCCCGCGCGGCAAGGAATATATCGACCTTACTCGCGACCCCGCTGGCGCCATTAAGTGGCTCCGCGAGAACCTCGACTAGGTTCCTCCCTCTATTGGTGCCCGGATCCCCAGTTCGGGCACCTCTCCCTATTCGTATCCCACAGAAAGGATAACTCATGACCAACCCTATGCAGTTCCCCGACGGCTTTGTGTTTGGCGGCGCCACCGCTGCTTACCAGGTTGAGGGCGAGACCCGCACGCACGGCAAGGGCAAAGTGCCCTGGGACGATTTCCTGGCTGCTCAGGGTCGCTTCTCCCCCGACCCCGCAAGCGATTTCTACAACAAGTACCCGGTCGATATCGACCTGTGCCAGCGCTTTGGCATCAACGGTATCCGCGTCTCCATCGCTTGGAGCCGCATCTTCCCCAACGGCACTGGCGAGATCAACCCCGAGGGTGTCGCCTTCTATCACGAGCTCTTTGCCACCTGCAATAAAGCCGGCGTCATCCCCTATGTCACGCTCGATCACTTCGATACGCCCGAGACCTTTTACCAGAACGGCGGCGAGGGCTTCCTGACGCGCACGACGATCGACGCCTTTGTCGAGTACGCCAAGTTCTGCTTTGCCGAGTTCACCGAGGTCAAGCACTGGTTTACCTTTAACGAGATTCCCGCGACCGCCGAGGGCAGCTTTATCGTCGGCAACTGGCCGCACGGCGAGAAGTATCGCCTGGACAAGGCCTTCCAGCTTATGCACAACATGATGGTGGCCCACGCCAAGGCTGTCGTCGCCTTCCATGAGGGCGGCTTTGAGGGCGAGATCGGCATTGTCCAGAACCTGGAGCCCAAGTACCCCCTCGATCCCAACAGCGCTGCCGACTGCGAGGCCGCCCGCATGGCCGACGTCATCAACAACCGCTGGGTGCTCGACGCCACCTTCCGCGGCCACTATGCAGCCGACACCATGGAAGCCGCAACCAAGCTGGCCCATATCGCCGGCGGCGAGCTCGACGTCCGCGACGAGGACATCGCCGCGCTGACCGCCGCGCTCCCCTACAACGATTGCCTGGGCGTCAACACCTACAAGTGCCAGTTCCTGCGTGCTGCCGAGGGCGAAAACGACATCAACCACAATGGCACCGGCGACAAGGGCTCCTCGCGCTGGTTCCTCAAGGGCGTGGGCGAGTCATGCGTGCGCGAAGGCGTACCCACCACCGATTGGGACTGGATCATCTATCCCGAGGGTCTCTACGACCTACTGCTCCGCATTAAGAACGATTACCCCAACTACAAGAAGATCTACATCACCGAGAACGGCATGGGCTATAAGGACGACTTCGAGGATGGCTTTATCGACGACGCCCCTCGTATCGACTACATGCGTCAGCATCTCGCGTGGATCCTCAAGGCAATCGACGGCGGCGTGAACGTCGACGGTTACTTTGTGTGGTCGCTGCAGGACCAGTTCTCCTGGACCAACGGCTATAACAAGCGCTATGGCCTGTTCTACATCGACTTTGAGACCCAGAAGCGCTATCCCAAGGCGAGCGCGTACTGGTACAAGAACGTCGCGGAGACCGGCCTGCTTATGGCCTAATTCAAGGCGCGTACCCCTTGTCGGCCGCATACGAGCCCCTCCACGGGTTCGCATGCGGCCTTTTTTGTTTTTGGTGAGCCCAAGCGAATCATTCGTCTCGATCTGTAACATCTAGTCGAGTATTTCGGCCCTAGCTGTTACAGATTTAGACGAACGGGTGGCCCGGGCCGAACAATCTCAATCTGTAACACGTAGCCCACTTTTAACCGTCTAACTGTTACAGATCAAGACAATGAGATAGTCAAATCCGAACTTTCCAAGCAGTTATGAAACGTGGTTTCTAGTTTTTGGTATCACGAACATACTTTCGGTATCATTTAATGGTATTATGATATCGAAAGTATGTTCGTGATACCGAAAGGAGCCGCATGCGCCAGTTCGATTACACCACAGTCCCAGCGGAACTCGAAGCAACTCCAATTACCAACCTCCTCCTCTCGATACGCGAGCATAAAGGCCGTCAGCTTGCTCTGAGTCAAGTCAAACCCGAGCTTCTATCGTCCCTAATGGAGGAGGCTAAGATCCAAAGCACCCGATCCTCCAACGAACTTGAAGGAATTGTTACCACCCAAAAAAGACTCAAAGCGATCATGGCGTATTCCGCCAAGCCAAGCTCCCGCGCAGAGGAAGAAATCGCTGGATACCGAGATGTGCTGTCGCTTATTCACGAGCAACACGATTCCATTCCCGTAACGCCATCGGTCATTCTGCAGTTGCATCGTGACCTCATGGCGCACACGGCAATCTCGTATGGAGGCCATTGGAAAGATGGCGATAACGAAATCGTCTCCATTGACGATCAAGGTAATCGATTTGTGCGCTTTAGGCCCCCTTCGGCTCTAGCAACCCCGGGACTTATTAGAGAAGCCTGCCAGTCCCTCAACGATGCTTTATCTCGCCAAGTTTGCGATCCCCTCCTTATAACGCTCCGCTTTATCTTCGATTTTGTTAGCATTCATCCCTTCAACGATGGCAATGGCAGGATGAGCCGGCTCCTTACAACGCTGCTGCTCGAAAAGACTGGATACGATGTTGCGCGTTACATCAGCATCGAACGACTTATTGAAGACAACAAAGCGCTTTACTACAACGCCCTCGCTGCAAGCTCCACTGGATGGAATGAAAATCAAAACACCGAAGTACCCTTTATCCGTTTCATGCTCGGAACAACCCTGGCCGCCTACCGACAGCTCGAGCAGCGTACCTTAATTGAATCAAGCACTCGTCCCATGTCGAAGCAAGCGCGCATCGCTGTTCTATTTCAACAGAGACCCGGCGTCATTAAGAAATCCGACATCCGGTCCAGCTGCCCCGATATCAGCGAGGTAACCGTTAAACGAACCCTCGGCCAGCTTGTTAGTTGCAGCGCAATCGAAAAAACAGGAGCGGGTCGTTCGACGGGCTACATACTCAAAGACGTCCATGCTCTAGAACTATTCTTGCAAGCCACAATACCCGATGGCGAGGCCGCAATAACAAAAGAGGCTTCAAAGGATAAGCTCCTTGAACGTGTAAACCACGCCGAGGATGAAAGCAGAGAAGGGCTCTATGAAGACTACGATTCATTCTCAAGGGACATAAAGACGAGATACGGAGTCTAGTCATATCTCAGAATAGCCTCATCCTTGTTGCCCAAAGTTATTTGCGCGTCATTGTGAAGCGGTAACCCCGCGCTGGCAAGGGCAAAAGTCCTCCTGCTGCGCTAGCTAGCAAATGACCTGCGCGTGCTCCTCGATGGCGGCACGGTCCTCGGCGGCAATACCCGGCTCACATACCACGGCGTCCAGGCTGTCCAGGCGGCAGAAAGTGTAGAAGTCGCGCCTGTCCATCCTGCTGGAGTCGGCAATCAGATAGCGCGCATCGGCCTTGCTAAAGGCGAGCTGCTGGATGCGGCCCTCTTCCATGTTGGACGTGGACACGTCGCCGTCCAGAATGCCGTTGGCACCGATAAACGCCATGTCAATCCCTAGTGCGCGCAGGGCATCCTCGGCCATGGGGCCCACAAAGGCGGCGGTGCGGCGACGGTACATGCCGCCCACCGGGCACAGCTCGCAATCCTCGCGCGCCTCGAGCAGGCTAAAGGCCGAAAGCGAATTGGTCACATAGATGGAAGGCAGTTTGTCGGTGACTCGGAGAGCGCCAATGCGATCTCACGACGGTTGCGCTCATTGTCTCAATTAGATACTCAACGAAATACGGCCCCGCAGCTCAATAAGCTGCGGGGCCGTACCATACACCGACGAATCAACGACGGAGTGCATCCACTATTTAGCCAGCTCCTGAACGATCCAGTCAATTGCACCTTCGGGATCGTTGGTAAGGTCGATATACTCCTTGCCCCTTGTGGTGAGCAGTTTAATTCCAAGGCGATCGGTATCGGCCTTCATAGCGTCATAGTACATGCGTGCCTGGGGCGCCAGAACAATCACGTTGTACTGATCCATCGTCTCATAGTGGCTTCCGTACGCACCGGACTGAGAAACCAGATCGATACCCTTAGCAGCGGCACCTTCGCGAAGAGCATTTGCCAAGAGAGTCGAAGTGCCGGCACCCTGGCAAAGCACAAGCACGCGGATCTGCTCCGCCTTGTCCTTTACCGCCTCGAGAGCTTTTGCGACATTTTCCTGTGCGGCAATAGCATCTGCATCCGAGTTTCCTGCAGTCTCCTTTGCAGACTCTTCCAAACAAAGCTGATGGTCATACGCCTTGCAGAACGGATAGTAAATCACAAAGTCAACGACCAACAGCACTGCCATCAATACGAGAGAACGCAGATCGAGACCCGTGGTGAGGAACGCACCAATTGGGCCGGGAAGCGCCCACGGCATGGTATACATGGGGGCGTTCATTCCAATGACGTCAATGAAAAATTTACCGATAATGGCGTTGACCATAGGAGCCACTAGGAAGGGCACGAACATATAGGGATTGAGAACAATCGGCATACCGAAGATAACGGGCTCGTTAACTCCAAAAATCACTGGGATAATCGATGCCTTGCCCATGGCTTTAAGCTGCTTGGAGCGCATAAACATGATCAGGATAATAGGAACGATGAACGTGCAGCCAGAACCGCCCAGACCGCCGATGAAGCTTGTAAAGTCCTGCGTGAGAGCAATTGACGGGTGTCCACCTGCTTGGAAAACCTCAAGATTGGTAACGGTATTGCCGTAGAGCGCAGCATTGATCGGACTCATGACAACCGAAGCACCGTGGATACCCATAAATTGGAAAAGCGCGACCGCGCCTTCGATAAGCGCCATGCCAGGATAGGTGTCGACCGCGGAGAACAGCGGCGAGATGAGAGCGGATACCAAATTGGCGAACGGCACAGCAAGCAGCTTGCGGCTCGCAAGATCGATAAAAGCGCACGCAAGGATCGAAAACCCAAATGCAAAGATATCGCGAAAACTCTGCGCAATAGAGCCAGGGACCTCTTTGGGAAGCTTGATCGTCACATTATGGCTAATGCACACCTTATAGATATTAACGGTCAAGAATGCGGCTACGAACGCAGCGAGAAAACCCTTGGTTCCCATATAGCTGGTTTCAAAAACAGATGTATCTGCTCCGCCAATCGAGACAACATCGTTCGTCACCGATAGCAAGAGCATGCCGCACATGGCACAAACCATGCACGAGGTGGGGTTGAGAGATTTACCCGAAGGCATGCGACGGTTCATCGACATGGCAAGTGAGCTCGCCGTGGTGCCGGCCACCATAATGCCAAGAAGTCCCATGGTATATGCATAGATTTTATTGAAGAAATCCAGCACCTCAGACGGAAGCGTGATGCCTACATAGGCAGGGAGCGTCGAAAGAAGAAGGAACAGGCTCGAGAACAGCACAATTGGCATATTCGAGAGAAAGCCATCCTTAATCGCCACCAGATAAATGTTCCTCGAGATTTTGTCGAAGAGGGGCTGGTGTTTTTCAAGGAATTTGACGATAGCGTCCATAACACATCCTTTCATGATTCCCGGGCACACAACGATTTATCCGGACTCAACCGTCGTCGTCCCCGTTTGTATCCACTTATGTAAGTGAATACGTTCTTGTGCGAAATGTAATATCATTTGCGCGATTTGTCATAACCAATTCTTTTTCCGCTTTGTCGATATGTCAAGAATTCAAATACTTATTCGGTGAACGGTAGTTGATTAATATAATGTTTTCCCAGCTAAAGGCTATTTTTTCCGAGCAATACAATAAGCTTGCAACCGTTCACCGATTGGATATAACATATTGAATATATTGTTGTAACAATATTAGAGACAATGTCACAAGCCTGTCGTTCTAGTCAAAGGAAGTAACAATGCCCAAACGATTACTGAACATGTCCGCATCCGATTTTGCCGCCACGTCACCCATGGATCTAAAACAGGCAATTCTGGCTTCCGAGGGACGTACCATCATGGCGGAAAACGTACCCTCTTCCCAATTTCTCGGCGGCGTTACTAATGCAGAAATCGAACGTGCCGCAGGTGCCGACCTGCTTCTGTTTAACGCGCTCGATGTGTTCGATCCAGTTATTGCCGGTATTCCAGATGATCTCAATGAAAACCCGGTCACTTGGGTGAAGCGAGCATGCGGAAGGCCCATTGGCGTCAATCTGGAGCCAGTTGATAACGAGGCAGAGATGTCTGAATCCCGAACGGAAATCCCCATGGGTCGTCGCGTCTCTCCCAAGACCTTAGAAAAGGTTAACGAACTCGGATTTGATTTTATCTGCCTGACGGGCAACCCTGGAACCGGCGTCTCCAACGATGCAATCGCCCATTCGATTAAACTCTCCAAAGAGCATTTCAATGGCCTGGTCATAGCCGGAAAAATGCATGGAGCGGGCGTTGCGGAACCTGTCATGACGCTCGAAATTGCGCGCAAGTTTGTTGACCTCGGCGTCGATATCCTTCTCGTGCCAGCCCCCTACACCGTCCCTTGCTTCCAAGAAGCAGACCTGCGCGCCATCGTAGACTTTGTACGATCCCACAACGTAGGCAAGTCAATTGAAGAGAAGGTTCTCGTCATGGCGGCGAACGGGACGAGTCAAGACTCCTGCGACAGCGAGACCATTAAGAAAATAGGCCTTGCAGCAAAAGCAGCCGGCGCTGACCTCCAACATATCGGGGACTCCATGAACGGTATTTGCCTGCCCCAGAATATCTTCACGCTCGGACAAGCCCTTCGTGGATACAGGCATCAGATCGTCATGCTGAGCCGCTCTGTGATACGTTAAGGTTACCTTGCCCACGTTACATCCCGACTGAGGCAACCATCAGGTATAACCAACATGCAAACTGAGGCTCTAATGCTCGATACACACGAAAAACGGCCACTCTATTTACAGCTCACCGACGCGCTGCTCAAGCAGATCGTCGATGAATATCAAGCAGACGATAAACTTCCAACAGAAATGGAACTCTGCGACGAATACGCCGTAAGCAGAACAACCGTCCGACTTGCCATGAGTGAGCTGGAGCGTCGTGGAAGTATCTATCGAATCCAAGGTAAGGGGTCGTTTGTTGCACCGAAACGCGTTAGCGAGCTCAATTCACTTTTAGACTTTGACTTTGCAAGCCATTGCGATGGCGTTGATCCAGATGCCATTACCAAACATTTCGGCGGCCTCACATCAGGTCGTCCAATTTCCGTAATGATGCTCCAACAATTTGGATGTCAAAGTCGCGACAAAATTCAGCGTCTTGAATTGACCTACGAACTTGAAGGCAGCTTCATAGGCGCTGATACGTTCTTCATTTCAAAGTCGCGCGTTCCGAATAACCAGTTAGATTTTCAGGCATTTAGCAGAATCATGGACGACTTGTCCAAGTCTATCCAATCTGTTAGGGAAAGCTATAGAGCACGTCAGCTTAGCGATTCCGAAGCCAGTAATTATGGTGTTGCAAAACTTCCGGTCATCGAACTGACTCATTATGCTTACGACTCCGGAGGCAAACTAATCTCAATTGTCTGCCGCACCGTCTTAACTGGGCGAATCCCTTATCAAAACTTTATTTTCAAGTCCTAATGTTCTTTTTCTTTTGTCTCGATCTGTAACACGTAGCCGAGTTTTTAAGTCCTAACCGTTACAGATCGAGACAAACAAGGTAGACCCCGCCGAATTGTCTCAATCGGTAACACTAGGACCGGTTTTGGACGTCTAGATGTTACAGATTGAGATGAATGCGCAGACCAATACCCCCAATCTAAATCTGTAACATCTAGCTGAATTTAACGGTCCTAGTTGTTACAGATCGAGACAAACGGAATAGGTCGAGTCAAAAATCTCAATCTGTAACATCTGGTTGGTAATTTCACCCCTACCTGTTACAGGTTGAGACGATTTGATAGTGGAGTCCTCATTTGCGCGTCATATCGCGTAGCGCTGACGCGCTGGCTCCCACAATGACAGGAGGTAAAAGTCCTCCCGCATCGCCTGTTAGCAATCCCGTAGCGATAGCTAGCAGATGACCTGCGTGTGTTCCTCGATGGCGGCACGATTCTCGGCGGCGATACCCGGTTCGCACACCACGGCGTCCAAGCTGTCCAGGCGGCAGAAGGTGTAGAAGTCGCGCTTGCCGATCTTGCTTGAATCGGCGATCAAGTAGCGCGAGTCTGCCTTGCTAAAGGCGAGCTGCTGGATACGGCCCTCGTCCATATTGGACGTAGATACGTCGCCATCCAGAATGCCGTTGGCGCCGATAAACGCAGCGTCGATACCCAGTGCACGCAGGGTATCCTCGGCCGTTGGTCCCACAAAAGCGGCGGTGCGGCGACGGTACATACCACCCACGAGGCACAGGTCGCAGTCCTCGCGCGCCTCGAGCAGGTTAAACACCGAAAGCGAATTGGTCACAATGCGCAGGCGAAATGCCGGCAGCATCGAGGCCATCTGTTCCACCGTAGTGCCCGTACCCAAAAAGATGGTCGAGCCTTCCTCGATAAGCTCCACAGCGCGGCGCGCGATTTGCATCTTTTCCTCGGCATGCTTAGTGCGCTTTTCGCTGTGCGAATACTCATGGCGCAACATAGCGTGGGGACGTCCCTGTGCACTACGGGCGCCGCCGTGCACGCGCTCGATCTCGCCCAGGCTCGCAAGTTCCTCAAGGTCGCGGCGAATCGTCATATCCGAGACGCCCAGTGCGTCCGAGATCTCCTTGACCGAGACCGTGCCCTGTTCCTCGAGCAGCTGACGAACCTTATCCTGTCGCTCCGCCTTAATCACGATGAATCCTCGCCGTTCTTTGCGCACATATCATTCAAACAGTAACGAACAAATTGTATCAGACTCGTGCGCGTCAAAAATCAACGCCAGCACAGCTCCAATCATCACTTTTTTGAGAAAAATACCCCCTGCTTTAGTGGGGTGTAGTGATAATCTCGCCTGTTCGCGCTACAGTTTGTCCGAAATACCTCGATGTTAGGAACCAAATGATCACTTCCGAGCTTTTCGGCACCGCGCCGTGCGGCACCTCCGTTCATCGTTACACCCTCAACGGGCCCGAGATCTGCGTTCGCATTATGGACTATGGCGCCACCGTGCTGGGTATCGATGTGCCCGATATTCCCGGCAACGTGCGCGATGTGGTACTGGGCTTCGATAAGCTCGAGGATTACTCTGACAACCCCGCCTGCTTTGGCGCGACCATCGGCCCCGTGGCAAACCGCACCGCGGGCGCCACGATCACCATCGACGGCACGGACTGGCACATGCCGGCCAACGAAGGCGTCAACAACCTGCACAGCGATCTTGAGCATGGTCTGCACAAGCGCGTATGGGACGTTGAGCTCGACGAGACTCACAACGCCGTGCGCATGACCACCTCGCTTAAGGATGGCGAGCTGGGCCTGCCCGGCAACCGCACCTTTACGGCCGTGTTTACCGTTACACGCACCGGTGTCTTCCGTATCGAGTATGGTTGCGAGAGCGACCGTGCCACCTACGTGTCCATGACCAACCACACGTACTTTAACCTTGCCGGCCATAACGCCGGCATGGACTGTGAGCACTTCTTTATCGCCAACGCTGCCCACTACTTGCCCATTAACGAGCAGAACATCCCCACCGGCGAAATCGCTCCGGTCGAGGGAACACCGTTTGACTTTCGCGAGCTGCGCCCCGTCGCACCCGGCATGGAGGCCGACGACCCGCAGATTAAGCAGGCCCGTGGCTACGATCACTGCCTGTGCATCGATGGCTATCAGTACGGCCGCAACCTGCGTCGCGCCCTACATGTCGAGGAGATGTGGACCGGTCGTGAGCTGGACTACTACACCACCGCCCCGGGCGTGCAACTCTACACCGGCAACTGGCTGGGCGACGAGCACGCCAAGGACGATGCCAACTATGGTTGGGGCGCCGGCTTTGCCCTCGAGGCCGAGATGTACCCCGACACGCCGCACCAGCCGCTGTTCCCGCAGGGCATTGTGGGCCCGGGTCATCCCTACAGTAATGTGATCGAGTACCACTTTATGAGGCACTAAGCCCATAACACAACATATCGCACAGCAGCGCCCGCCGGCACACCGCCGACGGGCGCTGCTTCATGCCTAAATCCTTCTTTTCGATGCCACCGAATTGGTGACATAACAAAACTATGCCGAATTACTACGATGAACCCACTATGTCCGACCACGCGCTGGTTTATAAAAAATTAGCAGCTCGTTTACCTGCGGTTTTATTCTCTGCAAATTTGGCATGCTCGGCGATAAGCAATTCATCGCAGAAAACTGGCATAGTTTTGGCGGACAGCGCCACACAGATCCCCTACGAAGGCAAAATGATCCGTTTTCCTCCGTCCCCAAGGGATCAGTTGAACAGATTGCCGATGGGATCGGGGGCGGAACTGGGGAGATAGCGGATTTCTAGCTCTATACCGAGCTTTTGCAACTCTTTGAAGGCGGCGATGTCTGTATCGCCTACGGCAACGGCAGGCGTTGCAGAGCGCTTGCCCTCCCCCGCCCGCATATGGCCGATACTAATCTTGGTTATTGGCACACCGCCCTTAACCAGCGCGAGCGCATCGGAGGGTGAGGCCACCATGATCAGAATCAATTGGCGAGGCGTTGCGGTATGAATGACGTCGATGGTCCTTTGCACCGAGAAAAACCGCGTCCAAACGCCTTCTGGCGCCGCCACCCTCATGGGTGCCCATTGGCGCGAATCTGCCGCGATCTCATCGTTGACGATTAGGACAAGGTTGGAACCCACGGCTTCGTTCCACAGCTCAACGTCTTGTCCGTAAATGAAACGGTCATCGATACGCGTGAGAAGGATCTTGGGTTGAGCCATGGCTGCCCCATTCTGTTTGAGACCCATACGAGCGGGACGTCGACCACCAACTCAACAGCTGGTCAAGCGCCAGATGGACGCCGCAGACATCGCGCCTCTAATATTAGTGCATTTAAAGTGAGAAAAGCCATCAGAACCCTTGCGCGGATTTGCGATGTCCCGTATCATAGACAGCCGTTGACGCCTCAGTTGCGTCACCACATGGCCGCCAGCGTAGCTCAGTTGGTAGAGCACCGCTCTCGTAAAGCGGGGGTCACCGGTTCGAGCCCGGTCGCTGGCTCCATTGCACAAGATAGCCGCCTTCGGGCGGCTTTTTTGTTGCCGATTTTGAGTGCGTGCGTGCCAATCCACGTATCGTAACGGCCTCAACCCCCCTACTCAAAAACAGAAAGCCCCGCCAACCGCAATCCCCAAAGGAACCGCGATCAGCGGGGCCCAAGCGCATTCCTCCAAGGGATAACGCTCGCAAAACGAACAGCTCAGCCGAGCGGCTCGTTACTCCTCCCAGTAAGCGTCTGCAAGCAGCTTAAAGCAGATCTTCTTGACCGGCTGCGCGCCATCGCCCGGGAACTCGAGCGTGGGCATGTGAGGCTCGCCGGCAACAAACAGCGCAAACTTGTCGTCAGCAAGATCGCCGGCGATCGAGGCGTCGGAATCGACCAGATCGTAGTCGTCCTTCTCGTCAAACTCCTGAACCAGCGTCAGGCTGCCCGTGGCAACCTTAAAGGCCTCGCGACCCTCGACGTCGATCTGCAGGTCGTGATAGCGCTGATGCGTCTCATAGTGAGCCTCGGCTTCGGGACGCGTCGTGGGAGCCATGACGTTCGCAAAGACCTTGTCGCCCAGAATCGGATGGCTGCCGACCTCGAGCTTCGCCGGATCGTTCTCCTCGAGCCAGTCGATCAGCACGTCGAGGCCCTTGAGCATTCCGCGGTACTCCTCGATATCGCCCAATGCACCGTAAATCATCTAAATCCCCTCTCGGATCGTTTCTTTGGCGGCTACTCGGCAAACGCATTACCGACGCTGTTGCCACCCACATGCGTCTCGACCAGGGTAAGGTCGGGATTGAACACGACAGTGTCGGCGTCGCGCCCCGGCATAATGCTACTGCACTTGTCGTCGACATGAGCTGGCAACCGATGCCGGGGCCGCAGCACAAGCTCCTACAGCTCGGTCACGACAACGCCGTTGTAAACCTCGTCCCAACGATCCATAACCAAGTGGCCAGTCATGGGATCCATGGCATTGAGCTTGCCGCAGGTGTTGGCGGTACGCAGCACCGTCTCGTCGTCGGCTCCGGCAGCAATCGCATGTGCGAAGCCGGCAATGGTCGAATCGCCAGAGCCCGTAGCGTTAACGGCGGGGATATCGGGGGTCTTGGCGCGGAACGCACGGCCATTGTGGAAGCCAACTGAGCCGGCAGCGCCCATGGATACGACGACCCAGGGGATATCGGAGAAGCGGGCGTCAGAGGCGAGCGCGGAACGGAGCTCGTCCACATCGTCGGTGGTAAAGCTCGTGCCCAGAAGGCCGTTAATTTCGGTCAGGTTAGGCTTAACCAGCTCAGGCTTGACCTCGGACTTGAGCGCAGCCTCGAGCGAGGCGCCCGAGGTATCGAGCAGCACCTTGGCGCCGGCGTTCTCTGCAATGCCCGTGATCTTGGCGTAGTAGTCCGCCTCGACGCCGCGGGGCAGCGAACCCGAGATGGTAACGACATCGGCCTTGCTCGCAAGCTCGGCGAACTTGGCGGTAAAGGCATCGAGTTCCTCGGGGGCAATCGTCGGGCCGCTCTCGAGCAACTCGGTCTGGTTGCCAGCATGAAGGATATTGAGACAGATGCGAGTCTCGCCCTTGATGGGCACAAAATCATTCTTAATGCCGTTGGCATCCATGAGCTCGGCCATATAGGCGCCCATATGACCACCAAGCAGGCCGGTTGCCACGACATCGTCGCCCAGCTGGCCCAGGACGCGGGCCACGTTGAGGCCCTTACCGCCGGCGGTCTTTTCGGGCGTCACGCGGTTGACGTCGTCGATAATGAGCTCATCGAGCTGATAGCGCGTATCGACGGACGGGTTCATCGTAACGGTGAGGATCATTTCTAGCTCCTTATCTCGCAGGCTCCTTGTGCCTCGCGATACGAGTCGACAAAACGGAATTACAGAATCTCGATTGTGAACGAGCGCACGATGGTTTCTTTGGGCTTGGCGATAAGGCAGCCGCGCTTGTGCTCAAGCACGTCATCCTCATCGGAACAGGTCGAGAGGCCGCCCCAGGGTTCAACTGCCACAAAATCACCCTCGGGCTTGCCCCACACAATGAGGTACGGGAAGCCCTCAAAGCTCAGGCGAACGCCCTTGTCCTCGCCCTTTTTGGAAAGCGTGACCTGACGGCTCTCGAGCACGTCAAAGATGGTCTCCGCAAAATCGAAGAGCTCATGTGACAGAGGCAGCGTCTTTCCCACCATGGGGTTCTTGGAGCGGTTGGTCACGTCAATCAATCCGGTCGAGGGAACGGCGGTGCAGAGCTCCGCAGCCTCGTCTTTCTCAAAACGCAACTCGTAGTCCGTATAGGCCTCGCCCTCGTCGAGCGGACACCTAAAGCCGGGGTGTCCACCGATAAAGAAAGGCATGTCCTCGGTGCCCTCGTTGGTAACCTCATAGGAGACACGCACGGCGGCGTCCTCGAGCGTATAGCGGGCGACAAGTTTAAACGGATACGGATAATCGCTCAGCAGCGCGGCGTTATCCTCGGATGCCAGGCACATAGCCAGCTCGTTTGTGCTTTGGCTCAACAGCTTCCACTCCTGCTTGCGCGCAAAGCCGTGGCGGGCGAGCTTCACATGATGTCCGGCAAACGTCATGGCGCTGTTATCGCGCAAACCTCCGCAAATCGGGAAGCAAATCGGTGCCTGGCCGGACCACACGGCGGGATCGCCCTGCCACAAGTACTCGCGACCTCCAGCCTCAATCGAGGTAAACGAGCCGCCGGCCGTGGAGACCTTGATAGAAATCGAATCGTTGGAGAGAGCGTATTCCATTGTCCATCCTTTCGAACAACTGCTTTTTGCTCGCAAGAACCCGTCTCGGCCCTGACCAAAGGACAAACCCGCACGTTCATCGATGCGTCCGGTTTCCCAGCCATGCAACGGGGTACCATACAGACATTGATGCAATTACAGCTGAAAGGCCTTCTTATGCGAACCATCATCCTTTATGCCTCACGCCACCACGGCAATACGAAAAAGCTCGTGGACGCCATCGTCGAGGCGCACCCCGAAATCGATACCCTCGACGTGAGGTCACTCGGTAAAAACGAGTACCCCGACCTGCACGAATATCATCTGATCGGCGTCGCCACGGGCATCTATTACTCCGAGATCGACAAAGATATGGCGCGCGTGCTCACGAACGTGCTGCAGCCGCAGGACAAGGTGTTTGGCCTTATGACCTACGGTGGCAAAAACAAGTGGTACGGCAAGGATATCGATGGCATCTGCCGCATGAGACAGGCCATCTTTATGGGTGTCTACGGCTGCCCCGGCTTTGATACGTGGGGACCGTTCAAGCTCGCCGGCGGCGTCCAGAAGGGGCACCCAACTGCCGAAGAGATTAAGGGAGCCGTCGATTTCTTCAACAAAATCGAAGACGAGTACGGCGACATCATCGTCGAAGAGTATGCCAAGCGCGAGAAGCGTCTAGCCTACGAGAAGGAGCATCCTGCAGGAGGTCTGGTGGCCGGCGTCAAGCGCACGGCAAAGAAGATCGCTAACAAGCTGTAACTGTAAAGGTGCTTTTGAGCGTTTAACCCATACGGCGGGTCCGAGCAGATTCGGGCCCGCCGTCTTTTTCTATCGTTACTCGGTAAAGGCGTTGCCGACGCTCTGGCCGCCAACATACGTCTCGACGAGGGTGAGCTCATGGTCGAACACGACAAAGTCGGCGTCGCGACCCGGCATGATGCTGCCGCACTTATCCTCGATGTGTGCAGAGCGCGCCGGCACCTCAGTTGCCATGCGAATGGCGATATCGGCGCTGGCGATGCCCCAGTCGACGATGTTCTTGACGCCCTGGGCAAGCGTGAGCACCGAGCCGGCAATGCTCTTGCCGTCGGCGAGCCAGCACAGGTTGTCCTTCATGATGACGTCCATGCCACCACTGGTGTAGCTGCCCTCGGGCATGCCGCCGCAACCCAGGCAGTCGGTGATGAGCACCGTGTGCTGCCAGCCCTTTGCCTGCAGCAGCGCCTTGATGGCGGCAGGGTTTACGTGCTTACCGTCACAGATGATCTCGGCGTAGGTCTCGGGCGTGGACATGGCAGCGCCCACGACACCGGGCTCACGGTGATGCAGCCCGCGCTGGCCGTTATAGGTATGCGTAAAGCAGCTGGCACCGGCGTTGATGGCGGCGATGCACTCATCGTAGGTGGCGTCGGAGTGACCGATGCTGGTCACCACACCCTTGGCGTTCAGAGCAGCCGCATAAGCAGCGGCACCGTCGCGCTCGGCCGCCATGGCGCTCTTAACGATGCGACCGCCCGCAGCCTCCTGCCACTGATCGAAGACCTCCTCGGAGGGATCGATAAGATAAGCGGGGTTCTGCGCGCCCACGTGCTTCATGGTAAAGAAGGGGCCCTCCAGATAGATGCCCTGAATGCGAGCACCGCAGAAGTCGGGGCCGCGACCCTCGTCCGCCTGGGCGATGGCGGCGCAGGCATCCTTGATCTGCTCGACGCCATCGGTGAACGTCGTGGGCAGCCAGCTGGTGGTACCGCGACGGGCGAGCTCGGTCGAGCTGATATCAATGCCCTCGGGATCGTTATCGGTAGTCGAGTGGTTATAGAAGCCATGGATGTGAGTATCGACCATACCCGGTGCGATCCACGATCCCGTGTAGTCCTTAATCTCGCAAGAGGGCTCGTCGGCCTGCCAGGCGCCAAAAACGCCATCCTCGACCATAAGATAGCCGCCCAGTTGCGGGCCTGCCGGCAAGAAGAACTTGTCAGCCTTAATTGCGTACGTGCTCATATGCACTCCTTGCTTCTAAAGCAGTTGACTGTGGTAATGCTTATACCCGGTCCATGTAAAAACAAAAAGCGCCCGCCCGCCGTTATGAGCGGACGGGCGCCCTTACAGGGGGACGCGATTAAGCGGTGAAGGGGTGAATCGTCACACCCTTGACCACGCGGTTGACCGTGCCGGTGGGGCTCGGCGTATCGGGCGTGTTGCCCACGCGCACGGAGTTGAGCAGGCTGATAGCCTGGGCAAACATCACGAACGGCAGGGCAAGGTAGCCCTCGGGAAGCGCCTCGTAGCCCTTAAAGGTGAAGGACTCGCCCTCGTAGACGGTAGCGCCATCCTGCTGAACGGCAACGGTGTGCTGAGCAATCTTGTCGCCACCGATCTCGTTGAGGATGTCGATGTCGTACTGACGGGTGTAGGCGTCGTTGTTGACGAACACGAAGACGAGCGTCTTATCGTCGACGAAGGACTTAGGTCCGTGACGATAGCCCATGGAGGTGTCGTAGGAAGTAGCAACCAGACCGTGAGCGAGCTCGAGGATCTTGAGCTGGCTCTCCTGGGCAAGGCCACCGAAGGAGCCAGAACCCAAGTAGGTCACGCGGTTGAAGTCGCCAGCCAGGTAATCGGCGATCTCAGGCTCACGGGAGATGACCTCCTCGCCCATCTTGGCAATCGTCTCGACCCACTCGGCCTTCTGCTCGTCAGAGGCAGTGTCGAAAATAAGGGTGGAGAGCAGGGTCATGCAGGTGTAGGAACCGGTCATGGCGAAGCCCTTGTCGTTGGCGCGCGGGATGAGCAGCGTCAGCGCATTGGGATCATCGGCGGACTCGACGGCGAGCTTGCCCTCGGGAGCGCAGGTGATGTTGAGGAACTTGACGTTGTGGACGAGCTCCTTGGCAACGGCAACGGCGGCAAGGCTCTCGGGGCTGTTGCCAGAGCGGGCAAAGGAAACCACGAGCGTGGGATCCTCGGCGCGCAGGAAGTCGCGCGGGGCGCTCACGATGTCGGTCGTGGCGATGGGCTTAAAGTCGTAGAGATCAGTGTTGCCAGCGTGACGCAGGTACGGGGCGCAGGTATCGCCAACGTAGTCGGACGTACCGGCACCGGTGAAGACAACGGACAGACGACCCTCGCCCATAGCGCGAGCCTCGGCCAGGAAGGCCTCGATGGCCTCCTTGTTCTCGCGATAGATGTTGAGCGTATCACGCCAAAGCTCGGGCTGCTGAGCAATCTCGGCCGTGGTGATCTGGGCGCCGAGCTCGGTGAGCTCCTCGACACTCTTCTCGAACATTTCTAATACCTCTCTCTAGAAGTAATCCTCTGACGTGCAATTATACACTTCGGTTGGTTATCTGGTAGTAACCAGTTAAATGCAAAGAATCACCATATGGAAACGATGCGGGCACTAGTTACTGCGCTGGTGGTAAACCTTGTATTTAAACTGATCGGCACGAGCAACCGAGAGTGTGTACTCCACTACCTCGTTTGACTCGTTATACGTAGTCCTGACCAAATCGAGCACAGGCGAGCCCTCGACAATTCCCAAAAGGTGGGCATCGGTGGGACGGGCTATGCTCGCATAGAACTCCTCTTCGGCCACGCGAATCTTTTGCTGAAAGTCCTGCTCAATCACATCGTAAAGCGGCTTACGCTCCAGCAGCGGTCGCTTTAGGGACAGAAATTGACGAACCGGTAGATAGCTGCGTTCGACCATCATGGGCATGTTGTCGGCAGAACGAAGGCGCTTGAGCTTAAAAATGCGATCACCGATGCGCAATCCCATATGCTCGGCCAGATTCTTATCGGCCTCCATCTCGCAAAACTCGAGAATCGTGGTCTCGGGTTCTCGACCCATCGCGCGCATCTGCTCGGTAAAGCTGTAGGACTGCATAAGATTGGTTGCTTTTGCCGAACGGTCGGTCACAAAGGTACCGCGACCGTGCTGCCGAACCACCAGTCCTAAACGCTCCAGTTCCTGCAGAGCCAGGCGTACCGTAGTGCGCGAGAGACCATAGCGCTCCGAAAGTTCGCGCTCGGAAGGAATCATGTCACCGGCGCGATATTCATGGTCAATCTTTTCGGTCAGAATATCGACCAGCTGATCGTACAGCGGTTGCTTACGCGCTCCGATCGCCATCCTATCCTCCCTTTTGCTCGAATTCGGCTAACTACCTAGGGTGTTTAGCATTATCTGTCTGCCACACCCGAATCAACAAGAAAACAAAAGCCGCGCGCTCTTTCGAGCACGCGGCTTTTAACATACACATGGCTTAAGGGGTCGGGGTGTGAGCCGCGTAGGGACACACCCCTCAAGCTAGAGCCTTACCAGATGCTCGGCCAGAGACCAAGCGGGCCAGCGCCCAGGATGCCAAGGACGAAGAGCAGGAGAATGCCCTTGGTCGGGGTCCAGCTGTGCTTAGCGAACATGTAGTAAAGCAGCAGCGTAAGCATAAGCGGGACGAGCTTCGGGACGATGGTGTTGAGGGTGTCGGCAACAGAGAAGTTGACCGGATCCTCGGTAACGGTGCCGTAGGTAACGGACTCCATGCCGTTGCCCAGATCGGTGACGCCGCACTTGACAGCGTTGCCGTCGGCATCGGAAGCGGTGAGGGCGTTGCCGTCCTCATCGGTCATGGCGATGGTACCGGCCTCAGCGGTCTCGGTATCGATACCCTCCATACCGGTGAAGTTCTCGGCCTCCTTCTCGGAGACGATCACGGTAGTAGCGGAGAGGCCACGGGTGGTGCCGTTGGGGATCTGGAGGTTGATCTGGGTGCCACCCATGGTGACGACCAGGCAACCGACGACGAAGACGCCCATGATGGAAGCGGCACGCGTGAAGGCCTGCATGTTGGCGGTCAGAGCGTCAATAGCGCTGGTGCCAAGCTTGTAGGACCAGTTCATGAGCCAGAAGCGCAGAGCGAACTGGACGACGTTGAAGATCACCAGGAAGATGATCGGTGCAGCGGCGTTGCCGTTGATGGCCATGTTGGAGGTGATGCCGGCCGTGATAGGCACGAGCGTCAGCCAGAACAGGGCGTCACCGATACCACCGAGCGGGCCCATTGCGGCGACGCGGACGGCGCGGATCGTGGGGATGTCAACCTTGTTCTGCTCGAGCGAAAGCACGATGCCCATAACAAAGGTGACGAGGAACGGGTGGGTGTTGAAGAACTCCAGGTTGTGGCTCATGGAAGCCGCGAGGTCGTTCTTGTTGGTGTGGATCTTCTCCAGACCGGGGATGATGGAGTAAAGCCAGCCAGCGGCCTGCATGCGCTCGTAGTTGAACGATGCCTGCAGGAAGCAGGAGCGCCAAGCCATCTTGTTGAGGGTCTTCTGGTCGAGCTGCGGAGCAGGAGTGAGATCCTCGTAGTGCTCCGGGATCACATACTCATTAGATGCCATCTTCGAAGTCACCTCCGTCAGAAACAGCTGCACCCTTCAGCTCGGTCTGCTGCTGGAAGTCCCAGAAAGCGATGCCGAAGCCGATGAGAGCGAGGATGAGCAGAGCAGGGGTTGCCAGCGAATCGTTGGCAACGGTGATGAGCGCGAGGCCAAAGCCCATGAGGAAGAAGCCCCACATATCGCGGTTCATCATAACCTTGAGCAGGACGGCGAAGCCGACGAAGCGCATCATGCCGCCTGCAGCGGAGAGACCGGTCTGCAGCCAAGTCGGGATGGCAGAAGCGATGGTCTGACCGATGGTAGCGCCAGCGATGAAGAACAGGGTGACGACGACAGCGAAGATCAGGCCGAGCAGAGCCATGGCGAAGTAGTTCAGGCGCTCGATGCCCTTGGTGTCCGCGTTGTGAGCCATGTTATCGGCCGTGGACATAAGCGGGGACATAAGCGTGAAGACCAGGGTAACGCCAAGCTGGCCAAGCAGAGCGAACGGAATGGCGAGGCCGACTGCCGCGTTGGGCTCGAGGCCCGTGGCGATAGCGAGAATGGCTGCCATGATGCCGCCGATGACGGCGTTAGGCGGCTGAGCGCCTCCGATCGGCATGTTGCCGATCGTCATGAGCTGATAGGTACCACCCACGAGAAGACCGGTGTTGAGGTCGCCAAGGATAAGACCGATGACGGCGCCGGTGACGATGGGCTGATAGAGAGACTCGAGGAAGTCAAACTGGTCGATTGCCGCGATGAACGTGACGACGAAGACCAGAGCGATCTGGATGATCGAGTATTCCATCTTGCTCCTCCTTTCAAAATGTATGTACGCACTTTGGATTTCACGTACAGAACGTCAGGGTTTCACTCCTGACAACGTGGATCACGAGGATTACGAGAAGAGCTTGCTCGTGTCCTCAACAGGCGTGCTCGGAACGCGCCTGATCTCCAACTCCACCCCCAATTCCTGCAGCTCTTTAAACGCAGCGACATCCTCGTCGTTAACTGCGACGGAGGTGGCGACTTGGCGCTTTCCTTCCGACATGTGCATGTTGCCGATGTTTACCTTCTTTATAGGCACACCGCCCTTGACGAGCGTAAGCACGTCTTCCGGTGTTTCGGCCACGATGAAGATCTTCTGGCGCGGGCTCGCCTTGCCAATGACGTCGATGGTCTTCTGCAGAGAGAAGAAACGCGTAGCGACGCCGGCGGGAGCGGCCATCTTCATGAGGTTCTGGCGCATGGTGTTGGACGCCACGTCGTCGTTGGCGACGAGGATGAGGTTGGAGCCCAGGGTGGAGTTCCACTGGGTGGCAACCTGACCATGAACCAGTCGGTTATCGATGCGGGTAAGAAGAATGTTGGGTTCTGCCATGTTGATCAGCTTCCTTTCGTTATTTGCTGACGACAGTTACTTGATCTCCTGAATCGCGTAACGCGAAACATCTACGACGGCTCCGGATCGGACTTTGATCTGGACCTTCTCGCCTTCGATGCCTTTGACGGTTCCGTAGATACCGCCGGCGAAAAGAACCTCTTGACCCGGCTTGAGCTCGGTGTGCAGCTCCTTGAAGTACTTCTGCTTCTTCTTCATGTTGATTTGCGACCAGATGGTGTAAATCAAGCCCATGATGACAAGCAGGCCTAAAAGGGCGACCGAGGAGCTCAGGACGTTGGCTCCGAAATCGGCCATTAGATGCCGTCCTCGTCGCCGAAGATATCCTCTTCCTCGGAGCCGGCAACGGATGCGACCGTCTGGGCGGTGACGCCCGTCTGGCCAACGGTCACGGCCTGCTCGCCAAGCTCGGCGAGCGTGGCATTGCCGCGGAGGAACAGAAGCTCAATAACCATGGGAAGGTTGGTGCCAGTCAGAACCTCGACGTTGTCGACATCCTGGGCAATCATCATCGACTGGTTGAACGGGGTGCCGCCAAGCAGGTCGGTAAAGACGAGCACGCCATCGCACTCCTCGCGCATGGCGGTAATAGCGGCGCGGAGATCCTCACCGTAGGATGCGGCCTGGTCGCCCTCAAAAGGAACGACGGTAAAAGCAGGCTGGTCGCCGGCAACCATCGCGATAGCGCTTGCAAGGCCGGGTGCGAACTGTCCATGACCGGTAAGAATAAAGCCAACCATTCAAATTTCCCTTCCGAAGGTGTGTACAATCTGAGTCCGATGATTTTCGGAAGCCAGCGGGCGCTCGCCCTTAAAGCTTCTTGGAAAGCGTTCTTTGAAGACCAGTGGTTTCTAAACTGGTAGTAACCACGTGACGTGTTGTTGTCACTATATCACCCCAGAAGAGGTCGCTTTCCTTGATTCATACGGTAAAACGTTTTTGCACCGCTCACGGTGATAAATCGACCGTTTACCGGTCGTTAACACTTCTACCTGCGGTTTTGAAACCGTTTCGAAATGCTTTGGCAAAAGATCGGATCTTTTCCTGTGTCTAAACAACGCAGGGCGGCTAAAAATAGCGTGAAGAAAAATTGCAGGTCATTGTGAAGATATGTGAATTGGTCTTTTTGACTTAATACCAGTTAGAACCAGTTTTGAGATTATCGGTGAACGGTAGTTTTCGACCGTTCACCGGTTACTTGCAATCGTTTGCAGTTGTTTTCCCAGATGAATTAGGGAAGCGCGATGGAGCACTTGCGCGATCACGGGAAGTTTTTGGCATTTGTCCTCATCCCCCGAACGCCAAACTCCGGCATCCAAAATGAGCTAATAGCTCACGCTAATCGTTTTCAATCATTACTTACTCAGTATACGTAATTATTTATCGTTTATCATTAATTTTGATATGATACAAGTATCATCCAAAACGCCGATTGGAGGGGTTATGGTCCACCGAAACGCATCTATATCGAATGAAACCATCAGCCGCGAACAGACGATAGCCAAACTGAGGAAGCTCGCTCGCATCTGCAAATGGGCCACAATCTGCATTACCACAGCGCTCGCTCTGGGACTCCTCGCAGTCATTGCGATTGACCTTCTACTTATATTGCCCGGCCTCTCCCAAGGGTCGTGCCTCCAATCCGTAGAACTTCAAGCCGGCGAAGGGCCGTGCCTGGCTATTGTCGGTACCGATGCGCAGGCCCCACTTATGCTCGTCGCACACGATGGCCACACTGCCATAGGGAGCCTCTTGATGACATGCCTCGCGCTTACCATCGCGATAAGCGTGCGCAGGCTTTTCTTCAACATTGAAAAGGAAGGCAGGCCCTTTGACCTTGAATGTAACCAGACACTTCGTCGAGTAGGACATTTATTCCTTATCGGCGGCGTTGCCGTGAGGCTTCTTGGTGCCGTAATCACGGGAATGATACTCTTAGGATTTGGCGGCAGCTTTACGGATGCGTTCGCCGGCCAGTTATTCGAGCCCTCCATGCTCTTTGCAGGCCTGATTATTTGCCTGATTGCCAGCATCTTCCGCTACGGGTATATCCTGCAAAAACAAGATGACGAGTTGCTCTAGGAGGAATCCATGATTATTCTGCGGCTTGACCGCATGCTCGCCGAACGCAAGATCTCATCCAAAGAGCTTGCGGAACGCGTGGGCATCTCCCAGGTCAATATGTCACGCATTAAGACGGGCAAGGTTTCTGCCATACGTTTTTCAACTCTTGACGCGATATGTCGGGCACTCGACTGCCAACCGGGCGATGTACTGGAATATATATCCGACGATGAAGCCGATAGCCTTTTTGGACTTAAAGATGAATAGCCATAATTAAGCCGCCAATCACGCCCTCAACGCAAAAAGTCCGCCAGAACGACTTCCGTACTGGCGGACTTTCTGCTGTCTATCGGCTAGATGCTCGATGAGCCGTGCGACTCTTTACGCAAACAGGCCGTAGATGCTGATGTTGGCCTTGGCGTAGAGGCCGTTAGCATACTCGGTCCACTTGGAGCTGGCGCTCGAAGCCTGCGAAGAGTACTGCTGGTAAGCAGTGTAGTAGGCGGTCATGGCCTGCTTATAGGTGGCGCTATCGGCCGTAAAGGCATCGTCGGCAAAGGCCTTAGCGTAGGTGCCGTTCTCGTCCTTCCAGGTACCCTTCGAGCTATCCCACTCGTCGCCGGCAAGGTTGATGATGTAGTCGGCGTAATCCTTGCTCGCGGTGTCCTCATTGCCGTCAGAAGGCTCGGTCGGAGCGGTCGGCATGCTTGCGGAGCTATCGCCCACCTTCTTCTTGTAGAGCTTCTGCAGCGTCGCGGACTGGCGGACGATCTGCTTGGCCTGGTCCTTGGACACGCCATACTGCGTGGCCATGGTCTTGTAGTCCGAAGTGCCGATGGATTCCTCGGCGTACTGCTTCATCTCCTTAGAGGAGACGGTAATGCCCTCGTCCTCGGCAGCGTCGAGCAGGATCTTGTTGCGCACGTAGGACAGGATGACGTCGGCAGAAGGAGCGGTGTAGTTGCCATCGCTATCCTTGACGGTGTCGAGGCTGTACTGGCTCTCGATGGCCTCGCGCGCGGTGATGTCGCTCTTCTTGCCGTTGTAGCTATAGCTTGCCACGGTCGAATCGAGCTGGTCCTCGGTCAGGGTCGACGAGCCGACACCCTTGCCGCCAAAGCCGCCATTGCCAATAAAGAAGCCGACCACGGCGGCGATCACGACGGCAACCACAAAGGCGGCAATCATCGTCTTCTTGTGCCTGGATGCATGGTCGTCTTCATCGGAACCCAGAATATCGTCGTCCTCATCCTGGGCCTCGGGCATCAGATTCTCGTCAGCGGCATCCGCGGCAATCTGAGCCTCCAATCGGGCGTCCTCCTCCTCGGCCGTCGTGCCGGCGGCAATGTGCTCGGCAGACGTACCGGCGACCAGATCGATCTTCTCGTCCTCGTCACCGTCGGGGCCTTCGCCGCGCTCGATGATCTGGATGCCGTCGATCTCGTCCTTCTCGTCCTTCTTTTGAATCAGACCCATATCAGTTACTCCTTGTTAGGAAACATAGTCTTCAATAGAATACGCCCGACAGAGTGCCGGGCGTATTGATTCTTAGGTTATACGCAAACACTTAAGTACTATTTAGGCGTTTGCAGCCTGCATGTCTTAGGCCAGGTGCGCGATAACGGCATCGGCAAAGGCCTGCGTGCCCACGGCGCCCTCGACGGAGCCGGTCTGGGCACGACGTACGTCGCCGGTAACCTGCTTACCCTCGTCGAGCGTGGCGGACACGGCGGCGCGGATACGATTGGCCGCATCGTTCTCGCCCAGATGATCGAGCATCATAGCCGCAGACAGAATCTCGGCCGTGGGGTTGGCGATATCCTGGCCAGCGATATCGGGCGCGGAGCCATGCGTTGCCTCGAAGATGGCGCAGTCGGCACCGATGTTGGAGCCGGGGGCCATACCCAGGCCACCTACCAGGCCGGCGCACAGGTCGCTGACGATATCGCCGTACAGGTTGGGCAGCACCAGGACATCGAAGTCGTTGGGGTTCTGGACCAGGCCCATGCAGGTGGCGTCGACGATCTTGTCGTTGAACTCAATATCGGGATAGTTGGCGGCCACCTCGCGCGCAACGCGCAGGAACAGGCCATCGGTCGCCTTCATAATGTTGGCCTTGTGCACGGCCGTCACCTTTTTACGGCCGCAGCGGCGGGCGTACTCAAAGGCGTACTCCACAATGCGGCGGCTCTTGGCGATGGAGATGGGCTTAATTGAGATGGCGGAATCGGCGGCGAAGGTCTTCTGACCCGAGCGCTCGACAAGCTGTGAGAGCTCCTCGACCTCGGCAGCGCCCTCATCGAACTCGATCCCGGCGTAGAGGTCCTCGGTGTTCTCACGCACGATGACCAGGTCGACGTCGCGGAAGCGCGAGCCGTCGCCCGGCTGCGACAGGCAGGGGCGCACGCAGGCGTACAGGTCGAAGTGCTTGCGCAGGGCCACGTTAACGCTGCGGAAACCCGTGCCGACCGGCGTGGTGATGGGGCCCTTGATGGCAACCTTGGTCTCGGCGACCGCATCGAGCACGTGCTGGGGCAGCGGCGTGCCAAACTCGTCCATGACGCCGGCACCTGCCTCCTGGACGTTCCAGTTGATCTGGACACCGGTGGCCTCGACCACGCGGCGCATGGCCTGCGTAATCTCGGGACCGATACCGTCACCGGGAATCAGGACTACATCGTGCGCCATAATCTGTTACTCCTCGTCTTCGGCGTCGTCAGATTTTTTTACGCTAGCACGCTTCTTCTTTTTGGAGAGATCCAGGCCAAAACGTTTAACAAGCATTTCGCAAATCTCGCTCGAACGGGCCTTGAGATAGCTGCCCTTGCCGTTCTCGGCGTCGAACTTAAGGCGCAGCGCAAGCTTCTCGGCGACCTCGGCGTCGATCTCGCCCTGGCCAAACTCGTACAGGCAACCGAGCATATCGCGATACTCAAGGTCGCCGTGGTAGCACTGGATGGCCTCGTCTAGGATGGGCCAAGCCTCGCGTGAACGCTCAGCACTCGTGGCGCCCCACACGCACAGCAGGCGGAAGGCGGCATAGCGCAGCGTGGAGGAAATCTCGTCGAACAGTGCGGTCTCGGCGCCCTCAAAGGCATCGCCCAGCTGCTCGGGGCAGGTGGTGGCGAGCGCCGTCAGGGCATCGAGGGCCTCCCAGCGGGTCTGAGCCTCGGGGCGGTCGAGCGCCTCGATCAGCGCGGGCACGCAGGGCACCACGCGCTGCGGATCGCGCTCGGCAAGCAGGTGCAGCACGCGGGCGGCAAACTGGCGGATACGGCGCGTGGGGCAGCCGAGCTCCTGGACCAGGCGGTCGACGGCATTCTCGTTCTCCTCTGCCAGCTGAAGCTGTGCCAGCTCCTCGTCGGTGAGCTGTTCGTCTTTGTTTTCTGCCATAGTTACCTCTTTTTACTATTTCTTAGCGTGCTTGCCAGCACCCTTGCTGTCATCGGTGACCGAGATGAGCTGTCGGTCGGCAGCGCCATTACGACGCGCACGGCGGCGTTCCTCGGCATCGCCCGCGTCGGCGGCGGCGCGGTGTGCCTTGTTGACGTTAAAGACCTCGTCGTGCTTGCGCCACGGACCGACGGACTCGCCAAAGCTCATCTTAAGGCCGGCGATAAAGCCGCCGAGCCAGCCGATCGGCGCAAACTGCACCAGCGGGAACAGCGAGAACACCCAGGTCAGCAGGACGACTGCCGCAGCTCCCGCAAAGTTGGCAATCCAGTAGTCGCGCTTGGTGATGACGCGCTTTTCGCACGCCCACTGGCCGCACAAAAAGCCGATGTAGATCGCAAAGAGAAAGAGCACCAGCGCAAGCACCACGAACGTCAAGCTCATAGGCGCTACTCCCCGTGATGGTGGCCGCAGCAGCACTCGTGGCCGTCGTCATGACCGTGACCGCCGCAGCACTCGTGGTCCTCGCCATGGTGGTGTCCACAACCGCACTCGTGGTCGTCGCCACGCTCGCCGCAACCGCAGCCTTCCTCGTGAGCACCGTGCTCCTCGGGACGATACTGCGACCAGTCCAGACCGGCGGCGATGGCATCGGCCTCCTCCTTATAGAGGACCGTGACGGCCTGGGTGCCCAGCTTGGCGCCACCGATGGCATCGAGCATGTCGTAAAGCGTAAAGGCCACGTCGGCGCCGGGCAGCGCAAGCTCACGGTCGTCGGCATAGGCGAGCGCCAAGCGCAGGTCCTTAATGAAGTGCTCGACCATAAAACCGGGCTTGTAGTCGCCGTCGAGCGCCTTGGGCGCCAGGCTCTCCATGGCGCCGGACTTGCCGGTACCGCCCAGGATCATCTGGCGGGTCTTCTCCAGGTCAAGGCCGCTCAACTCGGCAAATGCCATGGCGTCTGCCATGCCGACCATGCAGGCGCCCAGCGACACCTGGTTGGCGAGCTTGGCAGCCTGGCCCTTGCCGGCGCCATCGAAGCAGCAAATGTTGGCCGCAAAGGTGGAAAGGATGTCGCGGACCGGGGCGATGTCGTTCTCGGTAGCGCCCACGATAGCCGTGAGCGTGCCGGCGATAGCACCCGACTCGCCGCCGGTGACGGGGCAGTCAAACGCCATGCGACCAGAAACCTGGGCGGCCTCGGCAATGTCACGGGCGAGCTCGGGCGAGCTCGTAGTGAGGTCGATCAAGACCGCGCCCGGCTTAGTGCACGCGAGCAGGCCGTCGCCCGCCAGGTAGAGTTCCTCGACCTCGGAGGGATAACCCACCATGGTAAAGACGACATCGGCGTTCGCCACAGCGTCGGCCGGCGTTTCGGCCCAGACGGCACCGCGCTCGATAAGCGCGGCAGCCTTGGACTTGGTGCGGTTGTTGACCGTGACAGGATAGCCGGCGTCCAGGATGTGACCGGCGATGGGGGCACCCATGATTCCGGTGCCGATAAATGCGACGGAGAGCTTGTTTGCCATGAAACCTTTCCTTTTGGGTTGGGTGTTGTTACCAGGTTAAATACTCGGTGCCAGCGTTTCGGCCGTGACTTGAGGGCGCTTGCAGCCGCAGCGCCTGTCTACTCGCCACGCACGCGGCGCGCGATGCGGTCGGAAAGCGAGGCTTTCTCGGCACGGTTCTTGCCCCAAAACGCGCAGGCCACCATGCCGGGGCCCACGTGCGAGCCAATGGTGGGACCCACGGAGCTGCGAATGATCGTGACGTCGGCGCAGCCCTCCTCCTTGCGGATGGCGGCTTCGAGCCAGTCACCGTCCTTTTCGGCATCGGCCGTCATGATGGCGATGGGCATGGTGCGGTCGGGCACGTAGTTCTCGCGGAACGACTTGAGGATGGACTTGAGCGCCTTCTTGCGGCCGCGGTTGACGCCGATCAGCGACAGCGAGCCGGCAAGGTCGTAGGAGAGCTCGGGCTTGACATCGAGCTTTGCCGTGAGCTGCGCCGCCGCGGGCGGAATGCGGCCGCCGGCAGCCAGCGCGTCAAAGCTCTCGAGCGTAAAGTAGCCGTGGACGTAGGTCTTCGCCTCGTTTGCCCAATCGACCAGTTGCTTGGCGGTCAGCCCCGCCGAACGCTGGCGCACGGCCTCGAGCGCCAAGAGCGCGCCGGTCGCACAGGGTAGAGCG
This sequence comes from uncultured Collinsella sp., assembly GCA_902496275.1. Lineage (GTDB taxonomy): Bacteria > Actinomycetota > Coriobacteriia > Coriobacteriales > Coriobacteriaceae > Collinsella. Next base: position 24,597 of record CABVAC010000006.1, on the reverse strand, counting down.
TTGTCGACCACATAGAGCTCAAAGTTGGGATACTCGGCGCGCACGGCATCTGCCGCCTGGCACGCGGAGTTGTAGCTCGACGACAGCGCCGAGGTAAAGCACAGGTAGACCGTGGGCGTGCCCTCTTTGGCGCACTCGGTAAAGAACTCGATATAGCGACCGAGCGACACGGCGGAGGTAGACACGCGAGCGCCGGCGCGCATGCGGTCGTAGAACTCCTTAGGGCTCATGCTCGACCAGATATCGTCCGTGCGCTCCTCGCCATCGATAATGAAGGGGAAGCCCAAGATATCGACATCGAGGTTCGCGGCGACCTCGGGGCTAAAGTCGCAGCAGGTATCGACGACGATGCGGCAGCGGTCAGAATGGCCGGTAGATGCAGCCTTGTCCATCAAAGCGACTCCTTACGTAAAAAAGGCGGCCATCCGCATGGGATGACCGCCGGCCGTTAACTCATGCAAGTTAACGTATTTTACTCGTCAAGCGTTTCGATGCGGGGCTTGATGATGCCATATCCACCATTCTTACGGTGATACACCACATTGATGAGGCCAGTCGTCGCGTTCTCGAACACGTAGAAGTCGTGGCCGAGCAGATCGGTCTGCACCAGCGCCTGCTCCTCAGTCATCGGGGTGACATCGATGACCTTCTCGCGGACGAGCAGGTCGTCCTCCTCCTCGGGCAGCAGCAGGTCGGCCAGATCCTCGACGCGCTCGACCGGTGCGACATCCGCTGCGCTGGCACCGCCCTGGCGGTTGTCCACGACCTTGGTCTTGAACTTGCGCAGCTGGCGGGTGACCTTATCGGCGGAGAGGTCGATGGCGGCGTACATATCTGCGCCGTGCTCGGCAACGCGAATCACCGAACCGCGGGCACGAACCGTAACCTCGACGATTGCCGGGTTGGGGTTCGAGGGGTTCTTCTCATATCGAAGTACAACGTCGACCGTCATGGGCTCGATATCGAAAACCTTGAGCGCCTCGCCGATCTTCTCATCCACATGCGCACGCAGAGCATCGGTTACCGTCGTCTTGCGTCCAGAAACCTTGATATCCATACGTGGCTCCAATCTGCCTCGGGGACTTACTGTACTGGCTATGTACCCATTGCCGTGCATTTAATCACGCGGATTCCCAAAGACCCGAATAACGATTGCTTGGTACCGCATACCGAAGTCTCGCACTTTTCTGTGGCAAAGTGCGCTATAGGAGGGCGACGGCGACTTAAGTTTTGCACCTAAAAAATGTCTTTGACCTGCTGGTTTTATGGAAACGAAAAAGCCGGGCTCCCCTGTTGGGAAAGCCCGGCAATGCGTGTTGAAACCGTGAAGAGGTGTCCTTTCCAACGTATAGGAGACACCACCCCTAGCAATAACTAGCTATTAAGCTTGTTAATGTCGTCGTCGGTGATGGTGTCTTCCTGGCTGGACGATTTGTCTTCGGAGGATGCGGTCTCATTGTTGGAATCGGAGGACTCGCTGCCGGAGGATGTGGTCTCGCTGGACTCAGAGTCGCCCGGCTGCACGTTAGCGCCCGAAACCGTCTTAGTGGTGAGGTCGTAGGGCATCGTGCCGTACCAGACGCAGTGGACCGCCTCGAGCGTGCCGTCGGCCGTAATACCGTCGAGGGCATCGCTCACGGCACGACACAGTTCGTCATTGGACGAAAGGCCTGCAACACCAAGCGTCGAGGGCGCCTCGAGCGCACCGACATAGGAGATCTCGCTCATCAGGCGCGCAAGGTAACCGCCAGCCGTGGAGTCGCAGATCACATAGTCGACCTCGCCGGACTCGAGCGCCTCAAAGCACTCGTTGATGTTGGAGTAAGTCTTTTGGTTGGCGGTGATGCTCTGCTTAGCAAGCGCCTCCTGCGAGGCCGAGGACATCTGGATACCCAGAGTAGACGTGTTAAGGGTATCGGTGGAAACGCTCAGCGACCCACCATCGCTGGTTTTACCGAACACGGAAGCGGCATCGTACAGGCAGGTGCCGAGCGAGCTAACGTCCCCATCCGTGGAGTTGATCTCGCCGATAAAGATATCAGCCTTTTTGTCACCGAGCGCGGAACCTGCCGAGGACGCATCGACAAAGGCGACCTTAAGGCCCATGCGGCTTGCGAGGGCGCGGGCAGCGTCGACTGCATACCCCGTGAGCTCGCCGTCAGCGCCCTGCATGGCCTGCGGCGCATCGGAGGTATCGAGGGCAACCGTCAGGGTACCGGGGGTGACCAGGGCATCATCCGACACCGCGGGCGTGACGGTCTCGTACTCGATCTGGTCGATCGTGGGAGTCGTGAACGTAGACAGCGGGTTGAACGCGCATCCGCTCAGGCCCAAAACGGCGATGACCGCTGCGGTCCCAGCACCTAACCGAGCCGCGTGCATCAAGCTGCCCCTCACCATGTCCACTACCCTGCCTTCTGTGTCGTATACGATCCGTGCGTTGCGCGGAATATCAGATTGTTCCCACCAGCTGACCTGGTATTTGACCCCACACTTGCGCACCGGGGTGTTTGCTCGGGAGGCCGCAGCCACCTTCACGACTGGCCCGCTCGCCCGCGAGGCGGTATTGCCCCAAAGAAAGTAGAACGGACGGTGCGGCTTACATCTAGGACGCGCCATGATCGCGCCGCGCGCACGCGGTCGCTTACGTGGATCCCTTTGACCGCGTCTGTCTTGGACTAGGACGGGCATTTCGTCCGTCCGCAACCACAGCCTGGTAGGAACGTAGCGCATTATAGCTAAGTTCAAGCTAAAGTTTAAGGTTAGGGGCGTCATTCGCATCGCGAGTACAGATTTCGCAGGTCGGAGTGGGCTATTCGTGCCCCCGTGAAGCCCGGAGCTCCCCTACGGGGAGCTCCGGGGCACCCTTCTTGGGGTGCCCCGGCCAAAAAATGGCAAATATGAGTACTGTCACCAATTTAGTAACAGGCAATTTTGGCCTCTCGGACAGATTTTGCGCTCAGTGTCGCCAACCTGATGCTTAGTTATTCCACATTTGTTTATTATCTTCTTACTTTATGCCGCCTCCGAGTCCTAAATTCCTTGATTTTGCTGTTACTGATTTAGTGACAGTACTCATATTTGCCATATTTTGGCCAGGGCATATGATTAACCCCCTATTTTCGACGTGAATTAGACCGGCTTAAGCCCAAAACACGCCCGCAGCGTGTTAAGCAACGCCTCTTGCTTCTTCCTGCGGGCATCGACACGATTCCGGTACCGCTTTCGCATACGCTGGTGGATGCGCCATGCGAGCGCTTCCATCGCTTCCATGTCGCAGAGCATTTCGTTGTTGACCGTCGCGACCTCGATTCCCATAGTAATCAAGCCCGTGTAGCGCTTTTCATCATGGATACGTCCCCTCCGAGAGGAATGGCCCAGCTCACCGTTGTATTCCAGGTCAAACCGGGCTGTCTCTTGGTACGCATCGCAAACTGCATGGGGCATCCCCGAGATTGCCTGCGCACGGTCATCGAACTCGATCTTGTAGTCGGTCTTAAAAGGTCCGCAGGCAAACCCGCCATAGGAAAACGGAAGCGAAAACAGGGCAAGCATGATGCACTCCATGGGCGAGAGCAGGTTTTCTGACAGGTAGGGACACAGACGCAGCAGCTGTTTGGCCACATTCCCCTTGCATGCCGCAAGGTAATCTGCCAGGCGATCGGGCGTCAGCGCCGGCTCGACTTCAAAGTAGCCCACGTCTGCTGGCTGGTCCTTGTCCTTTGCAAGTTTATTCGTAACAGGCGAGGTGTAGGGAGGCAGATACTTCCCGCGGTCGCTCAGTGAAATCTTAGAGCACAGCTCCTGGGCCAGGGCAAACGCCTGGATGCAGCCGACCTCGCGCGCAACGGCAACACAAAGGGCCTCGGGAGATAGGCTGTACACCCCCGGTTCCACCTCTAGAATCGAGCCGGCAGGCAACCCGGAACACACGGACCAGCCCACGCCAGGCATGCGGCGGCGCTGCGCCGCAGACCCCACCAGCAAGCACAGATCTTCTTGCACCTCGCCGCTTTTGGCTCCAATTCGCACCAAGTCAGGAAGATAGATATCCTCGGTCGAGGGCGATGACGTGCGCAGCACACGGCGCTCTTCATCGGGATTAAGGTCCTTCCAGCTGATATAGCCCATCTGCCGGCGCTCGGCGCGCATCATGCGCAGCGCTGAAGCGCCTGTTAGGATTACGGAAGCCGCTAGCTGTTCGCCTGTCGGCTCGTTGCGCCGCTCAATCTTCACTGCCACAAAACCACCCCTACCAAACACGTGCGATAGCAAGGCCATCGACTGCTGCGGCGCCGGCACGCTTGAGCTCCGCCGAGGCTGCTGCCATGGTCGCGCCCGTGGTAATGACATCATCGATAAGCAGTAGGCGGCGGCCGTGCACGTCCTCAACCGTCTCGTACATGCCTTGGGCACGCTCGCGACGCTCCTCACGACCGAGTTCGCGCTGGTCGCCATGCCCGTACTTGACGAGGGCATCGAGCAGGGGAACACCCGACAGCTCGCAAAATGGGCGCGCAATGGCCTCCATATGATCAAAGCCACGCCGCCGAAACGCTGCCGCCGTCGCAGGCACAAACACCACCGCATCCGCACCGGACAGCACACCTCCTAAGCGTTCGGGCGCTACGACCTGGGCATGCAGGGCGGTGTCGTAGAGCAGCTCCGCCAGATACGGCGCCAGGCGACGCTCGCCCGCGTCCTTGTACGCTTTAATGATGCGCGGTAGCGGATGCGCATAGACGGCGCACGCCAGGCAGCGGTCGAGCGCCTCCGCCATTGCCGAGGACGTGCCCTCGACCGAACACTCAGTGCACAGCAAATCCCCAAACGGGGCGCCGCATCGGGTACAGCTATGACGTGGGTCGATGAGCGTGAGCGCGGCCAGGCAGTCTTGGCAAATAAGCGCACCGGCGCGCTCGCAGCCGGCACATCGTGTTGGCGACAATACCTCGAGTGCCTCGCGTGCCGCCCGCTCGGCAAACGGCAGCAATTCGTCCGCAAACGGTAGGGCGCCGGCACCCTGCAGACGGCTCAATTTGTTCAGATGGCTCTTCAAGACACAACCCTCCCTACGTTCGGTCGCAGGGAGGGTTGTTGATTCAGCGCTATGGTACCCCGACGCGATTGGGGTAAGGCGGGTTAAATCCGCTCGCGGGCGTTATTCGCCGGCGGGCGGTTGTGGTGCGGCCGAAGACGGGGTCGAGCCCTCGCCACCATTCTGGCGCGGCTTGCGGGAACGGCGACGGCGACGGCGCTTTTGACCCTGGTCGGCCGAGCCCTCGCCACCGCGATCCTCGCGCGGCTCGCGCTCGTCGCGAGCGGCGCCACGCGAAGCCTTGGCAGCCGCTCCCCCGCCATCTCCGGGACGCCGGCGCGTGACCTTGACCTCGCCATCCGAGACCTGATCGGCAACGGAGGGCACTGAGGGCTTCTGTTGCGTGCCCGAGGAATGGCGACGGCGCGGACGCGGCGCGCGCTCATCCTCGCCACGTGACTTGCCGCCCTTGTCGGCAGGCGCATCGGAACCCGAGGGACCCTTGGAAGCGGCACCAGCCTCGCGAGCAGCTGCGGCGCGGAAGGCGTCCTCGCGCTCCTCGCTCGACAGGTGACGGCGGCGACGGCGCGTGGGGTTCATGCCACCGCCGCGGTTTTGCTGCTGAGGCTGCTGAGTCTCGCGCTCGCGGGAGGAGTTCTTGTCTGCAGCTGCAGCCTCGCCGACATCGCCCGAGCCCGCGCGCTTGCGACGACGACGGCCACCGGCGGCCTCCTCGGTCTCAGGCGTTGCGGCATTGCCACGGCCCTTTCCGCGGCCACGACCCTCGCCCTGCCCCTGACCGGCGCGAGCATCGGATTCAGCATCGCGACGACGGCGCTTGGGCATCGACGTACCGGCCAGACGGTCGGCGCTCGACAGGCCATCGCCCACGTCGACGCCGTTCTCGCGGTCGAGCTCCATGAGCGCCAGGCGCATCTCGGGCGACTCGATGCGCTCGAGCACGTCGCGCGTCACGCAGTCGGGGCGGCAATTGCAGCCCTGCTCGGCAGCCTTCTTCTTGCAGCCTTCAGAGCAGGTCATGTCGGCCAAGTTGACCTTAAAAACCTTGCCGTTCTCCAGGCGCAGCACCAGCTGCTCGCGCGGTGTGTCATATTCCTGAATACGCGCCTTGCCAAGCGGCGTATCGATGAGCGTCTTCTTTTTGGGCGCACGGCTCTTAAAGTCCTTGTACGCCTCGAACTCATAACGCAAGCAGCACATCAGGCGGCCGCACACGCCGCTGATCTTGGACGAGTTGAGCGGCAGGTCCTGCTCTTTTGCCATGCGAATCGAGACGGGCTCAAACTGTCCGCCAAAGCGCGTGCAGCAGAGCTCCTGTCCGCATTGGGCATAGCCGCCCACCAGGCGGGTCTCGTCGCGCACGCCGATCTGGCGCATGTCGACGCGAATGTGCAGCGTCGAGGACAGGTCCTTGACGAGCTGACGGAAATCGACGCGCTCCTCGGCCGCAAAGTAGAACACGGCCTTCTCGCCGCCAAACAGGTACTCGACGCCGACCGGCTTCATCTCGAGGTCGAGCTCTTTGACCAGACGGCGGAAATCGACCATCGCCTCGTCGCCTTGGATGGCCAGGTCGTCGGCAAGCTGCAGGTCGATGTCGCTCGCCACGCGCAGCACAGGCTTGAGCGACTGGCCGATCTCGTCCTGCGGCACCTCGAAGGGATCGGCCGTAACCAGGCCGATCTCGGTTCCGCGTTCGGTGGAGCAAATAGCATAATCGGCCTCGAGGATATCCAGGTCCTGCGGGTCGAACCACAGGTCGCGCGAGGCGTAGGTAAACTTAACGGGTACGACTAACGGCATTTCAGTGCCTTCCTGATATCGAACAGCATGACCTCGATGGCCAGCTGGGGAGTAACGTTTCTGGCGATGTTGCGCTCGGCGGTCGCGACTGCCTCGAGCGCCCGGGTGGCACCCGCAACATTCGTCGCGGCGGCAAGCCGACCGATCGTGTCGCGCACGTCTTCGTTCACCACGTCGGCCGCCTCGTCCTGAAGTGTCAGCAGCACGTCGCGCATGAGCGTCCGCGCACTCGCCAGCGCTTCCATGATACCCGAACGCTCGCGCGCGTTGAGTTCGCGCTTGTTGCGGTCCTCAAGCTGCTTCAATGCTCCACGCGACAGGTAGTCGGCATTTTGCTCGAGTACCTTTTCCTGCGTGGACTTGACCTCGGCGAGCGGCGCCTTAACGGCGACAATGAGCGACTTGGCGCGACTGAGCACGTCGGCCTCGTCGGCGGCAATGAGTGAGTCGATGGCGCGGACCATCTGGCGGCGAGCATCCTGGCGCTCGGCACTCTTAAGGAACTCGATGCCGCGCGTGGGACTCCCCGCCACGGCGACCGCCATGCGACAACGCGCGAGATCCTGACCCGTCGCGCGGCTCACGGCCTGCGCGGCAACGGCGGGCGACACCAGCCGAAACGGCACGCACTGGCAGCGGCTCACGATGGTGGGCAGCATCACGTCGGCCGAGGTGCCCAACAGGATGAACATAACGCCCTCGGGCGGCTCCTCGAGTGTTTTGAGCAGTGCGTTGGCGGTGTTGGCGCGCAGCTGTTCGGCGCGGTCGATGATGTAGACCTTAGCCTTGGCGCGGATGGGCGCCAAGGGCACGTCATCGAGCAGCTCGCGGGTCTGGGCAATGAGATAGCCCGTGGCGCTCTCGGGCGTGTAATAGTGCACGTCGGGATGCGTATGCCGAGCAACACGTACGCAGCTGTCGCATGCGCCGCAGCCGTCCTGCTCGCACAGGAAGGCTTGGGCGAGCGCCCATGCGGCATCGAGCTTGCCGGCGCCGGGAGCGCCCAAAAACAGGTAGGCGTGCGATGCGCGGCCACTGGCGACGGCATTGGTCAAAAAGTCGCGCACGCGCTGCTGGGTGTCGAGCTTGGCCAGCAGGCTTGTCTGAGCGGGGGCCATGTTACTCGGCCTCCTGGGCAAGTGCGGCGGCGACGGCGTCTTGCGAAATGTCGAGACCGTACGCGCGAACCTGCTCGACCGTCTTCGCAAAGACTTCCTCGATGGTCGCGGTAGCATCGATGAGTTTTACGCGGTTTGGCTCCTCGGCAGCAATTGCGCAAAAGCCCTGGTAGACACGCTTCTGGAATGCCATGCCCTTTGCCTCCATGCGATCTGCCGCACCACGGGCGGCCATGCGCAGCACCGCCTGCTCGGGCGTGATGTGGTAGACGAGCGTGAGCGCCGGGTGCGTCCCCGCGACGGCCAGGTTGTTGGCATCGCACACCATCTGGCGATCGAGGCCGTCGGCAAATGCCTGGTAGCAGGTCGTGGAATCGTAGAAGCGATCGCACAGGACCACCTTGCCGGCCGCAAGGGCGGGGGCTATGACCTCGTGCACCAACTGGGCGCGCGCCGCCTCGTAGAGCAGCAACTCGCAGGTGTCTCCCATCGCCGTGTTGGCGGGGTCGAGCAGCAGCGCGCGAATCTTTTCGCTGATGGCGGTGCCGCCCGGCTCACGCAGGCTCACAACCTGGTAGCCAGAGAGTTCGAGCACACGGGCAAGCAGGCGCGCCTGCGTGGACTTGCCGGCACCGTCGACGCCCTCGAGCGTGATAAAGCTATGTTGAGCGGGCTCAAAAGCCATGGGCGCAGCCCCTTCCTACAAGGCGCGTAAATGCAGATATATCAACCAAGCCATGATACCCCAGCGTCCGGCGCACCCCAAATCGGACCTAGTCATTGGGTCATTGGGGACGCTCTTAAATGACTAGGTGACAGTTAGGGACGTTCCTAAAGTGCCGGCCGAAAAGGAACGTCCCTAACTGCCGACTTTTTTGAGCGCTGGGTATAATCGTCGTATTGCATTGAAATGTGGCGAAAGGAGTGGCAATGTCTCGGTATTGCGCCTCGTGCGGCAAACTTCTTGCAGATGATGCCAAGTTCTGCACCTCGTGCGGTACACCCGTTGAACAGATAGCCGCGGACAATGGCCAACCCGCGTTTGAGCCGACCGTCTCCCTCGATACGCCGCAAGCTAAGCCGGACGACCCCCTCGCCTATCGCCCCGACCCCGCTGCTGCCCCCGCAGCGGTCGAAACGACACAGCGTATGCCCGTCACGGGTACCTCAACCCAACAGCAACCGGCGTCTGCATACGCGCCCACTTCGCCACAGGCACCCGCCCCCAAAAAGAGCGGCACCAAGCTGCTTATCGCCGTTATCGTTGTGCTGGTGGCGATCATCATCGCCCTGGTCATCTTCTTTGCAATCAGACCGTTCGACAACGCCGCCACGCAGACGACTGCCGAGGTAGCCAAGCTGCACCATGACGTCGACGACGATGACCTAAAGCCTCTCGGCGATCCCAACAGCCTGTACGACGATGATGACGATGATGACGAGGATGGCGGCGAAGCAACGCTCTCTGAGCAGAACCTCTACCGCCGACTGAGCGAATACTACGACCTGCTCGAAGATCTCGACAGCCAGGTCCGTGGCTGCGCGCAGAACTTCAACGGCAACTATCTGGAAGAGGATCGAACCACCCGTCAAAATCTCGCCGACGTCGCCGAGCGCACGGAGGACACCATCGAGCAGTATTACGACATCGTCGAGGACCTGGACGTCCCGACGAGCTCCAAGAACTACAGCTCCTGGAAGGACATCATCGCCCTGTACGACGACCTGGATCACCGCATTGACGCAATCTGTGATGCTTGGGAGATCAGCCTGAAATACGCCAAGCCTGCGGACCACAAGAATGAGATCGTGGCGCCGCTGTCGCGCGACAACGTGGCGGGCACCAATGACAATAAGTACCGCCTAGACTTTGAGGAGCGCTATCCCGGCGCCAAGCCTGTCGAGGTAAACTAGCGCTTTGTCGTTCCTGAGCCGGCAGTTAGGGACGTTCCTAAACTGCTGGCAGAAAAGGAACGTCCCTAACTGCCGGTCAAAAAAACGAGCGAGGATCATGGGACCCTCGCTCGTTTTTTGGGCACTGTTTCGACTGCGCCGTTACTTGTCGGCGGCTGCTTTCTTGGCAGTCGACTTCTTCGCGGTCGTCTTCTTGGCGGCAGTGGCTTTCTTAGCCGTCGTCTTCTTGGCCGCCGTCGTCTTCTTTGCCGTGCTCGCCTTGGTTGTGGTCTTGCGGCCGCGGGCGGGCTTCTTCTCCTTGGTCGGGCAGTCCATGTTGACGCAGATACGCCACGGACCGCGCGCCGTGTTGACCACCACGATGGGGGCGCCGCACTCGGGACAAGTCTCGCCCGTCGCCTCGAGCTTGCCACGCGCCGGCAGCGGATAGCTCACGCCGCAGTCATCGTAGTTGGTGCAGCGGATAAAGCGCTTGCCGCTCTTCTCGCTCTTGTGCGCAATCAGGTCGCCATGGCGTCCAGCCTCGGCGCACACCTTGCACTCACCCACTTTAAGGTCGGGCTCGTAGTTGGTGGGGCACGTGGGGTTCACGCAGATCTCGAAAGCCTTCTGGCGGAACGGCTGACACTTAATGCGCGGCGCACCGCATTCGGGGCACACGGCGGCCTCGCCCTCGAGCGGGCTCACCTTGACGCCGCTCGGCACCGGATAGGTCACGTCGCAGTCGGGCCAGCCCATGCAGCCAATGAAGCTGCCGCGGGTCTTGGCGCTCGTCTTCATAACCAGGTCCTTGCCGCACTTGGGGCAGGCGCCCACGCGCGCATCGGCCGTGACGGCGTCGCTGATGGCGTCGCCGAGCTCCTGCGTATGCTTGAGCAGCTCGTCGAGCACGCCGGCCAGCAGCGCACGCGAGTGCGTCACGACATGCTCTTCGGTGTCCTCGCCGCGCTCGACGCGAGTCATGTCGCCGTCGAGCTCGCTGGTCATATCGGGGCTCGTGATGCGCGGGGCAAACTGCGTCAGCGCGTCGATGATGGCGATGCCCAGCTGGCTCGGCTCAACGGGATCGTTTTTGAGGTAGCGCACGGCGTACAGGCGCTCGATGATGCTCGCGCGCGTGGACTTGGTACCCAGGCCGCGCTTTTCCATCTCCTGCACGAGCTTGCCCTGGCTGTAGCGCGCGGGCGGCTCGGTCTGCTTGGCCTCAAGCTTAATGTCGAACACGTCGACCGTGTCGCCCTGCTCTAGCGGCGGCATCTGCTCGTCGCGCTTGAGTCCGTACGGGTACGCCTCGCGGAAACCCGGGGTCACGAGCACGTCGCCCGAAGCCACGAACGGCTCACCGTTCACGTCGAGCTCGAGCTTGGTATTCTCGATGGTCGCGGGACCCATAAGCGTCGCCAGGAAGCGGCGGGCGATGAGGTCGTAGAGCTTACGCTGGCCGCCATCGAGCGTGGACGGATCGCCTTCGCCCGTGGGGTAGATGGGCGGGTGGTCGGTGGTCTCGACCTTGCCGCGCGTGGGCTTCATGGGGCCGGCGAGTACCTTTTTGCACACGGGCGCCAGCGCCGGGTTGATCTTTGCCAGGTCGCTCACCACGGCGCCCAGATCGAGCGTCGCAGGGTACACGGTGTTGTCGACACGCGGATAGCTGATGAGGCCCGCCATGTAGAGGGACTCGGCGATGCGCATCGTACGCGCAGGCGAGATGCCCTCGGCCGCGGCGGCAGCCTGCAGCGAGGTCGTCGCGAACGGCGTGGGCGGCTGCTGCTTGCGGGAGCGCTTGGTCACCGCGGCGACGGTTGCCGTCGTAGCGCCGTCGACGTGGCCGTACGCCGTCTCGGCAGCATCTTTGTCGGTAAAACGTGTCGTCTTGTGCGCAATCTTAAAGCGGTCATCCTCGGCAGCACCCTGAGCGGCACCTATGCCGCGAATCTGCCAATAGTCCTCGGGCACAAACGCCATGCGCTCGCGCTCGCGCTCGACCACCAGGGCAAGCGTCGGCGTCTGCACGCGGCCGGCGGAGCGCACGTTGCCAAAGCCGCCAAACTTGGCGAGCGTCAGGTAGCGCGTGAGCACCGCACCCCAAATGAGGTCGATGTGCTGGCGGCTCTCGCCGGCGTCGGCCAGATTCTGGTCGAGCGAGACAAGATTATCGAAGGCCTGCGTAATCTCGGCCTTGGTAAATGAAGAATACTGGGCGCGGGCGACCGGCAAGTCCGGCGCGACCTCGCGCACCTTGTTGAGAGCGTCCGAACCGATCAGCTCACCCTCGCGATCGAAGTCCGTGGCGATGATGACGCTGTCGGACTTTTTAGCGAGGTTCTTGAGCGAACGAATGAGTTCTTTCTCGGCCGGCAGCTTAATGACGGGCGCCCAGGTGAGATAGGGCAGGCTCTCGAGCTTCCAGCCCTTGATGGAGATACCGTCGGCAAGAAACGGCTTGCGCTTGGTGTCGTACGGCGGGCGGGCCAAGCCATCGGGCATGTCGGCAGGCAGCATTTCGCCGTCCTCCGTGACCGAATACCAGCCCAGCTTTTTATCGAACAGCACGCTGTCACAAAAATCGGGCGCAAGGATGTGACCGGCAAGGCCGATCGTCACGCACTCCTCGCCCTTCCACTCAAAACGGTAGATGGCGGTGTTGTACACCTTGTCCTTTTTGGGTTTGCCCGTGGACAGACGCTCGGCGATCTGACGCGCGGCGTCGTTTTTCTCGGCGATGATGAGCTTCAAAAGAGGCTCCTATCTCGTATCTCTGCGGCTACGCCCGCCCGTATGGCGGCCGACTTACGCCCTTGCTTGCTCAATCTGCCCGATGAGCCAATCGCACCAGGCATCCATGCCCTCGCCCTTGCGCGCGCTCACGGCAAACCGCGGCGCTTGCGGATTGAGGTCATCGAGTGTCTTAGTATACCTATCCATGTCAAAATCGAAAGCCGGAGCCACGTCGACCTTGTTGAGCAGCTGCGCGCCGGCGTGTTGGAAGATGCCCGGGTACTTGATGGGCTTGTCGTCGCCCTCGGGCACCGAGAGAATCATGATGGACAGGTTCTCGCCCAGGTCAAAGTCGACCGGGCAGACCAGGTTGCCCACGTTTTCGATAAAGATGACGTCAATGTTGTCCAGGCCCACCGCCTGGTCGAAGGCATCGACGGCTTCCATGATCATGTTGCCCTCGAGGTGGCACAGGCCGCCCGTGTTGATCTGGATGGCGGGCATGCCGGCTTCCTTCATGGTGATGGCGTCGACATCCGAGGCGATATCGCCCTCGATGACGGCACAGCGCAGGCCGGCTTTGTCACGCAGGCGCTCGTTGGTTCCCAGAATCGTGGTGGTCTTGCCCGAGCCGGGGCTCGACAGCACGTTGATCACGTAGGTGTTCGTCTGCTCAAATCGCTGACGCAGCTGATCTGCCAGGCGCTCGTTGCGCGACAGAATCGGCGATGCAATATCAATCGTTTTCTCGGCCATACTTAGCGCTCCTTACTTTGGCCCCTTTATACCCCATCACCAGATGACTAGCGGGCTAATCGTCGGGGGTTTCGATTTCGATACTTGCGATATCGAGCTCGCGGCCGTGCAGTAGGCGCACGTTGGCACCACCACACTGGGGACAGCGACAGTGGAAGCGATCGTGGTCGAAAACCTCACCGCAGTCCAGACACTCGCTTTGTGGATGGACCTCCTCCACGGCAAGCTCGCAGCCTCGCGTGAGCGGGTCCTCGTCGCGAAATGTCTCCCACGCAAAGTCGAGCGCCTCGCGCACGACCTCGGTCATATCCCCGATACGCAGCGTTACCAAAACGGCGCGCGAGGCTCCCGCCCCACGCGCCGCGCGAATCACTGTATCGAGTATGCCGTTGACAATGCCAACCTCGTGCATACCGATTTACCCCTCGTCGTCCTCGTCGTCCGAGAACAGGTCCAGACGGCTCACGAACAGGCCCTCCTTGCCCTCGCGCGCGGTAATGACCACGCGGGCGATGGCGAGCGAAATCTCGTAGAGCGAGAGCAGGGCGCCATACATGAGACCCAGCGTAACGGGCGAGCCGTCGGGCGTAATCACAGCCGAACCCACGAGCAGGCCTACGTACACGTAGCGCCAGGCGCTGCGGAAGGCCGCATAGGACACGATGTGGAAAACGGACAGGTAGAAGATGATGAGCGGCAGCTCAAACGCCACACCAAAGCCGATCATAAAGAGCAGCTCCATGTTGACGTAGTTCTCCAGATCGGGCAGCGCCGTAGCGACAGCCGAGGTCTCGCCGATGAGCCACTCAAAGCCCGCCGGGATGATGATGAAGTAGCAGAAGATGGCACCCAGGAAGAACAGCACCGTCGAGGCGAGCACCGTGGGCACAACCCACTTGCGCTCGTTGGGGCGCAGTGCCGGCAGGAAAAATGCCAGGATCTGCCAGATGATCATGGGCGTGCACATGACCACGGCCATCTTGATGGCCAGCGAGAAGCGCAGGCCAAAACCGCCGAGCGTGGTGGTGATGTAGAACTTACCGTCCGGCACAAAGGAGCGGATGGGGTCTTCCAAGATGTCGAGCACCACGGGTGTGGCGAAATACAGCACGATAGCGGCGGCAAACACCGACACGACCACGATGGTCAGGCGGCGACGAAGCTCTCCCAGGTGATCGAAGAGCGGCATACGCGCAGGTCCGATAGGCATTACTCATCGCCTCCCTTCGGGGCGTCGGCGGCAGCAGCGTCGTCCTCGGCCTCGAGCTCGCGAGCGAGCTGGTCGACGACGGCCTTGCGCTTGCGGGGACGGCGGGCGTAGAGGTCAGCCGTCGTGGGCTCTGCCGGCTCGGGCTCGGGCTCTGCAGCAGGCTCGGGCTCGACGGCAGCAGCAGGCTCTGTACCCTCGGCCTCATCAACAGCGCCTTCGCCCTCAGCAGCACCCTCGCTCGCGGCCTTCTCGGCAGCAAGACGAGCGCGACGCTCGGCAAAGGTCTCCTTCTTGGCGGGCGCTGCCGTCTCGGCGGCATCCTCGTCCGCATCGGAATCGTCGTCGGGCGCAGCCTTCTTGGGCTTGACCGGGGCCGACGCGGCCTCGCTCACCGGATCGATAATCTCGGACTGAACAACGGCCGTCATCTTTTCCTGCGTCTCGCGGAACTGACGGATGGCACGGCCGATCGTGCGACCCATCTGCGGGAGCTTATCCGGGCCAAACAGCAAAAAGCCGAAGACCACGATGATCGCGAGCTCACCCTCTCCAATACCAAACACACATACCTCCAAGGCTCGATGTGAGTCGAGCCCGCACCGCGCCATTCGGCCGGAACTCGTCTATTCATTCGGTCAAGTATAGCGCCCGGACGCCAAAACGTCCGAGCGCATCACAAACATATGCCAAACGGCACGCCCTTTTGGGGGCAAAGATTATGCAGCGGTGATCGAAATCTCCTGGTCGACGCCCAACAGCTGAACCACGCGCATCACCGGGGGCTGCACATTCGTGCAGCTAAAGCGCTTGCCGTGGTCAACCGCGTGGTGCGCGGCGCCCACGAGCACGCCAATGCCCGTCGAATCGATGTAGCTCACCTGGGCAAAATCGAGCTCAACGGCCTCGGTGGGCTGCTCGAGCGCCAGGTCGATGGCATTGCGCAGGCTATCGGCGTTAGAGATATCGATCTCGCCGGTTACCTTAATGGTGTAGAGCTCTGGCGTGGGGTTGGTTGAAATACCCAAATCCATGTATACGCTCCTTTACGTATCGAAAGTGCGGATAGTACTAGGCGCGGACTTGCGGGGCCCTACGCGTTAGGCGCGCTCGGCACGCGCAAGCTCGGCAGCGACGAGCTTGACAGCCAGCACCAGCACATCGAGCGCAGCCTCCAGGTCCTCGACCGTGGGATAGCTCGGCGCGATGCGGATGTTGGTGTCGCGCGGATCCTTGCCATAAGGCCAGGTGGCACCAGCCGGCGTGAGCTTGACGCCCAGGTCGGCACAAAGCGCGGCGACCTTCTGGGCCGAGCCCTCGGGGCCATCAAAACTCACAAAGTAGCCGCCATGGGGATGAGTCCAAGTGGCGCAACCCGTGTTACCCAAGCCCTCGGTGAGCTTGCGCTCAACGGCCTCAAAGCGCGGACGCAAAAACTCAGCATGCTTTTTCATGTGTTCCTTGACCGCCTCGATAGTGGGAAGGAAGCGCACGTGACGCAGCTGGTTGAGCTTGTCGGCGCTGATGAGGCCAGCCTTCAGGCGCTTGGAGAACTCGGCGATAACCGCGGGGCTCGCACCGATAAAGCCGATACCGGCGCCCGGGAAGGTGATCTTTGACGTCGAGGCGAATGCCACCACGCGATCCTCGGTGCCCGCCGCGCGAGCGAGGTCAAAGATGTTGGCGAGCTCGTCGGTCTCGTCGTACAGGTCGTGCACGCAGTAGGCGTTGTCCCAGAAGATGCGGAAATCGGACGCGGCCGTGGGCATCTCGACCAGGCGGCGCACAGTGTCCTCGCTAAAGGTGATGCCCGTGGGGTTGGAATACTTGGGCACACACCAGATACCCTTGATGGAATCGTCGGCGGCAACCAGGCGCTCGATCTCGTCCATGTCGGGGCCGTTGTCGGTCATCGCGACGGGGACGTTCTCGATGCCCAAGTCGGCGGTGATGCCAAAGTGGCGATCGTAGCCGGGAACAGGGCACAGGAACTTGACCTTCTTGCCGTCGTGCGCGGCCTCGTAGGCGTCCCAGGGCTCGCTGCCGCACGAGCCACAGCGCCAGAACATGCCGGCGATGTCATGCTCAATCAAAAGGCTCGATGAGCCCAGTACGAGCGTCTGCTCGGCGGGGCAGCCCAGGAACTCCCCCGCTAGCTTGCGTGCCGAGGGAATGCCCTCGAAGCAACCGTAGTTGGAGCAGTCGACATTGCCGTCGTGCAGATCGGCATCGGCATTGAGGATATCGAGCATGGGGCGAGAAATGTTCACCTGGGAGGGCGACGGCTTGCCGCGCGCCATGTCGAGCGCCAGGCCCTTGGCCTTGACCTCGGCAACCTCGGCTTTAAGCGCCTCGATGGCGGCATCGAGTTCGGTGGTTTCCATCTTCTGGTAGATCGTCTGCATGGGGTGCGGCCTTTCGCGAAGCGGTACGTTGCAGTTCGTCTAAGTATAGACCGCCATCGTCGCAACGTTATGAAGCCGTGATAGATTAAGTTGATCGCAATCAATTACGAATCGCCGCGCATGCCGGCGTGGGGCGCCCAAGGAGGCACTATGGAGTACGGATCGTTTCAGGCCGAGGAATTCGGCGACTTGCAGCGCCTGGTCGACGGACTGTTTTACGACCGCCACGCCATCGACCGCCTGGATCTGATCGTACAGGCCGAGATCTTGGACCTGGCGCCCGACCTCATGGAAATCGTCAACCTGCTACCGCCCGGCTACTACGACCGCCAATCGCTGTGTGACCAGCTCAACTCCGCCTTGGCCGCCCACGGCTGGGGCGCCGTCTACGGAACGGTGGAATAAGCCTCGAGGCCGGCGATTTGGCCCGCTTCCCGACCTTGGCGAGGCTTGTTTTAGGGCTTGTGGCCAAAAAAGGGCAGATATGAGTACTGTTACCTTTTTAGTAGCAGCGATTCTTGGTCGAAATCGGCAAAACTCGACTTGAACTTCCTAATCACCGTCAGCTAGCGCCAAATTGGAAGTCGATGGTCACTCATTAACGTACAGTTCTTATAACTTTGTTCATTATTTTTCGCACCAAAAATGATACGCCGTTTGTGACAGTACTCACAAACGGCGTTTTTTGACCACTGGCGTGTCTGGCAGGCGGCAAGCACCGCCCGAATCCGCATTTTGAACGCGCCCGAATCGGTTCTGGAGCCGGTTTTCGCGCTCTTACTCGTCTTTGGGCGCGGGGTGCTTGCAGACCACGCTCATGTAGATCATGCCGAGCACGGCTGCGGTGACCGAACCGGCAAGAATGGCGGCCTTGGCAGCCAGAACCTCAAACTGAGCCGTCGGGAAGGCGAGGCCGCTGATGAGGATCGACATGGTAAAGCCGATACCGCCCAGAATGCCCACGCCGGCAATCATGTGCCAGTTGACATTGTGCGGCAGCTCGCAGGCCTTAAGCTTGACTAGGGCAAACGTCATGCCAAAGATGCCGATCGGCTTGCCCAGCAGCATGCCAAAGTACACGCCGAGCGTCACCGGGTCGGTGAGCAGCGTGCTCATGTCCACGCCCACCAGGCGAACCTGCGCGTTCACGAACGCAAAGATCGGCAGGATCACAAAGTTGACCGGCGTGGAGATCAGACGCTCCATGCGGATAAGCGGCGGGGTCACGCGGTGCATGACGCGCTCGACCTTGGTGGTCGAGACGGTAAAGTCATGCTGGCCCAGGATGTGCGCCTCGTCGTCGTAGCGGTCATCGAGCAACGGCAGGCACTCGCCCAGCCAATCGGTAAGGCT
Source organism: uncultured Collinsella sp. (assembly GCA_902496275.1). Lineage (GTDB taxonomy): Bacteria > Actinomycetota > Coriobacteriia > Coriobacteriales > Coriobacteriaceae > Collinsella. Next base: position 6,264 of record CABVAC010000006.1, on the reverse strand, counting down.
ATCGAGCTTAACGCCGCACTTGGCCGGAATGGTGAAGGCCAGGATGACGCCAGCAAGCGTGGCATGTACGCCGCTCTTGAACATGCAGAACCACAGCAGCAGGCCCAGCACCGAGTACGGGGCAAGGCGGTAATGCTGCGTCTTGTTGAGCCACACGAGCGCGCAGGTCACAAGTGCGGCGGCGCCCAACCAAAACGGATTGGGGCTCTGACCGTAGAAAATGGCGATGGCGGCGATGGAGATGAGGTCGTCGGCGATGGCGAGCGTCGAGAAGAACACGCGCACGCCGTTGGGCACGCGATTGCCCAAAAGCGACAGCACGCCCAGCGCAAAGGCAATATCGGTTGCCATGGGAATGGCCCAGCCGTTGTGCGCGCCGGCATGGTTAAAGATCAGGTAGATGCAGGCGGGAACGACGACGCCGCCCACGGCCGCCAGCATGGGAAGCATGGCCTGGCGCGGGTTTTTGAGCTCGCCGACCGTCATCTCGTACTTAAGTTCAATGCCCACCAACAAAAAGAAAATCGCCATGAGGAAGTCGTTGACGAATAGCTCAACGGTGAGACCGGCCGTAAGGTTGCCCAGACCCACATACAGCGGGGTCTCCAAAAAGTGATGGATGGCCTCGTAGGCATCGGTATTGGCGCAAATGACGGCGGCGATGGCGGCGAAGACCATGACGGCGGCGGAAATCGTGCCGTTCTCGGCGATGCGCTCCCAGATGTCGTGACGTTCAAAGCGCTTGCGCTCACGAACGTTGAACAGCTGCTCAGTTGCTGCCATGGGCGGCTCCTTTCACGGGAAAGCTCCCGTCTTAAAAAAGCACGGCCCGCCCAAGTGGCGGCGCCGCGCTCTAACGTATTACGCTTGCATCTAGCCTACCCCGCACGACAAGCACGCAGGCGTGACCGAAAAGCGGAACCACAGGTTGAACATTATTTGCTCAACGGCACGGGCACGCCTGCCCAAGAGACGACGCGGCGACGTGCACAAAAAAACGACCGGAGCGCGGGGCGTCCGCGATCCGGTCGTGGCGTTTGGTCAACTAAACCTAGCAGGCGGCCATGATGGGGGCAGCGACCTGCTTCTTACGGGAGAGGACGCCCGGCATCCAGACGCCGTCGTGCTCGTCGGCAATGCCCAGGCCCTTCTGAGCAGCCTCGGTCTCGCCCTCGAGCAGGACCTGCGAGCCCTCCTCCATGATGTCAGTGATGCACAGGACGATGCCGTCAGCACCCTTCTCGGCGGCGTAGGCGCGCATGGCCTCGCGAATCTCGTCGATCATGCCAAGCGCACGGCTCTTGTCGACAGTCTCGTACTGGCCGATGAGCAGCTTCTTGCCGGCAGGCTCGAACATCTTGATGTCGTTGCCGACCATCTCGGCTGCGGTGAAGGAGCCGGACGGACGGGTGAGGAAGACCTCCATGCCAAACTTGACCGGGTCGACGCCCACCTGCTCACCGAGCTTGGCGGCGACGGCGCGGTCGACATCGGTGGTGGTGGGGCTCTTGAGCATGAGCGTGTCGGTCATCATGGCCGAGAGCAGCAGCTTGGCCTGAACGTCGGAAAGCTCAACGCCGAGCACGCCGGCGAGCTTGGTGACGATGGTGCAGCTGGAACCCCAGGGTAGGCAGATGTAGTGCAGCGGGCCGGCGGTCTCGAAGTCGCCGATGCGGTGATGATCGACAACGCCAAAGACCGTGGCGTCCTTAAGGCCGGCGACGGACTGGGCAGACTCGTTGTGGTCGGTGAGGACGACGAGCTGACCGGCCTCGACGGACTCGATCACGCGGGGCTCGGCAATGCCGGCGTCGGCGAGCAGCTTGGCAGACTCTGCCGGAAGCTGACCAAGGGCGCAGGCCTCGTAGGTGTTGCCGGCATACTCAACCTGGTTGAGCAGCTGGGACAGGACGACGGCGCTCATGATGGCGTCGTTATCGGGGTTCTGGTGACCAAAGACAAGAACGTTTGCCATGGATATCCTCCACTTGATATGTGTACTTGGACGTAGCTATGGTAGCACGCCGATGCCGAGCCTTCTGAGACGGAAGGGTCGCGGCACAATTTGGGGCAGGCACGGGGGACAGGTTACTTTGCACCAGCTATTTGCCGGCGGCGCGCAGGGCTACGTAGGCGGCACCGATGATGCCGGCGTCGTTGCCGAGCGACGCGACCTTAATGGGCGTCTCGCGCGAGGCGGAGAGCGCGTACTGCTTAAAGTGTTCGCGGACCTTGTCGAGGTAGACATCGGCCGAGGCGGATGCGCCGCCGCCGATGAGGAACATCTCGGGATCGACCACGTTGGCAATAAGCGCCAGGGCGCGACCGAGATAGTCGGCCATGGTATCGGCCGCGGCAAGCGCGAGCTTGTCGTCCTCGCGGCAGGCCTGGAACACGTCCTTGGAATCAGAAGGCCCAGTGAGCTCGATGGGCTCGACGCCGGCCTTTTTGCACTCGGCAAGGTAGTTGCTCACCACGCCGGTGGCGCTGGAATACTGCTCCAGGTGGCCATGTCCGCCGCAGCCGCAGGTGCGCTCCTCTTCGGGGTTCAGGCACATGTGGCCAATCTCGCCGCCGGCGCCCACAACGCCCGACACCACGTCGCCGTTGACGATAACGCCGCCACCCACGCCGGTACCAATGGTGACCATCACCACGTTCTGTACGCCCTTGGCAGAGCCGAGCCAGGCCTCGCCCATGGCAGCGGCGTTGGCATCGTTCTCGTATTTAACAACCGCGTCGGGGCAGTGCTCCTGAATGGCGACTCTTAACTCGGGCAGGTTAATGGCAATGTTGGCCTTGACCTTGGCATCGCCCGATGCCGGGATGGGGCACGGAACGGCCAGGCCAATACCCGCCACAAAGGCGCGCGGAATCTGGGCCTTGGCGACCACCCGGTCGATAGCCTCGGTCACCGCGGCAAAGCCCGCGGCGTCAACGATAGGCGGCGTGGGCACGCTGGCCTTGGCCAGCAGGTTACCATCCTCGTCGAACAGGCCCTCCTTAACCGAAGTGCCGCCGACGTCGATGCCGATGTAATACTGCTTAGGTTCCATGGGAGCCCGCCTTTCTCGTTTAAACATTGCCTGTATGGTACCGCTCCCAAGGCAGAAACCTACCAAAAAGGGACAGGTTTGTTTTGGCAGGTTTTATCTGTGAAAACGCAAACGACCGCTCAATAGATCGCGCAAGACCTTCCCCAAATATAAAGGCGCCGGGAGGCGGAGACTCCTGGCGCCCGTGAAAGGGACTGTGTTGTCTGTTGGACCGCACGGTCCATCGCGGCGATAACGCCGACTAGGCCTGAAGTGCCTTCAGCTGCTTGTGAACCTCGATGAGCTCCGTCGCCATGACGCGCATGGTCTCGGTACCGGCCATCTGGTCCTCGGCATGCAGCAGAATCAACGGGGCCTCGCCGTTGCGCTCGCCGTTGGCCTCCTTTTTAAGGAGTCCCATATGGACATCGTGACCACCGTTATAGGCCTCGTCGCCCTGCTTGATAAGCTCCTCGGCGGCGTCAAAATCACCCTCCTTGGCCTTTTGCACGGCATTAATGTACATGCTCTTGGCGGTTCCGACGTAGCTGATGATCTCGAAACAGGTCATCTGCAGCTCGTTCATATCCTCCATGCGCTGCACCTAGCCCATCACGCTGACGCAGTGGTCGATGATGCCGGCGGCGTTCATGCGGCCGTAATCGACCATGTTGATGACCTCGACCGGGAAACGGCCGGCGGCCTCCTTCTCAAAATCGCCCTTGGTGTAGCCAATCTGCGGGCCGAGCAGCAAGATATCGCACTCGTCCAGGTGATCGTGAGCCTCGTTCATAGGACGGGCCTCGACCTCGATGTCCAGGCCGCGGCTCGCGACCTCGGACTGCATCTTCTGGACCAGCAGGCTCGTGGACATGCCGGCATTGCAGCAAAGCATGATCTTCTTCATGGTTTCCTCCTTATAACTGCGCGGCGCGCAGACGACAACTGGTTTTATTCCTTGCGGCTACTGTACCCACCCCCTGCATCTTTACGCAGGAGGAGAGCCGCGAGCACCGGCACCGCGTACCGGCGCCCGCAACGGTGGAAGGGAAAACGAACGTTTAGGCGTTCTGCTCGGCAAGGGCCTCCTGCTTGGCGATGGCCTTCTCGGAGATCCTCATAAAGGGCAGGTAGACAGCCATGCCGATGACAAGCTCGAGGGCCTGCCACACGCCGGCGCGCCAGTCAAAGCCCGTGGCAAGCAGGGCGTTAATGACGGGAGGCATGGTCCAAGGCACCTGGGCGATGCAGGGGCTGATAATGCCCGCGCAGGTCAGGCCATAGGTGACGCCGATGAACAGGTCGGGAAGAAGCACGAACGGAATCATGAGCGGCAGGTTGTACACGACGGGGTAACCGTAGATGACCGGCTCGTTAATGTTAAACAGGCCAGGAACGATAGCCATCTTGGCAACGGTCTTGGAAGCCTTGTTCTTGGAGAACAGGAAGGTATCGAGCAGGAGCATGAGGGTGCAGCCCGAGCCGCCGATGAGGGCGAAGCTGTTGACGATCTGCATGTTCATGTAGTGATCGGGCTGGATGGTGCCACCGGCGGCAAAGGTAGCCATGTTGTCGACGATGAGCATGGTCAGGATCGGTTCGACGGTAGCGCCAGAGATGGTGGACTGGTGAATACCAACGCAGAACAGCAGGTTAGCAAGGGTGTAGATGAGGATAACAGCCCACGGACCGGCGTTCATGATGCTCTTGAGCGGGTTGGAAATGCACGTGGAGATAATGGTGCACAGATCGGTGCCGGCAAACACGGCGAGCAGAGCCGCGGCAATGGCGAAAATCGAGAGGTTGAGCAGCATCGGGATCATGACGTTAAAGGAGTTGGAGACCGCGGGAGGCACACCCTCGCCCAGCTTGACCTTGAGCTTCTCGACGCCGGAAATCTTAATGAAGAGCGTAACGGAGAGCAGGGCGATGATAATGGCCGCGAACAGACCGTTGGTACCGGTGTTGGCAGTCGAAAGGGCGCCCGTGACCTCGGCAGAGGTAATCTTGTCGGTGAGCAGCGGACTCGTGGCGGCAAGCGTGGCGGTGATCTGCTGCGGCATCATGATGACGAAAGCGGAGATGGCGACGACCACGCAAGCGAGCGGGTTATCGAAGCGCTCGTTCTTAGCGAGGCTGTAGCCAATCAGTCCAGCCAAGATGATGGCAGAGACGTTGAGGGTGCCCAGCGTAATTGCCGAGCCCCAGGTCTGAAGGTTGGCAAGGCCCGCCGCATCGAGCGGGAACAGAGGGAACACGACGTTGTTAATAAGAACCGCGATACCCGCAAGGATATAGAGCGGCGTGATGGTTGCGAAGGCATCGCGCAGGGAACGCAGGTGAACCTGGTTTCCCACCTTCGCAGAGACCTCGGCAAACTTGTCGAGGAAGCTCTTTCCGTTGTCACTGGCCATGATTGCTCCTAACTTTCAAATCCGGCCTTTTCCTATGCGCACGGTGGTCTGTCGCCCTCTGCCACCAGATGTGCCATGTGTTGCGCGCGGCGGCGCGCGGTTTGGGCGTTTGCTTGGTCGCTAGTCAACCACGTGGGTCGTTGCAACCTGCTTGAGCCAAGCTGCCGACTTCTTAAGGCGGCGCTTGTAGCCGTCCATCAGGTCGACCTCGACAAAGCCGTAACGGTTCTTAAAGGCATTGGCCCAAGACCAGTTATCGATGACGGCCCAATAATGGTATCCGCGGCATTTGGCGCCCTCGGCGATTGCCTTGGCGACCCACTCCAGGTGTTGACGCACAAAGTCAACGCGGTAGTCGTCCTGAATGGTCCCCTCGGCGTCACGGTTCTTGTATTCGTCCATGATGCCGATACCGTTCTCGGAAACGAACCACTCAAGATCGGGATAGTTCTTAGCGCAGTCCATGCCAAAGTCGTAGAGGCCTTGCGGGTAGATCTCCCAGCCGCGGCTCTCGTTCATAACGGCGTCGGGCCATACGTACTCGTCGGCAAAGTGCGGCAGGCCGTACTGGTCGACCTTGCTCGCCGGCGCCTGAACACGCGTGGGGTGGTAGTAGTTGCAGCCGAGCCAGTCGACAACACCCTGCTTGAGAATCTCCTGGTCACCGGCACGGAACGGGAGCTTAACGCCGCCCTCGGCCAGGCTGTCGAGCACGTCGGCAGGAAGCTCGCCCTTGGTAATAAGGTCGAGCCACCAGCGATTGTTGATGCCGCTGGTCATACGCACGGCCTCGAGGTCTGCCTCGCTGGGGTTCT
>CABVAC010000005.1 GCA_902496275.1 uncultured Collinsella sp. | reverse complement strand
GCGCGAACGGCGCGCCTGCTTAGCGAAACTGGTGAAAAATAGATTGACGCTAACACCGTCCGACTCCCGCCCGAAGAAAATGAGCTGGAGCTCTCGGATATTGCCCCTGTCGTCCGCCGCGTCCACCAGGTAGACGTAGTTCGCCCCCGCCCCGGTGGCGTTGGCGTAGGAGCTCGCGTGGCTGCCGGGCTCGGGCGCGGGCGCCCACATGGCGATCTCGGGGTTGGGCAGCACGCGGTCGGCGATCGAGCGCAGCGCCGACCCCCAGCCGGCGTCGAGCAGGGCATTCCCGCCCAGGACGAGCGCTGCGGAGAGGAGGGCGAGCACGGCGGCGAGCGGCTTCCTACGCATCTGCCCTCCCGTCCTCGAAGCGGCAGAACCAGGCGAGAAGGACGGCGGCGGCTGCCAGGGTGAGCACGAGGCCAGCGAGCGCAGTCGTGAGGAGAGGGCCCGCCGCGCGTGCGGCGTCGACGAAGGCCTCCACCCCGAGCGACCCCAGGCGCGCGGGCCAGGCGGGCGGCACCCAGCTCAGGGGCGTCGCCAGGACACCGGTGAGCTCGCCGGTCATGAGGCCGTGCGCAAGTCCGCCCACTGAGAAGAACGCGAGGAGCATCCCCGCCGCGCCGGCGCCGATGGCGGCGTTGCGGCCGAGGCGCAGGGCCACGCCGAGCCCCAGCGCGTAGAGGGGCAGGCTGCCCAGCACGATGCCCGCCCAGGCGGCCGCAAGCGGAGCGGGCCCGAGCGGCAGGCGCCCGGCGACGGCGAGCACGGCCCCGAAGACGCCGAGCGCCACGGCCAGCGCGCCCGCGCCGAGCGCCGCAAGGGCGAGTAGCTTCGCCGCGACGGCGCGCCCGCGCGAGGGGACCGCCGTGAGGTTGGCGAGGCGCCCGGCAGCGCGCTCCTCGTCCACGGCGAGCCCGCAGACGATGGCGGACATGAGCGGCATGAGGGCGCCGAGGAACTGGGCGTAGGCGTCCGCGCCCAGCGCCGGGTCCCATCGGGTTATGGAGAAGTACTCGCCGCAGGCAAGACCGGCTGCCAGGCCGCAGACGAGGTGCACCGCCGTGAGCGGGGAGCGCGCCAGGCGCAGGGCCTCGGAGAGCAGGGCCCGCGGGAGAGTCATGCGTGGCGTCGGGTCGGAGAGTCGTGTCACGGCCATCACCTCTCCTCGGAGCGCGCGAACCAGGCCGCGCCCGCCGCCGTGAGCGCAGCGAACGCGAGCGCGCAGACCGCAAGGCCCGCCAGTGTGAGCATGCCGTCCGCCGCGAGCGCCCCGCCGAGCGCCATGTCCGCCGCGAGTGGCTCGCCGCTCGGCAGCACGGGGATGAAGCTCGTGGGGATGACCATGCTCGCCGACGGCGGAAAGAGCTGCGGCAGCGGCACCAGCGACCAGGCGAACCCACCCACGAGCTGCGCGGCGAGCGGGCAGAAGATGCCCGCGAGCATGCCGAGCCGCGCCGTGAGGAAGAGCCCTGCGGGGATCATCCACGCCGCGGTCACCGTGTTGACGAGCGCGCAGAGGAGCATCGTGAGCGTGCCCGCGGCCGTGAGGCCCTGCGAGGAGAACGCCGATCCCGCGAGGTAGATGCCGAAGACCACGAGGTTCGAGAGCGTGCAGAGCGCGAGGCACCAGAGCGCCTTGGCCCACCAGGCGCGCCCGAGCGGGAAGCCCAGGCCCAGAAGCCCCCGCATCCGCGTGCGCGCGTCCGCCCGCGCGACGCACGCCACCACGAGCGAGAGAGACACGGGCAGGAAGAGCGCGTACCAGTAGTTCCACGCGCTGAAGATCTGCACGCCCCGGTAGGGCATCGCGCCGAGCAGCGGCATCGGCAGCGCCATGAGCACGGCCAGGCGAACCGGTGCCGCGTGGCGCGACTTCAGGGCCTCGGCGCGCAGGCCCGCGAGCAGGCCGCCTTTCTCGCCCGTCATGCCGCCACCTCCCCGCGCGCTCGACGCCCCTCCCGGCAGACGCCCATGAAGAGTTCCTCGAGGTCCTGCCCGGGCCGAAGCGCATCCTCGTAGGCGAGGCGCCCCCCGCAGATGATGCCGATGGTGTCCGCCATCTGCTGCACCTCGGAGAGGATGTGGCTCGAGACGATCACCGTCGTGCCCGCCGCCGCGAAGCCGCGGATCTGGTCGCGCAGCTCCTCGATGCCGATGGGGTCGAGGCCGTTGGTGGGCTCGTCGAGCACGAGCAGGCGTGGCCGGGCGATCAGCGCCAGCGCGAGCCCCAGGCGCTGCCGCATACCCATCGAGAAGCGCCCGGCGCGCTTCTTCCCGGTGTCCGCGAGGTCCACGGCAGCGAGCACCTCATCTACGCGGCTCTCGGGAAGGCCCAGCAGCGTGGTGCGCACGCGCAGGTTCTCGCGCGCGGTGAGGTTGGGGTAGAGCGGCGCCTCCTCGATGAGACTGCCGATTGCGTAGAGGTCCTCGCGGCGCCAGGCGTGCCCGGCAAAGAGGATCTCCCCGGCCGTCGGCCGCAGCATCCCGCAGATCATCTTGAGCGTTGTCGACTTGCCGGCGCCGTTGGGGCCGAGCAACCCGTACACCTCGCCCTCGCGGACATGAAGGCTCACGTCGGCCACGGCGTCCTGCGCCTGGTCGCCGCGGCCGAAGCGCTTGGTGAGCCCGCGCGTCTCGAGCATGTAACCCATGGGCTTATCCTTTCTCTTCCGGGCGCGCGGGCCGAGTCGCCGTGCCCGCGCGCCTTACCTTTCGGGTTCAACATCCATGGTGGGGCGCGTTTCTAACGAAGCTGTAACGGCCGTTGGGCTCTTTTGGCGCCAGCCAATCTCGACCCGCACGCATTTGCTTAAAGCAACAACTTTCCCGATCGATGTAATCACCGAATCAAAACGTGTACACCAGCCACCAAAGATGCCGAAAAATGTCGCTTTTGGAGGCTGATGTACACAAATGCAGAATCCAGCGCAGCCCAGAGGCGCCCTCCATATGTCTGGACTCTCTATGGCTGCGCTGGATAGACATCGCCGGAACGGGTATAGTATCGAAAGTTTTGTCGTTAACCAGCGGGGGAGTCCTGTGGGCATCAAAAAGAAGATCAAAAAGGAGCTTATCGGCACTTCCGATTACCCGTCGAATAAGATCTTTACGATCTCCAATTTCATCACCTTTACGCGCCTGATCCTCACCCTGGTATTTCTGTACCTGTTTGTGACGGATAACAACCGTGTCATCGCCATCGTTATCTACGCCGTTGCCGCCTCCACCGACTGGATGGACGGTCAGATCGCCCGCATGACTAAGACGGTCTCGTGGCTCGGCAAGGTCATGGATCCCATTTGCGACCGTGCGCTGCTGTTCACCGGCGTGCTGGGACTGGTGGTTCGCGGAGAGCTGCCAATCTGGGTCTGCGTGCTCATTATTGGCCGCGACATCTATCTGGGCATCGGCACGCTTATCGTGCGCCATTATCACCGTCGCCCCATCGATGTTGTCTTCCCCGGAAAGATTGCCACAGCGCTGCTCATGACCGGCTTCTCGCTCATGCTGCTCGGGTTCCCCGTTATTGACGGCCTGCATCTTTTGCCTTCAGCCCTTACGGCCTTCCCAGGCCTCAACGGAAGCTCGGTGCCCCTCGGCATCTTCTTTGTGTACGGCGGCGTGATCTTCTCCATGCTCACGGCTGTCATCTACTCCATTAAGGGCGGAGTGGCCATTAAACAGGCTCTCACGCATCCCGAGGACGAGGACATCGACTTTCTGAACCCTGAAATCGAAGACTGATTCGTTGGGGTATGATTACGTACGGTTCATTATTTGCGGCACGTCCGCGATAAGTTAGGGGTTGTCATGGACAACATGGTTAACAATATGCCTCAGAATGATAAGACTGCTGACGCTACCTGCGTATTCCGCGTGCCTTCAAGCGACGTCACCGTTCCCGACCTCATGGCCAACGTGCGCATCACCGCCCCCGTTCTGTCCATCGTCAAGGGTCCGCAGACTGGTGCCGCCTTTGAGCTCGAGGACGACGTGACCACCATCGGCCGCGATCCTGCAAACGGCATCTTCCTCAATGACATGACCGTTTCGCGCAGCCACGCGCGCATTATTCGCGAGGGCCTCGGCGCTCGCATCGAGGACTTGGGCTCGCTCAATGGCACCTGGGTCGACGGTGCCATTGTCAACGCAGCCCCGCTGCACGACGGTTCTTCCGTTCAGATCGGTACGTTTACGCTCATCTACCACGAGAGCACGACGGAGCGCATCGAAACCGGTGAGTAGGGCATGGCCGAACGCAACTATCTGAGTATCGGCCAAGTCGTCAACCTACTTCGAGGCGCATACCCCGATCTTTCGAACTCAAAAATTAGATTTCTAGAGGATGAGGGGCTCATTACCCCTCATCGTACGCCAAAGGGATACCGTCAGTACTCCAAGGAGGACGTTGATCGCCTGGAGGTCATTCTGCACCTGCAGAAGACTCGCTACATGCCGCTCAACGTGATTAAGCAGCGCTTGGAAAACGCCACGGACCTGTCAACGCTCGCCTACGAGGTGGGCTTGCTGTCCGATGTTCCGCTCAAGACGGAACCCAAGGAGACTAAGCAAAAGCTGCATCCCATCGAGACCATTCCCGATATGCTGGGCGTCGAGATTTCGTTTATCCGCTCGCTTGCCGAGAACGACCTCATTCGCATCATCAAGAGTCCGCAAAATCGTGAGCTCGTCGATGGTCGCGATTTCCCGATCATCCGCTACTGCTCCGAGCTGTCACGCTTCCATATCGAGCCGCGCAACCTGCGTCAGTACGTGTCTTCCGCCAACCGCGAGTCCTCGATGTTTGAGCAGGTGCTCGTGAGCATGCTCGGCATGGATACCTCCGATGACGAGCGCGACGCCAAGCTCGAGCGTGCGTTTAAGAAGCTTCACGACCTGACGGAGGGCGTGCACACCGCGCTGCTCAAGAACCGCGTTTTTGAGTCGCTCAACGCCGTGGTCGAAGACGCCGACATCGATGCACTCGATGAGGAAATCACTCGCTCCGAGTCCACCAAGGCCAAAAACGAAGAGATAGGCGCGCCGGCTTCGCACGAGGATTCCCTCGTAAAGCCGCTCAAGGTCGTCACCCCTTCGCAATCCGGCACCGCCACCGCGGGCAAATAACAGCTGCCGCTTATCCGGCAACCCATTGAAAGGTCATGCAATGTACGACTTCGAATCTCAAATCGTCGACATCCCCGACTATCCCGAGCCCGGAGTCATCTTTAAAGACATCACGCCGCTCTTTGGCAATCCCGAGGCGCTCAAAGCCATGACCGATGCCCTCGCCGAGCACTTTGCCGGCATGGGAATCACCAAGGTCGTGGGTCCCGAGGCTCGCGGCTTTATGGTTGGCGTACCGGTGGCTGTAGCCCTTGGCGCCGGCTTTGTTCCCGCACGTAAACCTGGCAAGCTACCGCGCGAGACCGTAAGTCAGAGCTACGAGCTCGAGTACGGCACCGATTCAATTGAGATCCATACCGACGCTATCAGCTCTAAAGATACCGTGTTGATTCTGGACGACTTGGTCGCGACGGGCGGAACCGTCGAGGCAACAGGTAAACTGGTGCGAGATATGGGCGCAAAGCTTGTCGGTTACGGTTGTATCCTTGAGCTTGCGTTTCTCAACCCGCGCGAGAAGCTCACACCGTCTAATGACGATGTGGAGCTCTTTAGCCTGGTGACGGTGGACTAGCCGTTACCCTTAGTTACTGGAAAGGAAGCTACATGCGCACAGCAAACACGCACAAAAACATGGCACGCTGCGCTGCTACGGCAACCCTCGCTTGTGTTTTGGGCTTGGGCCTCGCGGCTCCTGCCTACGCCGATACCGCATCCGACCTTGCCGCTGCTCGTACGAAGCTCGAGCAGATCGGTACCCAAACTCAGCAGATTTACGATGAGCTCGCCACGCAGACGCAGGCGCTCGATCAGACTGCTGGCGAGATCACGCAAAAGCAGCAGGAGATCGCCGATGGTCAGGCCAAGCTCTCGACCTATGTCGCCGGCGAGTACAAAACCGGCGGTCTGAGCCTGCTTCAGGTTCTGACGGGCGTCGATGACCTGAGCGATATGCTCAACCGTCTGTTCTACTACGGCAAAGTTTCCGATAAGCAGGCTCAGACCATTCAAGAGGTCAAGGAGCTCAAACAGCAGCTCACCGATAAGCAGGCCGAGCAGGAAAAGAACGTCGCCACCACGCAAAAGAAGGTCGACGAGCTTAACGCCCAGCAGGCTGAAGCACAGAACGTCGTAAACTCTCTGGATTCACAGCTGCAGGCTGAGCTTGCCGCTGAGGCCGAGGCCAACGCCGCGCTGCAGGCCGGCATCAACGCCAGTACCGCCGAGAAGGCCACGGTGAGCAACGAGACTGCCGGTGCGACCGAGAACACCAACAACGGTGGCCAGACCAGCAATAACAACAACCAGGGCGGCAACACTCCGGCTCCTACGCCGGCACCTGCTCCGACACCGCAGCCCTCCACGCCTGCCCCGGCTCCGACGCCTTCTGCTCCGAGCCAGTCCGTCGATGGCGGTTCTGTTGTCTCGCGTGCATACAGCAAGCTTGGTTGCGCCTATTCCTGGGGCGGAATTGGCCCGAACAGTTTCGACTGCTCTGGTTTTGTTAGCTATTGCCTCACTGGTCGCTATTGCCGCCTGGGCACCACGGGCACCTTTATGGGCTGGACGCGTGTGTCCGATCCGCAGCCCGGTGACGTTGTGGTCAACTCGTACCACACCGGCATTTACATCGGTGGTGGTCAGATGATTCATGCTTCCGACTACAACACGGGTGTTATCATCAGCTCCGTTGCCGCCGGCATGAACAACAACTACATTTTCGTGCGCTACTAAGTATTCAGATAAAGCAAACGGATATGGACCTCGTGGCTTTGAGTCATGGGGTCCATTCTTTTGCCTTTAGTGCAGTCCGCTATCTAGTTTTGAATACTAGATAGCGGCCCAATCGGTCTGCAAGATGGCTATAATTGAATGGGAACGATTAGAAAGGACCCTCTATGAGCTGGGCACTTATCTCCGATTCAAGCTGCAACCTCCGCGATTGGCAACCGATCGCACCCCATACCACCTTTGCATTTGCTCCCCTCAAAATTCGAGTGGGGGAGCGTGAATTCGTCGATGACCTTTCGCTCGATGTTCATGAGCTCAACTGCGCTGTTCAGGCGGAGACGAATGCCTCTTCGAGCGCTTGTCCCAGCGTGGGGGAGTGGGCCGAGCTCTTCAAATTGGCAGACAAGACCATCTGCATGCCGATCTCTGAGGGCGTGTCGGGCAGCTACAACGCGGCAGCCACGGCTCGCGATATGGTTCTTGCCGAGGAGCCCGACCGACAGATTCATCTAGTCAATTCACGCGCAGCTGGCGGCAAAATGGACCTCATTTTCTTGCTGTTCGACCGCTATCTTGCAAGCAATCCGAATGTCTCATTCGAGGATGCTTGCGCATACTTCGATAGCCTTGAACAGAACAGCAAAATCCTCTTCAGTTTGTGCAATTACGAAAACCTCGCCAAAGCCGGACGTATCCCTAAGGCAGCCGGCGTCATTGCCAACAAGCTCAATATCCGCATTTTGGGCACGGCGAGTGAGGCCGGTAAAATCGAACTCGTCGGGCACACGCGTGGCGAAAAGAAGATGCTCAACAAGATCATCGACACTATGGAAGCCGAGGGCTTTACGGGCGGTGAGGTCATCATCGATCACGTTGAGAACGAAGCTGGAGCCCAGGCGCTTACTGATCGCATAGTCGAACATTGGCCCTGCTCCAAGACCATCATCATGCCCTGCAACGGCCTGGATTCCTATTACGCCGAGATGCACGGCCTGATCATCGGCTACGGCATGGGCGTAGCTTCGGGCAAATAAAGTCCAACCAAGCAAAAAAACGGGCCGGACAAAGCGACAGATGGCTCTTTGTCCCGCCCGTTTTATACGTCGGCTAGCTATTAAACCCGTTGAACTTGAGATAGCTCATCAAGTAAGCCTTCGAAACAAAGGATGAAACCGCGCTGCGCACAAGCAGCGACTCACGCGTTACCTGATGCGCCGTATCGGGAACCGGCGTCTGCTCGACGGAAAACGCCGAACGAATCGATGCCTCGAGCTGATCGACCACATAATCAAAGGCCGTCGGGGCATCGTAGCTCAAACGCTGAATGTTAAAGAGTGCCTGCACCGCAGCAATAGGTAGCACCTGCTTAAAGATGCAGATAGCGATCAGGCGGGCAATCTGCTCGCGGCCATATTGCTTTTTGACCGGAGCAGGCACCAGGCCGACCTTCACGTAGTTATTGATCATCGATGGCGTAATGACAGGCTGCTCAACGCAAATGGACAGCGGCTCCATCCACAGCGCAACATACTCAATAACCTGGTCGCGGTAGAGCGTCACATTGGGCAACTGGTTATAGCGCGGCAGACTCAACGTATTAAGTTTGCGCACGATATCGGACTGAATAAATGCATCGGGCAGCACAGTGGGCTGAATATCCTCAGGCTTAATGCTGACCGATGTATCGGACATCGGGATAACGCGTTTGGCGTGGTTCATAAGGATCCTCCGTTCATTAGCTATATTGTATTCTAGGTTATCTAGTTTTGCATACCATATAGCCGGCAAGTAAAAGTGGTTGGACAGCACATTGATGCACCGTCCAACCACTTTGTTTTAAAGATAGCAACCTTACATAAGATATATTATCGTACTTATCCACGGAGAAACGCGTATACGCTCGTTGCCGCTATGGCTCCATCAGAAACGGCAGTCACAACCTGGCGTAAACGCTTGGAACGGATGTCGCCAGCGGCAAATAGACCTGGCGTGCGGGTCGCCATGGAATCATCAGTAACAATACCGCCGTCCGGCGCCAGATCGACTAGATGCTCAACGAGCTCGGAATGGGGCTGCGTTCCGGTAAAGACAAAGATACCAAACGAGCCAGGGACAAATGACTCGGTGTGAGTTTCCCCGGATGCATTGTCCTTAAAGGTAATCGTCGTTGGCATGGCTTCGCCCGAGAGCTCGACAATACTAGTTTGGTACCTAACTGAAATATTATCTTTTGCAAGAACTTTTTGAACCACACCATCGGGGGCACGGAACTGATCGCGGCGCAAAACGATGGTCACGCTGCTGGCGATTTCTGACAAGAACAGAGCTTCCTCGCAGGCAGCATTGCCGCCGCCGATGACAAAAACCTGCTTGCCGCGAAAGAACATGCCGTCGCACGTCGCGCAATACGAAACGCCGCGACCGCGATACGCATCCTCGCCAACAAAACCAGCAGATCGCGGCGTGGCACCCATGCAAGCGATAACGCTCGAGGCCGACGTATCGCCCAAATCGTGATGCACCGTAAACAGCGCTGCATCGGCATCGTAATCGATACCCGTAACCATGCTCCATGTAACCTGTGCTCCCAGGCCCTCTGCATGCTGCTGAAAACGCTCACCGAGTTCGGCGCCACTCAAGAGCGGAATGCCCGGATAGTTCTCGACTTCATTGGTCGTGGCGATCTGCCCTCCCGACATGCCCTGTTCAATCACGGTCGTCGTTAGGTTGGAGCGCGCCGCATAAATGGCCGCAGCATAGCCCGCAGGGCCGCCACCGATAATCGCAACATCGATCGGCTGATGGGTAGTCATGAAGAGACCTCCTGTCGAAAGATTGGCGTTCTTTGCGCTCATACCCAAATTTACGTGAACATGACACTCATGCACTACAATGATAAATCGCGTAACAAAGCTGAAGGGGAGTTATCGATGGATCAAACGCAGATGAGCAATAGCGCTCCCCTGCCCATGCAAGCCACTCCCCAACCGGAGCAAATGACCGTTTCACCTGCACAAAAACCCCTAGTAACCATTGTGCACGCATCGGTTGGATCGGGCCACAAAGCCGCCGCCAACGCGATTGCACAAGCATTTGAACTTATCCGCGGCACCAAGGGAATCCCTGAGGATATTGAAATTGAAGTGCTCGATATCCTTGATTTTGGACGTATTAAATTCGACGGCAATAAGACCGCGGCTTCTTTTACGGGAGCCACACGCCCCATTTACGACCTGACCTGGCGATATACGCTTACGGGACATCTTCTCTGGGGTGGCGGCACGGCATGGTCGCGTATTATGTTCCCCGCCTTCAACGAATATATTCGTCGCCGCAGGCCTATAGCCGTGGTCGCAACGCACATCACAGCAGCCAATGTTGCCGTGGGCGCCCGCGTAATTACGGGTATCGATTACCCGGTCATCTGTGTGCCGACCGATTACGAAGTCGAAGGCTTTTGGCCCCACAAGGACACCGACCTATTCTGTGTAGCCAACGAGTTTATGGCCGAAACGCTGCGCCCGCGCAAGGTTCCCGAGTCAAAGATCCGCATAACGGGCATCCCCATCCGAGCCGGTTTCGATTCAGATTACAAACGCGAAGATGAGCTCAGCAAGTTCAATCTCCCCATAGACAAAACCGTCGTATTGGTGATGGCCGGTGCCAGTTTACCCCAACCATACGTGCGTTTCCGCGCCGCGATGGACCACACGCTCCCCTTCTTACGCAGCTTTGAGGACATGCACTTTGTCTTTTTACCGGGCAAGGATAAAGAATACGCCACCCGACTCAAGACGCTCTTCGACGCCATGAAGCTCGAAAACGTCACGGTTCTAGACTACGTGGACGACATGGCGGCCCTCATGCACGGCTGCGACCTGGCAATTCTCAAATCGGGCGGACTCACCGTCACCGAGTGCCTGTGCGCGCATCTGCCGATGATCCTGCTGGGCAAGTCCTATGGCCAGGAAAAGGCAAACACCACGATGCTCACCGGCATGGGCGTCAGCATGCATGTCACCACCGCACGAGAACTCATCGTGACGTTGCGCCATCTCCACGATCATCCGGAGTCGCTCAAGGCACTGCTCATCAATGGCGAAGTCCTGCGCCGTCCACACGCAGCCGAGGACATCGCCATCGCCACCATGGAGCTTGCAGGTAAGCCCCAAAAACGTAAACGAGCCTTCTGCCGCTTCTACTGGGGAGGAAAGCCCGCGCATATCCGCTAGTCGAATGTCCGCCGCTCTGCCGGGGCCGCCCTTATATCATTCCATGCTCAAACATTCTCGCTTCGCTGCGAAACTGCGCGTGGAACGATATAAGGGCGGCTCCGGCAGAGCGGCTGCGTTTACTTACTAGCAGCTACTTCGGTATCCCCTCCATTAGAACCTGCAAAGGTAAAACAGGAAAATATAAATACAGTAAGCCGATGCGACAAAGGGACAGCCCCTTTGTCGCATCGGCTTACTAGAAAAGTAAATATTGTTTCAAGCGAGTAGCCGCCCGCCCGGGGCTTACCTATATCGTTCCACGCGCAGTTTCGCAGCGAGCGAAGCGACGCGAGAATGTTTGAGCATGGAATGATATAGGTAAGCCCCGGGCGGGAGGGATACGAGCGCCCCTAGGCGACGCCGCTGGAGCCGAAGCCTCCGTTGCCTCGGTCGGTTTCGTCTAGTTCTTCTACTTCTATGAGGTTGACCGTGGGGACTTCTTGGATGACGAGTTGGGCTATGCGGTCGCCTTTGTTGATTTGGATGTTGTTGGAGGGATCCAGGTTGATGAGGATAACCTTGAGTTCTCCTCGGTAGTGGGCGTCGATGAGGCCCGGCGTATTGACTATAGACAGGCCCTGCTTGATGGCCAAACCGCTTCGGGGCTGGACGAAGCCGGCGTAGCCATCGGGCAGGGCGATGGCCAGCCCAGTAGAGACCAGACGGCGTTCGAAGGGCTTCAGAATGCAGTCCTCGTTGGAGCGCAAATCCAAGCCGGCATCGGTGGGATGGGCGTATTTGGGAAGCTCGACGGTGGGGTCGAGACGCTTTATGTTGACGGTAATGTTGGACATGGAATCACCTTAGCTTGTCGAGCTCTTGCAGAAACTCATCGACGTCTTTGAAATCGCGGTAGACCGAGGCAAAGCGGATGTACGCCACCTTGTCGATCTTGGCCAAGCGCTTGAGTACCATGTCACCCAACTCATGGGACGTAACGGCCGTCAGCGTGCGAGAGCGCAGCTCGACCTCGATGTCATCGATAATCTCATTGAGCTTCTTAGTGTCGATATCGCGCTTGATAGTGGCGCGCATCAAGCCGACGAGCAGCTTATTGCGATCGAACCGCTGCTTGGTTCCGTCCGACTTAATGACCTCGATTGGGTCTTCGCATCGTTCGAACGTTGTAAAGCGATAGTTACACGAGCAACATTCGCGGCGACGCTTAATGGTGTTATTTGACTCCTGCATACGGGAATCAACGACGCGGGTATGTGCCTTGCCGCATTTGGGACAGCGCATGGTACCTCCTCTTAAACGATAACAAGGGTACCATGCGCAGCGCGATAATGATTACGAACGAGCAGGAACCTTAAGATGCGCACCGGCGGCGAGCGAACCATGCTCCAGATGATTGACGTTACGGATCATGTCGGAAGTCTCTTGCGTGGAAAGGCCTTCGATTGGATATTCCTCGGCAAGCGACCAAAGAGAATCACCAGACTGAACGCGAATGGTCTCATAGGTAACGTTGGAAACGGACTCGGCATACGCGGCGTGACGAGCGCTAAAGACCGACGTAGCGAGGACAAAGAAGAGCGTAAGCGCAACGGCAACGGCGACAATCGTCGGAACCTTCAGGGCAACGCGGCCCGGCGCGGCTACAGCCTGCTGATTGCGAGCAGGCTTTACGGTCAAAGGCTGAAAGCCGGAGCAGCCACCCTGAACAACCGTAAAAGTGTATTCTGCAGACGTCTCGAGCTTAAGGGCGAGGTTTCCCTGGACCATATTCGTTGCGTTCATCATGTTCTCCTCTCGCGTGTTTTGCTGAGAACAGTTTTATCAAGCCGCGCGGACAAAAATGTCTAGCGCGAGAACGAATGTTCGGTTATTATTATCTTCGAACAGTTGTTCCTGTCAAGCAAAATTCGAACATTTGTTTGACATGGGTAGAGAGGATGCCCTGATGGCTCGCAAAATTACCAAGCGTCAGCAGCAAATTTACGACTTCATCAAGGAATATCAGCAGGAGAAGGGTTATCCGCCCAGCGTGCGCGAGATGGCTTCTGCCGTGGGCCTTTCCTCCCCCAGCACCGTGCACGCCCATCTATCTGCCCTGGAGGCGCGCGGGCTACTCAAGCGCGATGCCACCAAACCGCGCGCTCTGGAACTCTTTAACGAGGACGGTTCCTCTGTCTCAATTTCTAAATCTGACGAGACCACCGCACCTCGCGGAACGGTCTCACTACCGCTCGTTGGTCGCGTCGCGGCTGGGATTCCCATTCTGGCCGAGCAGAATATCGAAGACACATTTACTATCCCGACCGAAATCGCCACTGATCAGGGTTCCTTTATCCTTGAGGTGCATGGGAGCTCAATGATCAATGTCGGTATCTTCAATGGCGATTACATCATCGTCCGTGAACAAAAGAGTGCCATGAACGGCGAAATTGTCGTGGCTATGATTGATGGTTCAGCGACCGTCAAGACGTTCTACAAGGAGCAGGGACGCGTACGCCTGCAGCCTGAGAATGACACCATGGAGCCTATCTATGCAACGAATCCCGTTATCTTGGGCAAAGTCGTCGGCTTGATGCGCCGGTTCTCGTAATGCAAAAACGCATCACCATCTTTGATACCGTCCGCGGGCTTACGATGATTTCAATGGCAGGTTTTCACGCTTGCTACGATCTTGCCTACCTGTACGACTGGGATATGCCCTAGTTTACCCAGACTGTCTTTCAAGACATCTGGCGCGCCAGCATCAGCTGGGTATTTTTGTTTATCGCGGGTTGGATGTGCACCCTTTCGCGCAACAATATCAAACGTGCCGCCAAATACGCCTTAGCAGCACTCGTCGTCTGGTTGGCAACAACACTTGTCTCAGTTGACGATTCTGTTAATTTTGGCATCATCTACTGCATGGCCGCATGTACCGGCATCGTGGCGTTGACCGATCCCGTCCTTAAGAAGATATCGGCGAGATGGGGCATGTCCCTATGCCTTTTGTTGTTTGCCCTCACCTGGAGCATCCCCAAAACGATCTACCCTGTCCCCTACCTGGCGTGGCTGGGATTTCCGAGCCCTGGGTTTGTCTCAGGTGATTACTACCCCATCATCCCGTTTTTCTTTATGTATCTTGCAGGATACTTCGCCGCACACATAGCGAAGGGAATCGATAAGACCGTCCCTAGCTGGGCCTACGCCAATCCCATCCCGGAGCTCGCCAGCCTTGGACGTCACGCACTCCCCTTTTATCTACTGCATCAGCCCATTATTCTGGGCTTTTTGGAGCTCGTCTACTCGGTGCGATAACGCTTGAGCCGCGGCGCGATACGAGCCGGCAGCTTCGCAACAATACGAACGCCGCCCTCAAGATATTCCTCGTGCAAAAGGGTTCCCTGTTCATGCACCAGCGTGATGAGGGCGCCCTCGCGATACGGGATTTCAGCGGAGAGCAACACATCGGTGGCAGCCGCCTCGCGAGCAATACGGTCGACGAGATCGTCGAGTCCCTCGCCCGTCTGGGCCGAGAACAGCACGGCCTCGGGATAGCGACGACGGAAACTCAATCGATCAACGCTATCGAGAAGATCGATTTTATTGAACACCGTAAGCGTCAAACGCTCGCCGGCACCGATCTCGTCAAGAACGCGATCGACTGCCTCGAGCTGGCGCTCGTAGTCCTCGTCAGAGGCATCCACAACTTTAAGGATCAGATCGGCACCAAGAACCTCAGACAGCGTGGACTTAAAGGCATCAACGAGACCATGCGGTAGCTTTTGAATAAAGCCAACAGTATCGGTAATCGTCATGCCACGACCGCCGGGCAGGCGATACGAACGCGTCGTCGGGTCGAGCGTAGCAAACAGCTTGTCCTGCGAAAGCACCGTAGATCCGGTCAGACGATTGAGCAACGACGATTTACCCGCATTGGTATAACCGGCTAACGCGACGCGAAACGCCGGTGACTCAATGCGGCTCTTGGATTGAACATCGCGACGCTGTTCAACCTGCTTGAGCTCACGACGAAGCGCAGCGATCTTATTACGAATGAGGCGACGGTCGACCTCGAGCTGACTTTCGCCCTGACCAAAGCGTGAGCCGATGCCGCCGCGCGTCTGTTCCTTGGCGAGATGGCTCCACATGCCACGCAGACGAGGCAACAGATATTGAAGCTGTGCCAGCTGTACCTGTAGGCGTCCCTCACGCGTCTGAGCATGCAGGCCAAAAATATCCAAGATCAGTGCCGTACGATCGATAATCTTTACCGGCTCGCCCACGGCTTTCTCCAAATAGGATTGCTGCGAGGGCGTCAGGTCGTCGTCAAAAATAACGACATCGGCATCCATGCGATGCACCAGGCCGCACAGCTCTTCAACCTTACCGGAACCGATAAACGATTTAGGATACGGCTTTACCAAACGCTGTGACAAGCGTGCCACGCACTGGGCACCAGCCGTGTGGGTAAGACGCTCCAGCTCATCAAGCGAGCGATCGAGCGGCCATGCATTGTCGCGCCACTCAACACCAACTAATATGGCACGCTCGGGCTCGGGTGCCGTGGGAACAAGGGGGAAACGGGCCATTAGGCAGCCTCAATACGATGCAGGATGTCCTCAACGACCTCATCGATCGTAAACTCGTCCATATCAAACCACACGATACGGTCATCGCGCTTAAACCACGAAAGCTGACGTTTGGCATAGCGACGCGAACGCATCTTGATGAGTTCGCGAGCCTCATCCATAGAAATCACGCCATTGAAAGCATCAATGATCTCTTTATAGCCAATTGCCTGCATCGAAGTCAGGGCATCTCCCAGCCCCTGGTCCATAAGACCGCGAACCTCATCGACAAGACCCTGCTCAAACATAAGGTCGACACGCAGGTTAATGCGCTCATAGAGCACTTCACGACTACGCGTCAGACCAAACCACAAGGCATGATAACGCTCACGCGGAACACTGAATTTCGACTTCTGCTGGGCATATGACACGCCATCATCGTGCATCTCGAGCGCACGAATCACACGACGCACGTTATGGGGATGAATCACGGCAGCTGATTCGGGGTCGCGCTCGGCAAGCAGGGCATGCAATGCTTCCTCGCCAATGCGCTCGGCAAGCTCCTGATAGCCCACGCGGCGTTCGTCCTCGAGTTCTCCCGAAGGAAAATCCATTTCATCGAGAGCGGCCTTGAGATACAAGCCCGTACCGCCGCAAAAGACCGGAAGACGCTGCTCGCCAAGCAAACGCTCGACATGTGCTCGGGCGTCCGACTGGTAGAGCGCAGCAGAATACGCGACGCCGGGATCCACGATATCGATAAGGAGCAGAGGTGCCGAGCACTCCTCAGGCATCATTTTGGCCGTACCGATGTCCATGCCGCGATAGATTTGCATCGCGTCACACGACAACACTTCGGACGAAAGACGAGCGGCCAGGCGGTCGGCAACATCGCTTTTGCCGACCGCCGTCGGACCGACGATCGCAACGGCGGAAAGTCCTGCCCTGGGAGAAACCATTAGCGCGGCTCGCCCACAACGGAGCCGGACAAATACCAGGTCTTGGCAACGTCAACGTCAACATCAACGATCTTGCCAACAAGCTGATCGATGCTGTAACCCTCGGGGATAGGCGCATGCACGGTCTGATTCTTGGGACTCTTGCCCAGCAGGACCGCGTCGTTCTTTTTACTCGTTCCCTCAATGAGCGCCGGCACCACAGTATGAAGCTCACCCTGGTTATACTCGTGTGCCGTAGTCTCGATAACCTTAACCAGGCGGTTGAAACGCTCGAGAATAACCTCATGCGGGGTGGGATCATAAATCTCAGCTGCCGGGGTACCGGCGCGCTTGGAGTAAATAAACGTGTAGGCTTGGGCATAGCGCACAGTCTCGGCAAGCGAGAGCGTCTGCTCAAAGTCTTCCTCGGTCTCGCCCGGGAAACCCACGATGATATCGGTCGAAAGCGCAATATCGGGCATACGGTTACGAATACGATCGACCAGGCCCAAATAATCCTCGCGCGTATAACGACGATTCATCTCTTTAAGAATGCGCGTGGAGCCCGACTGAACGGCCAGGTGAAGCTGCGGCATGACGGCAGGCGTCTCGGCCATAGCATCAATGGTCTCGGGCAGCAGATCCTTAGGATGAGAAGAGGTAAAGAAGATACGCTCTACGCCCGTATCGCCCACGGCGCGCAGCAGATCGGCAAAACGCGGCTTACCAAAGAGATCGCGACCGTAGGAGTTAACGTTTTGGCCCAGCAGCGTAATCTCGCGCACGCCCTGGCGCACGAGCCCGGTCACCTCATCGACAATCTCCTCGAAGGGACGGCTCTTCTCACGACCACGGACGTAGGGCACGATGCAGTACGTACAGAAGTTGTTGCAGCCCGTCATAATGGGCACCCATGCGTGATACTGCGTCTCGCGATGCCACGGCATGCTCATGGCATCCGTATCCTCATGCTCATTCGTACGGATATGGCGCTTGCCGTCCAAAAACGCCTCAGCGATGAGCTCGGCCACGTGCGCAATAGAATGGGTGCCAAAAATAACGTTGACGTTATCGACGTTGGTGAGCAAGCCCTCACCATCGCGCTGGGCGATGCAGCCGCCCACGGCGACCACACGCTTACCCGAAGGCGAAGGAGGAAGGCTCTTGCAGGAATTGCACTGACCATACAGGCGCGTATCGGCAGCCTCGCGCACGCAACACGTCATGAAGACAACGATATCGGCATGCGCGGGATCGAGCGCCATGAGGCAGCCATACGAATCAAGCAGACCGCTCACACGCTCGGAGTCGTGCTGATTCATCTGGCAGCCAAATGTGCGGATAAAGTAGGTTTTACCGGCAAGAATATCGCGTACGGAACGCTGGTCCATGAGCTTACATCCTAACGATAGTATCGACGGGGCGCATAGGTGCTACAAGCGTGCAGATAGCTCGTTTACGCAACAGGTTTAACGTCGTCCATAACGACGTTATCCATAGCAGCCCGATTAATCTGGTGAACGTAGATAGAGAGACGAATTGCCGTGCGCGACTCTCCGTTAATGAGAATGTCGGAGAACACCGGCGCGCAGGAGACATCGAAGCCGGTCGGAATCAGAAAGCCGCGCGCAATGGCGACGGCCTTGATGGCCTGGTTGACGGCGCCAGCGCCGACGCATTGAATGTTGACGGGGACGCCATCTTTGACCATGCCGGCAATGGCGCCGGCAACGGACGCGGGCGATGATTTGCTTGATACCTTCAGGCAATCCATGAAGAAACTCCTGCGTTTAAAAGTACGTTTTAACTGCAATAACTGTATCGTACCGAGCGGACTCGGTAAAGATTTTATTCCTCTTTGGCAAGATCGAACGTCACCGTGATGCGATCACGCGAAACGCGAATCTTAGGGTCGCCGCACAGATTGAGGTAATACCGGGCAGCGAGGTCGTTAAAGTCACGCTCGACCGCACGCGAAAATTGCGCCATATCATCCTTGGCGATACGAAGGCCTCGACGGTCCTTGGCAAGATCGACGGGAGCCGGCGCATGCGAGGTGGAATCGCGCTCGCGCAGCAGACGCGCGGTCACGCCGCGAACGGGCTTAATCTGTCCCGACAGAATACGGTGGGCAGTGCGCTCGGACATCTCGAGACCCAGCCCGGAGCAGATCCGGATAAAGTCCTCGGCATCAGAGGCAAGGCTCAAACGATCGATAACCGGAAGCTCGTACTCGTCATCGATAAAGAGCAGGCGCGACGTATCGAGACGACTCGAGGCCTGAGCATACAGGGTCGCAGCAATCTCGGACGGAGAGCCCAGATACACATCGCAGCAACGCAGCTCCTCAAGGGCAAACTCACAGGCTGCGCGAATGATGTTGTGGGGGCCGCGAGCACATACATAGCGGCCGTCTTCGTCTTTAACTGCCTGAGGCCAGCTCGACTGATCGGCGCGCTCACCCAAGCGATCGGTGGCAACGCACACCTTAAACGCGGAGCCCAAATCGACGCCAGATGTAACAACGCGTGCCTCATCCGTGTTCTGCTTGATAGAGAACAGCGCCATACCACGACCGTGAACACCCCAACGGTCCATTTTCATGCTCTCGAGCTTGGAGGTGACGCGGGCATCGAAGATACGCTCCTGCATATCCTGCGGTACACCCGAGCCGTTATCCAGGAAGAGGAGGGTGCGAACACCCTCCTCCTTGGTCGTGGCAAGATAGACCTTATCGGCTCCGGCATCGCGAGCATTACGCAGCATCTCGATGACAATGTCCTCTACATGCTGAATATCATGCTTGGCCTGACGGCGTTCGGCCTCCGAAACGCGGAGGCGGACATACCCCTCGCCAAGGTTTTCCTCGACGCGAAGGTTGCCCTCCCCCGACATCGACGCGATAAATGAGATGAGCTCGTTCGCGTCGTTCATATTATTTAGCGATATCGACGGCACGGCTCTCGCGAATCACGACAACGCGCACCTGACCGGGATACTCCATCTCTTCCTCGAGCTGGTGGGCGATATCGTGCGCAAGCACCGTGGACTGGGCATCGGAGATCTTGTCAGGCTGAACCATGACATGAACCTCGCGACCGGCCTGCATGGCATAGGTACGCTCGACGCCGTCGTGAGAGTTGGCAATCTCCTCGAGCTTCTCAAGACGCTTGATGTAGTTCTCGGCCGACTCGCGGCGGGCACCGGGACGAGAGGCGGAAACGGCATCGGCGGCCTGAACCAGGACGTCGAGCACCGTGTTGGGATCGACGTCGGCATGATGGGCCTCGATCGCGTGGACGATAACGGGCTTCTCGCCATAACGGCGGGCAAGCTCGGCGCCAATGACAGCATGCGGGCCCTCAATGTCGTGGTCGATGGCCTTACCCAGGTCGTGCAGAAGACCAGCGCGCTTGGCGGTCACAACATCCAGACCGAGCTCGGAGGCCATAACGCCGCACAGGTCGGAAACCTCAAGCGAGTGCTGCAGAACGTTCTGACCAAACGAGGTGCGGTAGCGAAGAGCACCCAGGGTCTTGACGATCTCGGGATGCAGGTCGTGGATACCGGTATCGAAGGCGGCCTGCTCGCCAGCCTCGCGCACACGCTGCTGAACCAAATCGGCGGCCTTGTGATACATCTCCTCGATGCGGGCAGGGTGAATACGACCGTCGGCAATGAGGTTCTCGAGCGCCACGCGGGCGGTCTCACGACGGACCGGATCGAAGCTCGAGAGTACAACGGTCTCGGGAGTGTCGTCAATCACGAGGTTGACGCCGGACACCTGCTCAAAGGTGCGGATGTTGCGACCCTCGCGACCGATGATACGACCCTTGAGGTCATCGGAGGGAATATGAACGGAAGTAACGGTGACCTCGGCGGTATGGTCGGCGGCGCAACGCTGAATCGCCAGGGAGAGAATCTCCTGAGCGGTCTTGTGGCACTCGGCGCGGACCTGCTGCTCGGACTCACGGATGATGGTGGCCGCCTCGTGGGTAACCTCGCCGCGGACCTTGTCGAGCAGCTCCTTGTGAGCGTCCTCGCGCGTAAGGTCGGCAATACGCTCAAGCTCGGAAGTCTGCTTGGCGCAGAGCTCCTCAAGCTCGCGAGAGCGCTTCTCGACCTGACCGGCCTGGCTGGACAACTGATGCTCGCGTTTATCGAGCGCATCGTTGCGGCGATCGAGCGATTCCTCGCGCTGCATCACACGATTTTCGAGCGTGCGAATCTCGCTCTTACGCTGCTTGTCCTCGGCCTCAGCGGCCTGCTTGTTCTTGATGATCTCTTCCTTGGCCTCGAGCAGAGCCTCTTTTTTGAGGGTCTCGGCCTGACGCTTTGCATCACCGATCAGGGACTCTGCCTGCGCGTGTGCCGACTGGATCTTTTCGTCGGCCTCGTGAAGACTACCCTGCTTGGCGGTGCGCATGTAGGCAATGGCGGCGATGGCACCCAAAACGAGGCCAACGAGCGCTGCAATGATAGGCATGCTCACTCCTTTTTATGGATTCGTTACACAACAAAGCGAACCGTCCTTACGAACGGCTCGCGACATTTGAGTAATATGGGCGCAGCTTATGCGGGTCGGATACAGATAAACATATAAACAAACTCATCACAGATGAGCACATATCACAAAGCAAATGACGGTATTTATCCTACGTTGAACCGCAACAACTGTCAAATAAACGCACCCGGCACGGCGCCAATCGAGCGGTGAACGGCAGGGGCGTAACGGGTGCTATGCTTACACGGCGCACTCCTCGCTTAAGGCATCGAGACGTGCCTTAACGGCATCGGCGGCGATGTGATACGAAAAACCCTTACCCATCAAAAACCTGACGAGCTTTTCGAATGCACGGACCTCGGGGACGCGACGTTTAGCGAGCAAGGCCGAAGCGCGGGCCAAGTCGTCATCCACGGCAAAATATGCCTCGGGATACCCGGGGATATCGTCAAGCACGACATGACGACGCTTGAGCTCAACCTCGATCTTGCGCTGTCCCCAGCCGCGACGTTTGCGCTCTTCGATAAAGTACGAGCAAAAACGGTTCTCGTCCAAAAACCGATACTCGGTCGCTCGAGCAACCGCAAAATCAATCGCGGGCTGTCGAAAGCCATAGCGCGCCAACTTATCGCGCACCTCGCCCGTGGCATGATCGCGGCGCGAAAGCATCTCGGTCACCATGGTGAGTGCACATTTGCGTTCGATAAGCTGCACCGCCTCGCGAAAGTCATCCCAATCACAGGGAAGATCGGGGCGGTTCTTAACGTACAGGCGCGCCACGCGCACGGGAATCCAAATGGAACGTTCGAAACCGCCCTCAAGATCGCAATCGATATGCGCGCAGGGCTTTTTAGACGCATAACCGCTCGAGAACGAGGAGGCCGCCTTCTTATCGGGAAAGACGACCGTAGCCTCGGACACCGTATACGACATGTCGGCATCCGCTACTCGTCGTCATCGTCGAGCATCGCGGAACCATCGATGGCGTACAGCTCGTCAAACTCCTCGGTGGCGGGCTGGTCGGTCAACTCAACCTCGGAGGGGGCGTCATCGTCATACTCAAGGCCGCAGGCAAGGCGAACTTTGTGCTCGATCTCGTCGGCGCAATCCGGGTGCTCGCGCAGGAACGTCTTGGCGGCCTCGCGACCGTTGCCGAGCTTATCCTCGCCATAGGCAAACCAGGACCCCATCTTTTTGCAGATGCCGCACTCGACGGCCATATCCAGAATCGAGCCCTCTTTGGAGATGCCGGTGCCATACATGATGTCAAACTCGGCCGAACGGAACGGAGCCGCCACCTTGTTCTTAACGACCTTGGCACGAACGCGATTGCCGATAACCTCGTCCTTGAGCTTGATGGTATCGATTTTGCGAATATCGATTCGCACGGAAGAGAAAAACTTGAGTGCGCGGCCGCCCGTGGTGGTCTCGGGGTTGCCGAACATGACGCCGATCTTCTCGCGCAGCTGGTTAATGAAGATGCAGGTCGTGTTGGACTTGGCAAGCGAGCCGGCGAGCTTGCGGAGTGCCTGGCTCATCAAACGAGCCTGCAGACCCACCGTCGTGTCACCAATCTCGCCCTCGATCTCGGCACGTGGAGTCAAGGCGGCAACAGAGTCGACGACGATGGCGTCGATGGCACCGGAGCGCACAAGCATATCGACGATCTCGAGCGCCTGCTCGCCCGTATCGGGCTGGGAAATGAGGACCTCATCGATATCAACACCGATGCGCGCGGCATAGGTGGGATCAAGCGCGTGCTCGGCATCGATAAATGCAACAACACCGCCCATGGCCTGCGCCTCTGCAAGGATCTCGAGCGAAAGCGTCGTCTTACCGGAGGACTCGGGGCCATAAATCTCGACGATACGGCCGCGCGGCACGCCGCCGATACCCAAGGCGGCATCGAGCGCCAGAGAGCCCGTCGGAATAGCCTCGACCTCGAGCTCGGGACCGCCGTCGCCATACCTCATAATAGAGCCCTGGCCGAACTTCTTCTCGATCTCGGCCTTGGTGGTGGCGATCATCTCGTCGCGCTCTTTACCCGTCGTGCGTGCATGAACGGTACGTACGGGACCTGAATTCTTGGCCATGAATAGCCCTCCTCTTAACAACCTGAAACGATAATAAACGAACGGCTGTTCGTGGTCAACCGTTCAGATTCATCATATGCACCCGACCATTCCAAAACCCGACCAAACGCCGACCAATCACCGACCAAACACTTGACCACGCCAACCACAAATAGAGGTGCTCAAATAAATTTAGGCCTTATACCAGCACAAACACCAAAACCGTCAAAGGTCCCTATCTCCACAATTAAGGGGCCCTAAGGCCCCTTAAACCACGTCTATTCCATAGAATTGAGCACGCGGACAATGCGCTCCAAGGCCTCCGCGACCACATGGGCACGAACGCACGACCGATCGCCCTCGTAATGACAGCGCGCAGACTCGACAACCGGCGCTCCCCCATCGGCCGCGCGATACGCCCAGCCAATATAGAACGTACCGGCGGGGTCTTGCTCGGTGCCGCCACCGGGCCCAGCATAGCCCGTTGCGCTTACGGCTATATCGCTCTGATAAAGGTCCAGCGAGCCCGCGGCCATCTCACGCGCCGTCTGGTGCGACACTGCGCTAAACCGATCGAGCGTTTCCTGCTCGACGCCAAGCACGCGATGTTTGATTTCATCGCAGTAGGTCACCGCACCTCCACGAAGCACCGCCGAGGCACCCGGGATATCGGCAATCGTCGAGGCGATCATGCCCGCCGTCAGCGACTCCGCCGTCGACACCGTCACACCACGGGCACTCGCGTGCTCGACAATATCGCGCGCCAACTCCTCGTTGTTTGCGGCGATCTGCAAATAAGACTCCGTCATATCCACCAGGACCTAGACCGAAAAGACGATCTTACGGCAGTTCCAGAAGTACTGGGCACCCGAGACAATGGTCAAAATCACGGCGATGACGTACAGGAAGCGCGACACCGAATAGACACCGAGCAGCAGCGACACCGGCCCCAGCTGAAGACCGGCCATCGCAAAGACGCACAGATAGCCGCAGATAGAGACCATCGTGGTCGCCGTCTTGTACTTGCCGAGCTTATCGGCGGCAACGACTACACCGGCAGCACTCGCGACCATGCGAAGGGCGCTCACCAGCAGCTCACGGAACAGAATGATGAACACGGACCACACGGTCACCGCGCCAAAATCAAGGAACAGCAGCAGGGCCGAGAACACGAGCAGCTTATCGGCGATGGGGTCCAAGAATTTACCGAAGTCGGTGATCTCGTTGCGCGAACGCGCCAGATAACCGTCGACCTTATCGGTGCACGACAGGATCACATACAGAATGAAGGCAGCGGCGGCGAGCGGGCCGTCGAAGGTGCTCCAATCCGTACCGGCAACACTCGTGTGAGAAAGCGCCGACACGATCATGAACACCGGGATAAAGACGATGCGAACGCACGTCACGATGTTGGCGGGCGTCCAGACACTCGTCAGTTCCTTATTGCTCTCGTTAGCCACGACGCTCTCCTACTCCACAACATGACCGATAAGCTCATAGCAGAAGCTATCGGTAAACTCGACGGTCAGAATATCGCCCACGGACGCCTCGCTGGCGTCCAGATGCACCGCGCCATCGGAATCGGGCGCCTGGAACCAGGCATGGCCGATCAGCTCGGCGCCATCCTCGGTCTCTTCGATACCGTCGACGATCACCTGGGCGCGCTCGCCCACATGTGCGGCGGTGGCGGCAAAACCGAGCGACTCGGCCAGGTCCATGGCCTCCTGGGCGCGCTCGAGCTTGACCTCTTCGTCGACCTGGCCCTCCATCTTAGCGGCCAGGCTGCCCTCCTCCTGCGAGTAGGCAAAGACGCTCGTGTAGTCAAAGCCGACGGTGTCCATAAAGTCGATAAGGTCGCGGAACTCGTCGTCGGTCTCGGTCGGGAAGCCGACCATGGCCGTGGAACGGATCACGATGCCGGGGATACGCTCACGCAGATCGCGGAACAGGTCCTCGAGCTCCTGGCGCGAACCAGAACGGCGCATAGCCTTGAGGATGCGCGCGTCGCAGTGCTGCACGGGGATATCGATATAGGGCAGCACCTCGGGCGTATCGCGAATCGTCTCGATGAGTTCGTCAGTCATGCCCTCGGGCTGCAGATAGAGCACGCGGACCCAGACGTTGTGCGGGCGCACGGCCTCGGCGACGGCACGCAGCAGCTGCGCCAGATTGCGCGGCGAGCCATCGGCGACGTCCTCGTCGGCAAAGTCGGTACCCCAGATGCCCGTGTCCTGGCCGATCAGCACGATCTCGCGCACACCGCCGGAAACCAGGTCGCGCACCTCGGAGATGATGCTCTCGGCATTGCGCGAATGATAGCGGCCGCGGATGTAGGGAATCATGCAGAAGCTGCAGAAGCGGTTGCAGCCATCGGAAATCTTGACGTAAGCGACAGCACCCTCGACGGTACGTTTGACCTGCGGGATATAGGCTGCAATCTCACGCTCGACACCCAGCACGCCATCGATGACCGCCACGATGCCATCTTCCTCGTCGGCCTTCACAAAGGCAGCGACCTCGGGCAGCTCGTCAGGCAGGTCATCGCCATAGCGCGACGGCACGCAGCCGCACATGACGATGGGACAAGAACGAACGCCGTCCTGAACCTCGTTGGCGAGCTCGAGCGTGGTCTCGATGCTCTCGGACGTTGCGGAGGCGAGGAACGAGCAAGTATTGACGATGGCGATATCGGCATCCTGCGGGTCGAATGCCTCCTCGTAGCCCGCGGCGGTCAAAAGAGAACGCATGCGGTCGGTGTCAACCTCGTTCTTAGCGCACCCGAGGGTGATGTAGAGCACGGAGCCCAACGGTGTATCCATGTTGGAGAGCGGTCCTTTCGATTGATATTAGCGGTAGTTGGTGAACTGCAGCGGCTGGCCGTAGTCCTGGTCGCGCAGGAACTGAATCACGGTCTGCAACGCGTCCTTCGAAGCAGAGGAAACACGCAGTTTGTCGGCCTCGATGGTCACCTTGACCTTGAGCTTTTGATCCTTGATGTCCTTGTTGATCTTCTTGGCGGTCGCCTGGTCGATACCCTCGACGATATGGCCGAGCACGCGCACGGTGCCACCCGATGCCGCCTGCGGAGCATCCCACGAGACAGCCTTGAGGTCGATGCCGCGCTTGATGAGCTTGGAGCTCAGCACGTCAACAATCTGTTTGGAGACAAAGTCGGCCGGGGCGTTGATCGTAAAGAGCTTGTCGCCCTTCGAAAGCTCGATCGTGGCGCCGGAATCCTTAAGGTCATAGCGCTGGGAAATCTCGCGCGTGGTCTGCTGGAAGGCGTTGTCGACCTCTTGCATGTTGACCTCGGACACGACGTCGAAGCTGGAATCTTTAGCCATGATGTTTCCTTTCGCGTACGAGCGGCCTAGTAGCTATCGTACGAATTGTCGGTAGAATCGGTGGGTGTCTGACCGTCAGTTGCGGTATCGGCGCCATCCGTGGACTGGGCATCGGTACCGTCGGTGGCATCGGTACCATCGGTGGTGTCGGTACCATCAGAACTTTCACCATTCTCGGAATCAGACGTCTCCTTCTTGGGAACGGTGATCGTCACACGCGCCACGCCCGAGGTCTTGGTATCGTAACGAACCTTTTCACCGTTCTTGGTAACGGTGACATCGGAAGGCTTGGACGTGGTGATCTCGATCGAAGACTCGGGCGTGTACT
Organism: uncultured Collinsella sp.; assembly: GCA_902496275.1. Classification (GTDB taxonomy): domain Bacteria; phylum Actinomycetota; class Coriobacteriia; order Coriobacteriales; family Coriobacteriaceae; genus Collinsella. Next base: position 65,482 of record CABVAC010000005.1, on the reverse strand, counting down.
CCTGCTCAAAGGGGCCAGTCGCCTGGGCGCCATAGACCGACTTGCCGTCAACCTTGACCTCAATCCACGCGGTCTTTCCCTTGGCAACGGAGACTTTGACCTTCGTGACCTCGTTCTCTTCCTTCTTGGCCGTCGTCTTGGTAGCGTCCGAATCAGTCGACTCATCCGTCGCCTCATCGGTGTCATCGTCCTCGTCGACCGTTTCGGTCTTCTTAGAAGACTTCTTGGTCGTCATCTTGGTAGCAGTGGGCGTCTCGGGCGTGTTCTCGGGCGCCGAAGATGCGCAGCCACGTAGAAGCACCACGATGAGCACAATCAACAGCAGCACAACGGCACCGATGCCGGCGTAGACGATACGCGGATCGAGCCCGTTGTTTTGAGGAGTACGTGATCCGCCGCGTCCACGACCGGAACTGCTGCGGCCGCTTCCCTGAGGCATACGACCGCGATTGCTATCGGAACGGCCGCGATAGCCGCCCTGGCCCTGAAGGCTGCGCTGACCCGAGCGGGGCGCAAGTTCACCGCGGCCTTGATAGCCACGCTGGACCGAACGCGGAGCCGAAGAGCGCTGGCCATACGGCTGTGATTGAGAGCGAAGACGCGGCGTCACCTGCGTGGTATCGGCATCCGAATAGCCACCGCGAGAGCGTCCCATAGAGGCACCACGGTAACCGCGATCGGAATAGCCGCCGTCGCCGTAGCCGGCACGAGGGTCACGCGCCACGCCGCGGGCAGCGGGAAGTGCACGGTCCTCGGGCATCGGCGTACTGCGGAACCGGTCACGCTGTGAGCGAATCTCCTCGCCCGAACCCGTCTCAGTAATATAACCGGCCTGCTGAGGACGCTGTCCATAGCGGGTTGAACGACCGCCCTGAACCATCAGGAAGCGCCCGTTATCGACCGAGGAACGCGAATTGACGTAGCCGGCGGCGTCCTGAAAACGACCGCCCTGCTGCGACGTCTCGCGTTCGTATGCCATCAGGTCGTCAAAGTAGGCATTGACGACCTCGCGCGGATTGAGGCCCAAAAAGCGAGCATAGCTCGAAATCATGCCCTGCGCATAGCCGCGCGGCGGCATCGAAGCAAAGTTACCGGTCTCGAAAAACTCGATGATCTGCGGCCTGATTTTGATGGTGTTGGCGACCTGCTGAATGGAAAGGCCCATCCGGCGACGCTGCTCGAGCAGCATGTCACCAAAGCGTGCAGCCATCAGAATCCTCCAAACTCACGATCTTCACGTGCCATCTCGGCGTCGACAGATTCCAGCGCGGCAAGCCCCTCCTCGTCCAACAGGACCTCACGCGGCTTGGAACCGTCGGGCGGGCCGACGACACCCTTTTCTTCCAGCATGTCCATAATACGCCCGGCACGCGCATAGCCAACCTTCAGACGACGTTGCAGGCCAGATGTGGAGCCAAGCTGCGATTCCACCACAATATGGGCGGCTTCCCAAATGAGCGGATCATCGTCTTGCGGCTCGGCTACTCCGGTGCGGACAATACCGCCGCCACCCGCCATGGACATGGAAGCGGGCGCCACGGCAGACAGAATCTCCTCGTGGTAGTCGGGCTCGCTCTGCGACTTGACGAACTCGACAATCTCGTTGATTTCGTCATCCGAGACAAAGCAGCCCTGGATACGGCGAGGCTTGCCCCAGTCGACCTTGGAGAACAGCATGTCGCCCAAACCGGTGAGCTTTTCGGCACCCATCTGGTCAATAATGACGCGCGAGTCGATGCCCGTGGCGACGTTAAAGGCGATGCGGTTGGTGATGTTGGCCTTGATGAGGCCCGTCACCACGTTGGAGCTGGGGCGCTGCGTAGCCACGATAAGGTGTATACCGGCGGCACGGCCCAGCTGGGCGATACGAACGATCGAGGCCTCGACATCCTTGCCGGCGACCATCATCAGGTCCGAAAGCTCGTCGATGATAATGACCAGATAGGGCATCTTTTGGGGCGGGTTGTCGTAATGCTCAAACTCGCCGGCGGCCTGCTTTTCGTTGTAGGTCGAGATCTTACGCACGTTGAGACGCTCGAAGACCTTCAGGCGACGCTCCATCTCGGACACGGCCCATTGCAGAGCGCTCGCGGCCTGCTTGGGCTCGGTCACCACGGGCACATAGAGATGCGGCAAACCGTTATAGCCCGCAAGCTCGACGCGCTTGGGGTCGACCATGATCAGGCGAACGTCCTCGGGAAGGGCTCGCATGAGCAGGGTCGTGATGATGGAATTGATCATCACCGACTTACCAGAACCGGTCGTGCCGGCGATCAGCAGGTGGGGCATCTTGGCGAGGTCAGCGACGACCGGCGTGCCCTCGGCATCTCGACCGATGGCCAGCTCGAGCGGACCGCCCTTCACATAGGGAAGCACGTCGCCCAGGTTGACGTTCTGGCGCTTGCGATTGGGAATCTCGATACCCACAAGCGAGGTACCGGGGATCGGGGCAAAGATGCGCACCGACTGAGCAGCGAGCGAAAGCGCGATATCGTCCTCGAGGCTCGAAATCTTGCTCACGCGCTCGCCCTCGCCAGGTTGCAGCTTAAAGGTCGTCACCGTGGGGCCGGCGATCCAGCCGACCACGCGGGCACTGCGGCCAAACTCAAGCAAGGTGGATTGCAGTGACTCGGCAGTCTGTTCCAGCTCCTTGTCAGATGACGCGGAGGACGCCGACTGCGGGTTGGCGTGCAGGATCTCGAGCGGCGGAAGCTTGAGGCCGTCCTCTTCTTCGCCCTCGTTATCCGCGGGGGCATTGACCGCTCCCCCATCGCTAGGAGTAGGCGCCTCGGCAGCGCCCGCGACAGCCGTATCGGCAACCTTGGGATGCTTCAAGAAGTCGGGAATCTGAGGTGTTGCCGAGACAGGACTCACGGCAAACGGCGGCTCGGACTCGTCGATCTTATCGGGGTCGTCTTCCATCGAAAGCTGGCCGGTTACCTGTTCGCGCTTAGCATGGCGACGCGGCAGCAAAGTTGTCTTTGCGGTCTCAATCGGAGCCTCGTCGTCCTCGTCATCGCCCTCGGTAAGCTCAATCTCGCTATCGGACCAAGACGGGTCGGGCTCGCTTGTATTCAACTTGGGCGTGGCCTTGCCCTTCTTGACATGACGGCGCGGCAGCAGCGTCGTCTTAGCGCGCTCGGCCTCCACGGCATCGGATACGTCGACAAACGGATCCTCGTCCTCGTCGTCATCGTCCAAAACCGGGTCCACATCGTTGCCCATGACCGTGGTCACGGCAGCATCGGAGCCCTTTTGACGAAGAATGCTCAGGTGCGGACGGGCAACGCCGGGCACCGACAGGGCTTCGTCGTCACCCCACGGGCTCGCGTTAACATCGGCACGACGGCGCTCGGCAAAATCGGCCGCGCGGTCGCGAGCAGAGCGCAGCACGCCACCCACCGAAAAGCCGATGATGACAAAACCAACGACGGCCAGACCCAACAGGACCACCATCGCGATAGGCTTACCCAGGGCATTCTGCAGCGCACTCGCAATAAACGCACCGATGTAGCCACCCGAGGCGGACAGATTTTGCGGCGTGAACATAAGGTCACACGAGTCGCTCGTACCCGGCACCATCAGCGAAAGAATGGAGACAACGGTGATAAAGACCACGGCTCCGCCCGCGACCGAGCGCACGTTGAGCGGCGAGTCCTCGCCTAAAAAGAGCGTGGCGGCAAACAGCAAAATGACGATCGGCAGCACGTAGGCGCCCAGACCAAAGCCCAAGTGGTAGAAACCGGCAACCGCAGCCGTAACGGGCGCAGTCGCCGGCGAAATCACGGCAATAAAGGACGCAATCGCCAAAACGGCAATGACCACGCCGGCGATATCGCGGTTGGCCGAGGGCTCGACCAAGGGCTCGAAATCATCGAACTCGGACTCGTGGCCCTTATTGGCACGCAGATGGGAACCGGCACCCTTAGCAGATGCCGGTTGGTTATTGGCCTTATTGCCTTTGGCGTTTTGTGCAGATCCGCGCGCCAAACTAAACCTCCATGACGACCGGGATGATCATCGGACGGGTGCGAGTACGGCTCCAGATAAAGTTAGAGAGCGAATCGCGCACGGCCTTGCGAATGGCATCGGAACCGCTGCTCGTAAAGCTGAACTTGCCCTTCTCGATCGTCTTCATAATGGACGCGGAGGCATCCTCGGAGAACTGGTCGTCGATGGCAAACGAGACGCCGCGGCCCGAGAACTCGATGGCCTCGATCTTCTTGTGCTTGAGCGAGACGATGGCAACAGCGGTAACCATACCGTCGTTGGCGAGCTTCTGACGATCACGCAGGACGATGGGGTCGGTATCGCCGATGCGCAGGCCGTCGACGTAAACGACGCCGGACTCGACGGGCGTACCGCGCTTAACGATACCGCCGCGCATCTCGAGCGTGTCGCCGTTGTCGAGGATAAAGATATGATCGTCCTTGATGCCCATCTTGCGGGCCAGCTGGGCATGGGCGCGCAGATGCACGGCTTCACCGTGAACCGGCATAAAGTACGTGGGCTTGGCCATGGCCATCAGGAGCTTGAGCTCCTCCTGGCTACCGTGACCGGAAACGTGAACGAGGGCGCGGTTCTTATCCCACACGTCGCAGCCGAGCTTGGCCAGGCTGTTGACGACCTGCTGGACGGCTTTCTCATTGCCGGGAACAGGAGTTGCCGAGAGGATAACGGTATCGCCCTCGTGGATGGAGAGCGTCTTGTGCTCGCCATTGGCCATGCGGGACAGGGCCGACAGCGGCTCGCCCTGCGAACCGGTGCACATGACAACAATCTTGTCGTCAGGCAGGTTATCAATGTCAAAGGCATCGATGATATCGGCGTCGTCGATGTTGAGGTAGCCAAGCTCGCGCGCCACGCGGGTGTTAGTGAGCATGGAGCGACCGGTCACAACGACCTTACGGCCGCACTTGCGGGCGGCATCGCAGATCTGCTGCAAACGATGGATGTGGCTCGAGAACGACGCAACGAACACGCGACCCGGCGCGTTCTTGATGGCGTGCAGCAGGTTGGGACCAACCTCGGCCTCGGACTTGGTAAAGCCGGGAACCGTGGCGTTGGTGGAGTCGGAAAGCAGCAGGTCGATACCCTGCTTGGCAAAGCGGCTGATAGCGGCATAGTCGGGCGTGACGCCGTCGATGGGCGTCTGGTCGAGCTTAAAGTCGCCGGTGTGCATAACGGTACCCTGGTTGGTGCGGATGAACACGCCCAGAGCGCCGGGAATGGAGTGCGTCATCGAGAAGAAGTCGAGCGAGATGCCGCCGAGGTTGACATGGCTGCCGCCCTTGACCTCGCGGAACTTGGGTGCGCGGATGCGGAACTCAGAAAGCTTGCCCTCGATAAAGCCAAGCGTCAGCTTGCTCGAAAAGATGGGCACCTTATTGTTGAGGTCCTGCAGCAGGTACGGAAGCGAACCGGTGTGGTCCTCGTGGCCGTGGGTGACGACGATACCGCGGAGCTTTTCCTCGTTCTCCAAAACATAGGTGTAGTCGGGAAGCACCAGGTCGATACCGGGCTGGGAGTCATCCGGGAACATGAGGCCGGCGTCGACGAGCACCATGTCGTCGCCGCACTCGAAGACCGTCATGTTCTTGCCGATGCCGTCAAGGCCGCCGAGCGGAATGATCTTCAAGGGAGATGATTTTTTAGCTGCCATAGGTTAGTGTGGTTTCCTTTCTTCGAAACGGGTCTGGAACAACCGGCGGGGCGCTTCTGGCAAACCGACCGCCGGGAACGTACAAACATGCATCATAGAGTCGACGCAGTAACCACAGTATGATACCCATTTGCCCACCAACAGACCACCCATGCATCAAAGCCCCATCTGAACTGGTCCATCCCGCCGGTTTCCCGTGGGGCGGGCACTGATGAAGTTTCCTGCTCTACAGTCCTGCTCACGACGGAGGCCACATTAAGTGGCCTCCTGTTCGTGCGGAACTCGCAATAAACTTCATCAGTGCCCGCCCCACGGGAAAGCTACCAATAAGGGCCAGGTTTATTTTGATCGGTTTTATCTGGGAAAATGCTGCTATGTCTATCTACAGACCTTAAATCTAACTACTAGATAGACTGTCTAACTCAATGGCGGGCGCAAGCAAAAGGGCGACCCCAGTCCGGAGTCGCCCTTGTTGAGCTGCTTATGTGTAGCTGTTACTCGGCGTCGTGGTGACGGCGGGGCTTGCGGCCTCCGTTGTCGCCGGGACGGCGCGGACGGTCGCTGCGCTCGGAGCGCTCGCGACGCGGACGCTCACGGCGCTGGAAGTGCTCGCCGTCGCCCTCTGAGGCACCCTCGGCGCGAGCCGGGGCCTCGGGCTTATCCAGACGATCGAGCGAAATCTTGCCGCGGTCATCGACTTCGATGACGACGACCTTGACCTCGTCGCCCACATTGAGGACGTCCTCGACCTTCTCCACGCGGCCCTTGGCGACGCGGGAGATGTGCAGCAGGCCGTCCTTACCGGGCAGCAGGTTGACGAAGGCGCCGAAGGGCTGGATGGAGACCACGCGACCGGTGTACTCCTCGCCCGGCTCGGGAACCTTGATGATGAGCTTGATACGCTCGACGGCCTGGTCGACGGACTCGCCGGTGCCGCCGACAAAGACGGTGCCGTCCTCCTGGATGTCGACCGAGGCGCCGGTCTCGTCCTGGATACCGCGGATGACCTTACCGCCGGAACCGATGACGTCGCGGATCTTGTCGGTCGGAACCTGGATGGAAACGATGCGCGGAGCGGTGCTGCGCGTGGTGTGGCGCGGCTCGGGGATCACATCGAGCATCTTCTGCAGGATGAAGGCGCGACCCTCCTTGGCCTGCTGCAGGGCGCGGGCCAAGATGTCGAAGGTAAGGCCGGTGGCCTTGTTGTCCATCTGCAGGGCGGTGATGCCCTCGGTGGTGCCGGTGACCTTAAAGTCCATGTCGCCCAGGAAGTCCTCGAGACCCTGGATGTCGGACAGCACCACGGTCTTGCCCTCCTCCTGGATCAGGCCCATGGCGATACCGGAGACCGGGCGCTTAATGGGCACGCCGCCGTCCATAAGGGCGAGCGTGGAGCCGCAGGTCGAAGCCATCGAAGAGGAGCCGTTGGACTCCATGACCTCGGAGACGACGCGGATGGCGTAGGGGAACTCGTTCTCGTCGGGAAGCACCGGAAGCAGAGCGCGCTCGGCCAGATTGCCATGGCCGATCTCGCGGCGCTTGGGGCTGCCCATGCGGCCGGTCTCGCCGGTGCAGAAAGGCGGGAAGTTGTAGTGGTGCATGTAGCGCTTGCCCTCGGTGGGCTCGATGGTATCCAGACGCTGGCCCTCGTTGAGCATGCCGAGCGAAAGAACCGAGAGCACCTGGGTCTGGCCACGCTGGAACAAACCGGAGCCGTGAACGAGCGGCAGGTAGTTGTCCTTCACCATGATGGGACGGATCTCGTCGGCGGCACGACCGTCGACGCGCTCACCGGTCTCGACGACCATGGTGCGCATGGCCTTCTTCTCGAGCTTCTTGAGCGCCACGGGGATCTCGCGCTCCCAAGCGGCCTGCTCCTCCTCGGTGAACTCGGCACGGATGGACTCCTTCAGAGCCTCAACCTTGCCGATACGGGAGAGCTTGTCGGCGTCACGAAGGGCGGCTGCCATCTCGTCGTAGTGGGCGAAGATGCGCTCCTGGACCTCCTCGACGGGCTGGTCGAGCGGGTACTCCTTCTTGACGATGGGGCCGTTGACCTGCTCCCACTCGGCGACGAACTCGTCCTGAGCCTGGCAGAAAGCGGCAAGGGCCTCCTGGCCAAACTTCATGGCGGCGAGCATGTCGTCCTCGGAGATCTCCTCGGCGCCGGCCTCGACCATCGAGATGAAGTCGGCGGATCCGCCCAGCTCCAGGTCCAGATCGGAGTTCTCGCGCTCCTCGTAGGTGGGGTTGACGATAAACTCGCCGGTCTCCACGTTGCGGCCGATGCGCACGCAGGCAAGCGGGCCCTCGAAGGGCACGCCGCCGAGCGTCATGGCCAGGGAAGCACCCATGACGTTGATGACGTCAAAGGGGTTGACTTGGTCGGCGACAAGCGAGGTGGCGACGATGTGCACCTCGTTGCGGAAACCGTCCGGGAAGCTCGGGCGAATCGGACGGTCGATCATGCGCGCGGTGAGCGTGGCCTTCTCGCTGGGACGGCCCTCACGCTTGAGGTAGCCACCCGGGATGCGCCCTGCGGCGTACATCTTCTCGTTGAAGTCGACGGTCAGCGGGAAGAAGTCGTAGTTCTTGCGCTCCTTGGAGACGACCACGGTGTCGAGCATCGTGGTGTCGCCCTGCTTGACCAGGCAGGCGCCGGTGGCCTGCTTGGCAAGCTCGCCCGACTCGAAGGTGTAGGTCTTGCCGTACAGCTCAAAGGTCTTGGATACGAGTGTCATTGTTCTCCTTTACCCCACAGGCCCCTTGCCTGCGGGCTTCTCATGTGACGCGGGCCCCCTGCCCCCGCCACGCTTCAGAGCGTGATTGTTCGCGCCCTTACACAAAAAGAGCGCCCCGCTGCGCAGGACGCTCTTAGCATGTACAAATCCTACTGGATGTTGTCGCGGATGCCCAGAGCCTTGATGAGCTCACGGTACTCGACGATGTCGTTCTTCTTGATGTAGGAAAGAAGACGACGACGACGACCGACGAGCATGAGCAGGCCACGACGGGTGTGGAAGTCCTTCTGGTGGGACTTCATGTGCTCGGTCAGCTCCTTGATGCGCTCGGACAGGATGGCGACCTGAACCTTGGGGTTGCCGGTGTCGACCGGGGTGTTACCGAACTGGGCAGTCAGCTCCGCCTTGCGCTCTTTGGAAACAGTCATTGTTTCACCTTTCGTTTTGCGTCGCCCACGGGCGACTCGATTCGCCTCGGACTGGGAAGCCGCCGGTGGAGCGAACAACCAAGGTCGAGGTACCAACAGGTCGGTATGTTACCACAAGCAGCCCGCGCCTGCGCATCATCACCGACCCAACATGAATTCCATCGCGCGGAGGCGCTGATCGGTGTGCGTCGCAGCCCAAACATGCGAAAGCCCGAGCAGGAATGCCGCCGTATGCGGGTCGATTCGCTCGGCCATGAGCGCATCGAAGGTCATGGACATGAGGGCGCGCAGCCATGCGGTCTCACCGGTCGACACCAGTTCGGCACCTGGAACGCTCGACGCGCACGACCCGCACATGAGACCGCCCGCCTGGGCTGAAAAATACGACAGCATGGGGTCTCCGCACAGCACACAGGCCGAAAAATCGGGTCGATAGCCAACGTGCGACAGCAGCTTAAAGACATATGCCGCCACAAGTAGGTCCATATGCGCCGTGTCAAGCCCGCTGCCCACCAGGGCAAGCGCTCGCTGCGTGATGGCAAAGGTAAACGGGTCCTCGGCGTCCTCGAACGAGCACACGCGCGCAACCTCGGCGATCGCGCTTGCGGCGCAGGTCGTCTCGTAATCGGGCGCAGCGCCGAGCGGCGCCTCCATAAGCTCGGCCTGGGAAACCACGTCGAGTGACCGTCCATGTGCGAGCAGCATATCGACCGTACAGAACAGCTCGCAGCGCGCAGCCAGGCGTCCGCCGGGTTTGCGGGCGCCCTTTGCCACGGCACGAACCTGCCGCCCCCGCTCGTCAAGCATCGTCAAGATCAGGTCGGTCTCTTTGAGCTTAGTCTTATCGAGCACGACCACTTTCGTGCGATATGTCCGGGAGCCTGCCATGCGCGCCGCGCGTCCTTAGTCCTCGGCGTTATAGCCAAAGCGGCGAATCTGGGCCTCGTCGTCACGCCAGCCGGCCTTGACCTTCACGTCCAGCTCCAAAAAGACCTGCGTGCCAAAGATGCGCTCAAGATCGCGACGGGCGTCGATACCGATATGCTTGATCATCTCGCCGCCCTTGCCGATGATGATGCTCTTTTGGCCCTCGCGCTCGACGTAAATGGTGGCGTGCACGCGCAGCACCTTCTTGGTCTGCTCAAGCGCATCGCAGATCACGCCAACGGAGTGCGGAATCTCATCACGGGTGCGGCGCAAGACCTTCTCGCGCACAAACTCGGCAACGAGCGTCTCATCGGAAGCGTCGGTACCCATGTCCTCGGGGAACCAACGCGGACCCTCGGGCAAAAAGTGCGCAACGGTCTCGATAAAGGCATCGACGTTGAAGTTCTTGACCGACGACGTCACGATCTCATCGTCATATTCCATGAGCTCGTGGGCAGCCTTAAGCTGCTCCATGACCTGTGCGGGGTCGGCCTCATCGGCCTTAGTGAGCACCAGAACCTTCTTGGAACGGGCGCATCTGACGCGCTCGGCAACCCAAGCGTCTCCCCTGCCGATAGGTTTGGTGGCATCAATCAAAAACGCGACGACGTCAACATCGTTCAGCTCGAACAACGCACTCTTGTTGAGCTCGGAACCCAGACCGTCCTTGGGCTTGTGGATACCCGGGGTATCGACAAAGACCAGCTGGTAGCCGGGACGGTTAACGACGGCGCGCATGCGGCGGCGGGTCGTCTGGGCCACCGGCGAGGTGATGGCGACCTTTTTGCCATAGCAGGCATTAAGCAGCGTGGACTTGCCAGCGTTGGGACGACCGACCAGGGCCACAAAGCCGCTGCGGAAACCGGGCTCCACGTCGCCAAAGCCCGCGAGGTTGTCGTCCTCGTCGCACAGGGCGTCGAGTTCCTCGTCGCTCATACCCTCAAACGGGTCGAACTCCTCGACATCCTCGAGCTCCTCGGTATCCACCGCGTCCAGGGACTCGTCGTCCAAAATCTCATCGGTAGGCTGCATATTGTCGGACATGGGAATCCCTTTCTAAATAAAGCCGAGCGCGTGGGCAAATACCAGCAAGCCCACAATCGCGGCGGTGATGGAAAGAACGTATACGGAGGCGGCGGCGATGTCCTTCGCACGCTTGGCCAGCGGATGGAGCTCCTGGGTCGCCAGGTCGACGATGGCCTCCATGGCGGTATTGCAAAGCTCGCCGTGGATCACCAGGCCGCAACAGATGATAATCGTGGCCCACTCGGCAATGTCGAGCCCCACGATGCAGCCTGCAATGACGGTGCACACGCCCGCCACGAGCATGACCTTAATGTTGCGCTCGGTCTTGACGGCGGTGACGAAGCCCTCCATAGCGTAAGAAAACGACTTTAAGAAGGACGGATGGTCCTTGTTCGATCCGGGAATCATAGACGGCTCCTAGTCGTGGGCGTGGTTGGTGATGGGGCCGACGTGGACTAGCTTGGGGTCCTCGCCGCGCTCGAGCGCCAAATCGCGCAGGATGGCGTCCTCGCGGGCCTCCATGACCTCGGCCTCGTCGTCCTCGATGTGGTCATAGCCCAGCAGGTGCAGCATGCCGTGAACGAGCATCAGACGGCACTCGTCAGCGGGGCTATTGCCAAAACCGGGGGCCTGACGGGCAATAACCTGCGGGGCCAAGATAATATCGCCGAGCTCGAGCGTCTCATCGGCGGGAATGTCATCGTCAAAGGCCGAATCGCACTCAAACGAGAGTACATCGGTGGTGCGATCGATACCGCGCCACTCGTGGTTGAGCTCGTGCATCTCGTCCTCGTCGACATACGAAAGGGAAATCTCGACTTCACGCTCAACGCCCTCGGCGGCAAGCACGACCTCGCAGATGTGCTCCACCTCCTGCGCATCGAGCAGCGTATCGAGCTCGGCATCGTTGCTGATCAATACACTCAACGGGACTCCTTTCGGTCGCGCGGGCGCTGCTCGCGCACGTCATCATAAGTGTCGTATGCCTCGACGATACGTCCCACCAAGGCATGGCGCACCACGTCGGCGCGCTCGAGGTGCGAAAATGCGACATCGTCGACACGGCCCAAAATCTGCTCAACGTCGGCAAGACCGCCACGACGACCCACCAGGTCGCGCTGGCTCAGGTCGCCGGTAATCACAAACTTGGAGTTAAAGCCCAAGCGCGTCAGGAACATCTTCATCTGCTCAGGCGTGGTATTTTGCGCCTCGTCGAGCACCACGAAGGCATCGCTCAGCGTGCGGCCGCGCATGTAGGCAAGCGGGGCGATCTCGATCACGCCACGCTCCATAAGCTCATCGGTGCGCTCGCGATCCATCATGTCAAAAAGGGCGTCGTAGAGCGGACGCATGTAGGGATCGATCTTTTCCTCGAGGGTGCCGGGCAAAAAGCCCAAGTTCTCCCCCGCCTCGACAACCGGACGCGTCAAGATCAGCCGGCCCACCTCGTGGCGCTTGAGCGCGGCAACGGCGAGCGCCATGGCCAGATAGGTCTTACCGGTGCCGGCAGGACCCAGGCCAAACGTGATGGTATGCGTGCGGATGGCATCCACATAGCGCTTTTGGCCCAGCGTCTTGGGGCGAATGGCACGGCCGCGATACGAAAGCAGCACGTCATCGCGAAGCGACGTAGCCTCGTGCTCACCGTCGCGCAAGACGGCCAGGCAGCGAGAGACATCGTCGGCAGACAGTGTGCGCCCGGCGGCCGCCTCGCGAAAAGCATGCTCGAAAAAGCGCGCCACGAGCTCAACCTCATCCGGGTCACCGCCCACGGCGATGCTGTCACCACGGGCAACCACGTGGGCGCGAACCAGGCCCTCGAGCGTGCGCAGAACGCCGTCACCAGCGCCCAGCACACGAGAGGGGTCAATTCCCTCGGGAACGGTAAGTCTAATCTTCGAGGCTTCCATGAACCTCCCTGCGTGCATGGACCAAGCCGGAATCATCGACTCCGATGATAGCAACATCGAGCAGGCACGGGGCCGTGAGTCCACGGGTATCGTCAAGGCGGGCATGATGGAAGGAGCCGAGCGTCAGGTTGTCGCCATACTCGAGCACGGCACGCTCGACGGAGCCCACGCGGCGACGGGCGTCGGCAACGGCGAGCTCCTGGGCCGCCGCGCGCATGCGACGGCTGCGCTCAGCCATGACCTCGGGCGCCACCTGGTCGGGCATATCGGCCGCCAAGGTGCCGGGGCGCTTGCTGTAGCGGAACACGTGCATACGCGAGAAGCCCACGCGACGGCAGAGCGCCAGCGACTCCTCAAACTCCTCGTCCGTCTCGCCGGGAAAACCGACGATGACATCGCACGAAAGCGAAGCCTGCGGCAAAATCTCGCGAATCATACGCACCGTGCCCTCGAAGGACTCAGCGCTATAGGGACGGCCCATACGATGCAGGGTCGCCGTGCAACCGGACTGCACGGGCAGGTGCAAAAACGGGGCGATACGCTGCGGATAGCGAGCCATGACCTTCAGCAGGCGCTCGGAGATATCCATGGGTTCCACCGAAGAAATGCGCACATGGGGAATCGAGGTGCGCTCCATGATGGTCTCGAGCAGCTCGTCGATCTCCACGTGTTCGTCGGTCGCGCTCTTGCCGTCGTAGGCACCGAGGTTCACGCCCGTCAGCACGACCTCGGGCACGCCGGCCTCCTGGGCCTCGAGCACCTGCTCGAGCACAGACTCGACAGGCACGGAGCGCTCGGGGCCGCGCGCCTTCCACACGATGCAGTAGGTGCAGCGGTGATTGCAGCCGTCTTGGATCTTTACGCCCAAGCGGGAGCGCCCAAGCGCATCGACCACATCGCTATCGCTGCAAGCGGCGACGCTGTCGGATTCAACGCCTAGCACTTCGCAAACGCGGTCGGCAACATCGATCTTGGACGGCTCGGCAATCACGCGGTCCGAAAGCTCCAGCAGCTCCTCGGGATGCAAATTGACAACGCATCCGGTCACGATCACATAGGGTTCGTTTGGATGGGCCAGAGCATGGCGAACGGCCTTACGGGTCTTGGCCTCGGCCTCGCCCGTAACGGCACAGGTGTTAATGACGATCAGCTCTGCATCCTGGGGCTCCACCATCGCAAAGCCCAGGCGCATAAGATCGGCAGTGATACGGTCGGATTCAACCCGGTTGACACGGCAACCGAGGTTGACGACGGAAATATGGGGTGCGAGCACGCGGGCTCCTTAATCGAGGATGTCATCGAGAGCACTCTTGATACGGTCGGTCACCGACTTCTTACCAGAAGCAACGTCATCGCCCATCTCATCGGCAAAAGCACGGAGCAGCTCGCGCTGCTTATTGGAAAGATTGGTGGGAACGACCACGCGCAGTTGCACGATCAGGCGGCCACGCGAACCGCCACCGCCAATGCGCGGCATGCCGTAATTATTGACGCTCACGGTATCACCGTACTGGGCGCCGGCGGGAACCGTCACCTTAACGACCTCGTCGGGCATAATGCCCTCGACCTCGATCTCGCAGCCAAGCGCAGCCTGCGCAATCGAGATATCACTCAGCAGGTACAGGTCGTCACCGTTGCGCTTAAAGCGCTCATGGTCGGCAACGCGCACGTTGACAATCAGGTCGCCCGAAGGCTCGCCGCGAAGGCCGGCCTCGCCAAAGCCGCTCACACGCAGCTGGCGACCGGTCGAAACGCCGGCGGGAATATCGATGTCAATCTTTTCATGCGAAGGCGTGCGGCCCTGACCGTCGCAGGTCTCGCAGGGATGGTCGATAACCGTGCCCTCGCCATGGCAGTCAGGGCAAGGCGAGGAAGACTGAACCTGGCCCAGGAACGAACGCTGAACCGTCGTGACGTAGCCCGTACCGTGGCAGCGGCCGCACTGCTTTTCCTGTGCGCCCTCTGCCCTACCGGTGCCATTGCAGTCCTCGCAAGGAGCAAGGCGGTCATAGCTGATCGTCTTTTTGCAGCCGAGTGCCGCCTCCTCGAGCGTCACCGAAAGGGAGATGGCCATATCGCGACCCCGGCGGCGCTCGCGACGGCTGCGGGCGCCACCGCCGGCACCGCCGCCAAAGAACGACGAGAACAAGTCGTCCATGCCCATGCCACCAAAGATATCGTTGATATCGACGTAGCCTGAACCACCAGGGCCGTCGGCAGTGCCGTAACGGTCGTAGTTAGCACGCTTCTGCTCATCGGAAAGAACGGAATATGCCTCGTTAAGCTCTTTAAACTTGGCCTCGGCCTCGGGGTCGTCCGAAACGTCCGGGTGTACGGTACGGGCCTTCTTTAGAAACGCGCGCTTAATCGTCCGCGCGTCGGCATCCCTGTCGACGCCAAGTACCTCGTAGTAATCCCTATTTTCCGACACGACCGAATCCTTCCGACTTTCATTATTGTCACAGTGCGTCCTATACCCAAGCTGGGCCGGCCGCAAACAGAGGGTTTGATGTTATTGCATTTGGTACGGCGAAAGCATGGCCCGTTGCGAGCAGCTCGCGAACCAAACCGACACGAGCGCGAACATGAAGCCGTTGGCAAAACCGTTGGCAAACTGCATCGCACCGCGCTTCCACCACAGCAGACTGCGATGAAGCACACCGTCCGAAAGCACCATGAACAGGCCCATGGTAAACGGAATAAAGCACATCACGGCAAAGGCCGAGAACACGCCCGAGATGGCCGAGAGTACCAAAAACGGCGCCACGATGCCCATCAGGTAAAAACCGGTACGAGCTTTGCCTTCCAAGCGCTCGGCCTCAACATGGGCACGGCCGACCAGATCGCCGCCCGCGGCACCGTTGGTGCCAGCATGACCCATGCCGCTAATGCAGACCTCGTCGCCATCGTGCGTGCCGGCAGGAAACTCAATCGTCTGCTCGGAGGTTACGCGAGTACGACCGCTGCCACCACAATCAGGGCAGGGGTCGGCCACGACCTTACCGGAACCGCCGCACTCGGGGCAGACCGACTGGAACGTGCCCGCACCAAACAGGAAGGACAGGTCGACGTCGATGTGGCCGCGGCCGCCACAGCTTGGGCAGGTATGGGCATGCTCGGAGGAGACAGAACCCGAGCCGCCGCAATGTCCGCACGTATCGAAACGCGTGTAGCGGACGGTCTTGCGGGCACCGCCCTTGGCCTCCTTGGCGTCGAGCTTAATATCGACGACCACGTTGGCGCCGTTCTCGGGATTATAGGCAGCCTGCCCGCGACGCGGCTGGCCCCAGGCGCCCCCGAAGGGGAAACCGCCGTCAAAGGGATTGCCGTAACCGGCGCTGCCGGCATAGCCACCGCCATAGGGCGAAGCCGTCGGTGCACCGGCAAAGGGATTGCCCGAGCGCATGGCGTCGTAGCGCGCACGCTTCTGCTCGTCCGAAAGCACGGCGTAGGCCTCGGAAACCTCTTTAAACTTTTCCTCGGCATCAGGTTCTTTGTTGACGTCCGGATGGAGCTTGCGGGCCTTTTGCTGGAAGGCCTTCTGAATATCACGCGAGGTGGCGTCCTTGGAGACACCCAAAATCTCGTAGTAATCTTTTTCGTTCATCGTCGCCATGCGCGGCAACCTCCTGCTCACAGCAGCGTATATATTGCGGTAATTCTACCCGAGCGGCCTAGGCTAGACCCCAAAACAGCTCGAACAGCACATTTCCATCGAGCCAGCCCAAGTGGGTGGGCGCTAAACGAGCACGGACATGGCCCGCGAGGACGTCTGCCGAAGTGAAGGGTCCCTCATGGACTCCGAGCGTCTCGGGCACCCAAGTGGCAAGACCCAATTCGAGCGCGCGATCGCAGGCAGCTGCCAGCTCGCCCGTTGGGATGACGCAAGCTGCACGAACCAACAGATCGGACGCAATACCGCGCGTCATGCGACAAGCGAGCATCAGGTCTTCAGCCGCAGCCTCACGCTGCGACAGATATTCGGCCTCGAACGCCGTCGCGTCATCGTCACGTTGCACCAGACGCACGCGGTACGAATCGCCTCGAGAAGACACGCCGGGGAACAAACCTGCAAGACGATCGAAATCCTCGGCATCGAGCATGCCCGCGGCAGAGCGACCCAGGCCCAAATAGCCCTGGCCGGTCCAGTAGGCAATGTTATGGGCGCACTCATGTCCGTCGAGCGCATAGCTTGCCACCTCATACGGGTGATAGCCGGCCGCACCCAGACGCTCACGCGCCACATCCATGCACGAAGCTTGAAAATCCTCGTCGGGCTCTACCGACTCGTCGCGGCACGCCATGCGATAAAGGGGAGTCCCCTCCTCAAGCGTGAGCGGGTAGACCGACACATGATGCGGAGCCGCCGCCAGCACGCCATCGAGCGTGCGCCTCCAACTCGCTGCGGTCTGCCCGGGAAGTCCGCACATAAGGTCGCACGACACGTCAAGCCCAGCGTTCTTGACTGTCGCGATGGCGGCGAGCGCCCGATCGGCATCGTGAATACGGCCGATAGCGGTAAGTTCGATGTTATCGAGCGTTTGCACGCCCAGAGAGACGCGTGTGACACCAACCTTGGCAAGCGCAGCGGCAAGCTCGGCGGTCAGCGACTCGGGATTGGCCTCGCAGGTAAACTCAACGGGGGCGCACCACGCACGAATACGCCGCGCAAGCTCCACCAGGCGCTCCCCCGCCAGCGACGGCGTACCACCGCCAACATAGACGGTGCGGATCTGTTCAAGGGCCCTAGCCTTGCCAAAAGCATCGAGGCGCGCGAACAACTGCTCAAAATAGACATCGAGCGCAGCGCTCAGGTCGCACGGAGCAAAACTGCGCGAGTCAAAGTCGCAGTACCGGCACTTTTGGGCGCAAAACGGCACGTGCACGTACAGCGCGGTAACGGCCACCCTTAAGCCTCCAGCGGATGTGGAGGCACCGATTCGCCGGCGGCAAGGGCAGCCTCGCAGGCCACCACATCGCGCTCGATCTCATCGACCAGCGCCATAAACTCCTCGTAAGTGGAACAGCGCACCACATGGGCACGCCAAGCGGCGGCATGGGGCATGCCTTTTAAGTACCAGCTTGCGTACGTACGGGCACGCGACATGAGCGGCAGGAGCTCATGCGTCAGCGTTAGGTGCTCACGCAGGGCGTCTAGGCGCTCAACGGAGCTGCGCGCCGGCACCGGCATGCCATCGAGCGCAAGGGCGCGAGCATCACCGAACACCCACGGATTGCCGTAGATGCCGCGCGCGATAAACACCGCGCTGGCACCAGAACTGCGCAGATGCTCCGCGGCATCCTCGGCGCAGAACACATCACCCGAACCAATCACGGGAATCTCGACGGCGTCGGCAACCTCATCGACAACCGACCAATCGGCCTGGCCGGTGTAGAGCTGCGTGGCACAACGACCGTGCACGGCAACTGCAGAGGCGCCCGCCCCTTCAAGCATCTGGGCAAACGTTGCGGCGTTGCGGTCCTCGGCATAAAAACCCTTGCGGATCTTCACGGTCACGGGAACATGCGCCGCGCCCACCGCTGCCTCGACAATCTTCTCGGCCAGGTCGGGCGTGCGCATAAGCGCCGAGCCTTCGCCCTTAGTAACGACCTTGCGAGCCGGACAGGCCATGTTGATATCAATCAATGACAGGCGATCGCCCACACGCTCCTCGACGGCGGCGACGGCACTCGCAAACTGCTCGGGCTTGGAGCCAAAGAGCTGCACGCAAATCTGCTGCTCCTCGTCGGCCGGTAGCACCAGGCGCCAGGTCTTGTTGCTGGCATAGGCAAGGCCCGCCACGCTCACCATCTCGCTATAGGCGAGATTGGCACCGCGGCGGCGGCACATGATGCGATAAGCGGGATCGGTTACGCCCGCCATGGGAGCCATAAGGAACGGCTGCTCGGCATAGGCGCCCAGCAGCCGCTTGCTGTATTCGGAAAGCGCCATAGACCTACTCGTCCACCTTGAGGATCGCCATAAAGGCCTCCTGCGGGACCTCGACCGAGCCGATGGCCTTCATGCGCTTCTTGCCCTCTTTCTGCTTCTCGAGCAGCTTGCGCTTACGCGAGATATCGCCGCCGTAGCACTTAGCAAGAACGTCCTTGCGACGCGCTTTGACGGTAGAACGGGCGATGATTTTGTTGCCGATAGCACCCTGGATGGGAACCTCGAACAGCTGACGCGGGATGATCTCCTTAAGTTTGTCGCACAGACCACGGGCCAGGCCATAGGCCTTGTCCTTATGGACGATAAACGACAGCGCGTCCACCTCGTCGCCCGAAAGCAAGATATCGAGCTTGACGAGCTCGGAGGGACGATACTCGTTGAACTCGTAGTCGAGCGAGGCATAGCCCTTGGTACGGCTCTTGAGCTGGTCAAAGAAGTCCAAGATGAGCTCGGCGAGCGGCATATCAAAGCGCATCTCGACCGACTTGCTCGTGAGATGAATCATGTCGGTAGTAATGCCGCGGTGCTCGATAGCGAGCTGCATGACGGCACCCGTATACTCGGGCGGGCAGATAATCTTGGCCTTGAGGTAGGGTTCCTCGATACGCTCGATGCGCGTAGCCTCGGGCAGATCCTGCGGGCTGCGGACATCAATCATCTCGCCGTCAGTCTTGTAGACGTGATAGTCCACCGAGGGGCTCGTGGCAATGAGGTCAAGATTGAACTCGCGCTCCAGGCGCTCCTTGACGACCTCCATATGCAGCAGGCCCAAGAAGCCCACGCGGAAGCCAAAGCCGAGCGCCACCGAGGTCTCGGGCTCCCACACCAACGACGGGTCGTTGACGTGCAGCTTATCGAGCGCGTCACGCAGGTTCTCGTAGTCCTTGTTATCGATCGGGAACAGGCCCGTATAGACCATGGGCTTGGCCTCGCGGTAGCCGGGAAGCGGCTCGGGGCAGGGATTCGACGCCCACGTGAGGGTATCGCCCACGCGAACGGCCTCGGGGTCCTTCAGGCCCGTGACCACGTATCCGACCTCGCCGACCGTGAGCGCGTCGACCGGGGTCTCGGCGGGACGCTTGACGCCCACGCCATCGACCAAAAAGTCGCCCTTTGCCTGCATCATGCGCAGGGTATCGCCCTTTTTGATGGAGCCGTCAAAGATGCGCACCGTGGCGACGACGCCACGATACTCGTCGAAGTACGAATCCAGAATGAGTGCCTTGAGCGGCGCGTTCGCATCGCCCTTGGGCGGAGAGATCAAAAAGACAATGGACTCCAGCAGATCGTGGATGCCCTCGCCGGTCTTGCCCGAGACGCACACGGCATCATCGGCAGGGATCGCCAGGTCATCCTCGATCTCGGTCTTAACCTCGTCGGGATGGGCCGAGGGCAGGTCGATCTTGTTGATGGCCGGCACAATGTCCAGATTGGCGTTCATGGCGAGCGTCGCGTTGGAGACGGTCTGCGCCTCGACGCCCTGCGTGGCGTCGACAACGAGCACCGCGCCCTCACAGGCTGCCAGCGAGCGCGAGACCTCATAGGTAAAGTCCACGTGGCCCGGCGTATCGATCAGATTGAACTGATACGTCTCGCCATCGTCGGCGTCATAGGACACGCGAACGGCATTGGACTTGATCGTGATGCCGCGCTCGCGCTCGATATCCATGGTGTCGAGCAGCTGCGACTCCATGTCGCGTTCGTCGACGGTATGGGTGAGCTCGAGGATGCGATCGCTGATCGTGGACTTGCCATGGTCGATGTGCGCAACGATTGAGAAGTTGCGGATGTGGGAAATGTCAATTGAAGTATTCATGCGGACTATCTTACCCGAGCGGTACAAAAAATGGAGCCTGTTCCATAAAACAGGCTCCATTTATGCGCGTAATCTGTGTGGTGTGAAATTTACAACTTAGGCGTTGATGCTGTTCACGAGCTTGGCAAGACCGGACTTGCGGTTGGAAGCCTGGTTCTTGTGGATAACATGCTTGGCGGCAGCCATGTCGAGACGCTTGGTGACGGTCTTGAGGGCAGCCTGGGCCTTCTCGGCGTCGCCCTCGGCAACGGCGGACTGGACGTGCTTGGTCAGCGTCTTGAGCTCGGACTTGACAGCCTTGTTACGCATGCGAGCTGCCTCATTGGTGCGGATACGCTTCTTCTGAGACTTGATGTTTGCCACTTCTGGAGTTCCTTTCGAGTTCCTTGCAAAAAATGTATGACACCTCTGAGACACGGTGAGGTCATGCAAGCGCCTACTATAGCACGCTCCCCCTCAAAGGGATAGAACGAATTTGTCAAATAGGCAGGTATCATCACGATTTTCTCAAGATGTTCGTAATCCAGAGCAAAAGCGCGGTCTCAGAATCGGCCGAACCCTTGAGCGCGAGCTCCACATCGACCGCACCCTCAAGCGCTGCGACGAGCTCTGCCATCGAAAAGCGACGTGCCCAGGTCAGGTGATTCTTGACCTGCCAGGACTGGAGCTTGAGCGTTGCGGCCAGCTCACGACCCTGTCCGCGCGCATCGAGCGCCTTGGCAACGATAAGCTCGCGGATGCGACCGCACAGCAACGTGTAAGTCCACACGTAGCTCTTGGCGGGCAATAGATTGAAAAGCTCGAGCGAGCGTCGCATGTCACGGGCCGAGACCGCATTGAGAAAGTCCCAAGGTTGGACCTCGGCCGTACGTACAATCCAGCGCTCAACGTCGGCAAGCTCAATCTGGGGCACCTCGACCATCTGGGCAAGCTTAGCCAAGTCGTTATCGAGCATGCGCGTGTTTTCACCCGAACGCGAGACGAGTTCCTCGGCGGCCGCCGTCGAGATCGACTTGCCGTGCTGCGTCGCCATCTGCTGCACGCGGCGCGGAAGCTCCCAGCGCTTGGTGCCGGAGCAATCGATCACGGCCTTCTTGTCGATCTTGGCGATCGCCTTATACAGGCGCGTGTTCTTGGCAAGCGAGTCCGCGATGATGAGGCAAACCGTCGTGGGGCTGGGACTCGTCAGATAGTCGACAAGCGGCTCCGAGACCGCCTTGGCGAGCTTTGAGCAGCCATCAAGGATTACCAAGCGAAACTCGCTGCCCATCGGAAAGGTGTTAAGCGATCCGATAATGGACTCGATATCGGGGTCTTTGGTCATGTCGCGCTCGTCGAGGTTGAACTCGACCATTCCCGACTTTTCCAGACGCGCCTTCATACGCGAGACGGCGTGATCGCGCTTGACGCCGTCGGTACCGACGATCAGATATGCCGGCAGCAGACCGGTTTCGGACATTGCGCTCCCCTCCCGCAGGCCTTCGTATTCGCTCCGTGCCATTCTAGCCCAGGGGCCCACCACACGCCAACGACGTCGTCACGGTCGCTGGCATCGCATCGCAAAGCCATTCGCAGTCGGCATGACGGTAATGTCGCCGTGTTCGATGGTGCACGCGAACACACCACCCGCTTCCTTCACGGCATCGATGCAGACATCAGACGGATGGCCGTATCGATTCCCTTCGCCCGCGCTCGCGAGGGAAAGCTCGGGCTTCAGGACGTCCAGCAACTCAACATCGACTGAAACCTTGGAGCCGTGATGCCCAAGTTTAAGGACATCAATATCCCCCACCTCCTGCACGAATTCCCGTTCTTGGTCGAGCTCGGCATCACCGGTGAGGAGTATGCGCAGGCTCTTGCCTTCCTGAACATAAGAGAGCAGCAGGACAAGCGAGTCCTCATTTCCCTCGCCATCCACGGACTCGAATGGCCACATCACGCGGGCGCAAAATGAGCCGATGTCGACCGTATCCCCACAGCGCACCTGCCGATACTCCACGCCAGATCGGTTCAATACCTCAACAGGAGCATCCTCCAGCGCATCCGCCGCCACGGCAATCGTTCCGACCGAAAACTGTTCGAGCACGGCAGGCAGACCACCCCAGTGATCCTCATCCCAATGCGTCACAAAGACGGCATCGATATGGTGCACGTTATTGCGAACCAACGCCGCCACCACGCGCTCATCGAGCCCGCAGTCGACGAGCGCTACTGAGCCGCCCTGGCGGATAAGAATCGCATCGGCCTGGCCCACATCGAGCACCGTCACCGAAGGCGGAGCGAATCGATCCCAGTAGACGTACGGAATCGCAGCCAAGAGCACCAGACACGCAAGCCCCACCGCCATAGGACGTGCGCGGGGACGCGGCCACCAGACTAAGAGAACCGTCAGCAAACACGGCACTAGATAAATCCACATGCTATCGGGCGGCGCACTCACGGATGCACCCGGCACGGCGGCAAACAGCTGCTCGAAAAACAGCGCGCAACGGGCGGCAATCATAGGCACAACGAGCGCCCAAGTCCGCAACGGTGCCACGAGCGAAAAGGGAACCAGCACGATCAACACAGCAAGCAGTACGCTCACCACCGGACCGATGACCGCATTTGCCAACGGAGCAATGAGCGAGAACGTACCGAAGGCGGGAATGGTAATGGGAAGAGTCGCCAGTTGCGAGCACAGCGTGACGGAAAGCATGCTGGCGACGCCCGATGGCACACCCAGCTCACCCAAAGCGTAGGTCGCATAGGGGCAAAAGCACAGAATGGCTAAAACGCTGGCACATGAAAGCTGAAAGCCCATCTCGAACAGCACCGTCGGCCGCAGTAGCACAAAGATGGACATGGTTACGAAGAGAGCCGATGCGCCGTGCCGGCGACGCCCCGCGCCGTTTACGACAAGCGTCGCGAACACCATGCAGCACGCGCGCACGGCCGAGGGAGACGCGCCCGTAAAGGCAGCGTAGCCCACAAGCGCTATCGCCAATATCGCCCGCTGAAGACCACGCGAACACCGAGTCTTTTGCAATACACCCTCGATTACAAACCCCACGATAGCCAAATGGCTGCCCGAGACGGCGATAAGATGCGCCGTTCCCGTCACCGAAAACCAGTCGCCCGCCGGTTGGGCGCGCAGCTCGGCCGAACGACCACAGACGACACCGGCTATGAGCGCACGCGCCGGGTCGGTCGCAGGCGCGATGGACGCAAGCAGCCCATTTCGCAGTCGAAGCAGCGGCCCCGGAGAGCCCTCATCGACCGACACAATCCGAACGGCTTGAACCTTGCGCACCTCGCCTCGGAGCACGCGCGATCGTCCATATGCATCGTTCTCAAAACGTGAAACGCGACCGATAACACGCGCGTGCGCCCCGACCTTGAGCTCGCGGTCACACGATAGGCGAACCGTTGCCAAGTTCTTACCGTCCGCACGTGCCTCGCAGGTATAGGAATACACGTCGTCGTTTATGGATGGATCGCCCTGCACGACAAACTCGAGGCCGCTTGCCGCTCGACCGTCGAGCGCCTTCGAGGCGTTGAGCGCGCCCGCAGCCCACCACGCCGAGACGACCGCTCCCGCCACGAGACCAACGGACGCGGCATACAGCCACCGCTTCCAAGGAGCAAGCGGTGCACAAAATTGAGCCAGCGCAACGAATACCGCCGCCGCAACGGGAATGGCCCATAGCAGCCCGACCGCCGGCGCCTGCTCCCTCAGCAGCACATCAGCGGCCACGTTGAGCACCAAGGCGCAGCTCATGCACACGCCGGCACACAGAGCCATCGTCCACGGCATCAAGGGCCGCGGAGGCATCACATGCTCGCGCTCTGTCGCACTCATACGCAGATGCAATCTTTGATTTTGGCAAGCTTCTTCTCGCCGATTCCCGACACACGCATCAAATCGTCAACCGAGGCAAAAGCACCGTTCTTTGTACGCTCATCGATAATCGACTGGGCCATGGAGGGGCCGATGCCCGAGAGCGTCTGCAGCTCTGCCGCGCTTGCCGTATTGATGTTGACTAGGCCCGTTGCGCCACTCACGCCCAATGATGCGGAAGCCCCACCATCAACACCGGCTTCCGCAATGGACGCCTGCTGCTCCCCCACCGTTGGAACGTGGATTTTTTGTCCATCAGTGACCTTGGATGCCCGGTTAAGCCCCGTAACGTCCGCCTCGGGCGTAAGCCCGCCGGCGGCATCAATCGCCTGAGCCACCCGCGCGCCGTCCTTGAGACGATATACACCGGGCGACACAACGGCGCCGTCGACATCGACATAGACCTCTGCCGCGGCAGAAGCC
The DNA here is from genome assembly GCA_902496275.1 of uncultured Collinsella sp. GTDB lineage: Bacteria > Actinomycetota > Coriobacteriia > Coriobacteriales > Coriobacteriaceae > Collinsella. The sequence goes on along the minus strand of CABVAC010000005.1, from coordinate 40,716 downwards.
TTAGCCGAAGAACCTTCGGATGTCTTTCCGCTCGAGGCATCACCGGATCCCGGCTCCACCAACGAGTCTGAACCGTCAGTGCGCTCAAACGACACGCCACCGGCACCGCCGCCAAGGTTCGCCATCGCCAGTCCACTCGCCATCGCAATGACGACCAGTATCGCCATCACCACTGCCTTATGACCGAACAGCTTGTCCGCCAAGCGGTCCATCCGTTTGACTCGTTCGTGTTGTTCGCGCTGCGCCATAGCAAAACCTCCCAACACCATCGTGTCAGGAAAGGAGCTCCACAACAGCCACGCCCCAAAACCGGTTTTAGCGGTCAAACCAAAAACCGACCAAAACCTTGCACAAATCTGTCCATTTATTCAGGCACACGTCAGCAAATGAACACTTAGCCGCAAAATGCCCAGATAGCAAAAGGCCGACGATGCAGGCGCATCGTCGGCCTATGCACAAATTTACTCGTGATCTTGGTAAATCTCACGCGGAGCAAGCTCCGAATGTTTGCGTTTTAAGGTCTTAGGGGCCTTATACGTGTTGCTGGAGAAGTCAATGTACTCGGTCTGCTTAAGCAGACGCTCGATCATCTCCTCGTGGTCGAACAGCTCCCAGGCCTCGTGCACGGCATCGAGTTTGGCGTGCGTCTCGGGACGACGCGGCATAAACAGCGTGCAGCAGTCGGGCGCCGCCTCGGTGGAAATATCGAACGTGCCGATCTCCTGAGCGCGCGCAATGATCTCCTGCTTGTCGGACCCGATGAGCGGACGGAACACGGGAATCTTCACGGCCTCGTTGACGGCCATGATATTCTCGAGCGTCTGGGAGGCAACCTGACCGAGCGACTCGCCGGTCACGATGGCCTTGGCGCCCTCGATATGCGCGATACGCTCGGCAACCGAATACATGATGCGGCGATACATGATCACGCGCAGGTTGCTGGGACAGGTGACCGAAATCTCACGCTGGCAGTCGCCAAACGGCACCACGTACAGGCGGCCGATCTGGACACCCGGCTCAAGCGCACGAATGATGTCCTGCACCAAATACTCGCTCGTGTCGGGCGTCTGCGGACGACCTGAGAAATGTACCGGCACGCACACCGCGCCGCGACGCGCGAGCATCCAGGTTGCCACCGGAGAATCAATACCCGACGACAGCAGCGTCACGACCTTGCCGGCAGAACCCACCGGCAGACCGCCCACGCCGCGCTCGGAGCGCGCGTACACATAAACGCTACCCTGGACCACCAGTACGTGCACCATCGCATCGGGGTCGTGCATTTGAACCTTTTTATCGGGGAAGGCCTCGCACAGCACCTCGCCCACCTGACGATTGATGTCAATCGAGGTGAGCTCATAATCGGTATTGGAGCGCTTGGCGTGCACCTTAAACGAATCGAAGGAACCAAACTCGCGCAGCGCCTTCACGGCGGCGGCACAGTACTCCTGAGGGTCGCGATTGGTGTGATACGCCAAAGACACGCGAGCAACGCCGGGAACGGTGCGAATGACACGCGCCGCCTCGTCGGCCTGATGCTCGTTAAAGGTCACGAGGATATAACCGGAAATTCGAGACACGGCATTCACGGAAAAGGCGGCCAAGGCCGCCTTGATGTTATCCATGAGGATATGCTCAAAATGTGCGCGGTTCTTACCCTTCAGTCCAACCTCGTGATAGTGGACCAGGCAGACGCGAGCCGCCATTTAGGCTTCAGCAACCTTGTGGCCGAGCGCCTTCTCGTAACGGGCCTCGTCGTAAGAGATGTCGCCGTCGACAATCTCGTCCATAGCCATCGAAATGGTATCGGCACCGGAAAGCCCGATGGTGATGTCATCGACATCCTGGACGGCAAGCACGCGGTTGTGCTGGCCACGCAGCATGCTGTTAATATCGCAGGCGCGCTTGGAGGCAAGCGAAGCGAGCAGGAAGCGGTTGTGATCGGTCTTCTCCAGAAGATCGTCAATGCAAGGCTTTACAACGGACACGGACCTCAGATCCTTTCATGCATATCGAGAACGCGAACGAGCTCATCGGTCGCGCGGTCGAGATCGTCATTTACCACGACGTCGTCGTAGCGGTCGGCAAGGGCAAGCTCATCGGCGGCGTTTGCCATACGCAGCTCAATCGTCTCGGGCGTCTCGGTACCGCGACCGACTAGACGCTCGCGGAGCACCTCAAGCGAAGGCGGCTTGATAAAGATCAGCACGGCCTCGGGGAAACGCTCCTTCACCTGCAGGGCGCCCTGGACATCGATCTCCAAAATCAGAGATGCGCCAGAGGCGAGCTTGGATGTGACCTCGCTCACCAACGTGCCGTAGCAGTTACCGTGGACCTCGGCCCACTCAACAAACTCACCGTTTGCCACGCGGCGGTCGAACTCCTCGCGCGTCAGAAAAAAGTAGTTGACGCCGTCGACCTCACCTTTGCGTGGTGCTCGCGTGGTAGCCGAAACCGTCAGGCCCAGGTTCGAGCGGCGCTCGCGCACACGAGTGACGAGCGTACCCTTCCCTGCGCCTGACGGTCCAGAAATCACAAAGAGCTTGGAATCCTGAGCGCTCACTTATTTGGTCAGCTGCTCGAGGAGCTGCTCGCGCTGACGGACGCCGAGGCCCTGGACGCGACGGGTAGCGGAGATACCAAGCTCCTCCATGATCTTGGCGGCCTTGGCCTTGCCATAACCAGGAAGAGACTCGATGAGGGTGGAAACCTTCATGCGGGAAGCGATGGGGTCATCGGAGTTGAGCACGGACTCGAGGGACTTCTCGCCCTTCTTGATCTGCTCGCGAAGCTCAGCGCGGGCGTGACGTGCGGCAGCAGCCTTCTCAAGAGCCTGCTTACGCTGCTCATCGGTAAGCTGAGGGAGTGCCATTCGTACCTCCAAATAGTTGGGTTATATCTGATTCAATAATTGGCATTTTAGCACGTAGAACGTACAAAATGCCCAATCGCGGCTCCATAGGTTAGACGATACCCGCAAAAAGTGCAATATACTGCGCCCAAAGTTAAGCCCCTGACCTGCGATTCCACACAAAGGATGGGAAAGTTTACGCAGGCACAGGGGCTATTTTGTGCTAATGAGACCCAAAAGTGGTGACTTAGGGGAATCTTTTAGGCGACGTTTTCGACCAGCTCGGCGACGATGGCGTCAAAGGCGGCAACCGGATCGTCGGCGCCGGTGATGGGACGGCCCACCACAATGTGGCTTGCGCCACGCTCGATAGCCTGGGAAGGCGTCGCCACGCGGGACTGGTCACCAAGGGCGGCACCCACCGGACGCACACCCGGAGTCACGATCAGGGCATCAGGGCCCAGCAGCTCACGCATGTCGTGAGCCTCCATCGGCGAGCACACGATGCCATCGATGCCGTTGGCCTGAGCGAGCTTTGCCAGGCGGGCGGCCTCCTCGGCCACGGGCGACTCGACGCCGATCTCGCTCAAGGCATCCTGATTCATGCTCGTGAGCACGGTGATGGCGACGAGCTTGGCGCGGTCCTCGCGCGCCTCCTCGGCACCCTCGCGGCAGGCAGCGAGCATGGCGCCCGAACCCAAGCCGTGAACCGAGAGCAGGTCGGCACCGGCAAGCGAGGCCGAACGGGCGGCACCGCGAACCTGATGCGGAATATCATGGAACTTAAGGTCAAGGAAGACCTTAAAGCCCAGGTCCTTAAAGGTCTTGACGATCTCGGGGCCCTCAGCGTAATAGAGCGTCATACCAACCTTAAGCCAGGCGGCATGGCCCGAAAGCTCGTGGGCGAGCTCGAGCGCACGCTCACGATCGCAGTCGAGGGCGACGATTACGCGGTCGCGGGCATCGGTCTCTAGCATTCGAAAGCACCTACCAGCTCGTTGATGTCCTTTACGCCCTGGGACTCGGCCCAGGCCTCGAGCTCATGCGCGATCTTGAGCGAAGCGCACGGATCGACGAAGTTGGCCATGCCGACCGACACGCAGGTGGCGCCGGCCAGGATAAACTCAGCCGCATCCTCGCCGGTCATGACACCGCCGACACCGTTGATGGGGATATCGACGGCCTGGGCAACCTCCCAGACCATGCGCACGGCGATGTGGTGGCACAGCGGGCCCGAAAGGCCGCCCTTGGGCTTGGCCACGCGGGACTTGCGGGTATGGACGTCGATGGCCATGCCCTGGATGGAGTTGATGACCGAAAGGCCGTCGGCGCCGGCGGCCTCGAGAGCCTTGGCAATCTCGGCAACGTTGACCGGAGCCATCTTCACGAACAGCGGCTTATCGGTCACCTTGCGGCAGGCAGCCATAACGGAAGAGGCGCCCTCGGGCGTGGAGCCCATGGCGGCACCGCCGGCGGCGATATTAGGGCAGCTCACGTTGATCTCGTAGCCGGCAGCCCAGGGGCACAGCTCGACATACATCTCGAGTGCGCGGACAAACTCGTCAACGGAGTGGCCGGCAACCTGACAGATGACCTGGCAGCCGTCCTTGGACAGCTGTTCGAGCCACGGACCGGACTCGCGGGCAAAGGCGGCCACGCCGGCGTTCTGAAGGCCCACGGAGTTGATCATACCGCCGGGAATCTCGGCCATGCGGGGCGCGGGATTGCCGGGCCAGGGCTCGGCAGCGCAACCCTTGGTGGTGATGGCACCCAGCTGGGAGACATCAAAGAAGTTCTGGAACTGCCAGCCGTAGCCAAAGGTACCGGCTGCGGTGTTGATGGGGTTTTGCATCTTGACGCCGCCGAAATCGACGGCCATGTTCACGGTACCCACTAGAAGACCACCACCTTGGAAGCATCGAACACGGGGCCGCACATGCAGGCGCCCTTCATACCGTCGACCGTCTCGACATTGCAGGTGTTGCAGGCGCCAAAGCCGCAGCTCATCATGCGCTCGAGCGACACCTCGCAGTACGCGCCGGCCTCGGCGGCAGCGGCGGCGACCTTCTTCATCATGACGGCGGGGCCGCAGCTGGCCACATAGTCGTAGCCGCCCTCGCCGAGCAGCTCGGCTGCCGGGTCGGTGCAAAAACCGTGCGTGCCCAGCGTGCCATCATCGGTGCACACGTTAACCGTATCGCACAGCGCGCGGAACTCATCGACGCCCACGGCCTTGGACGCGGTGCCAAAGCCCAGGCACACGTCGACGGCTACACCCTGCTCGGCAAGCTTGTCGGCAAGGCACAGCACGGGCGGAACACCGATGCCACCGGCGACGAGCAGGGCCTTCCTGGTGCCCTCGGGTACCATCCAGCCACGGCCACCGGGGCCCAGCAGGTTAGAGGTGGAGCCAGGGCCCATCTGGGACAAACGACGGGTATCGTCGCCCACGACGGCGTACCACAGCTCGACGGTGCCAGCCTCGGCGTCGGCGCGGTAGTAGCTCAGGGGCACGCGAAGCAGCGAGGACGCATCGCCGGGTACGGCGATGTTCACAAACTGACCGGGCTTGAGCGCACTTGCAAGCTTGGGGGCCGAGATGACGAGCGAGAAGATGCCGTCGGCAATCTCCCGGTTCGAGACGACCTCGAAGTCGTGCATGCGTGCAGTGGAAGGTGTGGGCATAGACGCTCCAATCCCCCATGCGGTTGCATGGTCCAAACGAACAGAAAGCGCGGCACCGCAAGGGCGCCGCGCACAAAAGCGATAAGGCTATGCTAGCAGATGCAGCCGTCGGCAAGCGTCTGCTTACCGCCGACAAACACATCGGTGGCACGACCGGTGAGCGTGCGGCCGGCAAAACCGGAGTTCTCGGCGCGCGACTCGTAACCGTCCTCGCCAACCGTCCAGGTGGCGGACGCGTCGAACACGGTCAGGTCGGCAACGGAGCCCGCCTTGACCTGAACCTGGTCGAGACCCAGGATCTCACGCGGCTTGATGGCCATGAGCTCGACCATGCGGCCCATGCTCATCTTGCCCGTGTTGACCAGCTCGGTGAGTACGAGCGACAGCGAGGTCTCGAGGCCGATCATACCAAAGGGCGCAAGCTCGAACTCACGGGCCTTCTCCCACGGGGTGTGAGGAGCGTGATCGGTGACGATAACGTCGACGGTGCCGTCGATGACGCCCTGACGGATGGCCTCGGCATCCTCATCGGTACGCAGCGGCGGATTGACCTTGAGCGAGGTGTTGTAGGTCTCGTCCAGGTCGTTCTCGGTCAGGAACATGTGGTGCGGGGTGGCCTCGCAGGTAACCTGCACGCCAGCTGCCTTACCGGCACGCACAAGTTCCAGGCCATGGGCGGTGGAGATGTGCTGGATGTGCAGCTTGGCACCGGTCAGCTTGGCGATCTCGATATCGCGAGCAATCTGCAGCTCCTCGCCTGCCGCCGGCCAGCCCTCGAGGGCCAGACGGGTAGAGACCTTGCCCTCGTTGATCTGGCCGTGACCGACCAGGTCCTCGTCCTGGCAATGGCTCATAAAGACCTTGCCGAACATCTTGCCGTAGTCCATGCAGCGACGGAGCATGCCTGCACCCTGCACGCCGCGACCGTCGTCGGTGAAGGCGACGGCGCCGTGGGCGACCATATCGCCCATCTCGGACATGGCCTCGCCCTTGAGACCGCGGGTCATGGCGCCAGAAGGATAGACGCGGCAGTGGCCGACCTCGGCAGCGCGGGACTTGACGAACTCAACGACGGTACCGTTATCGGTAACGGGGTCGGTGTTGGGCATGGCGCACACGCCGGTGAAGCCGCCCTTGGCAGCTGCGCGGGTGCCGCTCTCGATGTCCTCTTTGACCTCGTAGCCGGGCTCGCGCAGGTGGACGTGCATGTCCACCAGGCCAGGGACGAGGTACTTACCGGAAAGGTCGCGGACCTCGGCTCCCTCGGCGGCGAGGTTCTCGCCGACCTCGGCGATCTTGTCGCCGTCGATCAGGACGTCAACGACACCGTCAAGCTCGACGGACGGGTCGACGACGTGGGCATTCTTAAGAAGCAAGGCCATTATCGGCACCTCCAAGCAGCAGATACAGGATAGCCATACGCACGCAGATACCGGCGTAGACCTGCTCCAGGATGACGGAGCGTTGCGGGTGGTCGGCCATATAGGAGTCGAACTCGACGCCGCGGTTGATGGGGCCCGGGTGGCAAATGATCGCGTCGGGCTTCATGAGCTTCTCACGGTCCTTGGTCAGGCCGAAGAGCTTGTGGTACTCGCGAATGGTCGGGAACGGGGCACCCTCGAGGCGCTCCTGCTGTACGCGCAGCATGTAGACGACGTCCAGCTCGGGCAGGACGGAATCGAGGTCGCTCGTCACGTGGTCGCAGCCCAGAACCTCGGGCGCCGGCGGCAGCAGCGTGCCGGGGGCGACGGCGTAGGTCTCGCAGCCCATGATCTTCAACGCGGGGATCAGCGAGCCGCAAACGCGGGAGTGGGAGATGTCGCCGACGACGGCGACCTTCAGACCGTGGAAGTCACCCTTGTGCTCCCAGATGGTGTACAGGTCGAGCAGAGCCTGCGTGGGGTGGTTGTGCTTACCATCACCGGCGCAGATGACGCTCGCGGGCGAATTCTGCGTGACGATGTAGGGAGCACCGGCATGCTTGTCGCGCACGACAATGCAGTCAATCTTGTAGGCGTTGAGGGTCTGGACGGTATCGACGAGGCTCTCGCCCTTGACCGTGGAGGTCGAGGAGCCGCCGAAATTGAGGCTGTCGGCCGAAAGACGCTTCTCGGCGAGCTCGAAGGAGCTGCGGGTACGCGTCGAGGGCTCGTTGAACATGTTGACGATGGTCTTGCCCTTGAGCGTGGGGACCTTCTTGATGGCACGCTCGTTGACCTCGGAGAACGCCTTGGCGGTCTCGAGGATGAGCTTGATGTCCTCTTCGGAGTACTCGGTAATGTCGATCAGGTGCTTATGATTAAACGCCACGGTACTACTCACCTCCCAGCGGCGCGGAGCCCACGTGGGAACCCGGCGCGACGTCGTTGATCTCGACAGCGGTACGGCCGTCGACTTCCTTCATATATAGGTGCACGTTCTCCTCGTGCGACGAGGGAACGTTCTTGCCGACAAAGTCCGGCGAGATAGGGAGCTCGCGGTGACCGCGGTCAACGAGAACTGCCAGCTCGACTCGGCTCGGACGACCCAGGTCCATAACGGCGTCCAGAGCGGCGCGGATGGTGCGACCCGTGTACAGGATGTCGTCCACCAGCACGACGCGCTTGCCGTCGACGCTGAAGGGAATGTTGGTAGCATGGATCGCGGGAGCGAAATTGGTCGCATAGTCATCGCGATAGAAGCTGATGTCCAGGCTGCCGAGCGGAACGTCGACACCCTCGATCTCCTTGATCGCCTCGGCGAGCTTCTTTGCCAGAAGGTCGCCGCGCGTGACGATGCCGACCAGAGCGAGGTCTTCACAGCCCTCGTTGCGCTCGAGAATCTCGTGCGCGATGCGGGTCATCGCTCGATTGACGGCGGTCTCGTCCATGATGACCGCCTTGGGGGAAGTCGTGCCCATCGATCTCCTTCCTCACATGTCTTGACTGCTGACACAGTCAAAAAAATAGATGCCCGACCGCTTAAAGCGGACCAGACACCCACAGGAAAGGCTGCTCGCATGGCAGCTATGTAATTCCATGTGGGTATCTCGTACCCCTTTAATGGTCAAAGGATAGTGTAGCCAACCTCGAGCTTAATTGCGAGCATAAATACAGAGCAATCCGTAAACGGAGCCCAATGCTCCATAAACCTATATATATTTGTGGGACGAGCTTGAAAACGCACGCACGAGCTGGCATAATCCCCTCTGCTGCACGCAAATCGGATCTACGTCCAGGGCCGTGGCGTGGGCACTATCGCCAAAAGAGGAATATCTCTGTGTAGATTGCGCACAGGGAGCGACTTCTGTGCTATAGTTCAGGCTTGTTTGTTAACGCGACATGTTCGTTTGTCGCCCAAGGAGGGTCAGTTATGTCCAAAGTTTGCGAAGTTTGCGGTAAGCACCCCGTTGCCGGTCGCTCCATCAGCCACTCTCACCGCGTCACCAACCGTAAGTTCCGCCCCAACATCCAGCGCGTCTACGTTGTCGTCGATGGTCACCGTCGCAAGATGAACGTTTGCTCCACCTGCCTCAAGTCTGGCAAGGTTGCGCGCTCCTAAATAAGGTCTTACCAACAAGTACCTCGGACTCTCCGGGTCAAAGACCTCGCGTTCATATAGAACTTACCAAAGGCGTCCTCCCCTACGGAGGGCGCTTTTTTGTGCTCATTGGGCGCTCATTGGGGACAGACTTATATGAGGGTTTGCAGATGTCAAAGGGATCATAGCGCAGCTGGTATGCCTTGTAACTAACGGTACGCCTCGAGCGAGTCGGACGCACCTTACACGGGATTGAAATGGATGTAATCGAGTAGCTGCACCGCCTGTGTGTCCGACTCAACCACGACCCGCGAATAGCGATTATCAAACAGATGTCCCGTTTTCCCATTGAAATACTCATGAGAGTCTGTCCCCAATGAGCGGGGCGATGCAGCAGGCAGATAGTTTTTGTTAAAACGCTTCATTTTATTGAAGCGTTTTAGTGTGCCTTTTAGAGGAATCTGACCGTTCACCGAATTATTTCTTGCTATCATGCATCTTGTAGGGTAAATCTCCGATCGCAAGGAGACACAAATGGTGAAAAAGTCACCGGAAAACACTACTCCCGCAATTGTGGACAACGTAGAGGCGCTTGAGGCTAAGCTCGCTCAGATGCGAGAGGCCCAGGCGCTTTTTGCTACGTACACGCAGGAGCAGGTCGACAAGATCTTCTATGAGGCCGCCATGGCCGCCAACAAGGCTCGTATCCCGTTGGCGAAAATGGCCATCGAGGAGACCGGCCGCGGCGTTCTTGAGGACAAGGTCATCAAGAACCACTACGCCGCAGAGTACATCTACAACGCTTACAAGAACACCAAGACCTGTGGTGTCCTGGAGCGCGACGAGGCTTACGGCATCACCAAGATCGCCGAGCCCATCGGCATCGTGGGCGCCGTCATCCCGACGACCAACCCCACCTCCACCGCAATCTTCAAGACGCTGATCAGCCTGAAGACCCGCAACGCCATCATCATCTCCCCGCACCCGGCTGCCGCCAAGTGCACCATCGCCGCCGCCAAGCTCGTGCTTGACGCCGCCGTCAAGGCTGGTGCCCCCGAGGGCATCATCGGCTGGGTCGATGTCCCCTCCATCGAGCTGACCAACATGGTCATGCGCGACGTCGACATCATCCTCGCCACCGGTGGCCCGGGCATGGTCAAGGCCGCTTACTCCTCGGGCAAGCCCGCCCTGGGCGTTGGCGCCGGTAACACCCCGGTCGTCATCGACGACACCGCCGACGTGCTGCTCGCCGTCAACTCCATCATCCACTCCAAGACCTTCGACAACGGCATGATCTGCGCTTCCGAGCAGTCCGTGACTGTCATCGACAGCATCTATGACCAGGTTAAGGCCGAGTTCCAGAAGCGCGGCTGCTACTTCGTCAAGCAGGGTGCCGAGATGGAGGCCCTGCGTGCCGCCATGTTCAAGAACGGCGCTCTCGATCACCGCATCCCCGGCATGGCCGCTGCCAAGATCGCCGAGCTCGCCGGCATCGAGGTTCCCGCCAAGACCAAGATCCTGATCGCCGAGGTCACCTCAACCGACCCCGCCAAGGAGGAGTTCTCCCACGAGAAGCTCTCCCCGGTCCTGGCCATGTACCACGCCAAGGACTTCCAGGAGGCCGTCGACAAGGCCGAGCACCTGGTGCTCGCCGGTGGCCCGGGCCACACCGCCTCTCTGTACGTGCACCCCGCCCAGGCCGAGAAGATCAGCCTGTTCGAGCACGTCATGAAGGCCTGCCGTATCGTCATCAACACCCCGTCCTCGCACGGCGGCATCGGTGACCTGTACAACTTTGGCATGAAGCCGTCTCTGACCCTGGGCTGCGGCTCCTGGGGCGGCAACTCCGTCTCCGAGAACGTTGGGGTGAAGCACTTGATCAACGTTAAGACTGTGGCCGAGCGCCGTGAGAACATGCTGTGGTTCCGCGCTCCCGAGAAGGTCTACTTCAAGAAGGGTTCCACGCCCGTCGCCCTCGACGAGCTGGGCAACGTCATGGGCAAGAAGCGCGCCTTCATCGTTACCGACCAGTTCCTCTTCAAGAATGGCAACACCCGCGCCATCGAGGCCAAGCTCGACGAGATGGGCATCGCCCACGACTGCTTCTACGACGTCGAGCCCGATCCGTCGCTGCAGTGCGCACGTCGCGGCGCCAAGCAGATGGCTCTCTTTGAGCCGGACGTCATCATCGCCGTCGGCGGTGGCTCCGCTATGGACGCCGGCAAGATCATGTGGATGATGTACGAGCACCCCGAGTGCAAGTTTGAGGACATGGCCATGGACTTCATGGACATCCGCAAGCGTATCTTCACCTTCCCCGAGATGGGCAAGAAGGCCTACTTCGTCGCCGTCCCGACCTCCTCGGGTACCGGCTCCGAGTGCACGCCGTTCGCCATCATCACCGACAAGGAGACCGGCATCAAGTGGCCGCTCGCCGACTACGCGCTGCTCCCCAACATGGCTATCGTCGACGCCGACAACTGCATGACCGCCCCGCGCGGCCTGACCGCTGCCTCCGGCATCGACGTCATGACCCACGCCATCGAGTCCTACGTCTCCATCATGGCTTCCGACTACACCAAGGGCCTCTCCGAGCGCGCTGCCAAGCTCGTCTTTGAGAACCTGCCCTCCAGCTTCACGAACGGCGCCAAGGACCCGCACGCCCGCGAGGAGATGCACAACGCCTCCTGCATGGCCGGTATGGCCTTCGCCAACGCCTTCCTGGGCCTCAACCACTCCATGGCTCACAAGCTCGGCGCTTTCCATCACCTGCCCCACGGCATCGCTAACGCCGTCATCCTGACCCGCGTCATGCGCTACAACGCCGCCGAGGCTCCCGTCAAGATGGGTACCTTCTCCCAGTATCCTTACCCCAACGCGCTGCACAACTACGCCGAGATGGCCAAGTACTGCGGCATCGAGGGCAAGGACGACAAGGAGGTCTTCGAGAACTTCATCACGAAGCTCGAGGAGCTCAAGGACTTCATCGGTGTCAAGAAGACCATCGCCGACTACGGTGTTGACGAGCAGTACTTCCTCGACACCCTCGACGAGATGACCGAGCAGGCATTCAACGACCAGTGCACCGGCGCTAACCCGCGCTACCCGCTCATGAGCGAGATCAAGGAGCTCTACCTGGACGCCTACTACGGCCGCGAGCCCCAGGACTACGCCGTCTGCTAGTTTTTAGCACGGTTTTTTGCGGCGGGGGTGCACGGGTGTTTCACACACCCCCGCCGTCGCTTCTATCGCATCGTTGAAAGGATGCAACCATGCTGCTACCCGATTCCAAGACCGAGCTCGTCCGCCGTGGCAACAAGGTCGTTTACGACCTGGGCGACAAGATCGTCAAGGTCTTTAACGAGACCAAGCCTGTCTCCGACGTGTTCAACGAGGCTTTGAATCTTGCCCGCATCAATGAGTGCGGCATCCGCAGCCCCAAGGCTCTCGAGGTTTCCCAGCTCGAGAACGCCAACGGCTGGGCGCTCGTGACCGAGAAGGTTCCGGGCACCACCCTTGCCGAGAAGATGACTGCCGAGCCCCAGCGCTTTGGTGAGTACCTCGAGATGTTCGTCGACCTCCAGATCGAGATCCACGGCTACACCTCCCCGCTGCTCAACCGTCAGCGCGACAAGTTCGCCCGCATGATCGACAGCCTTGATCAGCTCAATGCCACCACGCGCTACAACCTTCAGGAGCGTCTGGACGGCATGACCAAGGAGTTCAAGGTCTGCCACGGCGACTTCAACCCCTCCAACGTCATCGTCGGCGACGACGGCCAGCTCTATGTGTGCGACTGGGCACACGCCACCCAGGGCTCCCCTGCTGCCGACGTTGCCACCACCTACCTGCTCTTTGCCCTCAACAGCAAGGACCAGGCCGAGGCCTACCTGGAGCTCTACTGCGACCGTGCCGACATGCCCATGCAGGTCGTGCGTCAGTGGACGAGCATCGTCGCCGCTTCCGAGCTCGCTCGTAAGCGCAACGTGAACGATGAGTTCCTGAAGAACTGGATCGACGTCGTCGATTATCAGTAATATCTGAGCGATTTATTTCGCATCGGAGGCATAATGGAAAACCCCGCAGCTCGCATGGGCTGTGGGGTTTTCCTTTTAGATATCGAGGATGCTACAAGATAATAGGACGGCCCCGCATCTCCCCGATTGGAGAAATGCTGGGCCGTCCCACATATCGAACTACAAGCGAAATCGTCGATTAACGGCGGGCTGCCTTAACAAGCTCGGCAACCTTGGCAACGACCTCGTCGATCGCCACGTCCTCGCGCTCGCCCGTAGCACGGTCCTTGAGCTCAACGGTGCCATTCTTAAGGCCGCGCTTGCCCAGAACCACCTGATACGGGAAGCCCATGAGGTCGTTATCGGCAAACTTAAAGCCCGGACGCTCATCGCGATCGTCGACGACGACCTCGATACCCTCGGCACACAGGCCATCAACAATCTGCTCGCAGACGGTAGCGCACTCTTCCTTCTTGGGATCAAGCGGAATCACCGCGACCTCGTACGGGGCAACGGAGACCGGCCAGACGATACCGTGCTCGTCGTTGTGCTGCTCCACGACGGCAGCAAGCGAGCGGGACACGCCCACGCCGTAGCAACCCATGATGAGCGGCTTCTCCTTGCCGTCCTCATCCATAAAGGTGGCACCCATGGCCTCGGAGTACTTGGTGCCCAGCTGGAAGACCTGAGAGACCTCGATGCCGCGGGCAGCGGAGAGCGGCTTGCCGCAGTGCGGGCAGGGGTCGCCGGCGACAACGGTGACCAGATCGGCCCACTCATCGACGGTAAAGTCGCGCTCGGGGCAGGCACCGGTAAAGTGATAATCGACCTCGTTGGCACCGCAGGCCCACTGTTTGGACTCGCGCAGGCTCTCGTCGCAGACCAGACGAATGCCATCGGGCAGGTTAACCGGTCCGATAAAGCCCTTGTGCAGACCGTTCGCCTGAAGCTCCTCGTCGGTCATCATGCGATAGCCCTTGCCAAAGACGTGCTCGGCCTTGCAATCGTTGAGCTCGTGATCGCCCGGAACAATGGCCACGACCGGCTTGCCCTCGGCGTCGATGAGTGCCAGCGACTTGCGCGTGCCGTTCTCGGGGAACCCAAAGAACTTAGCAACAGCCTCAATGGTGCCCATGCCCGGAGTCTCAACCTTGGTGAGCGTACCGTCACCAGGACCCTCGGTCACGACGACCTTGGTGCTTGCAGCCTCGTCATCGGCAGCGAAGCCGCAATCGTCGCAGTAGACGAGCGAAGCCTCGCCGGCGTCAGCCAAAGCCATGTACTCAACGGAGGTATCACCACCGATCTCACCGGAGTCGGCAACAACGGGCAGAGCCTTGATGTAGCAGCGCTCGCAGATATTGGCGTACGCCTGCTTCATCTTGTCGTACTCCTCCTGCAGGCTCTCCTGCGTGGCGGAGAAGCTGTAGGCGTCCTTCATGATGAACTCGCGGCCGCGCATCAGGCCAAAGCGGGGACGGAACTCGTCGCGGAACTTGTCCTGAATGTGATACAGGTTGACGGGCAGCTGCTTATAGGAGCGTAGCTCGTTGCGCACCAGGGCCGTGACGGTCTCCTCGTGCGTGGGGCCCAGGACGAACTCGCGACCATGACGGTCGTCAAAGCGCACAAGCTCCTTGCCATAGGCGTCGATGCGGCCGGACTCGCGCCACAACTCGGCGTCGACCATGATAGGCATCATAAGCTCCTGGGCGCCGGCAGCGTCCATCTCGTCGCGCACGATGTTCTCGATCTTACGGATCGAGCGCCAGGCAAGCGGCAGGTAGGAATACAGGCCGGCGGCCTCCTTGCGGATCATGCCGGCACGGAGCAGCAGGCGGTGACTGGCGAGCTCAGCGTCCGCCGGATCCTCTTTAAGCGTCGGCGCATAGAGCTTAGACATATACATTGCTCGGGTCATTTATTTCTCCTCAATAAGCTTGTCGACCTCTGCCATAAGCGCGTCGACAATTTGGTCCTCAGCTACTTTACCAATGATCTGGCCATGCGAAAAGAGCAAGGCCTGACCACGTCCGCAAGCAACGCCCAGGTCGGCATCAGAAGCCTCGCCGGGGCCATTGACCGCGCATCCCATAACGGCGATCGAAAGCGGCGCGGAGTAGTTCTTAAGCCGCTCGGTGACCTCCTCGGCGATGGGAATGAGGTTAACCTGGCAGCGGGCGCACGTGGGGCACGAGACAATCTCGGGACCACGACGACGCAGGCCCAGCGACTGCAAAATTCCCCAGGCGACCGGCGGCTCCTCAACCGGATCGGCCGTGAGAGAGACGCGCATGGTGTCACCGATACCCTCAGACAGCAGAATACCAAGGCCCACCGAGCTCTTAATGGTGCCCTGAAGCTTGGTACCCGCCTCGGTTACGCCCAGGTGAAGCGGAACGTGGGGAATCTCACGCGACAGGGCTCGATAGGTATCGAGCGTCGTTTGCACGCTATGGGCCTTGGCCGAAAGCACAATGTTCGTAAAGCCGCGGTCCTCAAAGTGCTTGACGAAGCGCTCGCTCGACATCACGAGCTTTTCGGGCTGCGTGAGGTCTTCGCGCTCGGCGATATCCTGCTCAAGCGAGCCCGCGTTCACGCCAATGCGAATCGCGCACCCAGCGGCGCCCGCGGCATCGATCACGGCATCGACCTTGGCCCAATCGCCAATGTTGCCGGGATTGATGCGGAGCTTGGCGGCACCGGCCTCCACAGCGCCAATGGCCAGCTTGTGGTTAAAGTGGATATCGGCAACGATTGGCACCGGAGACTCGGCACAGATGGTGCGGAAACCCTCAAGCGCGGCCTCAGTGGGCACGCTCACACGCACGATATCGCAGCCAGCCTGCGCCAACGCGCACACTTGCGCAAGTGTTGCCTGGGCATCAGCGGTATCGGTGCAGGTCATGGATTGGACCACCACCGGCGCACCGCCACCGATCTGCACACCGCCCACATGCACGGGGCGCGTCAAATCGCGAGGCAAAGGATGGGATAAAGACAATCCAAACACTCCCCTACAGAATAAATCGAAGGATGTCGGAACGAAGCATATAGACAAACAGCAGCGCAAAGAGCGCGATGCCCACATAGCTCACAATCGTCTGGACCTTGAGCGGAAGCTCGCGGCCAGCAATCTTTTGAATGATCTCGATGACCAGCTTGCCGCCATCGAGTGGTGGGATGGGCAGCAGGTTCATAAAGCCAAGCGAGAACGAAATGAGGGCGGCAAACGAAAGGAACGTGGCAGGGCCGGCAGCAGCAGCCTGTGAAGACATAACGCTAATGCCCACAATCGAAGAAGACTGATCGAGAATCTCCATCGTATGCTGCGGCTGGAGCAGGCGCATCACGCCCTCCGCTGTCTGCACGACATAGGAGAACGAAAGGCGAGCCGACGTGATGGGGTCTAAACGGACCACCTGCGTAGAGGCATACACACCTAGGCGCTCGTCCTCTTTGAGCGCAACCGAGGTCGAATGCTGCTTGCCGTCGCGCTCATACTCAATGGCGATATCGTCCTTACCGGCGGCCTTGCCGATGGCATCGTAAACGTCCATCCAGGTAGAGCACGATACTCCGTCAACCGAAAGGATCGCGTCGCCGCCCTCGATACCCGCCTTGGCGGCAATAGACCCCTCGTCAACCTGACCAATCACGTTGGTATCCATCGGCACGGTGACACCCGCAATAGAGTAGATGCTCATAAGCAGCAAAAAGCCCGTCAGGATATTGACGAGAATGCCCGCGAGCAGCATAAAGGCGCGCTTGAGAAAACCCTGGCCCAGATAAGTGTGCGAGCGCTCTTGCGCCAAGAAATCAGCCTCGCCGCACGGCAGCTCCCACACATCGCCCTCGGTAGTCGCATGCTCTCGATCGAAACGGCGGCCGTCAAAGGTGGTGTAACCCGCCGCGTCTCGCGGCAGCGTCTGATACTTGGTGGGATAGTAGCTCGGCGAGGGCTTCTCCCCTTCCTCATACCAGGGTGCGATGGAACCCCAGCCCAGCAACAGGGCGCATGCCTCGAGCACATCCTCCTCGGAAAGCTCAAGCTCGACAGCAAGGTCGGCCACGGTCACGCGACCATGACGATAGATAGCCGCGAGCACGCGGTCGGCACACGAGACGTCGGTCGGATCCATACCGCAAATGGCAGCGTAGCCACCCAGCAGCAGCGGGGTCACGCCAAACTTGGTTCCAATGCGACGCGACGTGTAATGGATGTCAAAGCGGCACGGCAGGCCCAAAAAGAACTCGGTCACACGGACGCCGCAGGCACGCGCCGCCAAAAAGTGGCCGCCCTCGTGCAAAAACACGAGGACGGAAAGCATCAGCAGGCCCCAAAAGACCGATGAGAGAACGCTCAGAACAGTATCCATAAAACGAAAAAGCAATCCTTATGGGTTAGGAACGGGTTGCGGCGAGCACCTGCGCAGCCTTTTCACGCGCCCACGCATCGATGTCGCGAAGCTGCTCAAACGAATCGACCGCCTGCATATCGTGGGCATCCATGCAGGATTCCACAATGCAATCGATATCGGTAAAGCTGCAGCCATCGTGCAGGAAGGCATCGACGGCGACCTCGTTGGCGGCATTGAGCACGCACGGCATGGTGCCACCCGTCTTGCCGGCACGTTCGGCCAGTGCCAGACAGCGGAAGGTATCCATGTCGGCAGCATCAAACGTGAGCTGCCCCAGCTCGCGGAAATCGATACGAGGCGCCGGGGTATCCCAACGCTCGGGATACGAGAACGCGAACTGGATGGGAATACGCATGTCGGAAGCACCGAGATGCGCCATCACGGAGCCGTCGGCAAACTCGACCATAGAGTGAATCTTGGACTGACGCTGCACGACCACGTTAATGAAATCGAGGTCGCAGTTAAACAGATGCATGGCCTCAATGCGCTCTAGGCCCTTGTTCATGAGGGTGGCGGAGTCGATGGTGATCTTGGCACCCATGGCCCACGTGGGATGTGCGAGGGCATCGGCACGCGTCACGCGATTGAGCTCGTCGCGCGTACGGCCAAAGAACGGACCGCCCGAGCAGGTAAGCCAAATACAATGAGCCTCGCGCGGGTCCTCCCCCAGATAGCACTGGTAGATGGCGGAGTGCTCAGAGTCGACTGGAATAAGCTGGCCCGGTTGTGCCAACGGCATAAGCAAGTCGCCACCGACGACGAGGGACTCCTTGTTGGCAAGGGCAAGGCGCTTATTAGAGGTCAAGGCCGCATGGCTCGCCTCGAGACCGGCGGCGCCCACAATAGCAACGAGCACGCAGTCGACATCGTCGCGACGCGCGAGCTCGCAAACCGCCTGCGCGCCAACGCCGAGCTTCGTTCCCTCGGGCAACTCCTGCAGCACGGCGTCATCGCCGTGAGCGACATCGGCCACGGCAACCGCCGGAACCGAGAACTCGCGGGCAGCGGCAACGAGCTCAGAGGTGCTGGAATTAACGGACAGCGCCGTCACCTGCAGGCGATCAGCATGCTGACGGCACACATCGAGTGCCTGGGTGCCGATAGAGCCCGTACAACCCAGGATGGCAACACGGAGGCGTCCATCGGGGCCATACGTCGTCTGGAATGACATTACAGCACGCCTCCGATCATCAAAAGCAGCTGAGCGGTAATGCAGCCAAAGATAAGCGAGTCGCTACGGTCGAGCATGCCGCCATGGCCCGGGATAAGGTTGCCGGAATCCTTGACGCCCACGCCACGCTTGATGCGCGACTCGATAAGGTCGCCGATAACGCCCAAAATGGACACGACCACGCCGCACAGCAGCGCATAGGGCAGGCTGAGCTTGTAGAAGTGCGTCGCCCACAGAATGAGCCAAATCAAAACCGAGCCCAGGATGCCGCCGACAAACCCCTCCCAGCTCTTTTTGGGAGAGATCTTGGGAACCATCTTGTGCTTGCCGATACGGCTGCCCACAATGTAGGCAAACGAATCGGAGACCCAAAGGGACGCGCAAACGCCCACTGAAAGCAGGGCGCCGGCAAAACCGGGCACGGCATCGCGCAGCAGCACGATAGCCGACAGCATAAAGCCAGTGTAGATGGGACCCATGAGCGTCACGGCCACATCAGAGATGCGGGTACGCGGCGACCAGACATACCAAATGCCCACAGCGAGCATCAGGGCAAAAAGCAGGGCATTCAGCAACATCGAATCGCCCAACGCCGACAGCGGAAAGAGTACGGCGGCAGCGATACCCATGCGCTCGTTAGCCATCTTGCCATCGAGCCTCGTCATACGGAAAAACTCATAACAGCACAGACCGCTCATGACGGAAACAAAGATGGCAGTGGGCACGATACCCAAAACCAGGCACAGGATAAAGACAACGGCGTAGACGATACCGGCGGCGGCACGGGTAACAAAGCCCGCCAGCCACGAACCGCTGCCGCTCTTCGCTGCAGGCGCTCCCGCAGTGGCAGCTTTACGCGCAGGCGTCTTGGGAACAGATGCCTTGGGACGATCGGACACGAT
The DNA here is from genome assembly GCA_902496275.1 of uncultured Collinsella sp. Classification (GTDB taxonomy): domain Bacteria; phylum Actinomycetota; class Coriobacteriia; order Coriobacteriales; family Coriobacteriaceae; genus Collinsella. The sequence continues at coordinate 21,151 of CABVAC010000005.1, read as the reverse complement.
TAAGCCTCCTCGGTCTTGCTCAGTCCACCAAACCTACGGTCACGGCCCTGATAGGCCAAAATGGCGTCGACAAGGCCCCAACGATCAAAGTCGGGCCAATAGGTATCGGTGACGTAGAATTCGGAATAAGCCACCTGCCACAGCAGATAGTTCGAAAGGCGCAGCTCACCAGAAGTGCGAATCACAAGCTCAGGATCGGGAAGGCCGGCGGTATAGAGGTGGGAAGCCACCATGTCGTCATCAATTGCGCCAGGATCGATCTTACCGGCGGCAGCGTCGAGTGCGATCTGACGGACAGCGCGGGTAATCTCGGCACGCGCGCCGTAGTTGACGGCAAGCGCCAGCGTCATGCCGGTGTGATTGGCGCACTCGGCAAGACCGCGTTCAAAAACGTCGCGGGTCTTCTTGGGCAGCGCGGAAATGTCACCCAAAAAGACAACGCGCACGTTTTCGCGCTTCAGAAGCGGCAGCTCGTCGATAAACGTCTTGGCAAACAGGTGCATCAAGACGTTGACCTCATGCTGCGGGCGGTTCCAGTTTTCGGTAGAAAACGCATAGGCCGAAAGCACGTCGACGCCCAGACGCACGCAGGCGGTAATAATCTCACGAAGGGAGACGATACCCGCCTTGTGGCCCTCGGTGCGTGCAAGACCGCGCGATGTGGCCCAACGACCATTGCCGTCCATGATGCACGAGATATGGTGCGGAATGTTATTGAGGTCAAGGTCGGAAAAACCGACGCCCGCAGGGGCGTCGGCAAAGTACTCGACCAGTTTATGCTCGTCGTATTGCACCTTAGATCTCCATGACCTCGGCTTCTTTTTCCTTCAGAAGCTCCTCGACCTTGGCGACATACTCATCGGTGTGCTTCTGGACCTTGGCCTGCTCGCGACGGACATCGTCCTCGGTGAGCTCCTCATCGCGCTCAAGCTTGTTGTTGAAGTCGCGACGGATGTTACGGATAGACACCTTGGCCTGCTCGGCGTACTCGCGGCACTCCTTGACGAGCTCGCGACGGCGCTCCTCAGTGGGAGCCGGGAACGGAAGACGAACGACGGTGCCATCGGAGTTGGGGGTAATACCCAGATCGGAAGCGCCGATGGCCTTGACGATAGCATTGATGAGTGCCTTGTCCCACGGCTCGATGAGCAGCATGTGGGCCTCGGGGGTCTTGACGGCGGCAACCTGCGTGACCGGCGTGGGAACACCGTAATAATCGACGGTGATGTCGGACAGAATGTTGGCATTGGCGCGGCCGGTACGGACCTTGGAGAAGTTATGCTTGAGGGACTCGAGCGACTTGTCCATATGGGCGGTGATGTTCTCTGCCATGCTTAATCCTCCTGATAGACGAGCGTGCCGACGGGCTCACCCGAAAGCGCGCGCTTGACGGTGTCCTCGTCATCGATGTTGAGGACCAAAATCGGCATACGGTTATCCTGGCACAGTGCCGTAGCCGTGGAATCCATAACCTGCAGACCGCGGACGAGCACCTCGTGATAGGTAATCTTGTCAAAACGGACGGCATCGGCGCACTTGACGGGATCCTTGTCGTAGATGCCGTCAACCTTGGTGGCTTTAATCAGAATCTCGGCGCCGATCTCGCACGCACGAAGAGCCGCGGCGGTGTCGGTCGTAAAGTACGGATTGCCCGAACCGGCGGCAAAAATAACGACGTTGCCCTTGGAAAGGTGGTTGATGGCGCGACGGCGAATATAGGGCTCGCAGATCTCGTTCATCTGGATAGCGCTCATCACGCGGCAGGGAACATCGTTATGCTCGAAGGCATCCTGCAGGGCGAGCGCGTTCATAACGGTTGCCAGCATGCCCATGTAGTCGGCCTGAGCACGCTCCATGCCACCGGCAGCGCCGGCCATGCCGCGGAAAATATTGCCGCCGCCGACAACGACGCCGACCTCATGGCCAACGGCGAGCAGCTCCTTGACCTGCTTGGCAAGATGGTCGGTAACCTTGGGGTCGATGCCATATTGGCCGTCGCCCATCAGTGCTTCGCCGGAAAGCTTAAGAAGCACGCGTTTATATCGGATGTCGGACAAAGCGATCCTCCTTTAATTAGACTTTCAATATGATATCAAAGGCTCTGATAAGAGCCATGAAAAAGCAGGCTGTGAGTAAAACCCACAGCCTGCTCATTACCAGCTACAAGAGCTTATTTACTCGCCACGGACCAGACGGTCAAAGGCAACGACGGTAATGGTGTCGCCGAGCTCCTTGGAGACCTGCTCAGCGTACTTCTTGATAGTGAGGGAGCTGTCCTTGATGAACTCCTGCTCGGTGAGCACGGACTGCTTGTAGAACTTCTCCAGACGGCCGACAGCCATCTTCTCCTGGATAGCCTCGGGCTTGCCGGACTCGGCAGCCTGGGCCATGTAGATCTGCTTCTCGTGCTCGACGGTCTCGGCAGGAACCTGATCGCGGGTAGCGCAGATCGGGGCGACGGCGGCAACCTGAAGGGCAACGTCGTGAGCGAAGGTCTTGAAGGACTCAGCCTGAGCGGTCTCGGCCTTCTCGAAGGCGAACTCGACGAGAACGCCGATCTTACCACCCATGTGGATGTAAGAAGCGAGCGCGCCGTTCTCGGCCTTGCGGGCAGCGAAGCGGGAGATCTTCATGTTCTCGCCCATGATGTGAATCATCTCGGTGAGCTCGGAGGAAACGGTCTCCTCGCCCATCGGCTTCTCGAGCAGAGCGTCGACGTCAGCAGGCTCGGTGGTAGCGACAACCTCAGCGACCTTGGAAGCAAAGCCAGTGAACTTGGCGTTGGAGCCAACGAAGTCGGTCTCGCAGGAGAGCTCGAGCAGAGCGCCGGTCTTGCCATCCTCGGAGACGAACGCGGCGACAGCGCCCTCGTTGGTCTCACGGCCAGCCTTCTTGGCAGCCTTGGCAAGGCCGTTCTTACGCAGAACGTCGACAGCGGCGTCCATGTCGCCGTCAGCCTCGACGAGAGCCTTCTTGCACTCCATCATCGGGGAGTCGGTCATCTCGCGGAGCTGCTTGACCATAGCGGCGGTAATCTGGGCCATTGTGGTTCCTTTCAAAGAGATGAAAAAGAATTAACTAAGACTGATTTACTCGGCCTTGGGCTCAGCGGCCATCTCGGCCTCGGAGACCTGCTCCTTGCCGGAGCCAGCGAGGCAGGCGTCAGCCATGAGCTCGCACATAAGGGTGACAGCGGAGATAGCGTCATCGTTGCAGGGGATGCCGTACTCGACCTCGTCGGGATCGGAGTTGGTGTCGATCAGAGCGACGACAGGGATGTTCAGGCGCTGAGCCTCCTTGATGGCGTTCTCCTCGCGCTTGGTGTCGATGACGAAGAGAGCCTGGGGCAGACCCTTCATGTCGCGGGCGCCGCCGAGGTTGGTCTGGAGCTTGGTGAGCTCCTTGCCGAGCACAGCCTGCTCCTTCTTGGGCAGAACAGCCATGCGGCCGTCCTCGACCATGGCCTCGAGCTCCTCCATGCGGTTGATGCGGGAGCGGATGGTGACGAAGTTGGTCAGCATACCGCCGAGCCAACGCTGGTTGATGTAAGGCATGTTGGCGCGCTCAGCAGCGTTCTTGACGGCCTCCTGAGCCTGCTTCTTGGTGCCGACGAACAGCACGTTGCCACCCTTGGCGACGTTCTTGACGAAGGTGTAGGCCTGGTCGGCGTCGAGGATGGTCTGCTTGAGGTCAAGGATATAGATGCCGTTGCGCTCACCGAAGATGAACGGCTTCATCTTGGGGTTCCAGCGACGGGTCTGGTGACCGAAGTGGCAGCCGGCCTCGAGCAGGGTGCGGATATTAATCTTGGTAGCCATGTTAAACCTCCTGTGGTTTGCCTCCGCGCGGGGTCATCCTCCAAAACCAACCCGGACATGTGCTACCAAAGCCCGGGCACCACGGTATGAAGTAGCCGCGCGTGCGTGATAAAAACATGTTGCCGTGAAGCAACCCGATGAATGATAGCAGGAATGCTTCTTCCTGCCAACCCGCAATCAAAACCACACACCTCGGTGCGGCGCGGGACGTCCCAGCCACTATTCGCCGCGGGGATGGGCTTGAGCCACGGCACGTTTGAGCCGATCGGGTGTGAGATGTGTGTAAATCTGCGTCGTGGACAGGCTCGCATGGCCCAGCAGCTCTTGAACCGAGCGCAGGTCCGCACCGCCCTCGAGCAAGTCGGTCGCAAAGGTATGGCGCATCGCATGCGGGGCGATGTCGGCCGGAATGCCGGCGAGCGTCGCCAGCGTATGGAACCGCCGCCTGAGCATGGCGGCACTCATGCGATTGCCGCGCACCGATATAAGCAGCGGATGCGGCCCGGTGGCGGGGTCACGGCGCTTTGCCTGAGCGAGCAACACCGGCCTCCCCTCCTCAATATAGAAACGAGTCACCTCGAGCGCACGACGATACAGGGGGACGATACGTTCTTTGCTCCCCTTGCCCCACAGGCGCAGCGTGCGCTCGGACCATGAGATGGATTCCACATTGAGCGCCGCAAGCTCTGAGATGCGGGCACCCGAGGCATAGAGCAACTCGAGCATCGCCGCATCGCGCAGTCCCGCGGGTGTTGAGGTATCGGGGGCTTTGAGGAGTGCCTCCACCTGTTGAGTCGTAAGGACGCCCGGCAGGTCGCGCGGCAGCTTGGGCGATGCGATCGCCGAGACCGCATCGCCCTCGACAATCCCCTCGACAGCCATCCACCGATAGAGTGAGCGAATGGGAGACAGGTGTGCCGCAAGGGTCCGAGCCGCCACCTGGCCACGCGACAGCTCGGCCAAATAGGAACGAACGGTCCGTACGTCGGCGGCGCGAGCGTCGATGCCCTCGCGTTCGCACCAGGCAGCAAAGCGCTCCAGCCTCGAGCCATAGGCCGTCACCGTGTTGGGAGAAAGCCCCTCAACGCGTGCGATATAGGCGATAAACGAGTCGACGGTGTCGTACAGGTCAAAGGCTATGACCGGTCGCCTCCAAACAGATCGGGGCGAGTAGCCAGATAGGCGTCAAGGGCCTCGAGCGCACGGTCCGCATAGGCCTGGTAGCGGTCGCGCTTGCTGCGGCGCTTACCATCCTCGAGTGGCGGCACCAGGCCAAAGTTGACATGCATGGGCTGATAGCCCACGGTGGCAGGATCGGTCGCATAGCCCACGAGCGCACCCAGGGCGCCCACGCGGGGCAACTCGACGCCCGCGGCACCGATAGCCTCGGCATAGGTGTTGAGTGCCGCGAGCAGACCGGTCGCCACGGCTTCCATGTACCCCTCGGTGCCGGTGATCTGACCGGCCAGGCGCACACCGGTACCGGGCACGGCAAAGGTGCCATCGAGCACGTGCGGGGCGTCGACAAAGGTATTGCGGTGCATGACACCGTAGCGGAAGAACTCAGCGTTCTCCAGGCCCGGCACCATATGGAAGACGCGCTTCTGCTCGCCAAAGGTCAAGTTGGTCTGGAAGCCCACCAGGTTATAGGCGGTCTTCTCCTTGTTTTCGGCACGCAGCTGAATCGCCGCCCAGGGGCGACGTCCGGTACGCGGGTCGGTGAGGCCGACGGGCTTCATGGCGCCAAAGCGAATGGCGTCCTTGCCGGTGCGCGCAACTTCCTCGGCAGGCTGGCAGGCCTGGAACAGATCGCCGCCCTCAAAGTCTTTGAGCACCACGCGGTCGGCCGTAGTAAGCGCCTCGATAAAGGCCTCGTACTCCTCCTTGTTGAGCGGAGCGTTGAGATAGTCGCCGCCCCCCTGCTCCTCGTAGCGCGACTGCGAGAACAGCACGTCCATATCGAGCGTGGAGGCATCAACGATCGGCGCCGCGGCATCGAAGAACGCAAGGGCGTCGCCACCGACGAGCTTCATGACCTCTTCGCTCAGCGCCGGTGAACACAGCGGGCCCGCGGCAATGACCACGTGACCCTCGGGAATCTGCGTGACCTCGCCGTGCACGACCTCGATATTGGGACGGGCGGCAACCTCGGCCTCGACAAACTCGGAAAACTTGACGCGATCGACCGCCAAGGCGCCACCGGCGGGAACAGCCGCGCGATGGGCGCAGTCGAGCAGGACTGAACCCATGCGCTCAAGCTCGGCCTTCAGCAAACCAGCCGCGGAATCCGGACGGGTCGACTTAAACGAATTGGAGCAGACGAGCTCTGCCAGGTGATCGGTATGGTGAGCCGGGGAGCTCACCTGGGGGCGCATCTCGCACAGCTTTACGGCAAACCCGCGGTCTGCCAGCTGGATCGCGCATTCCGAACCCGCCAGACCGCCACCGATAACCGTCACCTGATCGAACTGCATCTGCAAACACCTTTCTAATTGACACGTTTTCCATTGTGACCGAAGGGCGTCTGGGCGTGAAGGGCAAACTTGGAGGGCGCATACCTTCCATCCATCATGCGCTCGATAAGGCCCTCGAGTTCAAGCGAACCCAAGAGTTTGAGTACGCCGACAGCATCGAGTGAGACGAGCGCCGCGATGTCGTCGACCTTGAGCGGAGAGGCGATGAGCGCATGCATCACGGTCTGCTGTGTTGGATTCAGGTCGGCAATGCCGGGAGCATCGGGGCGCGAGTAGCGCAGGGTGCCGTATATGCGAGAGATAGCCATCTCGATAGATTCCTCGTCGACAATGCAGCAGGCACCGTTCGCAATGAGGTAATTCGTGCCACGCGACTCGGGCGATAGGATCGACCCCGGCACGGCAAGAAGTTCGCGCCCCAAATCCATAGCAGCCTCGGCTGTAGAAAACGTCCCGGAAGGCATACCCGCCTCGGATACAAAGAGGGCTTGCGACAGGGCCGCGATCACGCGATTGCGACGCGGAAAGGCAAACTTGCGCGGACCCATGCCCCACGGAGAGATCGACACGACCGCGCCGCCCGTATCGAGCGTGCGCGTAATAAGCCCCGCGCTCGAACGCGGGTAGACCACGTCGGCGCCCGTCCCCAGCACCACGACGTGTTTGCCGCCGGCGTTGACCGCAGCCCAACCCGAGGCCTGGTCACAACCGACCGCACCGCCCGAAACTACCGTCACTCCCGCCTCAACCGCCACCTTCGCCGCAAGCTCTGCCACGGCAAGACCATACGGCGAGGCCTTTCGCGCACCGATGATGGAGAGCGCGGGCGTCGAAAGCGCCTCGGGGTTGCCGCGCACATAGAGCGTCTGAGGTACATCAGAAAGCTCCAAAACGGTCTCGGGATACAACGCGTCACCTGGATGCAGCTCGAAGGTCCCCTCAGCCATCATTGGTCCCTCCTTCCCTGGTACATCGCCGCCTCGAGCACGTGGTCCTGCGTCACCTGCTCGCTCTCGGCGACATCTGCGATCGTGCGCGCAATGCGAACAAGGCGCACGATGCCACGCCCTGTGAGATGCGTGCGCTTCGACAGGCCGAGCACACACTTCTCCGCCGCATCATCGAGCTCAAAGGTCGAAACGACGCCGTCAATGGACCGAGTCTCGTCATCCTCGGCCTCGGCATCCGCATCGTCCATGCGGGATTCGCGCCAAGCGCGAAAGGCGCGACCGCGCACAACGTAGTCACGTAACTCGGCCGACGACATGCCCTCCGCACCCTCGATAATCACTTGAGGGTCGGGACGGGTCACATCGATCATCATGTCGATACGGTCGGCCAAAGGACCGCGCAGTTTAGACCGATAGCGCTCGACCATCGCCGCCGAGCAGCGACACGGCACCTCGCGATCGCCCAAAAAGCCGCAGGGGCAGGGATTGCTCGCAGCCAGCAGCTGAAAGCGCGACGGGAAGGTAAAAGCCCCGTCGACGCGTACGATCCTCACGTAGCCGCGCTCGATGGGCTGACGCAGCGTCTGCAGCACGCCAGTGGGAAACTCGGCAAGCTCGTCCAAAAAGAGCACGCCGCCATGAGCAAGGCTGATCTCACCCGGGTGCACCGGGCGCCCGCCGCCGATAAGGCCTGCGGTCGAAATACTGTGGTGGGGACTGCGGAAGGGGCGGTGCCCCGCCAACAAGCCATCAATGTTCTCACCCAAAACCGAATGGATGCACAGTGCCTCCTGCTGATCCTCAACGGAAAGCTCGGGCAGGATGCCGGTCATACGGCGTGCGAGCATCGTCTTGCCCGATCCCGGAGACCCGATCATGAGCAAGCCGAGTTCTCCTGCCGCCGCAAGCGCCATGCCGCGTTTAGCGACTTCCTGCCCCAGCACGTCTGCATAGTCGAGCTCGGGCTCAAAGGTCGCCTCGACACCCTCGGAATCCAAGTAGTGCCGTGCGGCATCGCCCATGCCGTGAGCAAGCTGAGACAGATGGTCGATAAAGCCGCAATCTACGCCCGCGAGTGGCACATGCTGGTCGGACCTGCCGGCGATAAAAGACAGCCCCATGTCGCGAGCCAATAGCTGAAACGCCACCTCGCCCTTGACGGGAAGCACCGTACCGTCCAGACCAAGCTCACCTGCGATAAGGCAGCGATCGAGGTTGTCACGGGGAATCTGCCCATCGGCCGCTAGAACCGCGATGGCGATGGGCAGGTCAAAGCCGCTACCGGTCTTGCGGATATCGCCGGGTGCCAGGTTAACGGTAATGCCCGAGCGCGGGATCTCGAACCCGGCGGAGCGCATCGCGCAGCGAATACGACCGCGTGACTCCATCACCTCCATACTCGGAATGCCGAGCATCTGGATGCCCGGAACGCCACCGGCAAGCGAGACCTCGACCGTGACGTGAATCGCCTCGACGCCGCGGATGCAGGCCGCGTGAACGGCAAACGTCTCGAACGCCATCACGACACCTGCCAATCGAACGCGTTGTACTGATGCTCGATCTCGGCGATATGCCCGCCGCGGATGGTGACACCCACAGCATCGAAGCGAATCGCCTTGAGCGGATAATGCTCCATGAGATAGCAACTTGCGATGCGGCGGTAGCGGCGTTGCTTTTGGGCGTCCACGGCCTCCTCGGGAAAGACCCGCGTGGTGCAATCCAGCGAAACGCGTCTGGTCTTGACCTCGGCCATCACCACGACATCGTCGAGCTCATCGAGCAGCACCAGATCGGCCTCGCCCTCGGTGCAACGATAGCCCTGCTCCAGCAAGGTGTAGCCGCGCTCGTTAAAGTAGTCGATGGTGATCAGCTCGCCCAGCATGCCTAGCTCGCGGGGACTGAGTCCCTTGATAAACTCGGGCGTCATCGCCCCGGAGTCGAGCTCGCCGTTTTCCCAACGCTCCTTGAGCTGCTGCGTCTTGCTCTTTTTGCTTGCGGCACTCATGGGGTCTCCTTTCCCGCACACTGCATTGCCCCGATGATGAGGGCACCTTTCATGCGGGTAAGTACCGGAAGCAAACCAAAAGCTGACCAAATGCCGTCAAAAAACGGGCCGTACGCAACAATGGTGTTGCATACGGCCCGCTACCAGCAGGTTTATAAAACCCCAGAGGTCCCTGTCTCCACAATTGGCCTAGAAAAGGCGCTCAGTCTGCAGAAAGTTTCCGCAAAAGCTCACGCGGTGCAGCGGACAAAGTCCATGTTTGCGAATGGCCTCGATGTGCTCGGGGCTCGCATAGCCCTTCGACTCGGCCAGATGGTACTCGGGATACTCGGCGTCGTACTCGACCATCATCTCGTCACGCGTGACCTTGGCCATGATGGACGCCGCGGCGATGCAGGCGATCTTGGCATCGCCCTTCACCACATCGCGCTCGTTAGGAACGGCGCCCAAGGGGTTGCCATCCATAAGCACGCAATCGGGCTCGAGCCCCGTATCGGCCACGGCGCCCGCAACGGCGGTACGGATAGCACGGGCCATGCCCATCTCATCGATATCCTTAGGCGCGATATGGCAAAAACCGATCGCCGTCGCCACCTCGGCAATCTTCACTGAGAGCAACTCGCGGCGCGCCGGCGTGAGCTTTTTGGAATCGTTGATGCCCCAGACGCGCGGCTCCATGGGAAGGCACACGGCACACACGGTCAAGGGACCGGCCACCGATCCGCGACCGACCTCGTCGACGCCGACGACCACGCCATCGCCGCCAAGCTCGTGCATGAGCTCGTACATGCCGTTGACGCGCTCGCGCTCGGCAAGTTCCTTGGCATGGCGTTTGAGGGCGCGTTCACAAGCCTTGATCACCTGCTGGCGCGGGTCCTCGCGATAATGCTCCACGAGGGCGGGGATCTCCTCAAACGTTGCGCTCGCTAGCTCTCCGGCAACCTGCGATGCCGAAACCGAGCTCGTCATATTGGCCATACCAGGCCCTCCTTGCATGCAAATCAGATAAAAAGAAGGGCCACCCGAAGGTGACCCTTGTGTCCAAACGAGTGGACAGACGCTGCGATCTTCTTAGCGCTTCTCGGGGATGCGAGCAGCCTTGCCCACCTTGTCGCGGAGGTAGTACAGCTTGGCGCGACGGACGCGACCATGACGAACGACCTCGAGCTTGGCGATCTTGGGGCTGTGAAGCGGGAAGGTACGCTCAACACCGACACCGAAGGACATCTTGCGGACGGTGAAGGTCTCGCGGGCACCGGCGCCGGCCATGCGGATGACGTCGCCCTGGAAGACCTGGATGCGCTCGCGGTCGCCTTCCTTAATGCGGTAGTGAACCTTGACGTTGTCGGCGACGCGAACCTGAGGAATGTCCTCGCGGATCTGCTGACGCTCGATTGCGCGGATGTAATCCATGTGCAATTCCTTACTCTTCTAGAGGTGCCGTACCACTCTGGCCGGCACGTAGTTGAACAAACGTATTCGAGTATACACGCGCGGGTTTCTGCTGCAAGAACAATTTTTTACGCAGACAAAAAGACAAAACCCGCACATGATAACCGTCCGCCTCACGAATGAGACGGACGGCATGAGGGGGGGCTACGTTAGGCGTCTGAACCCAAAACGTTACGCGGAGCGCTTCGCCTCGAGCTTGGCCTGGGCGGCAGCCAGGCGTGCGAGGGGCACGCGGTAGGGCGAGCAGGACACGTAGTCCACGTCGGCCACATTAAACAGGCCCTTGATGGACTTGGGGTCGCCGCCGTGCTCGCCACACACGCCAAAGTGCATGTCGGGGTTGGTGGCGCGACCCTTCTCCACGGCCATGCGCACGAGCTCCAGCACCGCCGCGTCGATGGTCTCGAAGGGGTTGTCCTTCAGAATTTTCTTATGCATGTACAGCGGGATGAACTTGGCCTCGGCATCGTCACGGGAGAAGCCGAAGGTGGTCTGGGTCAGGTCGTTGGTGCCAAAGCAGAAGAAGTCTGCGTGATGGGCAATCTCGTCAGCGACCATGCAGGCGCGCGGCAGCTCGAGCATCGTGCCCGCGGGAATATTGAGCTCGACACCCTCTTCGTCGGAAACCTCGGCGATTACGCGCTCGATGACCTCGCGAGTCTGGACATGCTCAGCCGTGATGGAAACGAGCGGAACCATGATCTCGGGATGCGGGTCGACGCCCTCCTTGATAAGGCGGGCAGCGGCCGTGGCGACGGCGCGAACCTGCATGAGCGGCAGATCGCTAAAGACGACGGACAGGCGAACGCCGCGCAGGCCGAGCATGGGGTTCGACTCGACCATGCCGTCGATACGACGCAGGCGGGCGCGCAGGGCTGCAAGCTCTTCCTCGCTGGCGCCGGCGGCTTCCTTCTTGGTGATGGCGACCTCGAGCTCGCGAGGATTATCCAGGAACTCATGAAGCGGCGGATCGAGCAGGCGGACGACCACATCGCGACCGGACATGGTCTTGAACATCGCCAGGAAGTCCTCGGTCTGAACCTTGAGCAGGTCGGCCAGGGCCTGCTGCTTCACGGCCTCATCGTCAGACAGGATAAAGCTCTGGATGATGTTCTTGCGGTCGCCCAGGAACATGTGCTCGGTGCGGCACAGGCCGATGGCCTCGGCGCCAAACTCGAGCGCAAGCTCGGCATCCTCGGGATTGTCGGCGTTGACGCGCACATGGTTGGCATGGCCACAGGTCTCGTCCAGGCGAATCTCGTCGGCCCAGGACAGGATGGTGTCCAGATCGCCGGTAAGCTCGGCGGAGACCAGGTCGACGGCGCCGTCGACGACGATGCCCTGGGTGCCGTCGATGGAGATAACATCGCCCTCGCGCAGCACGCGGTCGCTGCCCTCGATGCGCACGACCTTCTCGGCGGCGTCGATATGGAAGCGCTCAACGCCACAGACGCAGGGCGTACCCATGCCGCGGGCGATAACGGCGGCATGACTCGTCTTGCCACCGTGGCTGGTCAGGATGCCCTCGGCGGCGACCATGCCCTTCAGGTCGTCGGGGTTGGTCTCCCAACGAACCAGAATGACCTTGTGGCCCTCGGCGGAACGCGTGACGGCGTCGTCGCTCGAGAACACGACCTCGCCCACGGCGGCACCGGGGCTGGCGTTCAGACCGCTGGCGAGAGCCTCGTACTTCTTGGAGGCGTCAAACTGCGGGTGCAGGAGTTGGTCGAGCTGCGCGGGATCGATGCGGCTCACGGCCTCCTCGCGGGTGATCAGGCCCTCCTCGACCATTTCGATAGCGATGCGCAGGGCGGCGGCGGCGGTGCGCTTGCCCACGCGGGTCTGGAGCATCCAGAGCTTGCCCTGCTCGATGGTGAACTCGATATCGCACATATCGCGATAATGATCCTCGAGCGTCAGGAACACGCGCTCGAGCTCCTCACCTGCGGACTCGAGGCCCGGGGTGGTCTTGAGGTCGGCAATGGGCTCGGTGTTGCGGATGCCGGCGACGACGTCCTCGCCCTGGGCGTTAACCAGAAAATCGCCGTAGAACTCCTTGGTGCCGTCGGCCGGATTACGCGTAAAGGCGACGCCCGTCGCAGAGGTCTCGCCCTTGTTGCCAAAGGCCATGGCCTGCACGTTGACGGCGGTGCCGAGGTCGTCGGAAATGCCATGCTGCTTGCGGTAGATGCAGGCACGCTCGTTCATCCAGCTGCCAAAGACGGCCTGGATGGCAAGGCGTAGCTGAAGCTCCGGGTCGTGCGGGAAGACGGGCTTGCCGTCAGCGACCTCGAGCTCGGGATACAGGGAGGCATCGACGTTCTCGGAGAAGATGCCCTTAAAGGTCTCGACGAGTTCCTGCAGGTCCTCAGCCGAAAGCTCGGAATCGACGCGAACGCCGGCGACCAGACGGGCCTGGGTCAGGGCGTTCTCGAACAGGTCGGCGTCAACGCCCATAACGACGTTGGAGAACATCTGAATAAAGCGGCGGTAGCTATCCCAAGCAAAACGCGGATTTTGCGTCTGGGCGATGAGCCCCTGAACGGAGTCGTCGTTGAGGCCTAAGTTGAGGACCGTGTCCATCATGCCGGGCATGGAGAACGGAGCGCCCGAACGAACCGACACGAGCAGCGGATCGGAGGCGTCGCCGAGCTTCTTGCCGCAGCGGGCCTCGAGGTCCGCCTCGGCAGCAACGATCTCATCGAGTGCGCCCTCGGGCCACACGTTGCCGGCACCGGAGTACTCGACGCAAGTCTGGCAGGTAATGGTAAAGCCACCGGGAACCGGCAGGCCGATGCGGCTCATCTCGGCAAGGTTTGCGCCCTTGCCGCCAAGCACGAAGTTCATGGACTTGTCGCCCTCAGTGACACAGGTGCCCTGGGCGTCGGTTCCAAAACGGTAAACCCTCTTGCAATCGTTCACGATACTTCCCCTTTCATGCACTTACGCGCACGACCGTGGTAACGAATCGACCCGCCAAATGCGGGCCGTGAGGGAACTATACGGCGGGTTTTGAGCGGGCTTAAGCAGAGGATGCGCGGTTTGGTAAACGTGCTAAAACTGGCGGTAAACGGTAGGTAAAGGTGGTTACCTTATGAAGATACCACTGTAAGAAAGTGCAGGTCAGATGCGATATTTTTGCTAAATCGCTTTATCAAAATGCTGCTACTATTAGGCTCGACGGGCGGCGCGGCGGGCACGGGCTTCTTGGATTTCCTCCAAGTGGCTAATGATCTCGGATGCGCTCTCCTCGATCGCCTTGCCATCGGTACGCACCACAAAGCAGCCTAGGCGCTTCATGAGGGCACGGGCCTCCTCGAGCTCGCTGCGCACACTCTCGGGCTCGGCATAGGAGCCGGCAACGGCACGGGCGTAATCATCGCCCAAGCGGCTATCGCGAATCTCAGAAATAACGTCGACGGTCGAAATTAGGCCGAACAGGCGCATCGGGTCAACCTCGTAAATCGACTTCGGCGGCTCCATGCCGTGCGCCAGAGGGACATTAGCAACCTTGTAACCTTGATAGGCCAAATACATCGACAGCGGCGTCTTGGACGTGCGCGATACGCCCAACAGCACGATATCGGCACCCGACAGATCGTCGCAGCCGCGTCCATCATCGTGCTCAACGAAATACTCCATGGCCTCGATACGATGGAAATAGCGGTCATCGGTCCTGTGAATCACGCCCGCAACGCCCTTGGACGGCACACCGATGAGCGACGACAGCACGGCAAGCGTCGGGCCGATCAGGTCGACCGAGCGAATATGCAACATACCCAAGTAGTCGAGCACACGAGCACGAAGGGCCGGGTCGACAATGGTGTGGAACACGGCGATATCGCGATGGTCGGCATCGACGCGCGGCCCCACAAATGACTTGACCTGCTCCACGGAGGTCACCTTAGGCAGGCGCAAAACGCGAAAAACCCCTTCATCAAATTGCCCGGACGCCGCAAGCACCACCTCACAAGCGGTATCACCGAGCGAGTCGGAGATAACGATAACGGTGGGACGAGCGGTGACCGGGCAATCCATGCGGGGCTCCTTTTGCGCTTATGCGCAGGCTGGCTTACTTTTTGCGGGCAAGCTCACCGATGTTGGCGATGCCGGAGAAAACGGCCTCGAAGCGGTTGAGCAGCTTAAGGCGATTATCGCGGAGCTGCTCGTCCTTGTCCATGACCATAACCTCATCGAAGAAACGGTCGATGGGCGCGCGCAGGGCGGCGAGGGCGGCAAATGCGGCCGGGTAGTCCTCGGCAGCAAGGGCAGCATCGACAGCAGTCTGAGCAGCCTCGGAAGCATCGGCAAGCGCGAGCTCGGCCTCGCCCATCAGGCTGCGGTCGTACTCCGCGCCCAGCTCGGGCTTGGAGATATGCGCGGCACGGGCATAGGCCGTAGCCAGGTTGTCAAAGGTCTCGGCATCGTTCTTGCGGGCCTCGTCGAGGGCGGCGCAGCGGGCGAAGAAGACGGACGGGGCGATGATGTGCACCGCGGAGACGGCGGCAACGGTATCAGCCGGGATCTTTTCGTCGCGGGCCATGCTCACCAGGCGGCCATGGAAGAAGTCACGAACCTGCTGGGCGACCTCGGCGGCGTCGAACTCAATGCCCTGCTCACTGTAGAGCTCGAGGGCGAAGTCGATGAGCGACGTGGGGTCGATCGGCAGGCGGTCGCGCAGGATGTTGATGATGCCGATAGCGGCACGACGCAGCGCGTAGGGGTCGGAGGAGCCGGTCGGGGGCTCGCCGATGGCAAAGATACCGGCGATGGTATCGAGCTTGTCGGCGCAGGCCACGATGCAGCCAGCGGTGCCCTCGGGCAACTCGTCACCGGCAAAGCGGGGACGATAGTGATCGCGGATGGCATGGGCGACCTCGTCATTCTCCCCCATCGCGGTCGCGTAATAACCGCCCATCACGCCCTGCTGGCTCGTGAACTCAACGACGGCGTTAGACACCAGGTCGGCCTTGCACAGGTGCGCGGCGCGAGCGGCATCGGCGGCCAGGTGGGCGCCCAGATGAGCCTCACGGGCAATAGCGAGTGCGAGCTGCTCGATGCGCTCGGACTTGGCGAGCACGCTACCGAGCTTCTCCTGGAAGGCAACCTTGGCCAAACGATCACGGAACTCGTCGAGGGAGATCTTCAGGTCCTCCTCGTAGAAGAACTTTGCGTCGTCCAGACGGGCGCGCACGACGCGCTCGTTGCCGTCGATCACGCGCTCGGCGTTCTCAGGCTTGCTGTTGGAGACGACCACGAACTCACGCGTGAGCTTGCCCTCGCCGTCATAGATCGGGAAGTAGCGCTGGTTGGTGAGCATGGACTCGCAGATGATCTCGTGCGGGACCTTGAGGAACTCCTCATCGAAGGTACCGACGAGCACCGTCGGCCACTCGCAGAGGTTAATGACCTCCTCGAAGACCTTCTTGGGCGTGTCGACATGACAGCCGGGGCGAGCGGCCTCGACCTCGGCGATACCGGCAAGGATGGCCTCGCGACGACGCTCGGCAGAAAGCACGCCGGCGTCCTCAAGCACCTGCTCGTAGACGGCGGGGCTGGCAACCACATGGTCACCGGGGCCAAGCACGCGATGACCACGCGTGGTGTTGCCGCTCGTCACGTCGGCAAACGACACGGGCACAACATCCTCGCCCAGAAGGCAGCAGATCCAACGGACCGGACGAACAAACGTAGCGTGCTCGTGGCCCCAGCGCTGGCTGCGGTAGTTGGGCCACTGCAGGCCGGCGATAGTCTTCTCGCACAGGGCGGTCAGAATCGGCGTAGCCGGTGCGGAGGGAATGTTCTTCTCGGCGAACACATACTCGCGACCGTCGGTGTCCTCGCGACGGACCAGGTCCTCGGCAGCCACACCGCACTTGCGGGCAAAGCCCTGGGCGGCCTTGGTGGCGTTACCGTCAGCGTCGAAGGCAATGTTGGCCGCGGGGCCACGCTTGACCTCGTGAACCTCATCGGTCGCGGTGGCGACGTTGGCAACGAGTGCAGCCAGACGACGCGGGCTCGAGATCACGCGGACCTCGCCGTGGGCCAGACCGGCCTCATCGAGACCCTTGGCGATCATGGTGCCAAGCTGCTTGACGGCATTGTTCAGCGGCGCGGAGGGCATTTCCTCCGTACCGATCTCAAACAGGAAATCCTTAGCGTCTGCCATGGCTTACGCCACCTCGCCTTCCTGGTCGGCATTCTCGTTGACTCCGGCGACCTCGGCCATGTAGGCCTCGCAGCACGCCTTGGCGACGGCGCGGACGCGCAGGATGTAGTTGGCACGCTCGACCGCGGACAGGGCGCCACGGGCATCGAGCAGGTTGAAGGCGTGGCTGCACTTCATGACGCAGTCGTACGCCGGCAGCGGAAGCTTGCGCTCCAGGCAGGAGTGGCACTCGGCCTCGTAGTCGTCAAACTTCTGACGCATCATCTCGACGTTGGCGACCTCAAAGTTATAGGCACTGAACTCGCGCTCGTTCTCGAGGAACACGTCACCATAGGTCATGGGCGTGCCGTCGGGCAGGTAGCTCCACACCAGGTCGTAGACCGAGTTGACGCCCTGGGCGTACATGGCGATACGCTCCAGGCCATAGGTGATCTCGACGGGCACGGGGTCGACCTCGATGCCGCCCACCTGCTGGAAGTACGTAAACTGCGTGACCTCCATGCCGTTGAGCCAGACCTCCCAGCCAAGGCCCCAGGCGCCAAGGGTCGGGCTCTCCCAGTCGTCCTCGACAAAGCGGACGTCATGGTCGTTGGGGTCCAGGCCAATGGCGGCCAGCGAACCCAGGTAGAGCTCCTGGGCGTTGACCGGCGAGGGCTTGATGAGCACCTGGAACTGATAGTAGTGCTGCATGCGGTTGGGGTTCTCGCCGTAGCGGCCGTCGGCGGGACGGCGGCAGGGCTGCGCATAGCAGGTGCGCCACTCGGCGGGACCGAGCGAGCGCAGCGTGGTCGCGGTATGGAAGGTACCGGCACCGACCTCGGAGTCATAGGGCTGCATGATGACGCAGCCCTGCTCGCCCCAGTACTGCTGGAGGCGCAGGATGATGTCTTGGAAGGAAAGCGATGAAGCGTTCATGCCTCTAATATCCCCTCGTCGAAACGATTACACGGTTAGGTACTGTACTATAGCGGTTTTTAGTCGATAGCGCCGATGCGGTTGAGCGGCCAGTAGCGAACGAGTGCCACAGCGATCAAATCAGAGCGATCGACGGGACCAAAGTAGCGTGAGTCGGCAGAGTTTTCGCGGTTGTCGCCCATCACCCACACGCACCCGTCGGGAACGGTGTAGGGATAGCTTACCTGAGCGCCGGGCGCTTGGACCGAAAGTGGCCAGCTCATGCCCGTCGTATAGTCCTCGTCGAGCGCTTGGCCGTCAACAACCACCTTGCCATCCTGCAGGTCAACCGTCTGGCCGGCCGTGGCAATAACACGCTTGACAAGAACATCATGCTCGGAGGTGCCATCGGGGTTGTGAAACACCACGATATCGCCCTGCTTGACGGGCTGACCGAGCTCGAGGCTCACCTTTTGTGCCAGGATCTGGTCGCCAATCTCAATCGTGGACTCCATGGAGCCGGTGGGCACCACAAAGGGCTCGACCACAAACGAGCGAATCAAGAAGGTGGCGACCAGTGCGATCGCGATGACCGCGATCCACTCAAAAGCGCCCCTCAACGCGGAATGCTGCGATGGAACCATTCTCACTCCTCGCTCTGCGAATACGAAGCGTCCAGAATCTCCTGCGCGTACGCACGCTCCTGTGGCGTAAGGCGCGCCGTCTCGATCAGGTCGGGACGCCAGCGGCAGGTGCGCTCGATGGCATTCTTACGGCGCCAGGCATCGACCTTGGCGTGATCGCCGCTCACAAGCACCGGCGGCACGCTCTCGCCGTTGAACTCGGCGGGACGGGTGTACTGCGCGTACTCGAGCAGGCCTCCGTCCTCGGCGGTCGAGAATGACTCGTCCACATTGCTCATCTCGTCGCCCAGGGCGCCGGGAATCAGGCGTACGACGGCATCGGCAACGACCATAGCGGGAAGTTCGCCACCCGTAAGCACGTAGTCGCCGATCGACAGACGCTCATCGGCATACGCATACGCACGCTCGTCGACGCCCTCGTAGCGGCTGCACACAAACAGCAGGCGCTCACTTTTGAGCAGGCGCTCGGCCACATGCTGCGTAAAGGGCTCGCCACAGGGGGTAAAGAACACCACAGTAGGCCTGGGACCCTCTGCGCTAATGGCCTCGATGGCCTCTGCGATAGGCTCGACCTTCATGAGCATGCCCTGCCCGCCGCCGTACGGCTCGTCATCGACGGTACGATGGCGGTCGTGCGTCCAGTCGCGCAGGTTATACGCCTTAAAATCAAAAAGGCCGGCCTTGCGGGCGCGGCCCAAGATCGATGTGGACATGACGGGCTCAAACATCTCGGGAAAGACCGAAAGGGTCTCGATCAGCATGTTGTCCTCCCTACTTGTCCATATCGATCAGGCCGTCCATAACGTGGACGGAAATTGTTCCTGTGTCGGGAAGATCGAGCACAACCTGCTCGATCACGGGAATCAGTACCTCGCCGTACCGATCGCCCTCGACAACCCAAACATCGTTAGCGGGCGTCGACATGATCTCGACGATCGTGCCGAGCGAACCGAAGCGCTCGTCGACCACCTCGCGACCCATCAGGTCGGTATAGGCAGCGTCGAGCGAATCGAGCTCAAAGTCGTCGCGATTTGCCAGCACATAGCATCCCGTGATGCCCTCGGCGGCCGTCAAGTCGTCAATACCCTCAAACGAGACCAGATCGCCATCGCCCGTATCGGTGACGGACACGACCGTGCAAAAGCGGTCGCGCTTGAGCGCCGGCGGCGTCAGGGCTACGTGCATGCCCGGCTCTAATACAGAAGGAAGCCCCCGCAGCGGCTGCGCGAGGACCTCCCCCTTCCTTCCGTGCGGCTTGACCACACGGGCGATGTTTTTGTACTGGGACCTCAAGGTCCTAGCCCAGAACCTCTACCTCGACAGCAGTGTCGAGGCGAGCGGCCAGTGCACGGGCGAGCGTGCGAATGGCCTTGATGGTACGGCCACGACGGCCGATGACCTTAGCGACGTCATCCTCGGCGACCGAAACCTCAATCGTAGAGGCGTCGTCACCATCGATGACCTCAAGGCTCACGGAATCCGGGTCGTCGACGATCTGAACAACGAGATATTCGACGAGATCGGCGATGCGATCTGAGAGCATTGCCTCACCCTCGAGCTGTGCAGCGTCAACCTCAGGCACGATTTACTCCTCGGCGCCCTCAGCGGCCTCAGCGGCAGCCTTAGCGGCCTCGGCCTCTTTGGCGAGCTGCTTCTTGGACTTCTTGACGACGGTCTCGGTCTTCTCGCCCTCGTTGGCGGCCTTGACCAGAGCGGCGACGGCGTCGGTGAGCTGAGCGCCCTTGGACTGCCAGTCGGCGATCTTCTCGAGGTCGAGGTTGATGGTCTTGGGGGCGGTCATCGGGTTGTAGCGGCCAACCTCCTCGATGATACGACCGTCACGCGGGGCGCGGGAATCGGCGACGACGACACGGTAGTACGGACGCTTCTTAGCGCCGTGACGAGCAAGGCGAATCTTGACTGCCAAAGGAAACTCCTCCAACCAAGCAGCTTTAGGCTGCAACTACAAACAAACAGTTGAACATAATACGCCATCGACGCGGGCAGGTGAAGTCCGTGAGACCAACTTCTTCGGTGTAGTCGAGGGCAAATCCATATCTTAGACAAGAATTCGGGATTTGCAAGCACATACACGCACCCCACATGAGCTGCGCGGTATACTCATGACATGGAAAGACGCGAACATACATACGGTTATGAGGATGCCATAGGCGTCACGCCGCCTCCCTGGACGGGTCCGGCGGTGGGTCTGATGGACCTCGATGCGTTTTTTGCGAGCGTGGAGATGCTCGATCATCCCGAGTGGCGTGGAAAGCCGCTCATCGTGGGCGGAGACGCCGATTCGCGTGGCGTCGTGTCCACGTGTTCGTATGAGGCGCGTCGCTTTGGCGTGCACTCTGCCATGGCCTCGGCCGAGGCACGGCGCTTGTGCCCGCAAGCCATTTGGACGCACGGGCACTTTGATCGCTACCGCGAGGTGAGCACGCAGGTCATGGCGATTCTCGCCGACGAGACCCCGCGCGTTGAGCGCGTATCCATCGACGAAGCCTTTATCGATATCACACCGGGTCGCTTTGCGCCCGAAGACCCGCTGCTGGTTGCGCGGCGTATAAGCGACCGCGTGGCAACGCTGGGAGTAACGTGCTCCATTGGCGTGGGCTGCAACAAGACGGTCGCAAAGATCGCAAGCGAGCGGGATAAGCCGTTTGGACTGACCATCGTGCGCCCCGGAACCGAGCAGCGCTTTTTGGCCGCGCTGCCGGTATCTGCCATGAGCGGCATCGG